>JAZORR010000054.1:0-62899 GCA_045656705.1 Muribaculaceae bacterium | reverse complement strand
AGAAGGTGCTACACTTACAATCAATGGCGAAGGTACAATCGAGGCAGTAACAGGTAATGATGGTTATGCAGTAATTGTTAAAGGTAACCTAATCGTGAATGGTGGTACATTCAAGTCAGGTGTTGATGCTAATGGTGATCCTAATGCAGTAATCTATGCTCGTGGCAATGGTAAAGTAACTGTTAATGGTGGTACATTCCCTAATGAAAACTCAAGCAAGTACTTGTTGAACAAGAAGGATGCTGACCGTGCTACTACTACTATTGAAGTAAAGGGTGGTCTATTCCAAAACTTCAACCCAGCAAATAATGCTGCCGAAGGTGAAGGTACTAACTTCTTGGCTGAGAATTGTGGTGTACTTGAACTTGAAAACAATTGGTATCAAGTAGTTTCTATGGTTACAGTTCATAATGCAGATGAATTTAATGCAGCAGCTGCAAATGCTGGTATTGCTTACATCAATGTAGCTGCTGATCTCGATTTTGGTACATCATATGTAACTGTTGGCACTAATAAGATTATCCTTGGTAATGGCTATAAGTTCGTTGCTGGTGGTAAAACTACAAAGAACTATAGTTTGGGTGTTTCTGGTGCTCTAAATGTTACTATCAATGACCTTGTTATGAATGGTGGCGGTGGTATTTACGTTTCTGGTGGTGCAAATGTTAATGTGAACAATGTTACTCTTACTCCTAAATACGCTAGTTCAGGTCGTAATATGTTCTATGTAAATAATGCAACACTAACAGTTAAAAGTGGTACATATGATATGACTAACACTGGTATACGTTATATTGCTGCGGAAAATAATGCAAGAGTATATGTGACTGGTGGTACTTGGGGTGATATGCAAGATACTCGAGTACCGGTTTATTTGTCTACTGGTGGTGCATTGCAAATCACTGGTGGTAAGTTCCAAGTAAATGTTGAAAAATATAAGTTCGATCCTACTGCTTATGTTCCAACTGGTTATAAGGTAGAACGTGTAGGTAACTACGCAGTTGTTTCTGCTGAATAATTGAAAAAAAGTGTTAGTATAATGTCTTTTGATTGAATACTACTCTGAAATAATAGGCTATGGGGACTTGATTGTCCCCATAGTCACTAATAGAAATAATGTGTTTTAAAATGTTATTAACTTGAAATGGCTGACCTTATTAACTTTGGTCAGCCTATTTTTTAGAAGATGAGTGGGATTTTAATGTACTTATTAGTCTGATTAGTCTTGTATGTCCAATATTGAGCAAAAAAATGGTGACTAAAATGAGATTTAGCCACCATTTGTATATTGAGTTAAGAAATTTTCCTTATTGTAGACCTAATGCTTTGCGAAGTTCTGCAGCCCAAGCTGTGTAAGCCTTACCCATTAGGTGATAGCCGTCGTTAGTGAATTCAGCTTTGAGTTCGCCGTTTTCGTCGGCAAGTGCAGGTGTAAGGTCCACCCAAGTAACATTGTGCTTCTTAGCGAGTTTCTTGAGTTCTTTATTAGCCTTCTTAAATTTCTTTGCCACATCCTTGCTATTGAAAGGTGCGTATTTTTCGTAAGAAGAGTTAACTGGGATAATGCTTTGCAAAATGATTTCGGTAGTAGGAGATACTTCTTTTACTGCAACGATAGCCTTTTCCATACTCATCACGATGGTATCAACGCTGAAATTGGCAGTCACATTCACTTTCTTTGCTTCTTTGTCATAGTTGTAGCTTGATAGAAGCACCATTTTTGCGGGTTTGTTTTGAGCGTAACGCTTTGCACTTGCGTGAATGTAGTCGCACACATCGCCAAGACTGCGAGTCTTCACATTAGGCAAGCCGAGAAGTTCGTGCCATTCGGCATATCCCACAAGTGTGCCACCGAGCATAATGATATCTTCAGAGTCAAGAGGGTAGAGGTCTGTATCGTGGAATTTAGCATTCGCGTCGACATATTTAGCTACCTCGTCGCGCCAAATCTTATAGCCATTTTCTTTGAGGTGAAGACCATCGTTGGTAAGTTCCTTGCGAAGTTTGCATTCGCGATCGGCAAACCAAGGGAAAAGGTTAATCCAAGGCACATTGTGCTTGCGTGCTACTTGCTCATATAATACATTAGCTTCGAGCACAGTCATTTCTTCACCGAAAAGATTCTTGTAACGCTTAAAGTCGTTGTTGTAAGGAAGAAGACTTTGCATATAAAGTTCGGTGTTAGGACTTTCGGTCTTGATGCGAGCAATAAGTTTGTCGAGTGCACGTGCGATGCTATCTGCGCCCACGTGGTGTGAAATGTCGTTAGTACCGATAAGAAGGAAAATCTTTTTAGGTTGACCTTTTAGTATGAGGTCGGCACGGTCATACAGACCTTGCACGATGTCGCCCACGATACCACGATTTTTGATATTAGGATTGTTGAACATTTCGTGCCAACGACCGCCGTTGGTAAGACTATTACCGAAGAATACGATGTCGTTGCTTGTGATAGGAAGTTCAGCGAATAGCGACTTGCGTTGGTAGTAGTAGTCGGTGTACTTGTGCGCTTGGTCTTGAGCCTCTTGAGCTGTGTTTTGTGCCACAGCCGACAATGTGAAAATACTCATTACTAATGCAAAGATTTTTTTGATTGTCATAATGTGTTATGTTGTTAGATGTTTATAAATTCGTAATATACCAATCGAATAGGGCTTTCACGCCGTCCTCGATTTCCATTTTGTGTTGCCATCCGAGTGCGTGAAGTTTCGACACATCGGTGAGTTTACGCATAGTGCCATCGGGTTTGGTTGCGTCCCAACGAATCTCTCCGTTATAAGCAATTGCGTCCTTGCATAGTTGAGCAAGAGTGGCTATAGTGATTTCTTTTCCACTTCCGATATTGATGTGGCAATTGCGAATACCACGCTTTGCCATCTCTGGAGTGCCTGGGGTGATAGGTTCGCCTTCATAGGTGTCGTGGAAATTGATATTTTCCATAATGAACGCCGAAGCATCTGCCATATCTTCGCTCCATAGGAATTCGCGCAAAGGTTTTCCACTACCCCATAGGAGAAGGTGGTCGGCGTGAATGCCATATTTGGCGAGGATGGCGATAATTTCGCTATCGCTGTTGTCGCCCGATATGCCTTCGATAGGTCGTGCATTCAAATCCTTACGGATAGCGTCCCAATTTTCTTCGTTGAGTTGCTTGGCAAGATAAATCTTGCGAATCATAGCAGGAAGCACATGGCTTGTCTCAAGATTGAAATTGTCGCGAGGACCATAGAGATTGGTAGGCATCACAGCAATGTAATTGGTGCCATATTGAAGGTTGAAACTTTCGCACAATTTCAAACCGGCAATCTTAGCTATGGCGTAAGGCTCGTTGGTATATTCAAGTGGTGAGGTGAGTAGTTCGGTTTCGGCGATGGGTTGAGATGCTTCGCGAGGGTAGATGCAAGTGCTACCGAGGAAAAGTAATTTTTTTACGCCGTGACGGAAACTTTCCCCTATTACATTTTGCTGAATTTGCAGGTTCTCGTAGATGAAATCTGCACGATAAAGGCTATTAGCCATGATTCCTCCCACATGGGCTGCTGCAAGCACCACATACTCGGGTTGCTCCTCGTCGAAGAAACGTTTTACTGCAGCACCATCCAATAGGTCGAGTTCTTTGTGCGTGCGTCCTACGAGGTTGGTGTAGCCTTTGCTCTCGAGGTTTCTCCAAATGGCAGAACCTACAAGTCCTCGATGTCCGGCAACGTATATTTTAGAGTCTTTATTCATTGAGAATAGGGGATTATCTTACGCAATCAGGATTTTCTTTCACCTTCTTGATGTCGTTATCTACCATAATGTTGATAAGTTCTTCAAAAGATGTTTTGCGAGGATTCCAACCAAGTTTTTCTTTCGCCTTGGTAGGGTTTCCGAGCAATTGTTCTACTTCACAAGGACGGAAATATTTAGGATCTACTTCTACGAGCACTTTGCCTGTAGCCTTGTCTATACCCTTTTCTTCTACGCCTTCGCCTTGCCATTCAAGTTCGATGCCTGCACGGCGGAATGCAAGGGTGGTGAATTCGCGTACGCTATGGTATTCGCCTGTAGCGATCACGAAATCTTCAGGTTCGTCTTGTTGAAGAATGAGCCACATACATTCTACATAGTCCTTAGCATATCCCCAGTCGCGAAGAGCGTTTAGATTGCCAAGATATAGTTTGTCTTGCAGACCATTTACGATGCGTGCCACTGCAAGAGTGATTTTGCGAGTGACGAATGTTTCGCCACGGCGTTCACTTTCGTGGTTAAATAAGATACCATTTACGGCATACATTCCATAACTTTCGCGATAGTTCTTTGTAATCCAGAAACCATATAGTTTAGCACATCCGTATGGACTGCGAGGATAGAATGGGGTGGTTTCGGATTGAGGAACTTCTTGCACCTTACCATAGAGTTCAGATGTACTTGCTTGGTAGATGCGAGTCACTTTCTCGCGATTAAGGATGCGCACTGCTTCGAGAAGGCGAAGAGTACCCACTGCATCGGTTTCGGCAGTGTATTCAGGTACGTCAAACGATACCTTCACATGACTTTGTGCTGCAAGATTATATATTTCGGTAGGTTTCACCTCACGAATGATGCGAATAAGCGAACTTGAGTCGGTCATATCGCCATAGTGCAGATTGATGGTGCGATTTTGCTTCATATCGCGCACCCATTCGTTGAAATATAGATGCTCAATGCGTCCAGTATTGAACGAACTGCTTCGGCGAATGATACCATGAACTTCGTAGCCCTTTTCAAGAAGGAATTCGGCAAGGAAAGAGCCATCTTGTCCTGTGATACCTGTGATAAGTGCTACCTTTTTGTTAGTTTCTTCCATATATATCTGTTATTATTTTTTACTGTTAAAAAATGCGATTAGAGCATTGGCTACTCTGCGTATTTCGTCATCGGTAAGTGATGAACCACTTGGAAGGCAAAGTCCGTGCTCAAACAAGTG
This sequence comes from Muribaculaceae bacterium, assembly GCA_045656705.1. Lineage (GTDB taxonomy): Bacteria > Bacteroidota > Bacteroidia > Bacteroidales > Muribaculaceae > RGIG4576. Next base: position 57,951 of record JAZORR010000054.1, on the reverse strand, counting down.
TTGTGCACATTGATCTCCGTAGTAAAGAGCATTTGCAAAAACCGGTTGCATATGCATAGGTCGCCATAGCCAACGAGTCTCTATGTTTTCTGCTTCAAGAGCCAATCTAATGTCTTCTGGAGTGATGTCCCATCGTTCGTCGAATGTGATAGTAGTGAGCCAGAAGTTTGAGTTGTAGTCGGCAGATGGATTTTGCATCACTGTTACTCCTTCGATATTTTTCAGAAGCTCGGTATAGAGCGAGTGAATTGCGCGGCGGCGTGCCACATGCTCGTCGAGCACTTGCATTTGTCCGCAGCCAATACCTGCACTTATATTACTCAATCGATAGTTGTATCCTATTACATTGTGGTAGTAATAAGGCATATTCTCGCGTGCTTGTGTGGCGAGGAATTTGATGCGACTGTCGGCTTCGGCATTAGGACAAATAAGGGCACCACCACCCGAAGTGGTGATGATTTTGTTGCCGTTGAAACTGAGTGCGCCATATTCGCCGAAAGTACCACATTGTTTGCCTCGATAAGTAGAACCAAGAGCTTCGGCAGCATCTTCAAGTACGGGGATACCATATTTATCGGCTACAGCCATTATTTCGTCCATTTTGGCAGGCATTCCATATAAATGAACAGGAATGATAGCCTTAGGATACTTTCCTGTGACCTTTTTACGCTCTACGATTGCTTCTTCAAGGGCAATAGGGCACATATTCCATGTTATGGGTTCGCTATCAACAAACACGGGTGTAGCCCCTTGATAGAGGATAGGGTTAGCACTTGCTGCGAAAGTGAACGACTGACAGATAACCTCGTCGCCAGCCTCTACGCCAAGAGCCACAAGCCCCAAGTGCAAGGCTGCAGTGCCTGCACTCAATGCTACTATATTGGGATTACCTAAATAGACACCAAGAAGGCGTTCGAACTCGTTGACATTAGGGCCTAATGGCACTACCCAACTACCTTCGAAGGCTTCTTCTATCCATTTCATTTCGTTGCCCCCAAGATGTGGCAACGATAGGAAAATTCGTGAGTTCATTTTAATTTTCTTTCAATTATGCGAAGTTACTACATTTTACTGAAAAATACCGAAACTTATGTGCCTTATTTTACCGAAATAATATCGCCAGCCGAGTGCGCTGTGATTTGTGGTGCATATTGGCACCGTATTGTAGCCACTCCACTATGAAACGAACCAATGTTGGTGACATAGGCGTCGTAGGTGACAATGTGAGTGCCTTTAGGCAAATAATTAAAGAAAATATTTGTTGCTGAGTCTTTTGTTTCTAAATAGTAACCGATACCATCGGCATATCGATAACCTGAAATTTGGTCGGCAGGTTCGATGCACGCTGGTCGTTCGTCGGTAAGTGTCACATATTCAGCATTGCGGTTGCAGGCGATGGTGAGTCGTATTTGTACCTTATCGCCCACTTTATATTCGGTAGCTCCATTATATGGGCGTACTTCCTTGTTGATGGCGATGTCGTCGGTGGCGTGAGCTTTCACATCGGTCATCGGTGCGTTATATTGACTATACACAGCACCCCAAGATGGCTTGCCTCCATTGCGTTTTATCGTGATAGAATTGGTGCTTATGTTGCTTACATCAAGCTGCACCTTGCCATATCCGAGGATTTGGTCGATTCTATTCATTGCGATAGGAGCATTGTTGAATTTGATTACAGGCATTTGATTATTGGTAAGCCAATCGGAGCCTGTGGTGAGCAAAGCGAAAACGGCATCGGCAGCAAGGCTCGAATTGCCCCAATCAGTGGCTTGTTTTTCGAGCAATAGCCATTGACGAATTTGGTCTATTTCTACAGCCTTAGGCATAAGCATGTGATATGCTTGTAATATGAGCGCAGTGAGTGAAACTTTGCTGTGATATCTTCCAAAGGTATCTTGATAATTGTCCCAAAATCTACCGGTAGATGGTTTGTACACACTAAATTGGCGAAGTGACTCAAGTATGGTCATTGCTTCCTTATCTTTGCCGAAATTGACAAGAGTGATAGTGGCAAAAGCTTTGTCGGAAAGATTCATCTTACGCCATTCCAGTGAAAGTGAGCGTGTGATGTTATCGTAGAGCATTTTTACATCGTGATTCATCGCTAAATTGGGGAAGAGGGAGCGCGTGTAGGCAAACGAAAGGTGTTCGCTGAAGTTTTTTATATTTTTTTTATCTTTTTTATCATTTAATAGGTTAATTATTTCTTGGTCGAGATAACTTACACCCTTTTGAATAAGGGTGTGTAACTTGCTATCGTTGTCAATAGCATCGTATGCCTTTATCTTGCCGAGAACTTGTAGTACATATATAGTGGTGTAAACCGATGATTTTGCATCGGGATACTTATACCAAGTAAATCCACCGTCGTCGGTTTGCAATTCTGCGAGTTTGTCCACAAGGTTGGCGGTGGTTGACGATGTAATCTCAGCGTTGAGTAAGTTACACATTTGCGCCATGCGCATAGTTTGTGTTTCGCTCTCCTTAAACCAAGGAGAAGCAAGAAGATTCCCTATCTTTAGGTCATCATTTTTTGCAAGCATCGACACAAGAACCGAGTCTTGAGGATGTTTTTTCCAATAATCAATAGCTTCGCCGATTGCTGGATAATTGTTTACTATCTTCTTTGCCACAAGATGAGCGAAAAGCGAGTGTGCGAGTGATGTGGCATTGCTGTGATTGTCACTATTGATAGATGGCAATGCAGTGGCAATATACCACACAGGATTGTTGCAGTATTCAAATGTTATTTTTGCATCACTATTGAGGCGAGGAAGATGTATTGTGTAATCCTTATCTTCGGGAGTGATGTAGAAAGGATTGCTTTCTACAACGGGACTTGCCGAAGGTAATACAGGGATAAGCACTTGTTCACCATCACTATATAATCCATTAGTAGCCTTAATGCGGAAAGCAAGTGCATTCAAAGTGTCGGGCACAGCATATGCGATAGACAAGGAAGTGGAATTTTGCTTGTGAATCGTTGCATTATATGATTGTGATGCCAACACTTGTGAAGTAAATGGATTGAATAATTCTATCACAGCATCGCAATGTTGAGTGCTATCGGTAGCGTTCAATACATTTGCCATAAGAGTAACATCATCGCCTTGTCGTAGGAAACGAGGCATATTAGGGCTTACCATTATAGGTTTGCTTGCCACGATGTCGCGGAAGATAGTGCTTGCGTTCATAGCTTGGTCGTAGCCAACAGCCTTGAATTGCCAAGTAGTGTTCATATCGGGAACTTCAAACTCTATGTGGGCATTGCCATAGGCATCGGTGATGAGTAATGGTTGCCATAGTGCAGTCTTCACCTTATCGGTGCGAAGAGGAGTGGAAGCCATAGTGTTTTCGATTTTAGTGTCGAGGCTCACTCCAGCATCATATTCTCTGCTCATCTCCTCGGAACTATTTTTGCTATACATAAGAGTTTGAGCTCTATCCATACTATTTGCAGCACCGAAACCTCTTATACGGATACTCTTGGGGAAGAAATTCTGTCCATAAAGGTTGAGTGTAGGAGCTGCAAACGAAGGTGTTTCCAACTTGCCGATGCGTTTGTCGATAGATGTGTTCCAACTAAAAGTTTTATGATTTCTTCCTACCGAATAAGGTGCGGTGAGAGCGACGCGAGTGGTGCGTGTGAGATTACTCAAGTAGAAATTCCATTTATTTTCTTGGATAGCATTGATGGCCTTATCGGTAATAGCACCGATGATGGCCCCATTTGCTACCGGTTTACCATCTACAGCAAGGTGTAGAGTCCAGTGCTCGCGTGTGCCGGGCACGATGCGATTGCGGAACGACTCAAAGGTGAGAGATGCTACAGGAGTATGCACTTTTGCAAAAACTGTGATTTGGTGTGATTCTCTTACACCATTATGCACATTGTAGAGTGTGATGATGGCGGTTTCGCCTGCAATCATCTCCTTAGGCATCTTGAATGCAAGATATCTCAAACCTTTCTTTAGAGTGGTCCATCGTTGCTTGATTACTTGGTTGAGGTAGCTGACGGTGTAATATACATGGCTATCGGAGAATGATGAACCCAAAAGCACATACACAGTGCCACCTGGCGCGCATTCTTTTTCGGTAACAGGAATCCAAAGCGCACTTTCCACAGGAGGAACTTTGTCGGTAGGACGATAAAGAACAATTTTTTTATCGTCGATGTATACCGATGGGTCATTTGCAAGCGATATTTTGATGCTATATTCGCCTGATGCAATGTTATAGAAATCAAACGATGGTTTGTTTGATGCAAATGGGATATTTGCCACTTCTTTACCATTGCAGTCGGTGAGCGAAAGCACACAAGGGTAACTGTCGGGAGCATTTTCTTCGTTACTGATGAGTTTGATAGGCAAAGTGGTCAATTCAGTCGCATTGATGCAAGTGGAGTATGCACCATTCCATTCCAAAATTACCGATTTACCGATGAAAAATGGAGTGGATGAGGCTGATTGAGTTTCGCCAGCCTTGTCGGTGGCAGTAGCCATAAGTCTATAGCGACAAATGGAATTTTCAGTATTATCTTTGGCCGAAGCAGCATCAAAAGTTACCGTAAACATACCCATTTCGTCGGTGTGGATAGTGGTGGTGGCAGTATTGTTGAAATTACCCCACCACAAAGCCTTTTGAAGATAGCATTGAATGGCAGTATTGGCCAATGGAATGCCACTGAATGTTTTCACCATGCCACGAATTGTGATGTTGCCATTTTCGGGATAAGAATGCTTCTTGCCGATAAATTCTATATAGAATGTAGGGGTTTTGTATTCGCTGATGCTTACTCTGCTACTTGCAATTTGAGCATTGGAAGCAGAATCTTGAACATAGATAATGAAATTGCCATTCATGCGATCGGTAGGGACTACGAAATTGTGAGTGATGCGTCCCATTTCGTCGGTGACAAGATCGATGCACGAAATAGAATCGTGGTTGGCATCGACAAAGTTAAGTTTCACCTTTTGATGTTTTGATACACATTTTTCAAAAGGATTGGCACGATAGCATACGGCAGCCACTTTGATGGTGTCGCCGGGACGATATACCGATAAATCTGTAAAAAGATTGCAATTGAAATGTGTGGCAGTATCGTTGTAGTTATAGAAATAATTGTGGTATCTCCATGAATACAAAGTGTCGTTGGCATTAGTAAAATTGAATAGTTGATAAGAACTATTTGATGCACTAATGCTACCATCTTTGCGAGTGAAAGCGTTGAGTGGTGTAAGTTTGCTGTTTTGAGGAGTGCAAGTTACAATTACCCCCTTTAAAGGAGCGCCTGTGATGGCATCAACAGCAAAAATGCTACGCTTTTGGTTTTGATTGTCGACTACTGCAAACGATGTGATATCTGTGACAATGAAAGAGTAAAGTGTATGGTTGGAAGATTGATTTTCTTTCTTACCATTCTTATTGATGTAATTTGCCACGATGGTGTATCTGCCATAGTCGAGAGGAGGCAACGAAATCTGAGTGTTGTGGCTAAAAGGGATACTGCCTTCCACCGAAAGTGTGTGAGAGGCAATAGGCTTGATTTTAGCCTTTTTGATATCTTGTAAAGTGATATTAGTATTAGAGACAGGATATACTTCAATCACGATATTATTAGCATTTTGCACTTCACACTTCACTTTTATGCTATCGGCAGAAGTGAAATAATAATTGTAGCGTAAGGTAACGTCACGCTTCTCTAATTGGAGTTTGTTTTTCTCTATAGATGAGGCGAATATACTTTTGGGGTAATTCTTTAAAAAATCGGTGTAAATGCTATATAAAACCTTTGGCTCAAGGTCGAGCAGAAGAATGACAGGAGCCACATTGGCCGAGTGCTTATGAGCCTGATATAGTTTGTTGTATTCAGCTTGCTTATCTGTAACGATGTGAGATGATTTGATAAGGTTGATATCGGCCACGATGTGAGGTAGGCTGCCATCCTCGTGAAAAGATAGCAGGCTATCGTAAATCTGGCTGATTTTTTGAGAATAATCGGTAGAAGATGCAGCAGAACCTCGCATAAAAGGATTTATGAAGCGTGTTTGGTTGCAACTATTGTAAATATCGATGCATTGATAGGCAACGAAATCGTACATAGTGGGGTAGATGTGAGTAGTAGCAGAACTGATGCTTACTATATCGGAAAAATCGGTGATTTTAGCCGATTTCAGCACACTGCTTTCACTTAACGCCTTAACGGTGAGCGAAGTGATGTGTGAAAGAAATTGGTCCTCGTTCCACTCAAAAACATTAGACGGAAGTGTGGGAATCGTGGTGCGGCTTGCTATCTTCTGCTTATTGTTGAGATAGTAGTCGCATAGGATTTTAGCCTCAAGAAGGAGAAGAGTGCTTTGTATGCACTTATCGTCTTCGATTTGGGCAATACGATTGATGTCCTCGATGATAACAGGTAGAGAGTCGTTGGAAATCAAAGATTTAGCCAAAGACGATTGGATGAGTGCAAGCACTACATAGTGTCCATTACCAGCTGATATAGATTTTTTGAGTTTAGCATCGGCATTGGCGATGACTGTTTGAGGATAGTTGAAGTCGGGCTTATCGAAAGATGAACGATTTAGCACGATAGGTTCTTCATTTACAATAGGCATTTGAGCAGAAGCAAAGTTGATGCTTGCTACAGCCAAAATTAGGGTTAATACAAAATTAATGTGCGATTTCATAGTGATTTGTTGTAATTTTTTTGTGTTTTTGTTATTAATTAGGTTATTGAAAATAAATCCCGAAACAGGTAGTTTAATGTTTCGGGACGGTTAGACTTTATTGTTTTTCTGTTTTGCTTTTCTTGTTGTGATGAAGCAGCTCTTTAGTGAAACGATTTTCGGCTCTCTTGAGCAGATACATTTGTTTTTTGTCGAGAATTTCGGCGAAAAGAAGGAAATATTCATTTTCTATTTCCGCCACTCTCACTTTCACTTGAGAAAGAGCTAAAGCAGTGTTGTAAAGTTCGTCGTCAGAAGCATTTTCTAAGTTTTTGCCAATGGTTTTGGCGTTGGTTCTCACCTCTTTATTAGCTTTATATATTTTATCCTCCATTTCGGTGTAAAGAGGTGTGAATTTCTTTTCTTGTTCGGATGTCATGCCCACTTCTTTGGCAAGGAATGAATACTTATAGTTTCTCATTTCCTGCATCCATTTTCCGGGAGAAGGTTTTTCGCTGTCTTGAGCTATGGCATTGGCCGAAGCTCCGAATATGATGATAACTGCAATTATAGATGATATAAAAGATTTCATATTAAAATGTATTTACTAATGTGTAACTGATAGTTTATTGCTTAAAAAAGATCTCCATCGATACTATCTTGGTAGGTGTAGATATCGTATTCTGAGATGTCGTCGAGTAGGATATACTCGTTGATATACTCTTCGTTTTGAAGTCCGGCAATCATCGTCTTATTGAAGTCGGTGTGTGACGAAACGCTCATAATGTCGTTGAAAATCCACATCATACACCAAATGCCAGCAAACATCGCGGTCATATATACATATGGGCGAATGCGATTCCAAGTGGTGGGTTTTACCTCTGGAATAACTTCGTGCTGAGGCAGAATACTTTCCATTTTAGAAGCAAAATCATCGAAATAGTTTTCAGGGACATTAAATCCCGATTTTCTATTGATGTGATTGAGTATGTCGGTTTGTTTCTTTTTCATATCTATGCTTTTGACTAAATAAAAAGGGTAAGGTTTAATTGCATTCAGAAAAAAATTCTTCGATTTTTTTCGCGGCGTGATGATACGAAGCTTTGAGTGCACCTACCGATGTACCTAAAACTTCCGACATATCTTCGTATTTCATCTCGTCGAAATATCGCATATTGAACACAAGTCGTTGCTTTTCGGGCAGACGATTGATGGCTTTTTGCAGTTCGAGCTGCAATTCGTCGCCATCAAACCATTCATCACCTTCGAGATTGTTGATAAGGAATGAGTCTTCCTCGTCGATGGAAGAAGTGTTGCGATTACGTTCCTTATTTAAGAAGGTGAGAGATTCGTTGATAGCGATTTTAAAGAGCCAAGTAGAAAGTTTGGCATCCCCGCGAAAATGATTGATGTTAACCCAAGCCTTGATGAAAGTTTCTTGCAAGAGGTCGTTTGTGTTTTCGTGGTCGATAACCATACGGCGAATCTGCCAATAGAGAGGTTGCGAGTAATGCTTGATTACCTTAGCAAAAGCTCTCTGTCGGGTTTCGTCGCTTCGTAGCTCTTCGATGATAATTTCTTCGTTAAAATCTGTTTGCGTCATTAAATTAAATTTTGTTGCAAAATTAATTCACGCAAGTGAAAAAAGTTTCCTTAAAAAGGATAATGTTTGTAAAAAAGGTGCAAAAAGATTAATTTTTTTCAGATATCACCAACATATAGCCCAAATTAGTTAAAGCATAGATGGTGTTATTATCATTGAGTAATTGCTTAATGCCCCCCTGTGCAATAGTAATAAAACTATAAGGAGAAACAACAGAATATAGCCCAAAATCAGTGCAAAATAATATTCCATATTTTGACGGTATCACGGAATTCATTCTTTCATGAGATTCAAATATGAGTTCTATTTGATTATTAGAATAGCCGAGAATCTTTTGATCAGTTACAATCATCAAATTATCTACAGAACCATATACTCCTATTATATTTTCTATAGTGGAAAATATAGGATACATTTTAGTATTACCTATTTTAGCAGAATATATATAAGATGTGTCGCGATGTTCTTTAACTAAAAAAAGGCTATCTTCTTTGCCAGCATAAAAGTGAAAATTTTCATCTTTGAATACATATTCTACACGTACCTTATCAATATATGAGTATATTTTGTTTTGAGATTTATAGATAAAGCGATCTTTCAGAAACATAAAATTGGAGATTTCGGAAGTGTCGGGTACTTCAATCTCAATTAATTCACTTTTGTTTTCTAAAGAAAATACTCTGTTACCATTTGCTAAGAATAATCCTTTGCTTTGCAAAATGCACAATTCGCTGTTCTTTAAGTCTATATCGTCGGGTGTGAATAAGACATCTACATCCAATTCCACACCTTTAGCGATTATACTAAAAAGTAAGAAAATCGTAATAAATAAATTTCGTATCATAATGGTATTCTATTTGAAATTAATTTTATGCATTTCAAAATGAGAACTTGCATCAATGGATAAACCTGGAATTGGTGTTTTTTTAAGAGAAAGACCAGCTGAAGCAGAAATGTCTAATCGACGTTTGACTACGAAAATCTCACCATTATCATTACGTTTTACATATGTACCACCAATTGGGATAGTAGCAAAGTTATTCTCAATTTTAGAAGATAAGCCTGACATAGATAATTCAGCTTTAGCATCAACATCAATTCCTGCATACAAACCACTTTCTACCCCTGCACTATAATTCTTTGTGAAAGGTAAAATTCGTGAATATTCAATTTTAAGTTTACCCAGATCAGTGTAACCTTTTGATTTTGCATAAATTTTTATAAAATTTAATTTGTTAATGTCTTTAGAATCATCGTTTTGTGTTGATGTAACATTAAAATCGATATTTTTATCTGATGTAAAAGAATTTTGCTTAGTGTCTGTAGCAAAATTGTATAAGTCGGAAACATTTTTGGATGTTATTGATATAGAAGGACTATCATCATAAGAGATAGAACCTTTTAACTCAGCTTTTGTATTTAACTCAGCTTTCCCTTCAATTCCATCCATTTTTAGTGATGCTCCAATTTTTGTGTTGTCCTTTAAATTCTGAATTATATCAGTTTGTTTTTCTTCTTCATATGTTAAACTTAAATAAGAACTACCATCTTTCTCAATAGAAAATATCTTTTTACCATCATTGCTTTCAAATATAAATGAGTTTGATTCGGAATTAAAACCTTTGTATTCTGGGTATTCCATATTACATTCTACAAACATCTTGGCAAGATTGATTTCTCTTGATTCTTGTGGCATACTTGACCATATATCATTACCTTTCACAGGTCTTAATGATATAATTTTTTTATTGTATTCTTTGTAAAAATCTTCTTGTGCTTTTCTGAAAACTGCATTAAAACTCGAATCTTGAGTGATTAATTTAGCATAAGGATCGAGTTTCCATTCGCCAGGTCTATTGGCACGAGATTTAAAATTAGATTTTCTATTTTGTCTTGATGATGTGTTACGTCTTAGAGATGACATACCCTCATGCATAATGTCTTGAGAATTATGCAATCTTTTCATTTCTTCCACTCCTACACCTGTGTGCCAATCGGCTTTCTCTGATTTTCTGCGAGTTACAGCCCCTAATCGGTTGTACTCTTGAACTCTGTCGCGTTGAATTCTTGCAGATTTTTCGTTGTGATGTTTCCTAATTGGATTGTTGTTTTGGCTTTTAATTTCAGTGTTTACTCGATTTACGCGTGTGGTATGATTGGTTTGTCTTGTGTTTTTAGTACGTTTGTTCTTTACAACTTTCTTTTTTTGAGGGCTATCATGTTCTATTAAAAGCCCCCCAGAGCGTTTCTCAATCCTATTGTTTTGTTGAGGTTTGGTATTTGTCTTGTTTCTGTTGTTATAATATGCATCAATTTTCTTTTGTATGTTATCACTAATAAGTTTATCTCTACCCAATTGTTGCTGATATATTTGTTGATTATATTGTTGTATTCTTTGGTTTCTCTCATACCCTTCACCACCTGGAGCGTATATTTCTTCATATCTACGATTTGCTTCTTCAGAGTCGGCATTTGGCCACAAGAATGCATCTTGTGCAAATAGAATATTAGTGGAACAAAATAAGTAAAGCACAAATAGATACTTTTTCATATCAATAATTATTTAGAACGTAATACTTGATACCAAACCGAATGCGTTGTGATTTGGATTGTATCCTGGAGATAGTGAAACAGTAACAGGCACTTTTTTCTGTAAACGCTTCATATTCTCTTGATTGATATAAGAGCATTCTTCACGAATCTTATTATGTCTGATTGAATGAGTGACTAAAGGCACAGTCAACATTGCACTATAACCACATACGGCAGAAATAATACCAAGAGCAAGTTTGTCTTCTATTATAGACGAAATACCCCACGCAACTAATCCTGCACCTACTACTTCGGCTGCAACTACAGGAATCAGATATTTAGGTTGTTTCCAAGAATACTTTTCTTTAATAGAATTTAATCTGATATTTGCTTCGGTATTGTAGAAAGGTGAAACTAATTTCTCGCTTGATGAAATAAAGTAAACAGAATCCTCTTTATTCCATTTTACATAAGTAATATTGGAATTAAATGTAGGTCTTGGGGTATAATTATAATTGTAAGTGTTAACATTGTAACTATAAAATTTAAAAGGACCTTTCAAAACAGATGGAGATACTTTCTCTAATGATGCAAACATTATTTCATTTGTTTGAGTAGAAACAGCACTATTCATAAACATTATATCGAATAAATTTGCTGTGATCTCGGTAGCCATAGAAGCACCTAATTTAGTCCCGAAATTAGCTTTTGAATTATTGATGTTTGCTTTCATATTGGCTCGGAATTGGCGAGTAGATTCAAATCCACTCTTTGCAAATTCCGCGTTCCCTAAATTGGTGAAAGAAGCATTAAAACCGAATAAAATGTAATCAATATCGCAATAGAATTCATTAGAATATTGAGGTAAAACATCACCAAATTTGTAATAGTCTTGAACACCTGGAACATTTATGGCCTTTACTCCATTGTTGGCATTTAAATTCTTAATTTCTATAATAGAATAAGGAAAGTTCATTTTGGGGGCTGAATTAGAAACATGAGATACGCTTACCCAATAGCCCTTCATTTCTTTTTCTAAAAGGGTAGGATCTAATAAATATCTATTTTCGTATTTATAATTAGCGATTATATCGTCATACATACCAGCACAATCAGTAGAATATAATTCATATCGTTGTAAAGTTTTCTTTATACCTTCGATATTGTTTTCAGCTATATAGGCATCGAGACAACCTTCGTATGCAATATTATTTTCTAAGGGAGCATCTAATACTAAAAACTTGTAACAAGCTTCCTTGTATTGAGCGATATTGTTTTCGCAACTATCTGACAATTCAAGCATATTGTCGTAATAATGAGTGTAAATAGCACCTCGTTCAATGTTTTTATGCTTTTGTTCTATTTTATTTAAATATGAAACAATTGCGTCTTTTGTGTCTAATAAAATACTATCAGACATTTCGTCAACAAATTTATTTGCAAACAAGGTGTCGATATTCTCAATCACTTGCTCAATTTTGATTTGTTTTTGCTTTCTTTTGGTTTTTCTTTTGGCTGCATCCACAGAATTAGAAAATGAAATAAGAATGGCGAACAATATAGTAACCATTGTTTTCGCATTATAATTAGTTCCCATAAATTCTAATATTAAAAAGGTGAAACATTGTTAGAAGAATACCCCCCCCCCTAAATATGATGCGAATTTATATAAAGGTTGTTTATAAAAGCAAATTTATTTATATGTTTTACAACATATTGTTAGTTGGTTAAATAATTGGGGAACAAGTGAAGGGTTTTGAAGCAACCTCGTCGAGGTTGTGGAGGTGAGTAGATGCTCTTGTTTCCTAAGATTCGCTTCGCTCATCATAGGGTTTCTAAAAAAAACGCATTCTGCGTTTTTGCTGTTGGTGGTATCGGCGGGCGCACGAACCGTGCGTCCCTACATTCCTTTGATAATCAATATTTTAGATGTAAAGATAAAAGAACACTTTTTTTATTGCGGACGCATGAGCTACATATTTAGTGAGGTGGTTTATTCAGTGTGGAGTGTGGAAGGAGGAGTGAGGAGTTTTATATATTTAGGAGGGGTAAAATAAAAACAACCCCAACTAAGGTGGAGTTGTTTTTAAAAAATAGTAGAGAGTATTTAGTAATGGGAAATTAGTAATTATTCTCTTGCTATATGGGGGATATTAGTTTGTCTTTTCGGAAGCAAACATAAATGCTTCGGATGTAGCATTGAAACTATTGCACTTGAAAGATAGATTTAATCTGCCACTATTGATAGACGCTTGGAAATCGCGAATAGGATAGTTGTTGACAGGAGTCTTTTCAGCATTGTTCAAAGTAGGTATAAATTCCGCACATTCCAATTGGAACCCAGATGCAGTAGGGGTGAAAGGAATATTAGGGAAAATCATATTCATAGCTGGCATCTTTTCGGCAAATTTCATATTGAATACATAGATACTGGCCATACGAGTTTTTTGGTTGAATGTAACGGCATAAGATCCTCCATTAAACGAGAAATCGTTGTTGCCAGCAGCTGGAATAGAGACATTGGTCTTGCTATTGTGCTCAAAAGTTACAGGAATAGGGTAAACTGTGACTGTGATACCATTTACCACAAATGAAAGCATTGCAGTGTTCATACCCTTGATGGCTGACATAGCGATGCGACAGTTGAGTGATGAGATTGTGTATTCAGGTACTGGCTTGTCGTCGACTTCAGGCACAAGGTTAACGGCATTGATTTTGATGCCTGCAGTGGTGTTGGCAAATGGGATGTCTTTTACCTTCATAGTGATAGCAGGCATTTTAGGACTGAACTTCACACCAGTCATAGTGATGTCGACAGTAGACTTAGTGTAGTTTATGTCGTAAGTAAATAGTGTATCGGCGTAAATAGTGGTGTTAGGTCCCATAGTTACGGTGTACATTTGGTACATACCGAGCTTTTCGGTAAACTTGTTGTCGTCGCTACTTGTTTCGCAAGAAGTGGTAAGTGCTACTATAGCGATTACCATCAAGTAAAATAATTTCTTCATAATGTAAAAAAAGTATTTATTAAATGTTTATAAATTAATTCTTAAAGTGGCTCCAATGATGCGTGGTTTGCCTCGTTGGAGGAATGCGTTGCCAATGGAAACGAAATAGAACGTTTTGTACTGTGTATTGGTGAGGTTTTGGCCCCAAACATCGAGCGAGAGGTTTTTATGTTCCACTCGGATAGATGCATTGGCAGTGGCATAGAACGGTTGGTGAAGCGAATTAGCTTCGTTCCAATAGATCTCGCCTGTGCCTTTCACATTGGCATTCAGCACGATGGCATCGAGCCAATGATTGCGTAAAGGCTTGGTGTAGGTGACACCCGCAAACATGGTGTGGGTGGGAGAATATGGAATGCATCGATTGGAGAAATCTTCTTTACCGTTATTGTATTCGATAAATCGAGCATTGGTGTAGCCATAACTTGCATTAAGCACTAACTGCTCGATAGGCTGATATTTAAGTGCTAATTCGGCACCTAAACTGCGTGCTTTGCCAGCGTTGCTCATGATGCGTCCGGTGGTGTTGCCTTCGGGGAAACGAGTGAGTTGCTGGTCGGTGCAGTGGATGTAGAACGCCGAAGCGTCGGCAGTGAGCTTGCCATTATTGGTGACGAGGTGTGTGCCTATTTCGAAGTTCCAACTTTGTTCGGGTTTGTAACCTACCACCTCGTTGATGTCGTAGTTAGCACTCAATCCCATCATACCCATAAGTTTCTGCTGAAGGACATCGCTAAACATTTGCGTGTTGAAGCCTCCAGCCTTGTAGCCTTTGGCAATGCTAATGAAGACATTAGACGGGCGAAGAGTGGGCAAATGGTAAGTGGCCGAAAGTTTTGGCAAAATCTGAATGAAATCTTTGCTAAGGTTGCCAGAGTCGTTGATGACGATAGGCGTATTGGCATAGACATTGTTGGCATCAACAGTGCCTTGATATGTGGTGTAGCTCGTATTGCAACGGCTCAAGTAGCTGAGTATAGTCTTTTCGTAGTCGAGACGAATGCCTGCGGTGAAAGTGAATTGATCAATTGAGTAGGTAGATTGGTGATATAGGGCAAGTCCGTAACTTGGGTTCTCGAAATCGCTTTCGAGGACGAAACGGCGTGTGTCCCAATAGATTGGATAAGATGGAATGGCTTCGTTGCGATTACTCTCGATGAGTTGGTCGATGCCATAATCTTTGAATGTGACAGGCGCAGTCATATCGAGGTGCTTGTAGAATGCAAATGCACCCACGAGCCACTTATAAGGATGGCTATCGGTGCCCTTAATTACAAGGTCTTGAGTGATGGTAGACTGCTTGCGTGCCTGAGTGAGAGTGAAATAGGATAGCGGCAAGAAGTCTTGGTCGAGCGTCATATTGTCGTCGATATACTGAAAGCTGGTGATGCTCGATAATGTGAAATGAGGTGCTATCCAACGGATGGTGAGTCCATCGTTGAACGAAGAACGACGATAGAAGCAGGTGTCGTTGTAAGAAATCTTTCCACTCTCTACCGACTCGTAAGGGTATCCTCCTTGACGAAGAACGGAGAAATAGAAAGTGTTGTCGATGTGGAGGTTGCGAAGCGGACGCCATTGGAGTTTTAGGCGGCCACCCACTTGCTTTTCTTTGTCGCATTTTTCTCCATTATATTCGTTTCGGAAAAAACCGTCGGTGGAAGCATATTGTGCAGTGATGCTTGCTCCAAACTTTTGACTAAACTTGTGGTAGTGCGAAGCCGATGCTTTGAAAGAATTGGCTGTGGCATGCTCCACCATGAAACGAGTGCCTTGGTAGGTAAGAGGCGAAAGTGTGTAGATATTGATAAGCCCACCCATAGTGTTGCGACCGAAGAGTGTGCTTTGAGGTCCGCGAATCATTTCCACGCGAGCAATGTCGGCAATGTCGAAGTCGTAGTTGTTCTTGTCCATCACGGGTATGTTGTCGATATTGAGACCGATAACAGGCTGGTCGATACGAGTGCCCATACCACGCACATATATTGAAGATGTGATGCGAGAACCGTAATCGGGTATGTGTAGGTTTGGTGCAATTTCGCTTACATTTTTCACAGAAGTGATGGCAAGGCGCTGGATGTCATTCCCCTTGATTTCGGTGCTTGCCGATGCTGTGTTTTGCAAGTTGGTGCCTTGCTTGATGGCCGAAACGGTGATTTCGTTGAGCAATAATGTGGTGTCGGGCGCAATAGTTTGTGCCGATAGATTGCAACAGAATATTGCTGCAAAAATGATGGCAAAAACGCCACGATGAAGTATGTATTTGTAGAATTGTATCATATTTGGTGCAAAATTACACATATAAATTCGCGCACGCAATCACTAAAAGTAGTGATTTATGGCAGTAAAAGTGGTGATTTGAGGCAGTAAAAGTGGTGATTTGAGGTAATGAGGTGGCGAGTGGGGTGAAAAGTAGGTGAAAAAAAGCAGTGATTAGGGAATGAAAAATGTTATAAAATTAGAATAAATTGAAAAGATTGATTATCTTTGCACAATGAAAAATGACGCGTAGCCGAACGGGCTGTAAATTAGGATTCGACTCCGTGATTCGTTTTTCGATTAAGTACTTAATTATAAATTTTTTGGATGTATCTACTATGTGATGCAAATATTGCAGAATGGGTGGCGTGTGCTTGAAAAAGGCGTGCGCTTATTGTCGTATTTGTGGGTGTAGGTATGTGATTTTGAGCCTTGATGCGTGCAGAGGCACGATGAGATAAGGCCTGAGGGACTTTTGGATAGGGCAAGATGTGTGCTGTGAAAGGTGTGCGTCTGCAATAGTATTTATCGACGACCATTGGCGGGTGTGGCGTGGCTAACGCGTTGGCTCATAATGTGGTGGATTGTGAAGATATGTGCTATTGAGAGTGTGAGAACTATGCATTGTGAAGGTCTCGAAGAAAATTTGGAGTAGAAAAAAATTAAAATTGATATATTAATATTTTTATGGAGTTATTAAGTATTCAAAGTACGACGCTCATGACTACTGCGTTGCTCACAGGTGTTGGACTTGTGGCGGCAGCACTGATCATTGCGGCGTTGATTTCGCCAAAGTCTTACTCGAAGCAAAAGGGTAAGGCCTATGAGTGCGGTATTCCTACAAGAGGTGAAAGTATGATGCAATTTAAGGTGGGTTACTACCTATTTGCAATTCTTTTCTTGATGTTTGATGTGGAAACTGTGTTTTTGTTTCCTTGGGCAGTAATCTGCAAGACATTGGGAACAGCAGGTCTTATAAGCGTAGGAATCTTCTTGACTGTATTAATCTTGGGCTTGGCATACGCTTGGCGGAAAGGAGCATTGGAATGGAAATAAAGATAAAGAGCATGAAGCGCGAGGACTGGAAGGATAATGAATATATCGACCAACTCGTGGAAGAACTAAATGCAAGTGGAGCAAATGTGGTGGTGGGTACTTTTGATAAGCTTATCAACTGGAGCCGTGCTAACTCTTTGTGGCCATTGTGTTTCGGTACGAGCTGTTGTGCAATCGAGTTTATGCACGCTGCAGCAGCGCGTCACGATATGGCTCGCTTCGGATTTGAGGTGCTTCGTAACTCACCACGCCAAGCTGACTTGATAATGATCAATGGTACGATTACTTATCGTATGGCACCTGTGTTGATGCGTTTGTATGAACAATTGGCTGAACCAAAGTATGTGATAGCAACAGGAGCATGTACAATCTCAGGTGGTCCGTTCAAGGGATCGCACTGCGTGGTGCAAGGTGTAGACCAATTGCTACCAGTAGACGTGTATATACCTGGTTGTCCTCCACGTCCAGAGGCAATGTTCTATGGAATGATGCAATTGCAACGCAAGATTAATGCACAAAAATTCTTTGGTGGAGCTAATCGCAAGGAAAAATTGAGCGATTACTTGGCTGCAAATCCTGAAGAAGCAGAAGCAATGAAGTAATTACTTTTTGAGAGAAAAAGAAACTAAAATAAGCAAATAAGATACACATATATATAATATGGTGAATTTACAAGAAAAAATCGCAAGCCTATGTCCATCGGCTACATTTGAAGAAGGCGAATACCTTCTTGTGAATGTTGACGACAAGGAATGGTATTCTTTGGCGAAAGCGTTGAAGGAAGAAATGGGCTTCGACTATTTGGTGTCGGTGACAGGTGTTGACTGGAAAGAAACACTTGGCTGTATGTATTACCTAACATCGACTGCTACAAATGCAAAGGTGAGCGTGAAGGTGGCAACTGCCGATCGCGAAAAGCCAATGCTTCATAGTGTGAGCGACTTCTGGAAGGTAGCATTGATTCAAGAACGCGAAGTATTTGACTTCTATGGTATCGTGTTTATCGGTCACCCAGATATGCGTCGCTTGTTTATGCGTACTGATTGGGTGGGTTATCCATTGAGAAAGGACTACGATGCTAATCCAGAATTGAACCCTATTCGCCTTGATGCTGAAGAAAATGAAGATGACAGCTTCACAGTGACCGAAGGCGAAGGTGGCAAATTGACAAAGACAGATTATAAGATATTTGACGAAACTGATTATGTGGTGAACTTCGGTCCTCAACACCCATCAACTCACGGTGTGATGCGTTTGCGTTGTGCTGTGGATGGTGAAACTATCACAAAGGTGATTCCTGTGTGTGGCTACATTCACCGTGGTATCGAAAGATTGTGCGAAAGCAAGTCATATCCACAAACATTGTTCTTCACTGACCGTATGGACTATATGAGCTCATGCCAAAATCGTCACTGCTTGTGCTTGTGTATTGAAAAGGCAATGGGTATTGAAGTGCCTCACCGTGTGCAAGTGATTCGCGTGATGATGGACGAATTGATGCGTATGTCATCGCACTTGCTATCGTTCGGATGTATGGCAATGGATATGGGTGCAACAACAGCATTCGTATATGGTTTCCGTGAACGTGAACAAATTCTTGATATTCTTGAAAAGACTACTGGTGGTCGTATGTCGCAACACTATCATGTGATAGGTGGTGTGGCAGCAGATGTTCATCCAGATTTCATTAAGGACGTGCGCGAATTGTGTGCTATCATGCCATCGCGTGTGGCTGAATATCACAAGCTATTCACTGGTAACATCATTACCGAAAAGAGAACTCAAGGTGTGGGTGTGGTATCGAAGGAAGAAGTTATCAGCTATGCTACAAGCGGTCCTAACGGTCGTGCATCGGGTTGGGCTTGCGACGTGCGTAAGCGCACTCCATATGCTGTGTATGGCGAATTGAAGTTTGACGAAATCGTTTACAACGAAGGTGATAGCTTCGCTCGCTATATGGTGAGAATGGACGAAATTATGCAATGTGTGAGCATGCTTGAGCAACTTTGTGATATGCTTGAAAAGGAAGAAGGTAACGAAATCGCAGCTCCAAAGGTGCCAAAGATGATTAAGTTGCCAGCAGGTCACTGGTTCCAAGAAGTGGAAGCAAGCCGTGGTACATTCGGTGTGTATATCGAAAGCGATGGCGGAAAGAATCCATATCGTATGCACTTCAGCAGTCCATGTTTGAACCATGTGGGAGCTATTGACAAGTATTGTGCAAACTATAAGATTGCCGACTTGATCACCATTTCTGCATCAATGGACTATGTGATTCCAGATATCGACCGCTAATAGAATTAATAGATAATAGAAACTTAAAGAAAAAATAACAGATATGTTTGATTTCAGTATAGCTACAAACTGGTTGCATGAGCTATTGATGAGCTATATGCCAGGATGGCTTACAACAACAGTGGAGTGTGTGCTAATAGCTGTGGCATTGCTACTTGTGTATGCTTTATTGGCATTGTTCTACATTATTTATGAACGTAAGTTGTGTGCTTGGTTCCAATGTCGTCTTGGTCCTATGCGTGTGGGTCCTTGGGGTGCATTGCAAGTGTTTGCAGATATGTTCAAGATTTTGATTAAGGAGCTTATCCGTCTTGAAAATATCGACCGTTTCTTGTTTGCTCTTGCTCCATACCTTGTGATTGTGGCATCAATGCTTACATTTGCATGTTTGCCATGGGGTAACGGATTGCAAGTAATCGATTTCAATATCGGTGTGTTCTTTATGATTGCAGCATCATCGATTGGTGTGCTTGGTATCTTGCTTGCAGGATGGTCAAGTAACAATAAGTATACGCTTATCGGTGCGATGCGTTCGGGAGCTCAAATGGTAAGTTACGAATTGTCAATTGGTTTGTCTATTTTGACAATGGTAGTGCTATCGGGAACAATGTCGATCACAGGCTTGGTAGAAGCTCAAGCCGATGGATGGTTCTTGTTCAAGGGACACATTCCAGCGTTTATCGCATTTGTGATTTACTTGATAGCAGCGAATGCCGAAACTAACCGTGGTCCTTTCGATATGCCTGAAGCAGAACACGAGTTGACAGCAGGTTACCACACTGAGTACTCAGGTATTCACTTTGGTTTCTTCTACTTGGCAGAATACTTGAACCTATTTGTGGTGTCGGGTATCGCATCATTGCTATTCTTGGGTGGTTGGATGCCATTGCACGTGCCAGGATGGGAAGGTTTCAATGCAGTAATGGACTACATTCCATCGGTAGTGTGGTTCCTTGGTAAAGCATTCTTTATTTCATTCTTGTTGATTTGGTTCCGTTGGTCGTTCCCACGCGTGCGTATCGACCAAATGCTTAAACTTGAATGGAAGTATTTGATGCCAATCGGATTGTTCAATCTTATTTTGATGACAATCGTGGTGATGTATGGTTTGCATTTCTAAAAAACGAAAAAATTAACTAAAAAACTAATATACAAGCGTTGCTATGAACAAAAATATTGGAAAAATAGCACAAGTAATCGGTCCGGTGGTTGACGTTATCTTCGAAGGTGAAGGTAATGCAGTGCCAGCCATCTATACATCACTTGGCGTGAAGCGTGAAGATGGGTCGGAATTGATTCTTGAAGTAGAGCAACACATTGGCGAAGATACAGTGCGATGTGTGGCTATGGAAAGTACTGACGGCTTGCAGCGTGGTATGGAGGTGGTGAGCAAAGGTATGCCAATCTCTGTGCCAACTGGAGACCAAGTGAAGGGTCGTTTGTTGAATGTGGTAGGTGAGCCTATCGACCACTTGAAAGAGATGGAAGAGGGTTCGGCTCGTCGTTCAATACACCAACCAGCACCTGCGTTTGCCGACTTGTCGATCAGTTCGGAAATCTTATTTACAGGTATCAAGGTAATCGACTTGCTTGAACCATATGCAAAGGGGGGTAAGATCGGTTTGTTTGGTGGTGCCGGTGTAGGTAAGACAGTGTTGATTATGGAGCTAATCCACAACATTGCGCACGGACACAATGGTTTCTCTGTGTTCACTGGTGTGGGAGAGCGTACTCGTGAAGGTAATGACTTGCTCCGCGAAATGATAGAAAGCGGTGTAATCAAATATGGTGATAAGTTTAAGGAAGGTCTTGAAAAGGGCGAGTGGAACCTTGAAGATGTGGATATGGCAGAAGTGGCTAAGTCGCAAGGTACACTTGTGTTCGGTCAGATGAACGAACCACCAGGTGCACGTCTTCGTGTGGCACTATCAGGTCTTACAGTGGCAGAACAATTCCGTGATCAAGATGGTGGTGGTAAGGAAATCTTGCTTTTCATCGACAACATCTTCCGTTTCACACAAGCAGGTTCTGAGGTATCGGCGTTGCTTGGACGTATGCCATCTGCTGTGGGTTACCAACCTACATTGGCATCGGAAATGGGTGCATTGCAAGAACGTATTACATCAACTAAGTCGGGTAGTATCACATCAGTGCAAGCAATCTATGTGCCTGCCGATGACTTGACTGACCCTGCTCCTGCTACAACGTTCAGCTTCTTGGATGCAACTACCGTGTTGAGCCGTAAGATCAGTGAGCTTGGTATCTATCCAGCTGTGGACCCACTTGACTCTACATCTCGTATGCTCGATCCTCACTTGGTGGGTGAAGAACACTACGAAGTGGCACAAAGTGTGAAGAAATTGCTTCAAAAATACAATGAATTGCAAGATATCATCGCAATTCTTGGTGTAGACGAATTGAGTGATGCCGATAAGCTTGTGGTGGCTCGTGCTCGTCGTGCACAACGATTCTTGTCGCAACCATTCTTCGTAGCAGAGCAATTTACTGGTCTACCTGGTGTGATGGTGCCATTGAATGAAACTATTCGTGGTTTCAAGATGATTTTGAATGGTGAAATGGATGAATATCCAGAACAAGCATTCTTGAACGCTGGTACAATCGACGAAGTGATTGAAAAGGGTAAGAAGATGCTTGCCGAAGTTAAGAAGTAACGAAATTATTAATTAGAAAAATATGACACTGAACATAATATCGGCTGAAAAGGTGGAATTTACTGGTGAAGTATCAAAAGTGACTTTGCCGGGTGCTCTTGGACTATTTACAGTGCTTGAGAATCACGCTGCCTTGATATCTTCGCTTGTGGCTGGCAAGATGGTGTATACCGTTGAAGGCAAGGACGAGGAAATGGAGATAAAGGGTGGTATTGCCGACATTAATCACAATGTTGTTTCAGTGTGTTTGTATTAAATCCGTGAAATATGAAGAAAGTACTGACCATAATAATGAGCCTGATGATGCTATGTGCTGTGTGTCCTGCAACGGCTATGGCAAGTGAGCATTCATCGGAAGGTGTGGACCCTAAGGGGGTGATTTTTCACCACCTTGGCGACCAGTATGGCTGGGTAGTTCCATTTTCACACCACCACAATATTCCTCTTCCTATAATTGTGATGGATGAAGAGGGCGGTTGGCATATGTTCAGCTCTGCTCGCTTGGAACACGGCGCGTCATACGACGGATTTAAGATTGCAACCGAAGGTAACTATCACGGCAAGGTGGTGGGAGTGAAGGCCGATGGTACTGAGTATCGTCCGCTTGATATCTCTATCACAAAGAATGTGGCTGCGTTGTTCATCTCGGCATTGGTGGTGGTGCTATGCGTAATGTGCATACATCGCTGGTATAAGAAGAATCCATTGAAGGCCCCTCGCAAGGGTACTGCAATGTTGGAGTTGATAGTAGAATTTGTGTATGGCAATGTAATACGCCCTACACTTGGCAAGAAGGCTAAAAAGTTTGGTCCTTATCTGCTCACTGTATTCTTCTTGATATTGGTGATGAACCTATTAGGATTGATCGTAATATTCCCTGGTGGTGCCAACCTTACAGGTAATATTGCAGTGACGCTTGTATTGGCGTTGTTCACATTCTTCATGACTAATGCTTTCGGTACAAAACACTACTGGAAAGAAGTATTCTGGCCAGATGTGCCAATGTGGCTAAAGTGCCCACTTCCAATCATGCCAATGATTGAGTTGTTTGGATTGTTCACAAAGCCAGCGGCATTGACGGTGCGTCTATTTGCCAATATGATGGGTGGTCACATCATCGTGCTTGTACTCACATTGCTTATTTTCATCTTTGGCGCATTTGGGCCTGCAGCTACAGGAGCCACTACAGTGGTGTCAATGGCATTCTCGCTCTTTATGTTGCTCCTTGATGTGCTTGTGAGCTTCATTCAAGCATTCGTGTTCACTATGCTATCGGCATTGTTCATTTCGCTTGCTCAAGAAGAGGGACATCATAGCGAAGAACACAATTAATTACACAAAAACAAACTTTTGAAATAAAATAAAAAAATAACAAAAATATTAACTTTAAAAACTTTTTGAATTATGTTAGCAATGATTTTAGCTCAAGCAGTAGAAGCTGCTCAAAGTCTTGGTCTTGACCGTCTTGGTGCTTGTATTGGCGCAGGTATTATCGCAATTGGTGCAGGTCTTGGTATTGGTAAGATTGGTGCATCTGCAATGGAAGCAATCGCTCGTCAACCAGAATCAGCAGGCGACATTCGTAGTAATATGATTGTAATTGCTGCTCTTGTGGAAGGTGTGGCACTATTCGGTGTTATCGTTTGTCTATTAACATTGTTTGTTTAAATAAATTAGAATGGAACTGTTCTCGCCTGATTTCGGCTTGATATTTTGGATGTTTGTGACAGTTCTCCTATTGGTGTTGCTATTGGGGAAATTTGGCTGGCCATTTATCGTGAAGTCGCTCGAAGAAAGAGCCGACCTAATCGATAAGGGAGTGGAATATGCTCAAAATGCAAAGGAACAATTGGAGAATGCTCAACAAGAAGCTGCAAAATATGTAAGCGAAGCACAGAAACAGCAAGCTGAAATCTTGCGCGAAGCTGCAAAGATGCGTACTCAAATCATTGAGGAAGCAAAAGATGCTGCAGCTAAGGAAGCTAAGAAAGTGATGGATGCAGCAAAGGTATCTATCGAGCAAGCGCGCAAGGAATCAGAGTTGCAATTCCGCAGTGAGGTGAGCCAATTTGCGTTGCAAATCGCTGAACAAGTGGTTCGTCGTGATTTGGCTGATGATAAGTCACAAGCCGAGCTTGTGGATAAATTGTTGAACGAGGTTGAGACTAAAAACTGATAGTTATGAATGATGGACTTATTCCAAATCGGTATGCAAAGGCATTATATAAGTTTGCGATAGAAGAAAACGCAAGCCAAGAGGTGTATTTGCAAATGAAGCAACTGTGTGCGAGCTATGAGGCGTTGCCTGAGCTGAAAAAGACAGTTGACAATCCATTTTTACCCGTTGCCGATAGGGAAAAAGTGCTTTTGTTGGCATCTGGTGCTGAAAAGGATGGATGTCTTGACAAATTCATCTTGATGGTAATAAAGAACAACCGCGAAAGTGCTATGCGCGAAATGGCTTTGTCGTATGGTAAAATATATCGTATGGCAAACAATATAGCGCAAGTGAATATCACTACGGCAACAGAGTTGTCGGATGATAAATTATCGCAGATAATAGAAGTGGTTAAGCCACAGCTCGAAGGAAAAACTATTGAGCGCACTGTGTCGGTGGATAAGGACCTAATAGGTGGCTTCACTGTGCAAGTGGACTCAATGGTGCTTGATGCTTCTATTAAGAATGAATTAAAGAAATTGCGTTTAAAACTCTTAAAGAGATGATAAATCCAAGCGAGGTATCTGAAATATTAAAGAAAGAACTCAGCGCAGTCAATGCGAAGGTATCTTTTGAAGAAGTGGGCACTGTGCTTAGCGTGGGTGACGGTGTGGCGCATGTATACGGTCTTGAAAATGTGAAAGCTAATGAGCTTGTAGAATTTGAGAACGGTGTTACTGGCGTGGCAATGAACCTTGAAGAAAGCAACGTGGGTGTGATTCTTCTTGATAAGGTGAACGAAGTGACTGAGAATATGAGTGTGCGTCGCACAGGAAAAATCGCGTCGATTGAAGTAGGTGAAGGATTGCTTGGTCGTGTAATCAATATGCTTGGTGAGCCTCTTGATGGCAAAGGTCCAATCGAGGGAGCTAAGGTGAGATTGCCACTAGACCGTAGAGCACCGGGGGTTATCTTCCGTCAACCTGTAAACCAACCACTTCAAACAGGTATTAAGGCTATCGACTCGATGATTCCAATCGGCCGCGGACAACGCGAGCTTATTATTGGCGACCGTCAGATTGGTAAGACTGCGATTGCAATCGATACTATTATCAATCAAAAAAGTGGATATGATGCAGGCAAGCCTGTGTATTGTATATATGTGGCTATCGGTCAGAAGGCTTCTACCGTGGCACAAATCGTGAATGAATTGAAGGAACACGGCGCACTTGACTACACAGTGGTGGTGGCTGCTACTGCTTCAGATTCGGCATCAATGCGTTACTATGCACCTTTTGCTGGTGCTGCTATTGGTGAGTATTTCCGCGACTCTGGTCGTGATGCTCTTATCGTATATGATGACTTGTCGAAGCAAGCTGTGGCTTACCGTGAGTTGTGTCTTATCTTGAAGCGTCCTTCAGGTCGTGAAGCTTATCCTGGTGATATCTTCTATTTGCACTCTCGCTTGCTTGAGCGTGCTGCGAAGATTATCGACAACCAAAAGGTGGCAGAGTCTATGAACGATCTTCCTGAAGAGATGAAACCATTGGTGAAGGGTGGCGGTTCGCTTACAGCACTCCCTATCATCGAGACTCAAGCAGGTGACGTGTCGGCTTATATCCCAACGAATGTGATTTCAATCACCGACGGACAGATTTATTTGGAATCGGCATTGTTTAACAATGGTGTGCGTCCTGCGGTGAATGTGGGTATCTCTGTGTCGCGTGTGGGTGGTAATGCTCAAATCAAGTCAATGAAGAAGGTGGCTGGTACACTTAAGATATCCCAAGCACAATTCCGTGAATTGGAATCGTTCACCAAGTTTGGTGGTGATATCGACCCTGTAACAGCGATGACTATCGACAAGGGACGAAAGAATGAGCGTTTGCTAATCCAACCACAATATACTCCAGTGCCTGTGGAAGAGCAAATCGCATCAATCTATTGTGGTACACAAGGTTTGATGAGCGAAGTGCCTCTTGGCAAGGTGGCTGAGTTTGAAAAGTTGTTTATCCAAACTTTGAAGGCAAAATATCAAGCAGAAGTGCTTGACGTGCTAAAGAGTGGTGTGATCAACGACGATGTGACTGCAAAGTTGGCTGAAGTAGCAAAACAAGTAGCAAGCAATTTTAAGGAATAATAATATACTATGGCTACATTACGCGAGTTGAAGGGACGAATAGGTTCTGTGGCATCGACTGAGAAAATCACCGGTGCTATGAAGATGATTTCGTCGGCTAAGATGCATAAGTTTGAGCAAGCGTTGAAGCGTTTGGTACCTTTCCGTAGTCAAGTGCAGACTGTAATAAGTCACCTATTGGCTGCAGATGGTGAATACTCTTCACCTCTTATCGAAGAGCGTGAGGTAAAGAACATCGCGTATCTGGTATATGGTTCTGATGATGGTTTGTGTGGTGCGTACAACAATAATATATATAAGGGTTTGCTCGAGTA
Source organism: Muribaculaceae bacterium (assembly GCA_045656705.1). Taxonomy (GTDB): domain Bacteria; phylum Bacteroidota; class Bacteroidia; order Bacteroidales; family Muribaculaceae; genus RGIG4576. The sequence goes on along the minus strand of JAZORR010000054.1, from coordinate 31,246 downwards.
TATAGATGAAGCACGCGAAAAATATGGTGAGGGCGTGGCATTGCATGTGCTGCCAGTGGGCAAGAAGATGGCGAAAGCTACATTGCGTTTGGCTGGAACAGGTGTGCATGTGGAACCTGCGACCTTGCACACACGAAGCACTCAACGAGAAGTGGCTGATTTTACCGAAGAGCTGAAAAATGCTTTTTTGGAAGGCAAGTATGATAAGGTGGAAGTGGTGTATATGCATTTCCACTCTATGAGTCGCCAAAAATTGGCTAAGGAGCAGATTCTTCCTGTGTCGTATGAGGCACTAACAGAAGGAAACACAGTGCATGTGGACAAGAATGCTCTATGTATCTTCGAACCAGATGGTAATACAATCTTTAATAGTGTATTGCCGTTGTATATTCTTGCTATGATGCAAGCACAATTCACTGAGAATAATGCTTCGGAACAAGCAGCTCGTGTGATGGCTATGCAAAGTGCGAGTGATAATGCTAAGACTCTTCTTGAGGGATTGCAATTGGAATACAACAAGTTGCGTCAACAAGGTATTACCACAGAGCTACTTGATATCGTAGGCGGACAGGTAGAACGATAAAACAGAGAGAGAATACGATAAAAGGGTGGGTAAATACCAACCCACTCTTTTTAAATTTTATTAATTAAGGTAGAAAAAGAAAGAATATAAGTATTACTTATTTATGAGTATGAAGGAATATTTCTCTTCTCTTTTCAGAGGTATTTCAAGTTTGTTGAAGGGGCTACAAGTGACTGGTAAGGAATTTGTGACTCCTAAACTTACATATCAATATCCTGAAAATAGAGATACTCTCGAAATTCCAGAACGCTTCAGAGCAACATTGAAGTTTGTTTATGACAGCGAAGGCTATCACAAGTGTATAGCTTGTGGATTGTGCCAAATGAACTGTCCGAACGGAACTATCACAATCGAATCGAAGATGGTGGAACTTCCAGACGGAAAGAAAAAGAAAAAACTCGAGAAGTATATGTATGACCTTGGTAGCTGTACATTCTGTATGTTGTGTGTGAGCTCATGTGCTGCTAAGGCGATAGAGTTTAGCAATGAATTTGAACAAGCTGTTTTCACTCGTGAGAAATTGGTTAAGCAGTTGAATTATCTTCCTGAGAAGGAAAAACCTGCACCAGTGGCAAAACCAGTAGTAAAGCCAGCTGACGCAGCTCCAGCTGAAGATAAAAAACAAGAAAATTGATAAATATGGAATTATTAGGAAGTAATATCGCGTTTCTTATAATTGCAATAGCAATTGTAGTGTTCTCGGTGATGACTGTGACCACAAAGAAGATATTGCGTGCAGCTACTTATTTGCTATTCGTGTTGTTTGCTACAGCGGGAATCTATTTCCAATTGGATTATGAATTCCTTGGTGCCGTGCAAATAGCGGTGTATGCAGGTGGTATCCTTGTGCTCTTTGTGTTTGCTATATTCCTTACAGGAAAGCCTGGAAAAGATGCAGAACCACTTGAGTCGCATAAGAAACTAATAGGCATTAGTGCTTCAGTGTTGACAGCATTGGTGTGTGGATATGCAATGTTTAGCCAATGCGAAATGTGCAAGACTTTGGTGAATCAACCAATCAATGTAACTATTGAAAAGATAGGTCAAGCACTATTGAGCACAGAAAAGTTTGGATATCTATTGCCATTTGAAGCTATCAGTGTATTGCTATTGGTTTGTATAATAGGTGGTATTGTGATTGCCCGTAAACGATAAGGAGGATATTGATATGGAATTAGAAATGTTATATTATATCGTTCCGAGCATGATAATGTTCTGCTGCGGAGTTTATGGGTTTATTACCCGCAAAAATATGATTGCGATCTTGATATCTCTTGAGTTGATGCTCAACGCAGTGGATATTAATTTTGTAGTGTTTAACCGTTATTTGTTCCCGGGTGAGATGGAAGGCATGTTCTTCTCATTGTTTGCCATCGCGATAGCGGCAGCCGAAACAGCATTGGCGATAGCGATTATCGTGAATGTGTTCCGTATGGCTAAGAATATCGATATTCGTGAACTTACTAAAATGAAATTTTAAGATTTATGGATTTCTCATATTCGTATTTAGTATTGGTGCTTCCATTGATTACATTCCTCTTCTTGGGATTGATGGGAACACGCTTGAGCAGAAAGACTGCTGGGGTGGTGGGTACTACAATGATGGGTATCACAGCTGTGATAGCCTACATTATAGGACTTGACTATTTCTTCGGTACTACTCAAGGCCAAATTGTAGATGGTATCCGCCAACAATTGGTGGCATGGGATTTGACATGGCTTGAATTTAGCGAAAAACTTGTGATTAAGCTTGGCTTCTTGCTCGATCCTATTTCGGCAATGATGCTTATCGTGATCACTACAGTATCGTTCTTGGTACACTTGTATAGCTTGGGCTATATGCAAGATCATCACCATGAATATGAAAAGGGTCTACAACGCTACTATGCTTATCTATCGCTCTTCTCATTGTCAATGCTTGGTCTTGTGGTGGCTCCAAACATCTTCCAAATGTATATTTTCTGGGAGCTTGTGGGTGTATCTTCTTATTTGTTGATTGGTTTCTACTATACATTGCCAGCAGCTGTATCGGCATCAAAGAAGGCGTTCATCGTGACTCGCTTTGCCGACCTTGGCTTCTTGGTAGGTATTTTGATTCTATCGTTCTATACCCAAACATTTGATTTCATCACATTGACAAGTGATCCTACAGCAGCCATCGCTACAACAGGTGGTGCTACATTTATGGGCTGCTCAGTGATGACTTGGGCTTTGGTGCTTATCTTTATGGGTGGTGCTGGTAAGTCGGCAATGTTCCCATTGCACATTTGGCTCCCAGACGCGATGGAAGGTCCAACTCCAGTATCGGCGTTGATCCACGCTGCTACAATGGTGGTTGCAGGTGTGTATTTGATAGCTCGTATGTTCCCATTGTATTGCTTGCAAGAAGGTGCGATGATGGTGATCACCGTAATAGGTGCGTTCACAGCATTCTATGCAGCAGCGGTGGCATGTGTGCAAAGTGATATTAAGCGTGTGCTTGCGTTCTCTACAATTTCGCAAATTGCGTTTATGGTGACTTCACTTGGTGTGGCTCGTCCAGAACTACACGATGGTGTAGGTTATATGGCTTCAATGTTCCACTTGTTTACTCACGCAATGTTTAAGGCGTTGTTGTTCTTGTGCTCTGGTGCAATTATCCACGCCGTACACAGCAACGAAATGAGTGCAATGGGTGGTCTTCGCAAGTATATGCCAATCTGTAACATCACATTCTTGATAGGCTGTCTTGCAATTGCAGGTATTCCTCCATTTGCAGGTTTCTTCAGTAAGGACGAAATCCTTGTTGCAGCATTCTTGAACAACCCAATTTGGGGTGTTTGGATGATGCTTGTAGCGGGTATGACAGCATTCTATATGTTCCGTTTGTATTACAAGATTTTCTGGTGGAACACTCCAGATTATGGTCATCACACTCCACACGATGGTCCGATGACAATGTCGTTGCCATTGATTATCCTTTCTGTGATTTCAATTGTGGCAGGTTTCGTACCATTCGGTGAAATGGTAACATTCGACCGTGCAAGTCACCCAATTCATATGACTTGGTCGGTGGCTATCAGTAGCGTGGTGGTGGCAGTGCTTGCTATCCTTCTTGCTACAAAGCTTTACTTGAAGGAAAACGAAGCACCTGCAAAGATGAAGAAGGCAATGAGTGGTTTGTGGACTGCTGCATACAATCGTTTCTATATGGACGAATTGTACCAATTCATTACCCACAAGATTATCTTCGAAAAGATTTGCCGTCCGTTGGCATGGTTTGACCGTCAAATCGTTGATGGTTCGCTCAACCAACTTGCTAACCTTGCAAACTCAGCATCATATGCAGTGCGTAAGTTGCAATCTGGTAACATTCAAGCATATGTATATGTGTATTTGATTGGTGCATTGTTGCTTGCTGCAATAACAGTGATATGTTTAATCTAATTGTAAGAACAGTGTAAATACTTAGAAACATGATTTGGGAAAATATATTAATTTATTTCGTCGTAATTCCTGTGCTTACATTAGCAGGGTTGGCGTTGTGTAAGAACATCAAGCAAGTGCGTGCTGTGTCAATCGTTGGTGCATCGGCATTGATGGTACTTGGCGTGTATTTGCTAATGGAATTCTTGCAACTAAGAGCGGCTGGAGTAGCCGATGAAATGCTGTTCTGTGGCAATTGGATGTGGTTTGAACCATTGAATATTAAGTTGTCGCTTGGTGTAGACGGTATCTCGGTATCTATGCTATTGCTATCGTGTGTGATTGTTTTTGCTGGCGTATTTGCGTCATGGAATATGGATCCATTCCCAAGAGAATATTTCTTGTGGTTCTGGTTGTTGTCGACAGGTGTATTCGGTTTCTTTATCGCAATCGACTTGTTTGCAATGTTCATGTTCTATGAAGTGGCACTTATCCCAATGTATCTATTGATCGGTGTTTGGGGTAGTGGCAACAAGAACTATTCAGCAATGAAGCTTACATTGATGCTTATGGGAGCATCGGCATTGCTGATGCTTGGTATCCTTGGTATCTACTTCAATTCATCTGCCGATGGCAACTTGACAATGAATCTTCTTGAAATTGCAAAGAACAATGCAATTCCTCACGAATGGCAATACTACTTGTTCCCAATGACCTTCGTAGGTTTCGGTGTGCTTGGTGCAATGTTCCCATTCCACACATGGAGTCCTGATGGTCACGCATCAGCACCTACTGCAGTGTCAATGCTTCACGCAGGTGTATTGATGAAACTTGGGGGCTACGGATGTTTCCGTATCGCAATCTATTTGATGCCTTTCGCAGCAAATGAATTGGCTTGGGTATTCTTGATTCTTACAGGTATCAGTGTGGTATATGGTGCATTCAGTGCTTGTGTACAAACCGACTTGAAGTATATCAATGCTTATTCATCGGTGAGCCACTGTGGTATGGTACTTTTTGCTATCGTAATGCTTAACACTACTGCGATGTCAGGTGCTATCATGCAAATGCTTTCACACGGTCTTATGACAGCGTTGTTCTTCGCCCTTATCGGTATGATTTATGGTCGTACACACACTCGCGATATCCGCAAGATGGGTGGTTTGATGCAAATTATGCCATTCTTGGGTGTGGGTTATGTGATTGCTGGTCTTGCTAACCTTGGTTTGCCAGGCTTCAGTGGTTTCGTAGCCGAAATGACAATCTTCGTAGGTTCGTTTGCACACGCAGATATGTTCCACCGCGTGCTTACTATCATGGCATGTAGTGCAATCGTAATCACTGCTGTGTATATCTTGAGAGTAGTGGGTAAGATGCTTTATGGTCCTGTTCACGACGAACATCACCGCGAACTTACCGATGCTGTATGGCACGAAAAGTTCACAGTAATCACACTTATCGCTTGTGTGGCAGGTCTTGGTTGCTTCCCTAATTTCTTTAACGAGATTATATTTGATAGCTTTGCTCCAATCATCAAGGCATTGGGTGCATTCTAATAATGATTTGTAATGTTGAAATAATAAAGATTTAGAAAATGGATTATTCACAATTTTTAAGTATGCCACAAGAGTTAGGACTACTTGGAGTGTTCCTATTGGTGTTCTTGTATGACACATTCTTGTCAAAGAAGGCACAAAACGCTCTACCTGTGTTCACTTGTGTAGCTTTCGGTATCTTCACCATTGCAAATGTGTTCTTGTGTGATGTTAATTGCTCTATTTTCGGTGGAATGTTTGTCAACACATCGGCTACTGTTGCTATCAAGGCTATCTTGAACATCGGTATGCTTATCGTGCTTATTCAATCTACCAAATGGGCAAATAGTGAATATATGACAGTGCGTAGAGGTGAATTCTATGAATTGCTACTTCTCACATTGTTTGGTATGTATTTCATGATTTCAGCTCGTCACTTCTTGATGTTTGTGATTGGTCTTGAAACTGCATCATTGCCATTGGCTGCATTGATTGCATTCGAAAAGAATCGTTACGAAAGTCACGAAGCAGCAGCTAAATACTTGTTTACAGCAATCTTCTCAAGTGCCGTGTTTATGATGGGCTTGTCATTTGTGTATGCAATGGCTGGTTCGTTGTATTTCAACGACATTGCAGTGGCTGTGCTTGGCGAAAAGTCGGTAATGCTTATCGTGGCATTGACATTTGTGATTGCAGGTATTGGTTTCAAACTTTCTCTTGTGCCATTCCACTTGTGGACAGCAGATGTGTATCAAGGAGCTCCAACTCCAGTTACTGGTTATCTATCGGTAATCTCTAAGGGTGCTGCAGCATTTGCATTTATGGTGATTTTGGTACAAGTGTTTGGTGCTGTTTACACTGTAGCATGGAAGTGGATGCTTTATGCACTTATCGTGTTGACAATCACTCTTGGTAACTTGTTTGCTATCCGTCAACGCAATATGAAGCGTTTCTTGGCATTCTCATCAGTATCTCAAGCTGGTTATATTATGCTTGGTGTGGTAGCTGCTAACGACCTTGGTCTTGCATCATTGATGTACTATGTGCTTGTGTATGTATTGTCTAACTTGGCTGCATTCGGTGTGATTGGTGCTATCGAAAACAAGACAGGCAAGGTGATGATGAGCGATTACAATGGTCTACGCTTGACTAACCCATGGTTGTCGTTTGCGATGATGCTTGCAATGTTCTCACTTGCAGGTATTCCTCCATTCGCAGGTTTCTTCAGCAAGTTCTTCATCTTTGCAAGTGCATTGAGCACAGGCAATGTGGCATTGTATGTGCTTGTGTTCATCGCATTGTTGAATACAATCATTTCGCTTTACTACTACTTGCTTGTGGTGAAGGCAATGTTTATCAACAAGCCAGAAGAAGATGCTATCGAAACATTCAAGAGTGCTTGTAGCGAACGCGTGGCTATGATTATCTGCGTGCTTGGTATCATGCTTGTGGGTATCGTAAGCTGTGTTTACACTTACTTGGTAGATGCTTCGGCAGGTTCAATCCTTGGCGTGTTCTAATCATATAACAACATAGATTAGCAGAAAGGCAATCCTCGTGTGGGGATTGCCTTTCTTTGTATTGAAAAGTGGGGTAATATTTGATATTACCGAGAAGAATACTTAAATTTGTAACCATGTAACACAAATTATCGAATGAACAATCGAGTGCCGATAACGGGAATAGCACGCCATAGGCTCGAAGTGGATGGCGAGGGTGTGACCACCTTGGTGGTGGTGCACGCATGTCCGTTGAGATGCAAATATTGTTTGAATCCTCGCACTATAGCCGAAAGTACCGAGCACCTTGAGCATTTCACTTGCCAAGAACTTTACGACAAGGTGAAGGTTGATGAGTTGTATTTTATTGCTACTGGTGGTGGAGTGACCTTCGGTGGAGGTGAACCTACTTTGAGATGTGATTTTATTCGTAATTTTCGCAAGATTTGTGGCGAAAAGTGGCATATTTATGTGGAGACATCGCTCAATGTACCACAGCAGAATATAGAAGCATTGCTTTCGGTGGTAGATGGCTTTATCGTAGATGTGAAGGATATGAATCCACACATTTATAAGGCTTATACGGGGAAGGATAATGAGCGAGTAATGGCAAATTTGCGATTACTCATTGAAGCTGGAAGGCAGGGTGATGTGCTTGTGAGATTGCCCCTGATTCCCAACTTTAATACTGACGACGACAGGAAAAAGAGTCGCGCAATATTTGAGGAAATGGGATTTACAAGGTTTGAAGAATTTAATTATATAATACGCTGACTGATATGAAGAAGAATATAATTTTAGCTTTGTCGGTAGCTGTGGTGCTATCGATGGTGGTATCGTGTGAAGTGAATACTAAGAAGGAGCAACCTACACAAGTAACCGAAACGGTGAAAGTGGACACTGTGGCAGCTAAGAAAGAGGAAGTGAAGAAGGAACCTACTCCTGCAAAGAAAGAAGAAAAGAAGGTGACTCCGAAAGAGGAGCAACCGGTAAAGGAGGAAACACCAGTAGTGGCTGAAGTGCCTGATGTAATTGGGGGTAGTCCCGACGCTGTGTTTATGCTCGACGATAATGATACAGAAACCACTCCGAAGTTTGCCGATGGAGAGAAGGCTATGAAGAAACTTCTCAAGAAGGCTTTGCGTAAGGCTAAGAAGGGCGAGAAGGCACGTTTTAGAGCAAGTATTGTGATAAAGGCCGATGGCTCGGTGGGTAGAGTGCAATTCACTGAGTGTGGATATAATGATGATTACAAACCTGAAATCATTGAGGCATTGCGTGCTTTGCCTGCATTTACTCCTGGAACTAAGGATGGCAAGCCTGTTGACTCTTGGTATTATCTGAATTATAAGAGATAGATTCAGCGTGGAGTTTGGAGTGAGAAATTAGGAGTTAAGTTATAAATTAAAAATTTTACAGTTATGTTTAAGGGAAAACGCAAATGTAATATATTGCGAGCTTTGAGAGAAAAGATTGCAGCACTCAATAACATTATTTACGAACCAGAGGAATGTACTCACGAAGGCGATTGTGCAGGCACTTGCCCTAAGTGTGAGGCTGATGTGGATTATCTAAACCATAAGCTCGATCAACTTGAAGCGAATGGGATAGAGGTGGTTCGCACGCTACCTCATTTGCAAATGAACGATCTTATCACCGATGATGAAGATGAAGAACCTGAAGATGATGATAGAAGAAAATGGCATGACATAGATGACATATGTGGACTTCCGATGCCTCCTCGGGATGATGACTATTATCAATTAATGGGAGATGCAATATCTGGCCTAATTGATGATGTGTATCCCCCAAATGAGGGGTGAAATGGTGTAAAGGGTGAAATTGTTAGTAGAAATTGCATAAAATTATGAAAATAGGATAAAAATGATTATTTTTGCAACTTGAAATTTAATTATAGCTTAATAGATATATTGTAAAAGTCTCGAAATGAGAGTTATAGCGGAATGTAATTCCATTAAGTCGGTATGGGCATTAGTGGAAAATGGTGAAATAGTGGAAAGGGTAACTACTAATGGATTTAACCCATATTTTCAAACAAGAAGAGAAATAAGTCACACTATAAGATTGGAACTACCAGAGTCGTTTTTCAAGCGACGTTGGGAGCATGTGCATATATATGGCTCGGGATGTAGTACACAAGAACGCAAGAAGATAGTAGAAGCATCGGCAGTGGCACAGTTTAAAACTCCTGTCACAGTGGAGAGCAATTTGCTCGGCGTAGCAAGAGGACTTTTGGGCACGGAAGCAGGTATTGCGTGTATCCTTGATACGGGTTCCAATTCGTGTCAGTATGACGGTGAAAAGATAGTGAAGCAGGTGCGTTCGCTTGGGTTTATTCTTGGTGATGAGGGGAGTGGAAGTTCGCTTGGTCGCATCTTTGTGAGCGACTATTTGAAAGGGCTTGCTCCTAAGGAAATAAGCGAGCATTTCTATGCAAAATATCAAATTTCGGCAGATGAGATATTAGATGAGGTGTTCACAAGTAAAACAGCAAATAATTGGTTGAGCCAGTATGCACGGTTTTTATCGGAACATATTGAAAATGAGTATGTAAACGATTTGGTTCGCACCGAGTTGCGTCGCTTTTTTGTGCGTAATATTTTCCAGTATGAATACCAAAGTAATACTGTGAATATTGTGGGTGAAGTGGCTTGCCTTTTTGCTGATATTTTGCGCGAAATAGCTGCCGAAATGGGGGTGAAAATCGGAAGGATAGAACCATATTCGCTCGATGGATTGGTGAAATTTCATTCGCAAACCGAATTGCCTGAAATAGGGGTGTAAAAGGTGTGAATTATACACAAAAATAACGAAATTTGGGCTTAATGCTTAAAATATGTTTATATTTTAGCAATTAAGCCTTTTTTTGTTTCGTTATGTGAAGATAATGTGCTATATTTGTATGAATTGCCGTAAGTGTGCATTTTTTTTATAAAAAATGAGGCTTAACAGAAAGTAAAAAATAAGAAATATAGCTATATATGAGAAAGTTTTTCTTGACATTATTGTCGGTAGGTATGTTGGGTGTAACAGGCGTTACAGCCCAAACAAAACTTAGTGCTGATGTAACATCAAGCATTCAAGCAAAAGTGGCAGCTACTGTTCCTGCAAAGATGGGTATCGGTAGCGTGAAAGTGGTGAAAACTGCTGTAAATGCGAAGAAGAAAACCGTTACAGTGGAACTTAACGAAGTGTATGGCGATGTGCCTTTCACTGCTGCCGATTTGGAAAATGTGAAGCAACTTGTAAAGGCTGAATTGCCAGCTGAGTACGAAAAGTACAAAGTGATGCTTACTATCAAGGGCCAAAATCTTGATAACTACATCGTGAAATTTGAAAAGAAAAATCGTAAGAAGAACGAGCCATTCATCACTTCGCTCGATCCAAACGATGCTTATACTCAAGGTTTGAATGGCAATGTGATTGCATTGTGGCAAAGCCATGGTTGGTATTTCGAGCCAAAACTTAATCGTTGGGAATGGCAACGTGCTCGTATCTTCCAAACAGTGGAAGACCTTTACACTCAAGGTTATGTGATGCCTTTCCTTATGCCAATGCTTGAAAATGCAGGTGCATATGTGATGAGTCCACGCGAACGCGACATCAACCTATTTGAGCAAATTATCGACGAAGATGGTAAGTATTCTTACCGTGGATATAGCGAACAACGCAATGGCGAAAAGTGGCGTGAAGGCGAAAACGAAGGTTTCGGTTACAATCGCACAATGTATTGCAACTTCGAAAATCCATTCAAGGAAGGTACTTATCGCGAAATCGCTACTACCAAGAAAGTCGACCAAGTGTCTACAGCAAAATGGGATGCTGAAGTGCCTACTGATGGCGATTATGCAGTATATATCTCATATGCAACTACTCCAAACAGTGTAAAATCAGTGCAATACACAGTAAATAGCCAAGCAGGCTCTAAGAAATTTGCTGTGAACCAAACAATGGGTGGCGGTACTTGGCTTTACCTTGGTCACTTCCCATTGAAGGCTGGTTTGAATGAAGCAGTAGTGGAAGTGAATAACTTCTCAAAGGAAGAAGGTGTGGTTACTGCCGACGCTGTGAAGATAGGTGGTGGTGTAGGTAATGTGGCTCGTATGGTGAAGGCTATGAGCGAAAACGTGAAGAGCGACCACAACAAGAAATCAGAAAAGATAGAAATGCCTGACGTGGATTATCGTTGGCAATTAAGTGGTTACCCACGTTTCACTGAAGGTGCTCGCTACTTCTTGCAATGGGCAGGTGTACCTGATTCGGTATATTCTCCTACTGAAGGCGTGAATGACTACACCGACGACTATAGCTGTCGTGGTCACTGGGTGAACTATTTGGCTAATGGTTCGAGAGTAAATCCTAAGGCTCAAGGTTTGAACATTCCTGTGGATTTGGCATTCGCTTTCCACACTGATGCTGGTACTACTCCTAACGATTCTATCATCGGTACTTTGGGTATTTATATGTCAAAGAAACTTGATAAATATGCCGATGGAACACCTCGTATCGTGAGTCGTGACTTGACCGATAAGATTATGACAAACATTGTGAACGACGTGCGTGCTCAATTCGAGCCAAACTGGATGCGTCGTGGTATGTGGGACCGCTCTTATGCCGAAGCTCGCGTGCCTGAAGTGCCTACAATGCTTCTCGAACTTCTTTCACACCAAAACTTCGCTGATATGAAGTATGGTTTGGATCCTATGTTCCGTTTCACAGTGAGCCGTGCTATCTATAAGGGTATGCTTCAATTTATTGCAGAACGCGACGGTCGCCCATATATGGTGCAACCATTGGCAGTGAATTCATTTGCAATTGACAAGAAGGGCGAAGGCGAATTTCTATTGACATGGAAGCCTACAGTAGATACTTTGACAGCTAATGCTGATGCTTCAGCTTACCTTGTATACGAAAGAGTGGGCAAGGGCGCATTTAAGTTGTTGGCTAAGACTGTGGCTCCTGAATATGCAGTGAAAGTGACAGATAACGAAATACATAGCTACAAGGTGGTGGCTATGAACGATGGCGGTAAGAGCTTCCCAAGTGAAGTGCTTTCATTGGGTGTGGCTCCAAACTCTAAGGGTACAGTAATGGTGGTGAATGGTTTCACTCGTGTTTCTGCTCCAGATTGGTTTGATGCAGGCGAACTTGCAGGTTTCTGCGACGAAAAAGACCATGGTGTGCCTTATATCAATGATATCAGTTACATTGGTGCTCAAAATGAATTCCGTCGCGAAATTCCTTGGATGGACGACGATGCATCTGGCTTCGGTAATAGCCGTTCAAACTATGAAACTAAGGTGATTGCAGGTAACACATTTGACTATCCTTTAGTACACGGTGCTGCTATTATGCAAGCAGGTTATTCATTCGTATCAAGCAGTGTAGATGCATTTACAAGTGCTTCTGTAAGTTCTGCCAATTATCCTGTAGTAGACCTTATTATGGGTAAGCAAAAAGAAGTGCAATTGGGTAGAGGCGCAGTGCCAAATCGCTATAAGATTATGACTCCAGCACTTATGAATGCTCTTACTCAATATACAGTGGGTGGAGGTAATGTGATGATGACCGGTGCATTCATCGCAAGCGACATTTGGGATAAGAAGAATGCTGTGGAAGCAGAAAAGACATTTGCTGCTGAAGTGCTTGGTTACAAGTGGAGAGTGGGACAAGCTGCAGTGATAGGTAATGTATATGCAGTGCCAAGTATTCACAAAGAATTGAGCGATGAAGGTGCATGGAATTTCGAAACCGAACTTAATGATAAGGTGTATGCAGTGGAATCTCCAGATGCTGTATATCCTGCAGATAAGAAGACAGGTGCTACAGTGCTTCGTTACACCGAAAACAACATCCCTGCTGGTGTCGCAGCATCAATGAATGGCTATAAGACTTTCGTAATGGGTGTACCATTTGAAGTGGTTAAGACCGATGCAGAACGCAATGAATTGATGCAACGAGTATTGAATTTCTTTGAGAAAAAATAAGAAAATATACAACTAATAATTACAAAAAAAATTAAAGAACAATGAAGACAATTAATTGTTTCGTACCTTTTGCAAGTGCAGAACAAGCAAAGGCAACTGTTGAAGCTTTGAAAGCAAGTGAACAAGTAAAGAATGTATATCTTCTAAAGACTGCTGAAGCAGAAGGTACTTTGGAAGGTTGTGAATCAATCGAAATCAAGTCGCTTTATGCAACTGAAACTATCAAGAAAATTGCAGAAAAGGCTGACGCAGACTATGTTCTTCTTTATACTAAGTATGACACTTTGGTACCTGGTATGTTTGCAATCGAACGTATGACTTCTCTTGCAAGCGACAGCGGTGCTGCTATGGTATATGCCGACCACTATCAAGTAGTAGACGGCGTTCAAACTAACGCTCCTGTGATCGACTACCAATTTGGTAGCTTGCGCGACGATTTCGATTTCGGTTCGGTGCTTGTATTCAATGCTGCTGCTTATAAGGAAGCTGCTGCTGGTATCGATAAGGAATACGAACACGCAGGTCTTTACGATTTGCGTTTGCGCATTTCTCGCATTGCTAATCTTGTACACATCAATGAATATTTATACAGCGACGTACAACTTGATACTCGTAAGAGTGGTGAAAAGATTTTCGACTACGTAGATCCTCGTAATCGCGGTCGTCAAATCGAAATGGAACAAGCATGTACAGAACACTTGAAGGTAATCGGTGGTTACCTTGCTCCAGAATTTGAAACTATCGAATTCAATAAGGGCGAATTTGAAGTAGAAGCTTCTGTTATGATCCCTGTTCGCAACCGTATCCGCACTATACGCGATGCTATCCGCTCAGTATTGTCACAAAAGTGTGATTTCAAGTTCAACCTTATCGTAGTAGATAATGGTTCTACTGATGGTACTACTGAAGCTATCCAAGAATTCAAGGATGACGAACGTCTTATCCACATCATCCCAGAAAGAAAAGACCTTGGTATCGGTGGTTGCTGGAATCTTGGTGCATATCACCCTAAGTGTGGTAAGTTCATCGTTCAATTGGACAGCGACGACGTTTACAAAGATGAAAATACTCTTCAAACTATGGTTAACGCGTTCTACGAACAAAACTGTGCAATGGTAGTTGGTACTTACATGATGACCGACTTCAATATGAACATGATCGCTCCTGGTATCATCGACCACAAGGAATGGACTCCAGAAAACGGTCGCAACAATGCACTTCGTATCAATGGTCTTGGTGCTCCTCGTGCATTCTACACTCCTGTACTTCGCGACGTGAAGGTGCCTAACACAAGCTATGGTGAAGACTACGCTCTTGGTTTGAACATCTCTCGCAACTATCAAATCGGTCGTATCTACGAACCAGTGTATATGTGCCGTCGTTGGGATGACAACAGTGATGCATCTCTTGACATCGTGAAGATGAACGGTCACAACCTATACAAGGACCGCATCCGCACATGGGAACTTGAAGCTCGTATCGCTAAAAACAAGAAAGCTTAATAGAAAATGGCAACATTCACATCTAAGGACGTAGAAAATTTGTTCCAACGCCAATTTGAGGTGTGGGAAACAGCAAAAAATAATTTTGAAGCGCTCAAAGGTGTAAAGGTTAAGGCATTGAAAGTGGGTAACGCCACTTTCAATGTCCAATTTAACCCAGGACGCATCGTATCGAGTGCAGCTAAGGTAGACGCTAAGTCGTTGGCTGAGCGTAAGTGTTTCTTGTGTGCGGCTAATCGCCCTGCAGTGCAAGAAGGACTTGCTTGGGAAAATTACACTGTACTTATCAATCCTTTCCCTATCTTCCCTCGTCACTTGACTATACCTTGCAACGATCATACTGACCAACTTATTTCAGGTCGCATCGGCGATATGATGTCGATTGCGGCTTTGTTGCCTGAATACATTTTGTTCTATAACGGACCAAAGTGTGGTGCATCGGCTCCCGATCATATGCACTTCCAAGCTGGTAACAAGGGTTTTATGACTTTCGACACTGACCTTGCTAAGGGTGAAAAGACTCTTGTAAAGGAAGTGGAAGGTGCTAAGATCGAATATGTGAAAGGTCTTGGTCGTGTGGCTTTCGTGATTTCGGCTGCAAAGAAGGAAGCTGGTGAAGCATTGTTCAACGAACTTTTCGCTGCTCTACCTCAAAAGGCTGAAGAAACCGAAGCTATGCTTAATATCCTTTGCTGGGTAGAAGGCGAAGAATGGAAGATTGGCGTGTTCCCAAGAAAGCAACACCGTCCATCTTGCTATTCGGCTGAAGGCGATGCCAATATCCTTATTTCACCTGCATCGGTGGATATGGGTGGCGTGTTTATCACTCCATTGGAAAAAGACTTCGAGAAAATCACTTCAGAAGATATTCAAATGATTCTTGACGAAGTGTGCTTCAGCGAAGCAGATGCAGAACAATTAATTAGTAGCTTAAAATAATATAGACATAAAACTATGAGCAACGTACCTCAAGTGCAAGTGGGTATTATGCACGAGCCTAATGTAGATTTCGTGTTGCACGGAACTTACACAGTGAATGGCAAAGAAGTGACTGGCGCACAATCGGCTTCTCTTGTAGATGGCAAGGTGTGCTGGAACGGCGAAGTGTGTGATGAATTCCTATTTGAACCAACAAATATTGAAGCCGATTCATTTGAATTGGTAGGTGTGACTATTGGCGTGAATTTCCACTGGGAACGCAAGGAAAACCAATCGTTCCGTGGAGCTTTGCGTTTGATTGTAGAACACGGAGCAATTTGCCCTGTGAATATACTTTCGGTAGAAGAATATCTATTGAGCGTGATTTCGAGTGAAATGAGTGCTACCGCATCATTGGAACTTCTAAAGGCTCACGCAGTGATTTCACGTAGCTGGCTTTTGGCTCAAATGGATAAGAGTAAGAAATTGGCTGCTGGTGCTGAAAAATATTGTGCTTGCACTCAAACCGAAGACGAATTGGTGAAATGGTATGACCGTGAAGACCACTTCAACTTCGATGTGTGTGCCGACGACCACTGCCAACGCTACCAAGGTATCACTCGTTCGTCTACTCAAACTGTGCGTGATGCTATCAAGGCTACTTGGGGCGAAGTGCTTATGTATGATGGCGAACTTTGTGACGCTCGCTTTTCTAAGAGCTGTGGTGGTGTGTACGAAGAATTTGAAAACTGTTGGGAGCCTAAGCACTACGATTATCTTGTGGCTCGTCTCGACGGTGCTGATGAGATGAACTTCCCTGATTTGACAGTAGAAGAAAATGCTCGCGAATGGATTCTTAATGCTCCTGAAGCATATTGCAATACCAATGATAAGCAAATCCTATCACAAGTGTTGAATAACTACGACCAAGAAACTACCGACTTCTATCGTTGGAAAGTGGAATACACTCAAGAAGAACTTTCTAAGCTTATTCTTGATCGTTCGGGCGTAGATTATGGTACAATTCTTGATCTTGAACCAGTGTCTCGTGGTACTTCTGGTCGCCTATATCGCTTGAAGATTGTGGGTGATAAGAAGACTCAAATCATCGGTAAGGAACTTGAAATTCGCCGCACATTGTCACCTTCTCACTTGTATAGCTCGGCATTTGTTGTAGAAAAGCAAGATATCGATGCTAACGGTGTGCCTCAAAAGTTCATTCTTCACGGAGCAGGTTGGGGGCATGGCGTAGGTTTGTGTCAAATCGGCGCTGCAGTAATGGGTGAAAAGGGCTTCGGCTACAAAGAAATTCTATTACATTATTTTATTAACGCATCAATCGATAAACTATATTAATAAGAGTTATGGGAAACGTTAAATACAGAAATCCTTGGACATGGGTTCCTACTCTATACTTTGCACAAGGTATTCCTTATTTCCTTGTGAATAACATTTCAGTGATGATGTTTGCTAAGATGGGTGTACCTAATGGTGACATGGCCTTCTTTACATCACTACTTTACCTTCCATGGATGATTAAGCCATTCTGGAGCCCATTTGTTGACGTGATGAAGACAAAGAGATGGTGGACAGTAACAATGCAAGTGATTATGTCGATTGCATTCTTGTTGCTTGTTCTTACATTGCCAACTCCAAGCGTAGAACAAATCACATCGGGAACAACTCCAATGAGTATGTTCATGGTAACATTGATTCTATTCATTATCACAGCATTTGCATCGGCAACACACGATATTGCAGCCGACGGATTCTATATGCTTGGTCTTGACACAGGAACACAAGCTGAATTTGTAGGTATTCGTTCAACATTCTATCGTTTGTCGAATATCTTCGGTCAAGGTGTGCTTGTAGCTATCGCAGGTTGGGTAGAATTGGAATACAATGATATCCCATTGTCATGGAATGTTACATTGATCGTAGCAACAGTGATATTTGCACTTGTAACAGTGTACCACTTGTTTATCATACCAAAGCCAGATGCTGACCGTCCAACAATCGAAGGTAAGGCAACAGCTGGTGCAATCTTTGCTGAATTTGGTCGTTCATTCAAGACTTATTTCATGAAGAAGGGCGTATGGTTGGCAATCATCTTCATGCTTTGCTACCGTTTGCCAGAAGCATTCTTGTTGAAGCTTTGTATGCCATTCTTGGTTGCATCACAAGAAGCAGGTGGTCTTGGTATGTCAACAGCTAATGTAGGTATCGCTTATGGTACTATCGGTACTATCTTCTTGACAGTAGGTGGTATCCTTGGTGGTATTTTCGCATCTCGTCTTGGTTTGAAGAAGTCGTTGTGGGTAATGGCTGCATGTATGACATTGCCATGTATTACATTCGTATATTTGGCAGTAGCTCAACCAACAAATCTTGCAATTATCGCAACTGCAATTTCAATTGAGCAATTCGGTTACGGATTTGGTTTCACAGCATATATGCTTTACATGATGTACTTCTCTGATGGCGAGTTCAAGACATCACACTATGCTATCTGTACAGCATTTATGGCAGCAAGTATGTTGATTCCAGGTATGTTTGCAGGTTATATCCAAGAAGCAATCGGTTATGTAAACTTCTTCTGGATGGTAATGGCTTGTTGTGCTGCAACATTGGTTGTTACTTTCTTCGTTGACAGAAAGATTGATCCTTCTTACGGTAAGAAATAATCTAAGAAATAATTGAAATGAAGAAATTATCAATATTCTTAACAATGGTTTGCCTTGTGTCATTCATAGGAATGGCACAAGTGAAGCCAGGTGTGGAAACACTTCGCGAAGGTGGTTTCGCACAATTGAAAGGTAAGCGTGTGGGCTTGATTACCAACCCAAGTGGTGTGGACAATAATCTGAAGTCTACTATCGACATCCTTTCCGACGCTAAAGATGTGAAACTTGTAGCACTCTATAGTCCTGAACATGGCGTGCGTGGCGATATCTATGCAGGTGCTAAGGTAGATACTTATGTAGATAAGAAGACAGGTGTCACAGTTTACTCTTTGTATGGCAAAAACAAGAAGCCTTCAAAGGAAATGCTTAAAGATGTGGATGTGCTTATCTACGACATTCAAGACAATGGTTGTCGCTCGTTTACATTCATCAGCACAATGGGCTTGTGTATGGAAGCGTGTGCCGAACAAGGCAAGGAATTTATGGTGCTCGATCGTCCAAACCCTCTATCAGGTTTGAAAGTGGAAGGTTGCTTGGTGGAAGATGGTTTCTATTCACTTGTGAGCCAATTCCCAATTCCTTATCTTTATGGTCTTACTCCAGGCGAGCTTGCTTTGATGCTTAACGATGGTATGTTGAAAGATGGTAAGAAGGCAAAATTGACAGTGGTGCCTATGACTGGCTGGCATCGCTACATGACATTCGACCAAACTGGAATGCCATGGATTCTTCCTTCACCTCACCAACCATATCCTCAATCGGCAGTTTATTATCCTGCTACAGGTATCATCGGTGAGTTGTACAACATCTCTATCGGTGTAGGTTACACAATGCCTTTCCAACTTATCTGTGCTTCTTGGATCGAAGCCGATAAGTTCTGCGATCGCATGAATGGCTTGAATTTGCCAGGCGTAGTGTTCCGTCCTATCCACATCAAGCCTTATTATAGCCAAAGCAAGGGCGAAAATATTCAAGGTGTGCAATTGTATGTAACTGACGTACTTGATGCCAACTTGACTATGATTCAATTCCATGCTATGGAAATCTTGGCAGAGATGTATCCTGATAAGCGTCTTCTCGACGAAAATGGTCAAGGTACTCTTGGCAATCGCTGGAATATGTTTGATAAGGTGTGTGGTACAAGCAAAATCCGTCTTGAATTCTCTAAGAATTACAAGGTAGCCGATATCATCGACTATTGGAATAAGGATGTAGACGCATTTAAAGAAAAATCAAAGAAATATTATCTTTACAAGTAATAAAGTTCTCTGAAAAAGGGAAAAAGTATATTACAGATGACTAAAGCAGAAAAATATAAGGCTTATTTGGAAGAAGTGAAGCAATTTGTTTCTTCCGACCGCATTTACACCGACGATCTTCACCGATTGGCGTGGGGTACTGATGCGGGTTTTTATCGTGAAATTCCTGAAATTGTAATTCGCTCGAAGAATGAGGAAGAAGTGTCGAAGCTATTGAAACTTTCCGATAAGTATGAACTTCCTGTTACCTTCCGTGCAGCGGGTACAAGTTTGTCGGGACAAGCGATTACTAATTCGATATTGATAGTTGCTGGCAAGAATTGGGAAGATTACGAAGTGCTTGAAGGCGGTAAGAAAATCGTGCTTCAACCAGGTATCATTGGTTCTCGCGTGACTGAGATATTGAAGCCTTACGGCAGAATTTTCTCTCCAGACCCAGCATCTAAGAATTCGGCTATGGTGGGAGGTATTGTGATGAACAATGCTTCTGGTATGAATTGTGGTACACACGCCAATAGCGACCGTGTACTCATTTCGGCTCGCTTAGTAATGGCTGATGGTACTGTGCTCGATACTGGCAATGAGGAAAGTAAAAAAGCATTTGCTGCTTCTCATCCCGATTTTATAAAGAAAATCGAAGAATTGCGCGATAGGGTAAATGCCGATGAAGAATTGGTGAAGCGTATTAAGCACAAGTATGCTATCAAGAATGTTACTGGTCTTAATATTCTTCCATTCGTGCTATATACCGACCCATTTGAGATTATCACTCACTTGATGGTGGGTTCGGAAGGTACTTTGGCTTTCGGTAGTCAATTTACAATGAATTCTGGTCACCTCTACAAGCATTCGGCAAGTGCTATGCTCTATTTCAAGAGTTTGCGCGAAGCCAGTGAGGCTGTAGTGGCTATGCGTCAAGGTCCTGTGCATAGTGCCGAGATGCTCGACCAAAAATCGTTGTCGTCGGTCAACGACACCACTGGTGTGGGACTCACTGCTGTACTTACCGAAACTAAGGCCGATACAAAGGAAGAACTCGATGCTAATATTGCCGAACTTACTCGCTTGGTAGAGAAGTTTGATTTGGCAGTGCCTGCACGATTCACCGACGATCCTGCCGAATACTCTAAGTATTGGGCTATTCGTTCTGGTATCTTCCCAAGTGTGGGTGGTACTCGTCCTATTGGTACTACAGTTATCATCGAAGATGTGGCCTTCCATATCGAAGATTTGCCTAATGCTACTGTCGACCTTGCCGAAATGCTTGAAAAGCACGGCTACGAAGATTCTTGTATCTATGGTCACGCACTTGAAGGCAACTACCACTTCATTATTGCTCAACGCTTTGATAGCGATGAGGAACTCAATAAGTATAAGAATCTTATGCTTGAGGTGGAAAAACTTGTTGTCGACAAGTACGACGGTTCGTTGAAGGCAGAGCACGGTACTGGTAAGAATATGGCACCTTTCGTGGTACATGAGTGGGGAGAAAAGGCATTCACTGTGATGAAAGAAGTGAAGCAACTTTTCGACCCTAAGAACATTCTCAATCCAGGAGTTATTTTCAATGACGACCCTGAATGCTATGTGAAAGGCTTGAAACCAATGCCTATCACCAACGAGCGTGTGAACAAGTGTATCGAATGTGGTTTCTGCGAAGTGAATTGTGTGTCGTGTGGATTCACTCTTTCTTCGCGTCAACGCATTGTTATCCAACGCGAACTTTCTCGCCTTCGCGAAACTGGCGAAGACAATGCTCGCTTGAAGCGTCTTGAAATTCAATTCAAGTATGCAGGTAACGAAACTTGTGCTGGCGATGGATTGTGTAGCACTTCTTGTCCGATGAAGATTAATGTGGGTGATATGATTCACGACCTTCGTGAAGAGGCTCTACCTAAGGGTAGCCTTGGATATAAGGTGGGTGAATTTGCTGCCGACAATCTTCAGGCAGTGAAGACTGTGCTTCGTCCTGTGCTTTCTGTTGCATCTTTGACTCAAAAAATTATAGGCAACGATGGTGTGAAGGTAGTGGGCGAAAGCCTACATAAGTTGGGTATTCCATTATGGACTCCTGCTATGCCTACCGGTCACTACGATTGTCCGCAAAGCCAATCGGCAAGCAAGAAGAAGGTGGTTTACTTCCCAAGTTGTTTGAACCAAACTATGGGACATTCACACGTCGATCACGAAAAGAAAGACCTTGTGAACAAGATGGTGGAATTCCTTGAAAAGGTAGGTTATGAAATTATCTATCCAGAAGGAATGCAAAACTTGTGCTGTGGTATGATATGGGAAAGTAAGGGTATGCCAGAAATTGCCGATCGCAAGACTCGTGAACTTGAAGAGGCTCTATGGCGTGCTTCAGAGCATGGCAAGTATCCTGTGCTTTGCGACCAAAGTCCTTGCTTGCATCGTATGCGCGATCACATCACTAAGATGCATCTTTACGAACCTGTGGAATTTATCCACGATCTCGTGGCTCCATCGTTGGAATTCACTCCTACCGACGAACCTGTGACTGTGCATGTGACTTGTACTATGCGTCGCATGGGACTTGGTGATAAGGTGATTGCATTGGCTAAGATGTGTTCACGCAATGTGATTGTGCCTGAAGGTGTAGGTTGTTGTGGCTTCGCCGGTGATAAGGGTTTCACTCATCCCGATTTGAATAAGTATGCTCTTCGTAAATTGCGTCCTCAGCTCGAAAAGGCTGGGGTGAAGCGTGGTTTCTCGAATAGCCGTACTTGCGAAATAGGGTTGACAACCAATTCGGGTGTACCTTATCAATCAATCGTGTATTTGGTTGATGAGTGCGCAAAACTAAAGAAATAATACTTCTATAAAAAATATAGAGATATGACAGAACAAAAGAAATCGAGCCGATTGCTTGCACTTGATGTGATGCGTGGTATCACTATTGCAGGTATGTTGTTGGTGAACAATCCGGGTTCGTGGGGAGCACTTTACACTCCTCTCGGTCATGCCGCTTGGAATGGATTGACTCCTACCGATTTGGTATTCCCATTTTTTATGTTCATTATGGGGGTAGCAATGTTTATGTCGATGAGAAAATTTGAATTCAATCTCACAGGAAATGTTGCAGTGAAGGTGATTCGTCGCACAGTAGTGATTTTCGCTATTGGGCTTGGGTTGTCGTGGTTTGGATTCTTCTGTCGTCACTTGGCGGCAGGCGATTCGTTCCTTGTCTCTATCAATAATCTTGAAACGATGCGTATTCTTGGCGTGATGCCTCGCTTGGCATTGTGCTATTGTGCTGCATCCATCATTTCTTGTCTTGTACCTAAGAAGTGCTTTGTTAAGTCATTGGCTTGGGTGGCTACAGGCTTGATAGTGGTGTATTCATTGATTTTGATTTTGGGCAACGGATATGCTATCAGCGAAGACAATATCATCTATCGCTTCGACAATGCTGTGCTTGGTAGCAAGCATATGTATAAGGGATTGGCAGTATGGAAGGCTTTGGATAACTCAGCCTTCGATCCAGAAGGTCTTGTGAGCACACTTCCTGCTATTGCACACACACTTATCGGTGTGATATGTGGTCACATGATTATCACTATCAAGGACAACAATGAGCGAGTGAAAAACTTGTTTATCGTGGGTGCTATCTTGATGATGGTGGGATGTCTTGCAAGTTATGGTTTGCCACTTAATAAGAACATTTGGTCGCCTACATTTGTGCTTCTCACATGTGGTATGGGTGCCACTCTTCTTGCTCTTCTTATCTGGATCATCGATATCAAGGGTTATAAGGCATGGTCTAAGTTCTTCGAGACATTTGGTATCAATCCATTGTTCTTGTATGTGCTTGGTGGTGCATTGAGTATTCTTTTCGGTTGCATTAAGTTGCCGATAGGTGAGGATATGGTGTCTATCCACAACCTCATTTATAAGAATTTCTTGCTCGATATGCTTGGCGATAAATATTTGGCATCATGTTTGTATGCAATTATATTTGTGTGCATCAATTGGTGTGTAGGTTATGTATTGTATAAGAAAAAAATCTATATAAAGATATGAAACTAATTGCAGATTGTGGTAGCACTAAGATTCAATGGTGCGCCGTAGAAAATGGTAAGGTAGTAAAGGAAGTGTTTACTCCTGGTATGAATGCTGTGATGCTTACTGAACAAGAAATGGCAGAACGCATTGGTAATGAACTTAAGCCTGAAGTAGAAGGTATGGAATTTGAAAGCATCTACTTCTATGGTGCTGGTTGTATTTCAGAAGAAGTGTGTGCAAATGTGCGCCGTGCTATCGCTGCTCACGTGCCTGCTCCAGTAATCGAGGTCTACACCGACCTTCTTGCTGCTGCTCGTGCTTTGTTTGGCAACGAAGCTGGTATTGCTTGTATCATGGGTACAGGTTCTAACTCTTGCTACTATGATGGTGAAAAGATCGTAGACAATGTGTCTCCTCTTGGCTACATCCTTGGCGATGAAGGTAGTGGTGCTGTGCTTGGTAAACTTCTTGTAGGTGATGTATTGAAGAAGCAACTTCCTGAAGCTCTTTGCGAAAAGTTCTTGGCTCAATACGATCTTGACCGTATGAAGATTATTCAAAAGGTTTATCGCGAACACCCAGCTAACCGTTTCCTTGCTTCGGTTACTCCATTCTTGATTCAAAACATCGAAGAACCAGCTGTTCACCGTTTGGTATTGAACGCATTCAAGGCTTTCTTCGTGCGTAACATCGCAAACTATGCAAACTATAAGGATTATAGCATCAATTTCGTAGGTTCGATTGCTCACTACTATCGTCCTATTCTCGAAGAAGCTGCTGAATCTGTTGGTTGCAAGGTAGGTAAAGTGCTTCAAGCTCCTATGGAAGGTTTGATTGCTTACCACGCTTAATTTTTTTAACGAAACAATTTATTACATATACATTTAGTTATGGCATTTGAAAAAATAACAGAACAATCATCGTTGTATAACGATTTGGACAAAATGTCGGTGCACGACCTTTTGGTTGGTATCAACAATGAAGATAAGAAGGTGGCTCTTGCTGTAGAAAAGGCTATCCCTGCTATCGAAAAGCTTGTAACAGGTATCGTAGAACGCATGAAGCGTGGTGGTCGTATCTTCTATATGGGTGCAGGTACTTCTGGTCGTATTGGTGTGCTTGAT
This sequence comes from Muribaculaceae bacterium, assembly GCA_045656705.1. Lineage (GTDB taxonomy): Bacteria > Bacteroidota > Bacteroidia > Bacteroidales > Muribaculaceae > RGIG4576. Next base: position 6,706 of record JAZORR010000054.1, on the reverse strand, counting down.
GCATCTGAAATTCCACCTACATATGGTATGGATCCATCTTGGGTAGTAGGTCTTATCGCTGGTGGTGACCACGCTCTTCGCAACCCAGTGGAAAATGCTGAAGACGATACTGAACAAGGTTGGAAAGACCTTCAAGTTCACAATATCAACGAAAAGGATACAGTTATCGGTATCGCTGCTTCTGGTACTACTCCTTATGTGATTGGTGCGTTGAAGGCTGCTCGTGCTAATGGCTGTCTCACTGCTTCGGTATCTTCAAATCCAGATTCTCCTATCGCTGAAGCTGCTGAAATCGCTATCGAAATGATTGTAGGTCCTGAATTCGTTACTGGTTCTTCTCGTATGAAGAGTGGTACAGGTCAAAAGTTGATTTGTAACATGATCACTACTTCTGTGATGATTCAAATGGGCCGCGTAAAGGGCAACAAGATGGTGAACATGCAATTGAGCAACGCTAAGCTTGTAGACCGTGGTACTCGTATGATCGTGGAAGAACTTGGCTTGCCTTACGACGAAGCTCGTCGTCTTCTACTTCTTCATGGTGAAGTGAAGCGTGCTTGCGATGCTTATCGTGCTGAAAACGCTTAATTTTCGAATTAATATAAGTCTTGAAGATGTGTCAATCTCTTGGCACATCTTTTTTTGTGTATATGTGTTCTCTTTATGCAGAGGGAAAATATATGTGATTACTACAAATTTCTTTAATATTGCCTTCTTTCGTAACGAAAATAGTGCTGTTTAGTGATATGAAATTAGAAAAATGAGGTGGAAACGAAAGTTTTGGCCTCATTTTTTTTGTAGTCTTGAGATATTGGAGTATTTTTACATTGAGATTTTATATATTGGCGTGAATTATACTTTAAAGGAACTTTTTAAGAGGATAAACTACTAATCACCCACTACTAATTGTTATTTTTTTTAGTGGTTATCCTTTTTAAGGAAACTTTTTTGATTTGCGTGAATTAATTTTGCAACAAAAAAACTATATGCGTAAAATATTATTTTTATTGATGATGGTAGCGGGGGTATGCTCGCTATATGCTCAGGATAATGCAGCTGCTGCGGTGGAAACTCCTAAAACCTTGTTTCCTTACCCTCAAGCGCCCGACACTATAAAGTCGTTTCAAGATCGAACTAATTATGTGGTGATAAGATTCTGGGATAGGTTTGATTTCTCCCGACCTATTCATGATGAAGTGGCTTTTGAAGGTGCATTCCAAGACTTTGTGGAGTTTTTTCCTTATGCTCATCGCACTGTAGTGGTGAATGCTATTCGTAATATGATGAATAAGGCTCAAAGCAATAAGACCAATTTCTTGCTTGTGGGACGATTGGCTGAGAAAAACTTGTATGCCGATAATGCAATGTTCCCAAGCGATGAGGCTTATTTACCTTTTGCTGAGGCTATGGTGAAGGCTAAGCAACTAAAGAAACCCGAGCGTCAACACTATGCCAATCAAATTGCTAAAATCAATCGCAATACGGTGGGTGCTTCTTGTCCTGACCTTGAAGTTACCGATGTAGATGGCAAAAAGATGCATCTTAATGAAGTGCTTGGAGATAGTCTTACAGTGCTATTCTTCAATGATGGTAAGTGTGTGGATTGTGTGCTTGGCAGATTGAGATTAAGCACTAATGTGGGTGTGAACGAACTTATTGATGAGGGTGCACTCAAGGTGATTTACATCTCTACCGAAAAATATTCTCAAGAGTGGGCTACCGAAGCACGCACATTCAGCGATAAGTGGCTGATAGTGGCATCGGAAAAGGCTGCAGATGTGTTTGATTTGCGTATCTCACCAAGTGTGTATGTGATAGATGCTAAAAAGCTGATTTACGACAAGAATGTGGATGTGAATATGTTATTAAGATAAAACGAAAAAAGATAAAGAATATATATTATGGCTGCAACGTTTATAAAAAGAATGTTTTTGTATAGCGCAGGATTGACGTTCACCAATATGGCACGATTGTTTATGCGCTTGTTCACGGGTGTGATGTTTATGCAATTCGGTATTCGCCAAATATCGTTGTTTAGCGAGTTGGCACCATCGTTTCCAGCAGTGCTTGGTATGAGTAGCGAAACTACTTTGCTCGTGATGATATTGATAGAGATTATTTGTTCTACATTAATTATATTAGGACTTTTCACTCGCTTTGCTCTCATTCTGCCTATTATATCTATGGTTTTTGCTGAATGCGAACTTGTGAGAGTGTTTATGTCTCAAGAGGGACTTTCGTTCTACCAATGGCAATCGGTGTTCTTGCCTATAATGTTCTTGGGAGTGTTTATCTTCATGATGCTTGCCGGACCGGGTAAAGTTTCGCTCGATTACATCATTTCGGTGAATCTTACAAGTATCGATGAAAAGGGCGAAGAAGAAGCTAAGGCCTTTGAATTGGAGGAAAGTTGATAATTGACAATTTTTAAAAATAAGATATGAATGTAGCAGTGCTTATATCTGGCGGTGTGGACAGCGCCGTGGTAGTGCATAAATTGAAAGAAGAAGGGCACGACTTGAACCTTTTCTACATACGCATAGGTATGGACAATGGCGAAGGTGATTGCTCGGCCGAAGAAGATATAGAGATGTGTAGCCTGATTGCTAAGAAATATGGGTTGCCTCTCGAAGTGGTATCGCTCCATGAGGAATATTGGGATAATGTGATGGAATATGCTCTTCGCACAGTGAGAGCTGGACTCACACCTAATCCCGATATGATGTGCAATAAGATGATTAAGTTTGGATATTTTGAGCAACGATGGGGTAAGGATTTCGATATCACAGCCACAGGGCACTATGCAAGTACCGAATGGGTGGATGGCAAGAAATATTTGGCAACGGCTGTAGATCCAGTGAAAGACCAAACCGATTTCCTTGCTCAAATTAGTTACGACCAACTGATGCACCTCACTTTCCCTCTTGGTACTATGCCTAAGAGCGATGTGCGCCAATTGGCTATTGATGCCAAATTGCCGAATGCATTCCGTAAGGATAGTCAAGGCATTTGCTTCTTGGGTAAGATTAATTACAACGATTTCATTCGTCGTCATCTTGGCGAAAAGAAAGGTAATATCATCGAACTCGAAACAGGCAAGAAGATCGGCGAACATAAAGGTTTCTGGTTTCACACAATAGGCCAACGCAAAGGCTTGGGCTTGAGTGGCGGACCTTGGTTTGTGGTGAAGAAGAATGTACAAGACAACACCATATATGTGAGCAACGGTTATGACACTGATAAGCAATATGGAAAACTAATTCACCTCGACGAGATGCACTTCATATCAGGCAATCCTTGGGAAGGGGTGAACGGACCAGTAGAGATTATGTTCAAGAATCGTCACACACCTGAATTTATGAAGGCTAAGTTTACTCATATTCAAGGGGGTGAATATATCATTGAATCTGAAAAGAAAGTGCAAGGTATTGCTCCTGGTCAATTTGCTGTGATATATGATGCTATCGGACGCTTGTGCTACGGTAGTGGTGTGATTACCGGACAAAAGGTAAAAGAATAATACCTCTGAATATGGAGAAAGTGAAACTGAATGTGCTTGGTATCACCTCAAGTCAGATACAAGCAGGTGCCTACGCATTAGTGCTCACCGAAGAAGGTGGTTCTTATCGCATTCCTGTGATTGTGGGTGTGGCTGAAGCGCAATCTATTGCTGTGAGGCTGGAAAATGTGACACCTCCTCGTCCGCTTTCGCACGATTTGATGGTGAATATGTCTCACGCCTTTGGTATCGCACTCGATGAGGTGTTTATATATAAATTTGAAAACGGAGTGTTCTCTGCAGAACTTCATTTCAGCGATGACGATCGCAAAGTGGTGCTCGATGCTCGCACGAGCGATGCTATAGCACTGTCGCTACGCTCAGGTGCTCCTATCTACACCACTCGCGAGGTACTTAATATGGCAGGATTTGTGTCGAATAATAAGCATGAGGTAAAAGTGAAGCCTCCTACCGATGGGGAAACGAAGACCGTGAGTCTTGAAAAGTATGCAGTGGAGGAATTGCAAAAAATGCTTGGTAAATGTGTGGAACGTGAAGAATATGAGCGTGCTGCCGAAATAAAACGAGTGATACAAGCTAAACTTGAAGAGAAAAACGATTAATAGAATATTAAAAACATAAAACTATAACAGAATGATGAAGAATATTAAATCGAGATTGGTAGTGATGAACTTCCTCGAATTTGCAGTGTGGGGAGCTTATCTTACTTGTATGGGTAACTACCTTGGAAAAGCCGGAATGGGTGCTGAAATTGCGTGGTTCTATGCAATTCAAGGTATTGTGTCAATTTTTATGCCTACTATTATGGGTGTGATTGCCGACCGCTTTGTGCAACCTCAACGCCTATTGGGTATCTGTCACTTAGTGGCTGGTCTTGCTATGATGGGATTGTGCTATATGGGTATGACATCGGCACAGCCAGATAAGGTAATGTTTATGTCGCTTTACACATTGAGCGTAGCATTTTATATGCCTACCTTGGCGTTGTCTAATACTGTGGCGTTTACCATTTTGAAGGATCACGGCTATGATACTATAAAGGATTTCCCTCCTATTCGTGTGTTTGGTACAGTGGGTTTCATTGCTACAATGTGGTTTGTGAACTGTGCTACTTTAGACAACGGATCTTTCTTCTTTACTTTGGCCGAAAATGTGAATAAGTTCCAATACACTAATATGCAGTTCTTGGTATCTGGTATTTTGGGTGTGGTATTGTTCTTGTATTGCCTTACATTGCCTCAATGTAAATTGGTGGCGAAGAAGTCGCAATCGCTTGCCGAAACTTTCGGTTTCGATGCCTTCAAACTATTTAAGAGCAAGAGAATGGCAACTTTCTTCATTTTTTCTATGCTTTTGGGTATGTCGCTACAAGTAACCAATGGATATGCTACTCCATTCATCACCAGCTTCAAGGGTGTGGCTGAGTATGCTGATTCGTTTGCAGCCAACAATGCTACACTTCTTATCTCACTATCTCAAGTGGCTGAAGCATTGTGCATCCTATTGATACCTTTCTTCTTGAAGCGCTTTGGTATTAAGACTGTGATGCTTATTGCGATGTTTGCGTGGGTAGGTCGCTTCGGTTTCTTCGGTTTGGGTAATCCTGCATTCCCAGGTGTAATCTTGTTTGTGCTTTCTTGTATCGTTTATGGTGTGGCATTTGACTTCTTCAATGTGTCGGGTGGTTTGTTTGTCGACCAAGAATGCGATACAAATGTGAGAGCCTCAGCTCAAGGTTTGTTTATGCTTATGACCAATGGTCTTGGTGCTACTATCGGTACTCTATTGGCAGGTGAAGTTATCAACAACTATTGTCAATGGAACGAACATGGTTTCTTGGTGGGCGATTGGCAATCGGCTTGGTATATCTTCGCTGGCTTCGCTTTTGTAGTGGCTATCGCATTTATGATATTATTTAAGGATAATAAGAAAACAGCAAAATAAGATATGCATCGTTTTTTTGCTCCTGATATTGAAGAATCTCTCATATTGCCTGAGGTGGAGTCGCAACACGCCGTGCGCGTGTTGCGATTGACCGAAGGTGATGAAATAGAAGTGGTCGACGGAAGAGGTATGCTTTTCAAGTGTCGCATTTCTTTGGCGCATAACAAGAAGTGTGCTGTGGAAATTGTTGAACGCATCGATGCTGCTCCTCATTGGGGTAGTGAGGTGGTGCTTTGCGTGGCTCCTACTAAAAATCTCGACCGCATAGAGTGGATGGCAGAGAAATGTACCGAAATGGGTTTAGATCGACTCATTCCTGTGCGTTGCCGTTTTTCTGAACGCAAGGAACTAAAAACAGAGCGCCTGCAAAAAATCCTTGTGTCGGCTATGAAGCAATCACTAAAGGCTACATTGCCAAAACTCGACGAACTCACTCCGGTGATAGATGTGATAAAGATGCCTTTTGATGGACAAAAGTTTATATGTTATTGTGATGATGTGGTGGAACGTAAGTCTTTTGTTCAAGAATATAATCCCGATAAGCCTGTGCTTGTGCTTGTAGGTCCAGAAGGTGATTTTAGTCGTGAGGAGGTGGAGACTGCACTCGCAAATGGTTTTGTAGCAGTAACGCTCGGTGATAGTCGTTTGCGTACGGAAACTGCTGCTGTTGCTGCTTGCTTTGCGTGTCACACCATAAAGCAATTGAAAAATTGTTGATAAAAGAGAGAATTTTGCTTTTTTGCTAAAACTGCAGAAAAAATATAGATATCGCTTCTTGTGATGTATTGAAGTATCTTTTTTGAGAAAATGGTGTTTTTGTGAAAGAAAAATGAGGAAAAACATCGATTTTGAAGAAAAAATGCACTTTTTTGAAAAATATTTTTGAAAATACTTGCACAGTAAGAAAAAAGGTCGTACCTTTGCATCGCAATTGAGAAACAAACCTCTCATAAGGGCGTTTAGCTCAGCTGGTTCAGAGCATCTGCCTTACAAGCAGAGGGTCGGCGGTTCGAATCCGTCAACGCCCACAAAGAAGTGATTTAATCAATAAGATTGAGTCGCTTTTCTTTTTTTTACTTAAATTCCTCTTGTTAGGACAATTACAAGTTTAAGGACTAAATAGCAGGAAACTTTAATAAGAAATAGGTTACCTGGACAAAAAGTAGGATGAAATTAGAGTAAAAAACTCTTAGTAGACAAAAAGTATGATAGATATTCCCATAGGTGCGCGCCCCTATGGGA
>JAZORR010000053.1:0-16855 GCA_045656705.1 Muribaculaceae bacterium | reverse complement strand
TTTGAATACTACGGTTTTACCGTCTTCGCTGATTTCTACACCAGAGAATGTTGCAGAAGAAGCGATTTTCACTGTCTTGCCATTAGCAAGATTTAGTTTTTCAAGACCGTTGTTGCTATTGATAACAGCAAACGAACCGTCGTGGCTCAAAGTTACTTGTGCAACTTCAGTTCCTTCAGGAAGAGCAACCTTAGAGGCTGTACCCACATTTAGAAGTTGAGCAGATGCCACAGAACTCATAAGCACTGCGATTGAAAGTAATACCTTTCTCATCTTTTTTAGTTTTAGGTTAATAATAGTTATTTTTTAGTTTCTCTTTAGTTCTTAGATACTCTATCTACAAATAGTTTTACAGCAATAAAACTATGGGTAATATATTAATATGCAAATGTAAAAATAAATTTCAGTAAAAACAAACACTCCCTAATTTATTTGCGTATCTTTATGAAAATTACTAACTTTGCACATATAAAAAGTGCGGGATGTAGCTCAGCCCGGTTTAGAGTACTCGTCTGGGGGGCGAGTGGTCGCAAGTTCGAATCTTGTCATCCCGACCAATTTAGAGAGGTTATGCTTTACTGCATAATCTCTCTTGTTTTTCAGATGTTACACACCTTATAACAGTCTCAAAAAAGGAGATTAATGCCTGTGTTCCAATACCAAAGATGTACAAAAATACACTCCAGTGAGTATCCATAAAGATATATAAGACTCATACTGTTCTTGAAGTGATGCCCCCACAGTGTTCATTACCACAAATCCATTTATGCCCCAAGTAGATGGAAGGCAGTTACCAAGAATCTTCCAAAATTCACTCATCGCATAACGAGGCCATGATATGCCCGACAAGAATACAAATGCTACCGATGTGAACACCACCAATAAGAAGGTACTTTCTCTATCGGGTACAAGGTGTTGCAATGTCATCGAAAAAAATATCACAGCCAAGAAATAAGGCAAAAATAATGCCACCAATTCCAATCCATCGCTATTCATCGGGAAATCAAAAAATATCGGCACAAAATGTAGCACAAATATAGCCGGCAAGATTATCAGCACCATATAGCAAAGAGTCTTCCCAAGAATTCGTGCAGAGGCACCTACTCCTACTACCTGCATAACATCTACCCCACCATTCTTGAGCATACGCTCACGCGAAGTAGCTCCGAGAAAACATATTGCAAGCAACAAGCACTGTTGAAGTATAAGCACCAATACTCCCGGCATAACTGCTGTAGCAAGCCCTTGCTCGGCATTAGCAATAGGAATAAGAGTAAAAGTTATGGCATCCCTACTATATTGTGGGAATAAATTGCTCTCCAACGCATTCATTCGCTCCATTTGGATAGATTTCCCCATTTCTTCGGCAACTGTAGTTACTGCCACAAATACATTTTTATAACGCAAAAGCAAACTCATATCGCAATAGACTTCTACTGTAGCCATCTCATTTCTGCCAACCTTATGAGAAAAATCACGAGGAAAATGAAGCACAGCATAACAATCTTTTTCGGCCATAGCGAGACGCGCCTCATCCATATCGGCAGCATAACCTATCACTTGCAATTCTTGCGTAGCATCGAGATGACGCGAATATTCTCGAGTGAATGCACTTCTGCTATCATCCACCACCACTATCGGCACATCTCTCACCACTTCGGGATTGTAGATTGCCGAATACACTATAGGATAGGCAAATGGCAACAAGAAAAGGAATATAAGCACTCCTTCGTCGGCGCAGATGATGCGAAATTCGTTTCGCCACACACGAAATATATCAATAATCCAAGTTTTCATTATTTTTTCTTATTCTATGTATTTTATTGGTTTTAACAATGCACGCTTGAGCAAAGGTAAAAACACTAATGCAGCAAGAGGGAACGCCAGCAGAGCAGCAAAGTAATCAAAGGAGTAAATCCAATCTAATCCATTAAGTGCTTGATCGATATAAATCAAGAAATAGTATCTCATAGGCAAAATGTAACTAAAAATCCCTACCCCTGAATACATATCCTCCACAGGGAAAGAATACCCACATACCGAGAAGGCAAGCACTCCAAGCAACGAACACACCGACAGTGCATATCTCGGATTGGGCAAAATAGCACACACTATCACAGCCAATGCCTGACACGCCGACACCAGTAATATCACAGCAAGCATCATCGTCCACATTTCTCCATTCATAGGATATCCTGCTATGGCGTAAAAAATTAATAGCATCACCCACCCCACTATCGTAAAAAGCAATGTGAATGGTAACAATTTCCCCACTAATGCCATCACGATAGAATTGCCTGCAGAAGCAAGCCATTTTCGGCTCCTACCATATTTGATTTCACTTGTAATGCTATACACAGTTACGAGTAACACCATTAGAGCCAACACTCCTGGTGCAAATGAATTGGTAAGATACACTCCATAATTCATAGTAGGATTCCCAAGTGGATGCACATCGAGGGCAATGGGTTGAAGTATGGCATTAATGGCATCTTGCGACACGCCACTCTCACTCAATAAATCTTGTACCACTTCACCATTAGCAAGCATAGATATGGTGGTGTAGCCCTTCTCAAGCAACGAACCAGGAACAATATATCCAAAATTGATATAATAACTAAGAGTAGGCTGGCGACCGGAAAGCACATCATCTCCAAAATTGTGAGGAACAAGAAAAAATCCCATAATCTTACCTTGTCTCACAAGAGTCATCGCCTCGGAGTAACTATCGAGCGAATAAAGCAAGTCCACCTGAGGCATTGTTCCAAGATTCCTCACAATAGTGCGCGACATTTCACTACGATCGAGATCTACTACGGCACTCGGCACTTGCTCTGCCACTCCCTTATCTAACAACGACACGAAGAACACCGACATAGCAAGTGGCACAACCACCACACACCACACATACAACACCTTCCGTCTCATCAGTTCTTCGCATCCACGCTTTATCAACTGCCACAACATAACATCATTCTTTTACCAATATAGCACTCATTCCCGGACGAAGATTTTCAACTATAGTCAAAGGGCGCGCCTTCACCTCAAAAGTCTTACTATCGTATTGACCAGCAGACTTCGTTGCACTCCACACTGCATACGCCCCCATATCGCGAATGTAAAAGATTTGTGCTTTTATCACCTTCTCATCGAGAGCTGGAAGCATTACATCAACCACGTCACCCATAGCAAGGCGAGCAAGCATCTCCTCACGCACATTGAACACTATCCACTCATCGTCTACTTGCAACACACTCATCACGGGAGCGCCCATTGCGACGAGTTCGCCCACATGTGGATAGATCTCAGAGATTTCGCCATCACAAGGAGCAATAAGATACTCATCGTCGAGAATAGACATCACCTCTTGCACGCCACCTTGAGCCGCGTTCTTCATAGCACGAGCCGCAGTTTTGTCCTCTTGCTGCGGACCTTCCATAGCCAAATCGTATTGCGACCTTGCTGCAGCAGTACGGGCCACAGATGCATCGTAGGCGGCACGCGCCTCGTCGCGCTTTTGTTCGCTTACCACACCCTGATTATATAGATTTTCAAGTCGAAGATAAGTCTTTTCTGCAATATCTTGGGCAGCACGAACCTGAAGCCACATATCGCGAGCAGCATCAATCATTTGCTTGCGAACACCAGCATCTACTTTGGCATTCTCGGCCGATGCAGCATCAGCCATCGATTGTGCTTGATAAAGCATTGCATCAACGGTCGACGAGTAAATGTGTACAAGTGTGTCACCAGCCTTCACCCTATCGCCCTCACGCACATAAAATTCTTTCACTCTGCCTGGCAACTTCCCCGAAACACGCACCGAAGCAGCATCCACCTCGCCTTGTATTACTGGAGCATCAGGTTTGAGAAGAAACATTCCCACTAAGAAAATAATGAGCATAGACAAGACCAATGCTCCGAGTCCAATGTATAATCGTTTTTCGTTCATACTAATATTTTTGTTTCTAAAAGTTTATTTATTCACACCTAAAAGTTTGAGTTTCGCTTCGCACAAACGCACATCTATCAATGCATCTACAGCTTCGGCATTAGCCTTGAGCCAGGCAGTTTGTGCTGCCATCACTGCATCTATCGCCACCAAGCCTTCCTTGAATCCTAATTGAGCCGAACGCAAATTAGCATCGGCACTTTCGCTATTTAGCATCGACGAATGAAACACTTTCACCGCCTCTTGCATCTGGAATGAGGCCTGACGCACTTGCAATGCTATCTTTTCTTCGGCATCGTGAAGTGTGAGGTTACCTATCACCACATCACTTTTTGCCATCTTATATTTATTATAATTGCCACCCCAATGCCATAACGGAATTTTCACCGATGCCCCCACACTGAACATTCCACCGAATTTATTTCTGAAACCATCAAACGAATTGGGATTGGTGACGGAATAAGCTCCCACTATCGCAATCTGAGGCAACATAGATGCCCGTTCTATCACAGCATTCTCTTCGTTCACTTTGATGGCCAATTTTAATGCATTCACATCGTTTCGTCTGTGATACACATCATTAATATCGTATTCAGGCAAGTATGTGGGCAAATAAGCATCTTTCATCTGTTGAATTTCATCATCGAGTACCAGAATGCTATCTATCGGCATGCCACACAATTGAGCCAATTGCATTTGAGCAAGATTAAGACCATTTTCTACTTTCACAAGATCGATATTTGCCTCATTTAGTTTCACCATCACTCCGAGCACATCGGTGCGAGTAGCTACTCCTTGCACGAGCATCGCCTCCACATTAAATTTCAGAGTATCGAGCAAAGCCACATATCCTTGTGCCAAATTCTGCTTAGATTTAAGCGAGACCACCAACCAATAAGCCTCATCTACATCAAACACCACATCATCTTCTGCCATACGTCTCTCGTAAACAGCAATTTGCTCGACATAATCCACAATCCTATTCATAGCACGAATTTTCCCACCCATATACACAGGTTGGGTGAGCGAAACAGCTCCGGCAAACACATTGTGAATATCGTAGGTGAGTGCACTCTTGGGCAAGATAGCCACTTCGCTTGGCACAGGTAGTCCATCCACCACCAACGGCTTACCATCGTCAAGAGTCACCACATTATATTCATACTTACCCGTGGCAGGATCGAATTGCATAGTAGGCAATTTGGCATCGTCGCTTATCAAAGCAAGTGATTTCTGATTATATACATAACTTGCTTCGGCATCGAGTGCTGGTAAATAAGCCGCACGAGCCGATTTGCGTTGAAATCCAGCACGCACCACCTTGGCATCGGCAATTTTAATTTGTTTATTATTGGCAATAGCCATTGCCCTACAATCTTCAAGCGACACGCACCACGCATATTGCCACACGGCACACATCATCACAATCCACACGTATTTCTTCATAGTATCAATTTTTTTGCAAAGTAAACACATTTTTGCACGAAAATGTTCCTTAAAAAGGATAACAAAAAAAGACTACACTCATTTTTTTGAGCATAGTCTTATATAAATTGTATAGAATTTCTTGTTTACTTCATCACAAATTTCTTAGAACCAAGGCGATAGTTATCGGCAAAGACTTCCACAAGATATTCGCCAGCAGAAAGAGGCACATCAACATTCCAATAAATAGTAACCTTGATTTCTTCGCCTGTGTATTCAATCTTCTTGCTATCTGTGAATGGGATAGTCATATCTTCGAACTTAAAGCCTCCGTGTGAACCAAGCAATGTGCCTTCAGGGCTCGACAAACGCATAAAGATTTCCTTCTCGCCCACAGGAGTAGAATTATTTGGCGAAATGGTGAAAGTCACCATCAGCTGCTTCGCTTTCTTGATATTCTTTTCTGTTTTACCATTCTTCTTCAAAGCCGAAAGATTGAGATTGGTGATATTCATCTTTTCGGCAAGCACCATACGTTCCTCGAGGTGAGCGTTCTTTTCTTCCACCTGACTCACTTGGTTAGAAAGTTTCTTATTTTCACGCTTGATTTGCACATTTTCGGCACGCAAACCTGCATTTTCCTTGTTTAGCGAATCGATAATAGCCACATAGTGCTTGATAAGTCCACGAAGCGATTCCACTTCGCCCTTCAATTCCTTAATACGCTTATTGCTTGTGATTTTTTGCGTTTTCAATTCGGCAAGCAACTTTTCTACCTTGCTCTTAGCTTCGGTATACTTTTGAAGTAGCGAATCGTTCTTAATAAATTGAGTTTGCGACTCAAGACGCACATATTCATCGTTAAGATTTTCGTATTCGCCAGCAAGTTGGAGTTGTTGGTTTTCGAGTTGCAAAAGTTCGTTAGCCTTTTGCATTTCTTGGTTAGATTTCACAACCGAGAAAATGACGATAGCCAATACAAACACAGCCAACGCCACACCACCTATCACTAAATATTTCTTTGTTTTTGGAGTCATAATCACTTATTTTCTAATTTACAATTTGCAAAATTAACCCCTTTTTTCCACATAATCAAGAATAGTGCTCACATTTTCGCAAACGGCACAAATTATGCCCCTAACATAAAGCAATCGAGACACAGCGAAATGCTTCACTATGCCTCGATAAGATTATCTGTAAAACCGATTATGCGATTACTTTACAACGTTGTGATCGTTAACAAAAATTTCGTCGATAGCCACGTTGAACACAGCACCTGTAGTCAACAAGTCACCCAAAATATTTGTGCGATAGTTGCGTTGCAATGGAGTATTGTCCACGTTCACATCATTTGCCACTGTAGGGCTTGTGATATCCATCTTCACCTTAGACGACATGCTCTTAGCTTCTACAAGAACATAAGTCATAGCCAACCAACGGTATTCTTCGTAAACGCCATCTTGACCTAATACCATTTCACCTGTAGCAGCATCCTTCTTGAATGCGTCAACGCGTGGCAACCATTCGTTTTCGCCAGCAGGGATATTAGCCAATTGGAATTCAAGCTTAGTTTCTTCACCTTCCACCTTACCATCGCGGGTGCTCAAAGTATTGTAGATACCACCTTCCACAGTAACCTTAGTAGTTACTGATTCGCCTTCACGGATAAGACCTGCAGTCAAAGCAGTTTCCCAATCGGCCTTAGTAGTAGCGAAGTTAACTTGAGCGAAAGGGCGCTTCAAAGTCACATTCAAATTCACAGCACCAGTCACTCTCAAACCATTTTCAGCGTGATAGAACGCGTCAAGGTTTTCGTTGTTACACACCAAAGTAGTAGTGTTATAGTTAACTTTAATCTTATCCATGTCGGTAAGGTCGAAAGCCTTGCTATCCTTAGGTTGAGCCCAGAATACGAAGTCGTAAGTCTTACCCTTGATAAGCTTAGTAGTAACAGTAGCTTTCTTGTCGGCATTGAACTCAATGTTTGATTGACGCATACCAGCAAGTTCTTCACCCTTCTTCACTACAACGCCATTTTCGTCCTTGATATTAGCATCGAAAACTGCGAATACCAATTGCTTAGCAGTAGTACCATCGGCATAAGCACGACTACCAGCTACATCTTCCATAGCAACAGTGAATGTTACATCCACCTCGTTTGCTCCAAGATTCTCATCAGAGCAAGATGCGAACAAAGCGACAAGAGCCACCAAGCTCATCATCGACATAAATAACTTTTTCATAAATCTGTGTTTATTAGTTAACCTTTGAATTTTTAGTTTTATGCGACAAAGTTAATAAAAGTTTTATAATCCCCCTACAAAAACACAAAAATTTTATCCCCCTTTCCACAAAATGCTCATTTTTCTATATGAAAACATAATGAGAGAGCCACAAAAACAAAAAAGAGTCATATTTCTATGACTCTCTGTGTCGGGGTACCAGGATTCGAACCTGGGACCCCCTGCTCCCAAAGCAGGTGCGCTAACCGGACTGCGCTACACCCCGATTGCACTCATTTCTGAATTGCGAGTGCAAAGATAGGCACTTTTTTTGATATACGCAAATTTTTTCTTCGTTTTTTTTGAAATTTTAGACAAAAGAACCAAAAAACAAAATTTAGAATCTAAAGAGGTTCTTCTGTTATTGAATATACGGATATTCGACTTTCCAAAGGAATAGTGCGTTACCGGGCATAGATGTGCCTGCACTACAACGGTCTTTCTTCTCTATCACATCGCAAAACTGCTCAATGGTGAGTTTCCCTCGTCCCACATCGACAAGTGTACCCACAATAGCTCGCACCATATTACGCAAAAATCGGTCGGCAGTGATGGTAAACACCCATTGATCGCCCTCTTGCTCCCATCGTGCATGTGTAATCTTGCAATTATTGGTAGCCACATCGGTGTGCAACTTAGAGAAACTTGTGAAATCGGTGTAGTTCTTGAGCAATTCAGCTGCCTCGTTCATCTTTTGGAAATCGAGTTTGGAGGTTGCCTTCCAACTAAACGGATAGAGAAATGGAGATTTCTCTGTGTGAACGAAATATTTATAGGTGCGTGCAGTGGCATCGAATCGTGCATGGGCCTCATCGTGCACAGGAATCACATCGTTAATAGCAATATCCTTGCCAAGTATGCTATTCAATCGCATAACAAGTGTGGCCGTGTCGGCAATAGGCTGCTCCACTTCGAAGTGAGCATACATCACTGCGGCATTCACACCTGCATCGGTGCGACCAGCTCCTGTGATGGCTATGGGCATGCGAAGCACCATAGAAAGAGCCTTCTCGATGCATTCTTGCACTGAGACGGCATTTGGTTGCGACTGCCACCCGTGGTAATTCGCTCCATTATATGCAAGTTTCAAAAAATACCTCATTACTCTCTTTCTAAGTAGGTGTAGCCGTATAGGCCAGAGCGGTAGTTGCTGAGGAATTCGCGACCTTCTTCTGGGGTGATTTTACCGCTCTTCATTGAGGCAGTTACCCAAGTTTCTACGTTGCGAACGAGTTTCTTAGGATTGTATTCGACGTACTCAAGCACTTCTGCCACAGTTTCACCTTCGATTACCTGGTCGATTTCGTAGTGATCTTTATACACATCTATATGTACTGCATTGGTATCGCCAAAGAGATTATGCAAGTCACCGAGGATTTCTTGGTAAGCACCCACAAGGAACACACCGAGGTAGTATGGTTCGTTTGGCTTAAGATTATGCACAGGAAGATAGTTCAAGCCACCCTGTCCCGACACATAACTGCAAATTTTACCATCGCTATCGCAAGTGATATCTTGCAATGTGGCATGACGATTTGGTTTCTCATCGAGGCGTGCAAGAGGCATAATCGGGAACACTTGGTCGATAGCCCATGAATCGGGTAACGATTGGAATAGAGAGAAGTTGCAAAAATACTTATCGGGCAACATCTTGATAACTTTACGCAATTCGTCGGGAGCATGTTTTTGCGAATTGGCAATATCACTTACCTCGCGTGCAATGGTCCAGAAAAGTTTTTCGATAGTAGCACGAGTGCGCAAATCGAGCATACCGAGACTGAATAGGTTGAGTGCTTGTTCGCGAATAGCAAGGGCATCGTGCCAACTCTCGAAGATGCGTTGTTGATTGAGCTTATCCCAAATTTCATAAAGTTCGCGAGCAAATTCGTGTTCGCCTTCCTTCACCTCATCATCTTCGTTCCAGATAGGGAATTGAGTGGTTTCGAGCACATCAAGCACCAAAATAGAATGGTGTGCAGTGAGCGAACGACCAGATTCTATCACAATATTAGGGTGCTTGAGACCATTCTTGTCGCACACATCCACCACTTGCGACACAGCATCGTTCACATACTCTTGTATGCAATAATTCATACTGTATTCGCTTGCACTGCTACGTGTACCATCATAGTCAACGCCAAGACCACCGCCGATGTCGACAAATTCCACACCGAATCCCATCTTGCTCAATTGCACATAAAATTGACTCGCCTCACGCAAAGCATTCTTCACGTAGCGTATATTATTGATTTGACTACCAATGTGGAAGTGAATAAGCTTCAAGCAATCTTCCATGCCATTGCTTGCAAGATAATCAAGTGCTTCGAGCAATTCGCTTGAGTTCAAACCAAACTTACTGCTATCGCCACCCGATTCTTCCCATTTACCACTGCCCGAGCTTGTCAACTTGATACGCACACCTATATTAGGACGAATACCAAGACGCTTGGCCACAGTAGCCATAAGTTTTATTTCATTAAGTTTTTCGGCAACAATATAGATGCGACGTCCCATCTTTTGAGCAAGTAAAGCCAACTCGATGTAATTTTCGTCCTTATATCCGTTGCAAATGATTACTGAACTATCGGCATTATTCAATGCAAGCACAGCATGCAACTCTGGTTTAGAACCGGCTTCAAGACCGATATTGTAACGTTTTCCGTGGCGAACAAGTTCTTCCACCACCTGACGCACTTGATTTACTTTAATCGGATAAATGATAAAATTTTGAGCCTTATACTCATACTCAGCAGCTGCCTGCTTGAAACAGTTAGAAATTTTCTCAATACGATTGTCGAGAATATCAGGGAATCGCAACAACACAGGAGGTGTGATATCACGCAACTGCAATTCGTCGAGCACGTCTTTCACATCCACTGCGGCATAACCCTCTTTAGGAGTCACTTGCACATGTCCTTTTTCGTTGATAGAAAAATAGGAACGTCCCCATCCCGTAATGTTGTACAATTCTGCACTGTCTTCAATGCGCCATTTTCTCATTTTACTCTAATAATGTATAACAAGTTAATAAAGGGAATTTCTTAAATTCCACGGACTACTTAAACTTTTGTTTTTGGGAGAGAAAACATCACCCCAAAGCGTAATTACGCAATAAAGCATAAAACGCAACGCAAAGATAAAATATTATTGGAAATATTCGGCGAGATTTATGCCGAAATTAATGTTTTTAGGATAAAAAAAGATAAAATCACTTCTTCGACTGCACTTTTTCGAGAATCTCACGATTCCACTTAGAGCGTTCTTTGTCGAAAAACCAACCCCATTTATTGAAATACTTTATCATATTATAGCTATGCACTGCCAACATTCGCAGGCTCTTGTAGCTTGCGGCACGATGTGCGTGAACAATAGTCACCTCAGGCCAGAACATTGTGCGATAATGCTTGTGCATACGACGAGTGATATCTATATCTTCGGGGTACATAAAGAAACGTTCATCGAAAAGTCCCACTTCCTCAAAACATTTAGTGCGGAATAGCATAAACGATCCTTGATGATAAGGCAGATTCATAGGAGACTTTCTATCAAAATCATACAGGAGGAAGTCTCTATTGATTATCTCGTTCCAACTGTGAAACAAGAAACGGCGTGAAATAAGATTGAGCGGAGTAGGCAACAATCGACATCCATATTGCAGAGTGCCATCGGGATAAATCACATTTGGTTGCACCTGTGCCACATCGTCGTTGGCATTCATATAATCCACCAATCGAGGCAACACATCCTCACCAAAATACACATCGCTATTAAGCACAAGATGATACTTTGCACCGAGCTTCATAGCCTTACGAATACCGATATTATGACCTGCGCCATACCCCACGTTGGGATTGGCAATATATTCCACCTTGTCAATAGGACGACAAAAATCTGCTATAGACTGCTGACGAGAGTTGTCTATAACATACACTTTGCGCACTAACGACGACATTAGCGAGTTGAGACAAAGTCGCAACTCCTCGGTGTCGGTTTTATATGTCACAATCGATACTGTAATCATTGAAAAAGTATGGCATAATGCCTTTTTCTCATTTCAACGTACAAAATTAATACATTTTTTATATTTAACTGCAATTCATTGCTTATATTTTCTTATCTTTGCAAAGAATTTGAAAATGAAACACAATTTTATTATCAAAACACTATATTAAAGTATTATGGTAAATTACAAAGAACTTGGTCTTGTAAACACTCGTGAAATGTTTGCAAAGGCTATCGAAGGCGGATATGCAATCCCTGCTTTCAACTTCAACAACATGGAGCAACTTCAAGCTATCATCAAGGCAGCTTCAGAAACTAAGTCTCCAGTAATCCTACAAGTATCAAGCGGTGCTCGTAAGTACGCTAACGCTACTCTACTTCGCTACATGGCACAAGGTGCTGTAGCTTATGCAAAAGAACTTGGTTGGGAAAACCCACAAATCGTTCTTCACCTTGACCACGGTAACAGCTTCGAGCTTTGCAAGGACTGTATCGACTGCGGTTTCTCTTCAGTAATGATCGATGGTCCACACCCTCCATACGACGCAAACGTAGCACTTACAAAGCAAGTAGTAGACTATGCACACCAATACGATGTAACAGTAGAAGGTGAGCTTGGTGTATTGGCTGGTGTAGAAGATGAAGTATCAAGCGACCACCACACTTACACCGACCCAGAAGAAGTAATCGACTTCGCTACTCGCACAGGTTGCGATAGCTTGGCTATCTCTATCGGTACTTCTCACGGTGCATACAAGTTCACTCCAGAACAATGTACTAAGGACGAAAACGGTAAGCTTGTGCCTCCTCCATTGGCATTCGATGTATTGAAGGCAGTCGAAGAAAAACTTCCTGGATTCCCTATCGTTCTTCACGGTTCTTCTTCAGTTCCTCAAGACGAAGTAGAAACTATCAACCAATATGGTGGTGCATTGAAGGCTGCTATCGGTATTCCAGAAGAATGGCTTCGTGAATCAGCTAAGAGCGCAGTATGTAAGATCAACATCGACTCTGACAGCCGTCTTGCTATGACAGCTGCAGTGCGTAAGGTATTCGCAGAAAGCCCAGCTGAATTCGACCCACGTAAGTATCTTGGTCCAGCTCGCGACAATATGGAAAAACTATACAAGCACAAGATCATCAACGTGCTTGGTAGCGACGGTAAGGCTCTATAATCAGAAACTTATTAGTTAAACCATAAGAAAGAGATTGCTCATTCGGGCAATCTCTTTCTGCGTTTAAGAGGATTCCTATATATTATAAGGTGGTGAAAACAAAAAAAAGAGATCGCACTATAAAACTTAGTACAATCTCCTTGATGCAAAAATAGTATAGCTATAAGCCGGGTTATGTAAGTTTCTCGCAAAGGAGAAACCCGTTTGTCATTTATCTGAACGCAATGTTGCCATTACGCTTACGCTGTGCAAGCACAGCCGTAGCAGTCTACCCCTCGACAATGGACGAGCCACCCTTAAATGCCGATATACTTGACCTTGCAACTCATAAGATGTGCCGCAACTATGTCGCCATAGCCACCTGTGAGCTCTTACCTCACTTTTTCACCCTTACCGCTCAACAGATGAACGGCGGTTATTTTCTGTCACATTACTCTACCGTCGCCGATAGCTTCTCGTTAAGAAATATGATGCTCTATGTTGCCCGGACTTTCCTCACACCGCACAAGTCGGTGAGCGACAAACCGCCATACTATTACAATGCAAAGTTACTACGAATTATTGGCTTATAACGAATATCTCAACTTTATTTTTCATTTTTTGTTTGAATTTTATCCTATACATCCATTATATAGGTAGGAATTAGCCACGCACATCTATTTTTTTATTTTTCAATTTCCGATTACAAATATTGCTTAAAAGAGGTATTAACACTATTAAAATAGTTTAAAACTAAGCCTCTAAGCATAGAAATATAGAAATAATCTTATACTTTTACACTCGAATTCAAAAGTTAATTTTTAACTATTAAAAATTTAAAACCATATACACTTTTAACATTTAAAGTTATGAATACAACTGGAAAATTATTTTTAGCTCTATTTGGTGCAGCCGTATTAGGTTCTACCCTAACCGTGGTTGCCAGCAACTACTACACACAAGAAAACACCGAGAAGAATTTCATTCGCACTGCAAGTCGAGTACCTAACAGCAACACAGATTTCACAGTAGCAGCCGAAAACACCATCAACTGTGTGGTGAGTATCAAGACATACGCATCGGTGAGACAACAATATAATGGCAATCGTTTTTTCGATCCATTTGAGTTCTTCTTTGGCCCTGGATATGGAGGCAACACACCTCGTCGCCAACAACCACAACAACAGCCTAAAGAAGACAATATGCAACCACTCGGATTAGGTTCGGGCGTAATCATCTCAAGCGATGGCTATATCGTAACCAATCACCATGTAATTAAAGGAGCAGAAAAGGTGGAAGTAACACTCAACAGCAACGAAAAGTACACAGCGCGCGTGATAGGTAGCGACGAAAGTACCGACCTTGCTCTACTCAAGGTAGATGCAAAGGACTTAAGTGCAATCACTTTCGGTAGTTCCGACGATTTGAAAGTGGGCGAATGGGTGCTTGCAGTAGGCAATCCTTTTGGATTCACCTCTACAGTGACTGCTGGTATCGTAAGTGCAAAGGCTCGAAACATTGGCGAAGCCACTTCGCAACGCGCTAACTCAATTGACTCGTTCATTCAAACCGACGCAGCCGTAAACCAAGGTAACAGTGGTGGCGCACTTGTCAATATCAAGGGCGAACTCGTGGGTATCAACACAGCCATCTATTCACAAACAGGCAATTACAGCGGTTATTCATTTGCTATTCCATCGTCTACAGTAAGCAAGGTAGTGAGCGACTTGAAAGAATATGGTAGTGTGCAACGTGCCGTGCTTGGTATCTCTTACATACCTCTAAGTGCTGAATTGGCAAAAGAGAAGAATATCACAGCCACTAAAGAAGGTGTGTATGTAGCACAAGTGAGCGACCGCAGCTCGGCTATGGAAGCTGGATTGCAAGAAGGCGACGTAATCACCAAGATAAATGGTGCTTCGGTGAAAAACAGTGGTCAAATAATGGAACAAATGAACCGCCTACGCCCTGGAGATAAAATCTCTATCACTTACATTCGCGACAATAAGAGTCACACTACAACAGCCACCCTACACAACGGACAAGGCAACACCAAACTTACAAAGAACTCTACAGTAGCATCGCTCGGTTGTGGATTCCTTCCTCTTAGCGACGACACAAAGAAAGAGCTTCGCATAAGAAATGGCGTGGAAGTAACTAGTGTAAAGGCAGGTAAATTCCGTAACGCAGGCATCAAAGATGGTTTCATCATCACAGAAATCAACGAAACTCCTGTAAACAGCCGCGAAGACATCGAAAAAATCTACGACTCGATAATGAACAGTAGCGACCGTCGCAAAGTGATGATTGTAATCGGATTGCATCCTAATGGTGTGGAAGACATCTACGCAGTGAAACTCACCGACTAATCCACTTGCAAAAGATTAACAAAATAGCGATGAGGTTGATTTGAAAAATTCTGAATCAACCTCATTTTTTCGGGAATTAACAATTCACTCCCTACACCTTAACTTTTTCAAAACGCACACAATAAAAACAGCATTTTCTGCGTTATAATACAAAAAGAACAAGAAAAAACCACATTGAACGTAAAAATATTGCATCAAGTATTGACATTTGCAAATATTTTTACTATCTTTGCATGCTTAAATTCTCTGATAGTAAAAAATGAGACAATTAAAGATTACAAAATCAATCACCAATCGTGAGAGCGCATCGCTCGACAAGTATTTACAAGAAATCGGTCGCGAAGAACTTATTTCAGTAGAAGAAGAAGTAGAGCTTGCGCAAGCCATTAAGAAAGGTGACCAAGCAGCACTTGAAAAACTCACACGAGCTAATCTGCGCTTCGTCGTTTCAGTAGCAAAACAGTACCAAAACCAAGGATTAAGTCTACCCGACCTAATCAACGAAGGAAATCTTGGCTTGATTAAAGCAGCTCAGAAATTTGACGAAACACGTGGTTTCAAATTCATCTCGTATGCTGTGTGGTGGATTCGCCAATCTATTTTGCAAGCATTAGCTGAGCAATCACGTATTGTGCGTCTTCCCCTCAACCAAGTAGGCTGCCTCAACAAGATTGGTAAAGCGCTTTCAAAATTTGAACAAGAGAATGAACGCCGTCCATCAGCCGAAGAGTTGGCAGAACAATTGGAGGTACCAGTAGACAAGATTTCAGACACATTGAAAGTTTCAGGCCGACACATTTCGGTAGATGCACCATTCGTAGAAGGCGAAGACAACAGCCTACTCGACGTGCTTACCAACGACGATTCGCCAATGGCCGACTCATCATTGAACCAAGAATCATTGTCGAAAGAAGTGGATCGTGCGCTCAATCAGCTTCACGAACGCGAACGCGACATCTTAAAGATGTTCTTCGGTATCGGATGTCAAGAAATGACACTCGAAGAAATCGGAGCAAAATTTGACCTTACTCGCGAGCGTGTGCGTCAAATTAAGGAGAAAGCAATTCGCCGACTCAAAGGACAAAAGAGTCGACTACTTAAGACTTACTTAGGAGACTAATCCTCTCCAACAAAAGAAATTGGCTAAGCGTTCAATCCTAAAAGAATCGGATTGGACGCTTTTCTTTTCTCCCTTTTCAAGGAAAAGCAAGCATAAACCAACACAAAAAACAGGCAAGGTGGACAAAAAGTAGGATAAAAACGCTGTAATTAATTGAAATTCATATCTTTGTGTAGATTTTCATTGATATGGTAAAAAAAATGCTTTTTTGTGGCTCGCACAACGTCGTTAGAAACGGCTTGAGAAGCCGAAAACAAATGTACAAATGTAAGGATTGCAGACGTCAATTTAAAGGCGGTCATAGACGGAACAAATCACAGGTAATAACCGATTATGTAGAGGGAAAACAAACTATAGAGCAGCTCTCTATAAAGTATAAAGACTCTATTCGAACAATACAACGGGATTTAGTAGGTATGCGCTTTGTTCAGAAAATAAGCAAGCACAAAGATGTTACCATTCAAATGGATACGACTTATTGGGGGCGCAATTTTGGTTTAATGGTTATAAAGGATGCTTTGCGAAATAAGATATTGTGGCATAAATATGTA
>JAZORR010000052.1:0-50811 GCA_045656705.1 Muribaculaceae bacterium | reverse complement strand
CACCTCTTCCCATTCCGAACAGAGAAGTTAAGCCCCGTAGCGCCGATGGTACTGCGAAAGCGGGAGAGCAGGTAATCGCCGCCTCAGAAGAAGAGAGCAATACACTGAAAAGTGAGTTGCTCTCTTTCTTGTTTTATACCAGCATGAAAACGAATTATTGTTAATTTTTGTTTGTGGTGTTTTTTATATAAATGATTATCACTATTTTTGTTTGATAAACTGATTTTTAGATAGGATTTTAATTTATGAATATAAGATTTCTCGTTACTACGTTCACTCTCATATGTTTATCTATCGTGGGATACTCACAGCCAAAGGCAGTGAGTGCCTCTCAAAGTGGATATGTGTATAGGGGCATACTTATGTATGATGCAGGAAGCTATAATGGTGCGATTGATATGCTGTCGCATTCGCTCACAATGTCTATTGATGACAATGAAAAAGAACAATGTGAATTCTACATTGCAAAAAGTTATTTTGCAAAAGGTGAATATGAAAAATCTATAAATCTCTTAAATAACTTCATTCACGATTATCCATCTTCGACAGTTTTGGAGGAGGTGCGCGCTTCTCTTGCCGATATTTACTTCTTGAATGGTGATTATGTAAATGCTGCATACGCTTATACCGATGTCAATCGTAATGCCTTTGATGTAAAACGCAGATGCGAAGTGACATATCGTTATGGATATTCATTATTGCGACTTAAAGAAGGATATGTGTATAAGGGCATTCGTTTGACTGCTGAAGATGTGTTGTCTTATCGCGAAGAAGCCGCCACTCTTTTTGCTGAGCTTGACAAGAGTAAGGAATACGGAGACGCTTCAAAGTTCTATAAGGCTTATATGGACTATGAAAAGAATGACTATGGTTATGCTCTTGATGGTTTCCAAAGCGTAGGCGCAGATGGTGAATTAGGATACTATTCGCAATACTATGTTTGTCAGATAAAATATATGATGGGCGAGATTGACGAAGTTATCTCACTTGGAAGTTCACTTTTATCTGATAGCAATGATACAGCGATGAAAAAAGATATAGTGCGCGTAGTGGGTGAATCTTATTACCGAAACGACGACGATGCAAAGGCTATTGCTCATCTGTCGCAATATTTGGAGGTAGAGGAATCTCCTTTGGCCACTGCGAAGTATCTTCTTGGTGTGTTAAGTAGCAAGAATGCCGACTATGAGAAGGCTGTACAGCTTCTTGGCGATGTCACCGAAGAAGATGATGAACTTGGCCAAGCAGCATATTTCTATCTCGGACAGACCTATACTAAACAAGGTAGAACGTCGCTTGCTGCGATGGCTTATGAAAAGGCGGCTGCGATGAACTTCAGCAAAGAAATCCAGGAGGAAGCCTACTATAATTACGCAGTGTCAACCATCAATGGAGGTCACACTCCTTTTGGAAATTCTACAAAGGTGTTGGAAACCTTTATCAATACTTTCCCTCGTTCCAAGTATATCGACGAAGTAAGTGGTTATCTTGTGGCGGCATATCTCAATGGCAACGACTATGAGAAGGCTCTTGCCAGCATTTCACGCATTGAGCGACCAACTACCGATGTGGTAAAAGCCAAACAGGTGGTACTTTATAATCTCGGTGTGAAATCATTATTGAATGATAATGTGAAGGCGGCCGAAGACTATCTGCTTCAAGCCCACGCATTGGCAAAGTATGATAAGGCACTCGACGCTCAAACCAGTTTGTGGCTTGGTGAGTGTAGTTATCGAAATGGTGATTATGAGAAAGCTGCGAAATATCAAAATGAATATATTCGTGGTGCGAAATCTTCTGATACAAATTACGGACTTGGATATTATAATTACGGATACTCTCGTTTCCAACAACGCAAATACGCCGATGCGCGCAACGCATTTGTGAAGGCTGTGAACACCAATCAATTGAATAAGAGTTTGCTCAACGATGCCAACAATCGCATTGGCGATACATATTATTATGCTGGTCAGTTCAAGCAAGCTCAGAATTATTACAATAAGGCGGCAGGTGATTACGCACTATATCAAAAGGCGATGATGCACGGATTTGCCAAGGAGTATGCCGATAAGGTGGCCACTATGCAACAGATGCGTAAGCGTTATCCATCTTCGTCGTTGGTGGTGATGTCAATGTATGAAGAAGCGTCGGCACATCAAGAATTGAACAAACCACGCAAGGCCATTGCATTATACGATGGAATTGTGGCTAAATATCCCGATAATGAGTATGCACGCAAGGCATTGCTTATGAAAGCCATTGTAGAAATGAATGCTATGAACGAGGCAAGTGCAATCGAGGCATATAAAGATGTTATCCGACGATATGGCGATAGCGAGGAAGCCAATGTGGCTCTTGAAGATTTGAAACGAATCTTTGCCGAAAGTGGTCGTCTCAGCGAGCTCAGCGATTTTATCTCTACTGTTAAGAATGCTCCTGCACTCGATATTGATGAAATTGACCGATTGGCATTTGAAGCTGCTGAAAAGGCTTATATACAAAATCCCGACGATATCACTCGCCTACAAAAGTATGTGGCAGATAATTCCGAAGGTGCATTCGTGGCAAAGGCTAAATACTTGATGATTAGCCATTATTACGACCGAGAAAAATATGCCGAAGCATTAGCTCTCATCAATGAGATGGCTATTGCTACTGCAGATGCCTCAATGGCAGAGCAATTGCTAAGCAAGAAGGCCATTATTCTTGAAAAGAGCGAGCAATATGCCGATGCTTTGGAGGTGTATCGTGTTCTCGACGAAAAATCCACTACCGAAGAGGGTAGAGTGGAAGCACAACTTGGTGCTATGCGTATGGCGCGCATGGTGGGCGATAATGCCACTGCCGAAGCCTATGCAAATAAGGCTGAAACTACTGGCTTGCTTTCATCTGAGCAAGCCAATGAAGTATCGTTTGTAAAAGCTGAAGCATTGCAAAAGCAAGGTCGCACCGATGATGCTAAAGACCTTTACGAATCCCTATCTAAGAATGTGCAAAACGAGTATGGAGCGCAATCGGCCTACAACCTTGCTGAGATACTCTACAATGCCAACGAACTATCGCAAGCCGAAACTACTATCAATGCGTTGATAGAAGCTGGCACGCCACATCATTATTGGTTGGCGAGAGCATTCATTCTCCTTGCCGATGTATATCATAAGCAAGGCAACACTTTCGAGGCGTGTGAATACTTGGAAAGTTTGAAGGAAAGTTATCCGGGCAAAGAACAGGATATCTTCCAGATGATCGACGAGCGATTGAAGAAATGGAAAACTTCTAACAAAAAGAAATGACAACTATGAATAAGCATTTGCGATATATAATGATAATGATGGCTATGGGTGCAAGCATTGCCACCTATGCGCAAAACTCATCACTCTCAAAGGAAATCACTATCGAAACCGATTTCGTGCCTGATGAGCAGAAAGCTACCAAACTCAATGTGTTGCCAGCCACTATAAAAACCACTGTGGCAAAGGCTTCGCTTGCCAATACCGATTGGTGGGGAGCAGTAGAATTGCCCTACACCATAAAGAAATACGATGCATATTGCTACAATGCCGATTACCAATTTTCACAATCTCGTGGATATGCCGATTTAGGCGTCGGTACGCAGCTCAATATGGTGGGGAATCTGGGATACCGATTTATCGACAATTCCACCACCACACTCAAGGCATGGTATCAGAACCTATCCACTTGGTGTGGCAAAAATTCTTCGCCATTGGCAGAAGATAATGCCAAGAAGCAAAAATACAACGATAATGTGTTGGCTGTAGACTTTGAGAATATTTTCTCGGCAGGCACTCTCACTGCATCGGCGCTTTATCATTTAGATAATTTCAATTATTATGGAGCCGAAGTAATAAACTCATCGGCAGATGCACCTATGCAAACCATCAACGAGGTGGATGTGCGACTCGGTTGGAATAGCCATAACGACGAAGAATCTAAGGTGAAATATTCGGGTGAATTGGTTTATAATCACTTCGGTTATACTCGAGGCGTGAGCAATCTCGATGGAGGAGTTAAAGAAAATGCGTTCCTCTTCAGTGCAAATGCCGAAGTGCCTCTCAATAGCATAAATGTGGGCGCGAATGCAGCATTTAGTTATGTAGACGATGCGATGAATTTAGACAAGCATCATTCTTACACAATGCTCACTCTCACACCATACGCGAGTTATCAAGGCGATAAGTTGCGTTTGCTTGTTGGGGTGAATTTAGATATTTCAGCCAACGATGGTGCAGTATTGCGTTTCGCTCCAAAGGTGAAGGCATCTTATTCCTTTGGCAAAGCATTTGAGGCGTATGCTCATATCGATGGTGGCAAACGATTGAATTTGCTTGCCAATTATCATTCGCAATGCCGATATATCAACCCATTGCAACCCATAGGCACATCCTACACATCATTCGATGGTAGATTTGGTGTGAAGATTGGGCCTGTGAGAGGATTTTACCTAAGTCCATATTTCGCCTATGGTGTGTTTAAAAATGCACCCCTACCCATCAACAACGAGCCAAGTGCCTATGTGATAGTAGGCAGCGTGAATATGAAGGGGTGGAGTGTAGGTGCAGAAATGGGATATAAATATGGCAATTTGGTAGATTTCAAAGCCAATGTGCAATATGCTCCACAAGAAGGTGGCGATGGCTATACCACAGGATTAGACCGAGCCGTATTGGTGGCCGATGCACAGGTGAAGGTAAAACCTATCAAGCCACTTGCCATCACTTTGGGTTATGAGGCACGCATTGATAGAGCCAATTACAGCCCGATGCTAATGGTGGACGATGGTGCTAACACCTCAGCTTGGTCTAAGACCAAACTTGCCGATGTGGGCAATCTTTCGCTGAATGCCTACTATCAGATGAACGAGAAATTGGGCTTCTTTGTAGATGCTTCCAACCTGCTCAATAAGCAATGGGACATCTTCCACGGAATGGGCGCACAAAAACTTAACATTCTCGCAGGAGTTAATTATGTTTTTTGAGCATATACTCAATGCTTGAAAATCAATGATATATGTGCTACTGAATGTGCGATATAGATAAAATCTATGTGCTGATAGACCTAAATTGTTGCACACTTTTGAAAAGCATTATAAATTTGCATCAGAAAAATAAAACGAAACAATAAAAACGAACAATTAAAAACAATACTACTATGGCTAAAAGTGTAAAAGGAACTCAAACAGAAAAGCATCTATTGATGTCGTTTGCTGGTGAATCACAAGCAAGAATGAGATATACTTATTTTGCTGAAAAGGCAAAAGAAGAAGGTTACGAACAAATCGCAGCTATCTTCTTGGAAACTGCAGAACAAGAAAGAGAGCACGCTAAGCGTATGTTCAAGTTCTTGGAAGGTGGTATGGTAGAAATCAACGCTTGCTATCCAGCTGGTGTAATCGGTACTACTGCCGAAAACCTAAAGGCTGCAGCCGAAGGCGAACACGAAGAATGGGAACTTGATTATCCTAAATTTGCTGATGTAGCAGCTGAAGAAGGTTTCCCTGCAATCGCAGCTATGTATCGTGCAATCGCAATCGCTGAAAAGGCTCACGAAGAACGCTACTTGGCTCTTTTGAAGAACGTTGAAGAATACACAGTATTCAAGAAAGATGGTAAGGTATATTGGCAATGCCGTAACTGTGGTTACGTGGTAGAAGCAGAAGAAGCTCCTAAGGGTTGTCCTGCATGCCTATTCCCTCAAGCATATTTCGAAGTTCAAAAGACTAATTTCTAAATATTTGGTAATTGATTGAATGATAAACGCTCGATGCAAATAAAACGGCATCGAGCGTTTTTCTATCGCTGAAAGCGAGAAATAATGTTTTGGGCAAAAGGTATTTTTTGTAAGCATGGTAAGCGACAAAAAATATTGTTCTAAAACTCCGAATTGTGTTCTGTTTTTCGGAAGAGGGAAGCAAAACAAGGTTTTACCCCCCCCCAATGTTAATAATTATTAACACAAATCTAATAATATCAGTTGCAAAAATCACTAACTTTGCTCACTAACAACAAAAACAACCGTTTTACTCGACTTTTCGTCTTAAATGTCGTAAAACCCAAAGGACCCAACAACTTTATAAGTAATTAATTATAAATTAAATATTTTAAACAACCGTATTATAAACTCAAAACAGAAATGTCATGAAGAAAATTATGTTTTCTTTGTTGAGCGCAACTGCTATGTTGTGGTCAGCATCATGTGCAGACGAAGCCATCGTGGCTCCTGCAGGTGAGGGCGAAGCAATGGTGAATTTCACCGTAAATTTG
Organism: Muribaculaceae bacterium; assembly: GCA_045656705.1. Taxonomy (GTDB): domain Bacteria; phylum Bacteroidota; class Bacteroidia; order Bacteroidales; family Muribaculaceae; genus RGIG4576. Next base: position 44,530 of record JAZORR010000052.1, on the reverse strand, counting down.
AATGACGGTAACGAAAGCCGTGCCGTAAGTGATGGTACTACAGTAAACACACTTTACTACGAAGTGTATGCTTACTCTAAAAATGCTCAAGGTGAGTTGGTAAGAAACGAAACACCAACCTCATTAGATGGAACTGTGGAAATCATAGGTAAAACTGCTAAAGTTGGTTTCCCTCTTGTAAAAAATCAAAAGTATGATGTCGTATTCTGGGCACAATGGGAATCAGAAAACCATGCAGTTAAGGCTTACAATGCTGAGAATTTGACTGCTATCAATGTGCTTGCTGAAGGTGATGGCTTGCTGCCTATCACAGCTAACGATGACAGAAGAGATGCATTTACAGCTATCGAACCTATCACAGTAACAGGTGCTCAAAGCAAGACAGTAACTTTGACTCGTCCTTTTGCACAAGTTAACTTTGGTACTCCATGGGCTGATGTAGTAGATGCTGAAGATGCTGGTGCTAATATTCAAGCAGCAACTTCTCAAATCAAGGCTACTCGCGTAGCTTCTGTATATGATGCTACTACAGGTGCTGCTACTGAAGAGGTAACTTATACTTTCGAGGCTGCACCTCTTTATAAAATGGGTAACGAAGAAACAGGTGTAGATGTAGAAGAAGAACTTGTAGTAAATGGTAAAAACTATGAATACCTTGCTACTACTTATGTACTTGTGCCATCAAATGATGCTAAGGTTCTTTCTGACCTTGAAATGACTATCACTACTGGTCTTAACCAAGATATCACTATTAAGGTTCCTGCTGCTCCTGTACAACGCAACTACCGTACTAATGTGCTTGGTAACCTATTGACTAACCAAACTGACTTCACTGTAGAAATCGATGCTGATTTCGATGGCGACCTTCCAAGTGCAGAAGATGAAATTGGTAGTCTTTTTGTAATGGCTGCTACTGGTGGTAAATTCACACTTAGCAACGACCTTGAACTTGAACAAACTTTGACAGTGCAACCAGGTGTAAGCCTTGAAATTGACCTAAATGGCAAAACCATTACCAATAAAGTAGGTAGAGATACTGATAATAATCGAATTCACACTATTGTAAACAATGGTCAACTTATCGTAAAAAATGGTACAGTAAAATCAGAAGGAGTAAATGGTGGTTCTGCAATTTATAACAACGAAGGTGCAACTTTAAACATCGAAGATGTTAAGGTTTATGGTGCGCCTATAGCAGACGGTGCATGGCCTTCATATGGTATCAATAACTATGGTACATTGACTGTGGATGGTGCTGAAATTTATACCTATCATGGTGCTATCGCTACTGGAGGTGATGGTGTAGCCGTAATTAACGATGCAACTATAGACGTAGGTCAAAGCACCCAAACAAAGCAAACAAGTTGGGCACTTTATACTTTTGAAAATGGTCAATTTACTGTTAATGGAGGTACTTTCAAAAACACTAAGGACGAACAAAATAAAGTGTATGGCGGTGGTTATATTTGTGCAACAAGCACAAAGGAAACCATTATAAATGGCGGTACTTTCGATAAGACAGAAGGCGACAACAATGGTAGTGGTATTTACTATAATTGCTCAAATTTGGTAATCAAGGGTGGTGTGTTTGACACTAATCCTACTAAACATATAGCTGAAGGTTACAAAGCTGTTGAAAAGAATGGTGTATGGACTGTGATTGCGATTGCAGATAACGCAGAGGCATTTATTGCGGCTGTAGCAAATGGTGGAATTGTTTCTTTGCAAGAAAATATTACTATTAGCGAAACCATTACAGTAGCAGAAGGAAAAAATGTTACTATCGAACTAAACGGTAAAACTATTACTGGTCCAATCAATGCAAGAGATGCTGAAGGAAATAGAATACATATTATTGTAAACAAAGGTAATCTTACTATCAATGGTGGGACCATAAGTTCTATTGCTGAAAATGGTGGTTCTGCTATTCTAAATACAGGTATTCTTACTCTTAATGAAGTAACTGCAAACGGCGCCCCTTCTAACACAGATACAGGTACAGCATCTTATGCAGTTAATACAGAGGGAGCTGGTTCTAAACTTACAGTAAATAACTCAACCATTAATGGTCGTGGTGCAATCGGTGCAACAAAAGGCACGAAGGTAGAAATAAATGGTGGTAAATATCACACGCCAGCAGTAGCATGGGGACATGCTATATATGCAACTAACGAAGGTACTGAAGTGGTTATCAATGATGGTATTTTCTCTGAAGGTTATGAAATGACTCCAAATAATTGGGGTATGTATCAAATCTACTCAGGCGACAAAGCAAAAGTAACAGTAAATGGTGGTACATTTATGCCTTGGGATTGTGCAAATGGTTATGACCTTTGTACAGCAAGTGAAGGTGTGATTGAAATTTATGGCGGTACATTTGCTGAAGATCCTTCAAACCAAAACAAGAAAAACTATGTGGCTGAAGGTTATGCAGTTGCTAAAAATGAAGAAAATGGAACTTATACAGTTATACCTACAACTTTGAAAGATGGTGCTGTACTTGATTTGGGTGGTGCTGAGTATGATGAAACAATCACCGTTGAAGGTAATGTTACAATTAAGGGTGACACTAAAATCAAAACTCTAAAATCTACTACAGGTTGTACAATTACTATTGAAGACGGCAAGACACTTACTCTTAACAACTTCAGCTTTGGTGCCAAGGATAATGCTGAAGCTGTATATGAAATTAAGGGTGGAACTGTAACAGCAAACTATGGTTTCTTCCAACATGGTAAATATACTCTTCACTCTAATTTCGAGACTGGCCATATGTATTATTCATACGGTAGTGATATCACTGTATATGGTACATTCCATAGCCAAGGCAAGGGCGATGGCTTGGACTATGTACGCGGTAAGTTGACTATTGCTAAGGGAGGTAAGTCAATCCACGATAAGTCTCTTTGGGTAGGTCAGCCTGCAAGCTGGGGTGCTATGAATGCTTCTTTGGTTATTGAAGAAGGTGGTTATGTTCAGGCAAATAGCCTTTCAGTTTATGAAGGAAGTACTCTTACTTACTCAAATGATGCTGATTTGAAATACAATAACGTCACAGGAACTGAATACATTACAAAAAAATAATTCATAATAGGCTGAATGCCTAATGATTATAGGCTTAGGGGGCTTGGTTGTCCTCTAAGTCACCAAAAAAATCTTCTCGAGACGAGAACATAACTTGTGATTTTTTAAATTGTTTGTAAGGGATATCTGAATGCACGGATATCCCTTTTTTGTGGTGTTTTTTAGGCGATTTCGTCTACCTTGCAGTAGGGACACACGGCTCGTGTGTTCGTGTTCTCAGATTTTGTGTAGCACTGAAGTGTTACCTTAAACAAAGTCACAAGGGCTTTTATGCAATTAGCAGTGAGGAAGGAAGAATTAGGAGTGAGAAGAACCTCGTAGAGGTTTTTCAGTGGAAGCCCTATGATGAGCGAGAGCGAATCTTAGGGAAGGATAAATATTTTATACCATACATCAACCTCGACGAGGTTGCATTTTTCAGTAGAATCCTTGATTACGCTTTAATCAAATATATAGGAAAGGAGAATAGCCCGATAGGGCTACATTTAAGGTAACCCTGTACTTTAGTGCGGGGATAGGCATATGGATGAGAATGTGTGCCAATTAGGTACACCGTTTAGAATTGTTGTTATCCACATTATTCGCGTCTTTGCAGAAAAAAAGACGCATCCCCATGGGGGACGCGTCCTTTCAACATATATCACAAACTAATTTATTTCTTTAGAGCAGCGATACTTTCTTGAAGAGTCTTGATCTTACTTTCGGCATCGGCTTGCTTCTTGCGTTCACCAGCCACTACAGCTTCAGGAGCGTTGCTCACGAAGCGTTCGTTGCTAAGTTTCTTCATAATAGAAGCAAGGAAACCTTCCATATATTTAAGTTCGGCTTCAAGTTTCTTCAACTCTTCTTCCACATCGATATTGTTGCCAAGAGGCACAGCAAATTCTGTAGTACCCACAAGGAACGATGCTGCAGTAGCATCTTTTTCGGTTACGCTATCGATGGCTTCGAGGTTAGCAAGTTTCTTGATAACGGCAGCGTTGCTATTAGCAAATTCGCCTGCTACTTGAAGTGATAGAGCATTCTTATTAGGAATATTCTTTTGAAGGCGTACGCTACGCACTCCAGCGATGATTTCCTTTGCCTCGTTCATTGCAGTGATAGTAGCAGCGTCGAATGCACCAGCTTCAGGGATGCGTGCCACCATAATGCTTTCGCCTTCGCCACGTTCGGCAATGTGTTGCCACAATTCTTCGGTGATGAATGGCATGAATGGGTGAAGCAGACGAAGCAGATTGTCGAAGAAGTTGAGAGTAGCTTCGTAGGTAGCGCGGTCGATAGGTTGTTGGTAAGCAGGTTTCACCATTTCAAGATACCATGATGAGAATTCGTCCCAGAACAACTTATACACAGCCATAAGAGCTTCGCTCAAACGGAATTTTTCAAACAAGTCCTTCACTTCGGCAAGAGTAGAGTTCAACACAGCGTCAAACCACTCAATAGCCTTGCGAGCCGATTCAGGTTGTTCGATATCTGCCACTTCCCAACCCTTAACAAGGCGGAATGCGTTCCAAATCTTATTGTTGAAGTTACGACCTTGTCCGCAAAGCGAATCATCGTAAAGAATGTCGTTACCAGCAGGAGCAGCAAGCATAAGTCCCATGCGCACACCATCGGCACCGAATTTTTCCATCAATTCGATAGGGTCTGGTGAGTTACCAAGCGACTTACTCATCTTGCGACCAAGTTTGTCGCGCACGATACCTGTGAAGTAAACATTGCGGAAAGGCATCTTACCGATGTATTCGTAACCAGCCATAATCATACGAGCCACCCAGAAGAAGATGATATCTGGACCTGTTACAAGGTCGCAAGTAGGGTAGTAGTAGTTGATTTCTTCGTTGCCTGGATTGTTGATACCATCGAATAGTGAGATAGGCCACAACCATGAAGAGAACCAAGTGTCGAGTGCACCTTCGTCTTGGTGAAGATCGTCAAGAGTAAGGGTATCGTTGCCTGTCTTAGCCTTAGCAAGCTCAAGAGCTTCTTCCTTAGTGGCAGCTACTACGAATTGTTCGTCTTCGCCTTCCTTAGGCACGCCAATGTAGTATGCTGGGATGCGGTGTCCCCACCATAGCTGACGGCTGATACACCAGTCTTGGATATTTTTGAGCCAGTTGCGATAAGTAGACTTGTACTTAGCAGGGAAGAACTTGATATCGTCGTCCATTACAGGAGGAAGAGCGATTTCGGCAAAGTGCTTCATGTCGATGAACCATTGCAATGACAAGCGTGGTTCGATAGGCACATGTGTGCGTTCTGAGCAACCCACCTTGTTGGTGTAGTTTTCTACCTTTTCCATCAAGCCTGCTTCGGTAAGGTCTTTAGTGATTTGCTCGCGCACATCGAAGCGGTCCATACCGATGTACATACCTGCAGCCTCGTTCACAGTACCATCGCCATTGAAGATGTCGATAGTTTCGAGGTTGTGCTTTTTGCCGAGCATATAGTCGTTTTGGTCGTGAGCAGGAGTCACCTTCAAACATCCAGTACCGAATTCCACTTCTACATAGCGGTCTTCGATTACAGGAATCACACGGCCCACAAGAGGCACAATCACTTTCTTGCCCTTCAACCATTGGTTCTTAGGGTCCTTAGGGTTGATACACATAGCAGTGTCGCCCATGATAGTTTCAGGACGAGTAGTAGCCACTACAGCGTAACGGCGACCATCGGCATCGCGGTGTACCACTTCTTCTTCGCTACCTGTTTCGCCTGAACCATCGTCTTCGGCTACATAATACTTGAGGTAGTAAAGTTTAGATTGTTCTTCTTGATAGTATACTTCGTCGTCGCTAAGTGCAGTTTGGTTCTTTGGATCCCAGTGAACCATGCGCAAGCCACGATAGATAAGTCCCTTGTTATATAGGTCGATGAAAACCTTGATAACGCTTTCAGAGCGTTTTTCGTCCATAGTGAACGCAGTGCGGCTCCAGTCGCAAGACGCACCAAGTTTCTTTAGCTGTTCGAGGATGATACCACCGTGAGTGTGAGTCCAGTCCCAAGCGTGCTTCAAGAATTCTTCGCGAGTGAGGTCGGTCTTTTTGATGCCTTCAGCTGCAAGCTTGTTCACCACCTTAGTTTCGGTAGCGATAGAAGCGTGGTCGGTACCAGGCACCCAAAGAGCATTCTTGCCTTCCATGCGAGCGCGACGGATAAGGATGTCTTGGATAGTGTTGTTGAGCATATGTCCCATGTGCAACACACCGGTAACGTTTGGTGGTGGGATTACGATAGTATATGGTTCGCGACCATCTGGAACTGACTTAAACAGGTCTTTGTCCATCCAGAATTGATACCATTTACCTTCCACTTCGTGTGGGTCGTATTTAGTAGCTAATTCGTTCATAATTTGATGTTATATATTTGATTATTATTTATTTCGTAGTTCAATCTGCAAAATTACAAAAAAATATGTTCTTTTGCTCCCTTTTTGCTAAAATAAAAGCACAAAAAATAGGTGTATCGCCCGAGTAAAGCGATACACCTATGCATATTAGTTATGCGACTAAGGATTATAGCATAATCTTACTTGCATATTGGTTGCCCTTAGCATCTACTACTTGGATGATGTAGATACCCTTGTTGAGGCCGTTCACTTCCACTTCTTGAGCATTCTTTACAGCTGCCACTACGTGACCAGAGATAGAGTAAACATTGATAGCTGCTGCGTTCACGCCTTCGATGCGTAGTGCGCCATTCAATTTAGCCACCTTGATGTTCACCTTTTCAGCTGCTACTTCTTCGATAGCCGATGGATAGATGCGTCCCTTGTGGATGTAGTGTGCCACACCTTGACCATTGACACAAGCCCACACATTTAGGTCGAAGTTTTCGTCGGTGAGTTCGCAGATGATACCTGTAGCACCTTCCACGTTGTTGTAAGAACCGAAACCTGCAGTAGGATACATACCATGGTTGGTAGTTGCTGTGTAGTTGTCGGTAACATCTACAAGAGTGAACTGACCACCTGTGTAACCATCCTTATAAGCAGTAGCGATTACATATTTCATCTTGCCGTAAGGAGTTTCGCACATTGCAGTACCTCCCTTGCCTGTAGCTTGTTCGTTCATTGCAGTGAGCAATACACCAGCCTTAGAGAACTTCATAGGAGCAGAACCTTGAGCGTCTACCCAAACTTCTTCGTCTTCGTTGATGCTGATACCTGCAGCGCCAAGAGCAGATGCTTCACCTCCAAGAGTCAATGCAGCACCATTAGCATCCTTGAAAGGAGTAGCAGTAGGAGCAGTAGCAAACTTACCACGGTTGATCTTGTAGTAGTAAAGTGCGCTTGCATCGGCATTAGTATACCACACACCACCCTTGTTTAAGTTGCCTTCGAATGTGAAGTTACCACCAAGAGAAATATTGGCGTGAGTAGCATCTGAATATATTTGAACAGGAGCAGCGTCGTCGGTTTCCCACTTGTAGATGCGAAGAGTTTCGCCATCCTTCACTCCATTAGTACCTACCACGATACCACCTTCGATAACCTTGATAGCCGATAGAGGAAGTGTAGCATTAGCATCGATACCTGTCATGTTTAGGTTGCCAATCTTCTTGCCTGTGTAAGCGTTGAGGATAACCACCTCAGGAGCCACACCAAACTTGCATTGAAGCACATAAAGTTTGTCACCATTCTTAGCGATGTTGCGAATGTGGTTGCCATTGTTGTCGAGGTAAGTAGGGATGTTGCCATTAGCAGTGAAGTTCCACACTTTGTCCATCCATTCAATGTCTTGCTTGATGTATTGGATAGGTTCGAAGTCTACACGTACGCCTGTAGATTTAGAATCTTTCACGGTCACAGTTTCGGTGTAAGTGTGATAGTGTTGCTTCTTCACTTCCACAGTGTAAGTGCCAGCTTCGAGTTCGAAGAACGCAAACACACCATTATACCAATCGTCTGTGGTGAAAGTTTGCACCAAATTGTTGTTGGCATCATATAGATTCACTTCAGCACCATTCACAGCCAAGTATTGGTCGCGACCGTAAGAAACATAGTTGGTGAAACCACAAGGTTCGGTCAAGTCGCGAATATCACCCACGATACAACCCTTGATAGAGCCTGTGCCGCCTGGGCAAAGCATTGTAGCTTGAAGGATTTGCCAAGCAAGAATCTTATTGTAAGTATTGCTCTTAAGGCGAAGAGCTTCGGCACGATAGTCGTGGAACCAAGATTCAACCAAGTAACCAGGACAGTTGTTGGTGCGAAGCACGCCGTAGTTCCATCCGTTGAATCCGTAGTCGGATAGAGAGCGAGGAGTGCTATAAGTCACTTCGGTAAGATTGTTTTCTGTGTGACATTCAGCCACTTTCAATCCCATCTCTTTAGAAGGAGCTATCACTTCTTGAGAATCGGTTTTAGGATCGGTAGCAGTACCTTTGTAGAATGCTACAGTGTAATTGGCCTTCGCGTTAGCACCATTGGTGTGAAGTGAGATGAAGTAACCACCGTAGCTATTAGATTGAGCAGCGATAGTAGATAGTCCGAGGTCGTCGTCGCTGGTGTTGGTAATACGCGACATCTTAACCTTAGCATTATTAGCTTCAAAGAAATCTCTCAAGTGGAAACCGCGTTCGAGGTTACCTTCTGATTCCCAGAAGTCAGGAATTTCAGAGAAAGGAAGAACTATTTGACGGTCGTCGCTATCATGACCACCGTGACCAGGATTAAGATAGAACTTTTTGCCACCCAAATCGCCTGCGTTTGCAGTGAATGCCAAGCATGCCATCACTGCTATAGTAGAATATAATTTTTTCATAGTCTTAATTATTTTTCTTTAATGGTCATTACATAAAGTTTACCGTCGGTAGTGTGGTAAGCGATTTTGCTACCATCTTCCGAAACTGTAGGATACATCTTGATTTCGCTTGATACAGGAGTGAGTTGTTGCATCATAGCACCCTTTTCGGCTTTGATAATCACGATATCACTTGCAGTGTACATGTGACCGTCATCTTTGTCGAGCATAGCCACCACATAGTCGTTGCCGCGCCACACAGGAGCGTGGATAGGACCAAGTTTCACAAGGTTGCCACCTTTAAGGTCGCTTACATAAGCATTGTTGCCAGCAACGAAAAGAAGTTTAGTCTTATCTGGCGACATGCTTGTCCAGCAGTAGCTCACATTGCGTGAAGGAGTAGAAAGAGGATCTACCACGGTGCGTACTCCATTCTTGTAAACCACCATTTTAAGATCTTCTTCGGTTACATAAGTAGAAGCAGTGTTGTTTAGCACAGCCTTACCATTAATAGCATTTTTCTTGAAAGTGCGACCATTCACAGCGAAAGTCACATTATTGCCATCGAGAGCAATGTGATTGATGTGGCTGATATTTTTTTCGATAGCCACAGTGGCTTTAGTAGCCAAGTCGATGCGATAGATAGAGATGCGTTGGTTGAAATAGTCGGCATCACGCACCACCAGCGATTTGCCGTCGGCACTGATAGCAGGCATATAGCCAGCACCCACCATATCGGTGATTTTGGTGTAACTCTTGGTTTTAAGATTCACCATACCAAGACCAGCATAGTTTTCAGAACTTACCAATAGCGATTCTCCGCCAGGCATAAACTTAGGATGATAAACAGAAGTGTTGTTGCCTACTTTTACTTCTTGATTGCTAAGAACCTCAAACTTTTGAGCGTTGGCAATCATAGCAGAAGCTAAAACGGCAATGCTAAGTAGAATTTTTTTCATATCTTTTTAGTTTTTGGTTTGATTCTGAATGCAAATATAGCATATTTTATTTGAAAAAGTTTCCTTAAAAAGGATAATGTGCGAGAATAAGTAAAAAAAATAACGAAAAAGCGATGCTCCTCGCTGATATGGGAACATCGCTTTTGTGAGATATAAGAGTGGGGTGTCGATTACTTTTCAAATTTGAAACCGGCATATACGCCTTTGTAGCTATTGAGCATAGCGGCGATAGTGGAGAATGATGATATGTTGGAATATTTGGCGATAGCACTCACAAGGTTCACCAACTTAGTGGCATCGAACATAATAGTGAGATTTGAGCCTTTGCTCACATAGGCAGTGAGCGAACCAAGTTTGGCAAGTTTGCTGAATGTGAATACCATTGTACCTTCCTTTTCACCCTTTTTCACTGTTCCAGTGATTTTTTTGCCATTCTTGAGTGTGATAGTGACTTCGCCTTCGGTGGTGAAAGTGAAAGTCATATTTTCCAACCCCATCTTTTTGTAGTAAGGTGCAAGTTTACCTTCGATAGTGGAAGCCATAGCCACACCACCTGCCTTGTTGAGAAGGTCTTCCGATTCGAATGAAAGAGCAGGACCTGCCGAACGCCAAGTGCCAGCAAGGTCGGCCACGTCGAGGTTGTCGGTCTTGAGAATGTTGTTGACCACAGCACCTACGATGTTGCCAAGGTCGCCAAGACCATTTGAACTGTTGCTATTGTTGGAAGTATTATTGTCTGTATTGTTTGAAGTAGTATTATTGCTACTTTGTTTACTAAAGTTGCTTTGTAGAATATTAAGCAGACTGCTCAAGTCGGTTGATGATTGTGCATAGGTTGCAGAAGCGAAAGAAAGTGCAAAAATTGCAATGATAGATTTTAAAATTTTCATATGTGTGTAGATATATTTGTTTATAAAAGTTTTCTAAATAAGATTACAAAATTAATGATTTTCGTCGTAAAATTTCAATTGTTCGTCGAGAATTAATTATTTTTGTGAATGAAAACCTAAGGAATGAATATGATAACTCGTTGCTATCTTGAGATAACAAATATATGTAATCTGGAATGTGCTTTTTGTCCGAAGACTAAGAGACGCAGCGGTGCGCTCACGCTTGAACAGTTTGATGTGCTTACCGATAAACTGCAGGGACGCATAAAATTCCTATATTTTCATCTTATGGGCGAGCCGTGGGTGCATCGTGATTTGGCTCAAATGGTGAAGATGGCACGCGTGAAAGGATTTGTGCCTGTGCTCACCACCAATGGCACTTTGCTCCATGTGGAAAATGGGCTTATAGATGCTCATCCCTATAAGATTCAGATTTCGCTTCATTCGCAAGAGGGCAACGGCATTTCTGATATCGATACATATATTCGCCGTGTGATGGAATTCTCGCTGAAGGCTGCCGAGAATGGCATTATCATAGTGCTACGCCTATGGAACGAGGGAGGAATGAATAGTGCCAACCAACGAATATTGGATATAATATCGGAATACTCACCCCTTACCATAAACGAGCGTAAAAATGGGTGGAAGGTGACCGATAATGTGTTTATCGAGCACGACAATAAGTTTGAATGGCCCGATAGCGAACGCGATGAAATCGACACCGAGAAGGTGTTTTGCTACGCCTTGCGCAATCAGATAGGAGTGCTTGTGGATGGCACTGTGGTGCCTTGCTGCCTCGATCACGATGGCGAACTCGCTCTCGGCAATCTCTACGAGCAATCGCTCGAAGAAATCTTATCATCGGCACGAGCCAAAGCTATATACGACGGATTCACCCGCCACGAGGCAGTAGAACCCTTATGTAAACGCTGTGGATACGCCGCCCTCACCAAGAAATATAGGGAGTGAAATTAAACATTGCTCCACTTTGGCAAAGATACTCAATTGCATTCTAATAATTAAGGAAATTAGTTATCTTTGTAATGGTATTGCGAAAAAGATATGGTGGCAAAAGGATGAAATCTAATAGATTTTAATATTTTTTAAATAGGGGGGTAACTCCTTTGCATAATACTTTGTATATTTGTAGAAAATAAATTGAGGAGATTGCTATGAAGAAATTAGTATTGTTGCTAATAAGTATGTTTGCTCTGGGTGCTTCGCTTCAAGCACAAACCCAGCAAGAAGTGGATAGCCTGTTCAAGGTGGGCGATTACACTAAGGCTGTGGCTATAATGAATCAGATGGATTCTATTGCAAAAGAAAAGCGTAAAGCCGAACGAAAGAGCGAGGCTTATGTGCAAGATGCAAAATGGTATTTCAATCGTGGCATCTACGACAAAGCCGCCGATATGATCGATAAGGCTCTTATCTATAATCCCGAAGCGAGAGAAATAGTAAAGTTTGAAGGCATCATCGATACCGAAAAAATGGACGCTATGCTGCAATTGGGCAATAATAAGTGGTGGAACAGGTTCTCCTTTGGTGTGGCAATAGGTGGTGATTTCTTGAGCGTGAGTGGTTCGGGCCGTGTGGGGCTAAGTGTGAAGTATGGGTATTATCGCGACCTTGTGAATGTGGTGCTCGGAGTGGAGTATAACTGTCATCTCGCTTTTGAAAACAGGTATGATTTAGGCAAAAAGGGAATGGATGTAATCGGTTCGCAAATCGCAATTCCATTGTGGGCTAAATTCAATTTGCTCAATATGTCGAATAGTAGCAGACTATATTTGGGTGCAGGTGCAGAATATGGCATTCGCCTTACAGCCCGCCAAAATTACACAGGAAAGTATTATCCTACCGAGATGATAGCAATGCCAAGCAGTTCTATTGCCGGATTGGTGCACGTGGGATTGACAATGCGTCATATGGATGTGGGATTGTATTATAAAGGCTATTTCGATGATATCGTGATACCTCCATATTATCATTATATGGAAAATAGTCGTGTGGGAGTGAATGTTGCTTATTATTTCTAAAAACTAAAATATTATGTTTAAAAAACTATTTATCGTAGGCGCTCTTTTGCTTGGAGCAATGAGTGTTCAGGCTCAAGATAACACCGATGTGGTGACCACTGAAAAATCGACAGTAAAATTGAGCGAACGCCAATTGCGAAAGTGTGAAGCATTGATGAAAGATGCTCAGTGGTATTTGAAACACAAAGAATTTGGTAAGGCGAAAGAAAAACTCACCGAACTTGTGGCCATCAATCCCAAAGATGCTCAGGCAAAGGTGCTACTTGAGCAATGCGAACAAAATACTGTGCAATATGGCGAAAGTGCCGAAAAGACGCCAAATAAGTGGTCGATTGGTGTAACAGGTGGTGCCGATTTTTTCGATGATAACTTCGGCGTGCATTTCGGATTGGCAGTCCGTTACGGACATTACACCGATTTGGTGAATGCTACTGGTAGTGTGGAATATCAATTACATCAAGGTATAGGTGGACAAATCATCATTCCATTGATGGCAAAGTTTAATGTGGTGAAGGTGACCGATGCATCTCGCTTCTACGCAGGTGTGGGTGTGGAAGGTGGTATCAACCTATACAGCAAAGAAATTGGAGAAGAGATAGGATTCATTTATACCGATGCATTGAAGATAATGAAAGGAAGTGGCACTGTGGCAGGACTTGTGCAAGTGGGTGTGACTGGCCGTCACTTTGATGTGGGCGTGTATTATCGTAGATATTTCACCGATTTGGTGCAAAAATATGTATCGTTCAACGAAATCAATGGAATGTATGGCAACGACCGCATAGGAGTGTCTGCTACTTACTATTTCTGATGGGTAAAATTCTATAGAATATTCTTTATCAAACAATATGTTTTCGGAGATTACATCTGCTAATCTCCGAATTTTTTCGGAGAATAATTTGTTTATTCCCCGAAAACCACCTAATATGCAATTTGACGGATTCGAAGGAAAACTAACCAGTAGCAAATGGGCGAAAATTGCAAAATGTTCTAAATGATATAAATGATCTTATTGCGAAAGGCATATTGCAGAAAACTAATGAGGGGGGCGTAGCACCAACTATACATTAGTGGATTATAATCCTTAATGGCTGCAATATTTAATATTAGGAATAAATAAAAATAGGCTGAATCCAACGACTTGGGTTCAGCCTATTTTCGTTTTTTAATGATATTATGAGTTAGAAAATTATGGTCGGATAGGAGGGATTATAGTTCTGTTTTCCACAATCCGTGTAGGTTGCAGTATTCATACACTGCGATAGGTTTGTCGTTGCATACGCAAAAAGTAGCCACTGGCTTATCTTTAAGGTTGGCAAGGATACCACCATTTTCAGTTTCTACATATATGAATGCGATATGATGTTCAGGAGCCATAGGGTGTTCTACGCTACCCACTTCTACCTTGATAGTGCAGTCGTCTACTTTAGTTACCACAGGCACGTGCTTTTCTTGACTTGCATCTACAGTGTTAGCCACGAGTTCTTCCATCTTTTCGCCACAGCATACTACTGGAACACCAGAGTCTACAGTTTTTACTATTACATTACCACAGTGCTTGCATTTGAAAAATTTTGTTGCCATAGTTTTTAAGTTTTTAATTGTTCGTTTTTTTGTTTATTGTTATTTTCTGAGAGCAAAGTTAATATGGTTGTGAAAGTTTTGCAACAAGTATATTCTATGCTCAGATAGATTTTGTCTATATCATTGTTAAACTAACAAGTATTCAGTAGTTTAGGTTTACTCGGTGCGTGATTTATTTTTGGAAAAATATTTTGCAATACAGTATATAGCAATACACGCCACGAAAGCGATGCTTATCTCTATACTATATTCGTTGATAGTAGCACCTAATTCTTCGGGTGGAATTATGCTTGCGAGTGAATACCCGATGCTTGCAAGGATAGTGTTCCATATAGCCGAGCCGATAGTGGTGTAAAGGATAAAAGTGCCTATAGACATTCGAGCCAATCCGGCAGGGATAGATACGAGTTGACGACCTACGGGGAGCAATCGGCCCACGAAGGTGGCAGTCTTGCCACGTTTGAGGAAGAAGTTTTCGGCTTGCTCGAGTTTTTCGTGGTTGAGCATAAGCAGTCTGCCCCATTTGCTATCCACAAATCGGTAGATGATTTCTCTGCCAAGGAATCGTGACAGATAATAATTGATAATAGCACCCACTACCGAGCCAAAAGTGGTGCAAAGTATTATGGCGAAAAAATTGAGAGTGCCAGTGGCTGCATTGTAGGCTGCGGGAGCCACAATGAGTTCGGCAGGGAGTGGCACCAATGAGTTTTCGAGTATCATCAGCAAGGTAAGCACCCAATAACTGAGGCTATGGGTGTACCAGTCGATAAGTGATGATATGAATACTAATGTTGATGCCATAAGTGCTTAGGATATTATAATTTTTCCGCACGAAGTATTTCGCGTTTACCTCCCACTGGGCCATCCATCCGCAATACTGAGAAACCTACCGACTGCAATGACCTGCGGATAGCACCTTTGGCACAATAGGTAGTGAGTATGCCTTTATGCGCCATAGCCTCATATACGCGAGCGAAGCATTCGGGAGTCCACATTTCGGGTTGCTTTTCGGGAGCGAAAGCATCGTAGTACACCACATCTATATTGGTGGGTAGTGCATCGGTGGTGAAGTCGCATTCACGCTTTTCTATGGTGAAATTGGAGGTAATCTGTACTGGGGTGTTCCATTCGGCTTGGTGAATGGCTTCGTACAGACCTTTGTCGATGAGCGAACCATATTCCAAATTGGCTATAATCTCGGAACTGAGAGGATATTTCTCGAGTGTGATATAGTGGATGTGCTGAGTCACTTCACGCGATGCGTGTGCAGTGACAAGGGCATTGAGTCCTGTGCCGAAACCTATTTCAAGCACACGCAATATGCCATTCTCGTCGTCGCTTGCACGATGCAAGAAGGCACAGTCGCGATAGATGTGTTCGGCCTCGGCAAGTGCCCCCTTCACAGAGTGGTAATGCTCGTTGAGATTTTCCACGAAAATGGTGGCAGAACCATCGGCAGTGACTTCTATTTTAAGATTATTATCGTTCATAGTAACAAAATTACTAATTAAAATGAGAAAAACCAAGAAAGTGGGATTATGATATGTTAAATCCCACTTTGCATCGTTTCTTTACTGTGCTTGTGGCCTTGATGCCGTATTGCAAGTTGGCTGCTTCAATGTCTTGAATTGTGATGGTTTGACAATTGTCGGCATTGAGTGGTATATTAGCAGAGATGAGGCGATTGGCAACTGATGGAATGATACCATTCTGCACAAACTGAGTAACCCAACGAGCATTGCTGAAGCTCTTGTCCTTCTTATTCACGCTCTCCGCGATGCATTTCGCAAGAAGATTGTGAGCATCGGGAGTGAGGCGATATTGCTCATCGGCGATGATATGTTCGGCGATGATAGTGAGTTCGTCGGCCGAATAGTCCTCGAAATTGAAATGATGAGGAAAGCGTCCTTTCAATCCAGGGTTACAATCTATTAATTTGTTCATTTCTTTACCATATCCAGCAAGAATTACTATCATATCTGGATTAGGTTGCGAAAGAACTGTGAGCAGTGACTCAATAGCGTGCTTACCGAAGTCGTTGTCGTCGTCCTTTGTGAATAGCGTGTAGGCTTCATCAATGAATAGCACATTGCCTTGTGCTTGCTCGAGAAGATCACGCATATTTTGTTCGGTTTCGCCGATATAGCGTCCCACCATATTGGTGCGTTCGGCAAAAATCACATCGCCTTTGCTCAGTACACCGATAGAGTGGAACATCTTACCGATGACTTTGGCCACCGAGGTTTTTCCTGTTCCCGGATTGCCTGTGAATATCATATGGTGGCAGCCGTTGTCGTTGGCTTTTAGCCCGAGGCTTCGTCGCATATGATTGAAACGAGTGAGTGCAAACAATTGAGTAACTGATTTTTTGATGTTTTTAAGCCCCACCATTTTGTCGAGGTCGGCCAAGTGGTTGGTATTTTTCTCTGTTGGGTTAGCGAAGAGGTTTAAGTCAATGTCGCTGATTGCAATGTGATGTCTGATGCTCGCCGATTTTGTCATTTGCGAGGTGTATTGATTCACGAAATGTGTATTCACAATGAATCTCACATCATCTATATTCATTTTCTTGAGAATACCTTTGCTTTCAAGTGAAAGTAAGTGGTTGGCCAATTTTTGTTGGTCCTCGGAGTGGAATAATATTGATTTATTGTGGAGTCTGTCACACACCTTTCTCGTGATTTCGAGAGGCGAAAGAGAACGCATTTCCAAGTGATGCTTATCGGGAAAAAAACATTTGAGGCGAGGATGTGCTTTGAACACATCTTCTATTTCTCTTTTTTTGCCCAACATCACCACCGAATAATTACTGCGATAGGACATAGAAGATATGAGATTGTCTACGAATTTACTGCTATATGGTCCACAAAGTCCATCGAGTTCGGTGATTATGAGACATTTTTGTTCTGAGAGATTCACCTCGTAAGCATCATCGTTGTTATAAACGTTCTTGTTTCCGTCCGATGGCATGCGAAGTTTTCCTGCATGATAATTTGATGAGGAAAAGTCCTCTCCTGTGAGGCAATGAATGAATGATTCTACCTCCATTGAAGATAGAGTGCCATTGTCGGTGGCAATCGTGAAATTGTGACAGAAACTGTGAGTTCTCTCAATTTGTGTTTGCATATTGCGATTGTATTCGGCAATATGATAGTAATTGAGAGTCGCTCGTTGTAATTGTTGTGAACCTCCTATTTTGAGCAACTCCTTCCACTTGAAAGGCGTGTTGATGTGCATTCTGCAGAGTGGAAATTCATAAGAGTTTGGACTTATTGCTTCCCAATGGGAATCAATGTTTTCATCGTCGAACGAAGAAATTATGATTTTGTATTGAGGCATATCGTTCACTGCTATCAAGATGGTGTGAGTATCGTGAGTCCACACAATAGAAGGTGTGAAATCAAGATTGAAGAAACGACGATGGTTTTTGACCACAGCGTGACTTTGGTCCACAATGTTCATATCTTTGTCGAAGCACACTGCACACATATGTTTGTTGTCGGGAGTGGATTTTTTAAGTCGAATAGTGAGGTTCAAACTATCGGCAGTGAAAGGCTTAGGAACAGATTTACACTCCACAGACTTGATTTCAGGAATCTCAATTTTCGATCCCGAATGATACACATCAAAGTGATATATAGCGAGTTCGTCTTGTCTCTCAATCACATTCATATGTATTACATCATGGTCGAATTTAGGGATGATGAAAAAGTAATGACCTGGAGTGATATGCTTATTGTCTATTTTGAAGAACATAGCACCACTATAGGTTCTTTCTTCAAAAAAGACAGGTTTGCTCGTACCTTCTCTGTAGAGTAGAAGTCTTGCATGGTTCTCTTCATAGAGCGATACTGGGGTGAGAGTGACCATAATTGATTCCCCTTCAAAATGAGGATCAGTGTATACGCTTTGTTTATCAAGGTTGATACTTCCATTTAAAGATTCTATTTTGAAATCTTCAAATTCGTTATCTTTCTCTGGCGAATTAGGGATAAGGTATGACACACCCTTATATTTATAGGTTTTGCAGTTGGTGTATTCATCGTGAATAGAATAGGTGTTATCTGTTGCGAAGTCCAATTCCCCTTCGTCGTTGATAAAATTAGAAGAATTGAGACAATTTAGAGCCATTGTATTTATAAAATTTCTGTTCATAGTTATTGAAGTGTTTTAAAGTGAAACAAAAAGATGAATTAGGACACGATGACTTTGCGGGGCCATAAAGGTGACTATCAAAGACAGTATTCCTAAACCGAAGTAAACTAATGCATCGAGAGTGATGCGGGGTTAGACATAGCCACGTAGCAATTCCTGCCTAATAGCAATTTTGAGTAATATGCTACTAAAATCGCATAAGATGGTTAATTGCTCGTTGCTTGAAAATTGTTCTCGAGATGTGTGTGCGTTCCTTTTCCCGTGAAACGCGTTTTACCAAAATGTCAAAGATCTCGCTGCAACATTTCAATCGATTGCTGCCGATGTGAAACCATCATACAAACTTTTTTCATTCGTTAGTTGACAACAAGACACAATATTCCTTGTCGAGGTCAAACTGTTGAAAGAAATTAAAAGTTCTGTTTGCTTCACAAAGGCAAAAAAATCAAATCATAACGATATAGGATAATCACCCACACCGATAACCGATTGAATACTTTGCAAGCGTTTTCTTTGAATTTTGTGTCATAACTATGATATTCTGTGTTTTTGTGTTAGTTATTTATTCACTATTTATTATTACTTCTTTTGGGTGAAATTAGCCAATAATTGGCTATTATCCCAATCACGATGGCGAAGTTATAAATATTTTTTCAAACATCCAAATTTGCAACAAATATTACTCGTTTTTTGTAACCTCTATAGTTTTAGGGGTTGCTGACAATATATAATTAAAAATATATATAACTTTGTGGAGTGAAAAAAAATATATATATATGGTTAAGATTTTTAGATTTATCGATATTAGATTTGTGTTAGTGTTAATAACATTGTTTTGTGGACAAGAGGCTGTTTTGGCTCAAGATGCAATTTGTAGTGTTAAAGGACGGATTGTAGATGGAGGACAAAATCCTGTGGCTTATGCCTCTGTGGCGATTTATAATGGGAATGTTCCTATAGCTGGAGTAGTTGCCAGCGATGATGGCTCATTTTCTATGAAATCAAAGCGTTCTGCAATGGAATATCGTCTTGTGGTGGAGTTTATCGGTTACAAAAAATATGAGGGACTTATTAAGCCTGATAAGGCTCAAATAAATGTGGGAAACATTATTTTGAATGAAGATGTTGTGACTTTAGATGAAGTGGTGGTTACAGCTAAGGAAGTGGCACAAAAGTCTACTATAGAACGCACCACTATCAATGCATCTGCCAACATGGCATCGAGCAAAGGAAGTGCAATTGATGTGTTGCGTACGGCTTCGTCGGTGAGTGTGCTTAACGACGAGATATCTATTCGTGGCAACAAAAATATTCTAGTATTGATGGATGGTGTGCCCACTACTGTAAGCGACCTCTCTACTATACCAGCGGCAAATATTAAAAGTATTGAGGTGATGACCAATCCAGATGCTTCGCATGATGCCGGTGGTACGGGTGGCATTATCAATATTATTTCTAAGCATTCGCGTGATGAGGTGTTTAGTGGTATGGGTGCTATAAATTATGGTTTCAATCATTTCGTTAATGGCAATCTTGCCTTTATGTATAATAGTAGGAAGGCTTCATGGCGATTTAATTATAATACAAAACATGAAGATGATGTGGTGAATACTACTCTTAATCGCAAGGTGCATAGTACGAGTTATGAGGTGTTTCAACAAATGCAGTCCTCTCAATACACATTCAACAATAATTTTTCGCTCGGTGCAGATTTTCGAATCAATGCTCGTAATCGTGTGAGCGTGGATGCAAAAGTTATCATACCACGTCTAAATATTAAGCAAGATATACACAACACATTTGTAGATCGTGAAGAATTACGTCATAATGATGTGAATTGGAATCGTGTGAATATAGAGGGATCGGCTACTTACACCTATGTGGTGAAACCAGAGGTGTCGGATATTGCAATCCGTGCCTCGCTGTCAAAGATTTGGGGTGAGCGTCCATCGCATTATTGGGCAGCTGGTGTTGAAAATTATCGTTCAGTGTCGGGTGGTAGTCCTATTATACCCACTTTGCAAGCCGACTACAAATATAAATTTGATGTGGGAACATTTTCTGTTGGTGCCAAACTTACTTATCGCATAAACGATGTGTATCACGAGTTTTATGAAGCAATAGGTGGTGGTGAGTGGATGCATTCCGATGAGATGAGCAACGATTTGCTTCATTCTGAGTTTGTGCCTGCTGCTTATGCTATGTTTGCCTCACGCATTGGTAAGAAGTTTACCTATAAGGTGGGTTTGCGTGGAGAGTTTTCTACCGTTACGCTCGATAGCAAGCACGATGAGGTGAATGAGCGTAATGATGATTTTTTTCTTGCTCCGAATGTTTCGGGTGCATATAAACTCAGTAAAAATCAGCAATTATCTATGGCTCTATCACGCCGTATTGGTAGACCCACATATCCACAACTTATCCCTTACATGAGTATGGTGGACGCAACTACCTACGAACAAGGAAATATGCATCTCAATCCCGAAAAGGCTACAAAGGTGGATTTGGGTTATCAGTTTAGTGGCAAGGTGGTTGATTTATTTGTGGATGGCTATTTAAATCACACAACCGATTACATCTCTCAAGTCACTAAAATGGAAGGAGAGCGACTAATCACTACATATGCCAATGCCGATACAGACATTAAGGCTGGTGTGGAATTATCTCTGAAGGTGACACCAGCTAAGTGGGTAAACTTCTCGATGGGTGCTAATACGTATTATGTGAAAACTAAGGGGATTTTTGAAGATGCTCATATCGATAATAGTGGTTGGACAAATAATAGTAACCTGATGATTAACTTTACTCCTTGGAAGTCTGGGGATATTCAATTACAATACTATGTTACTACTCCACAATATTTCCCTCAACTTACAACCTCTCTTACACATCAGATGAATGTTGGAGTGAAGCAACGATTCTTGAAAGGTGCAATGAGTGTGTCGTTGCTTGTTACCGATGTATTGAATACAGCAAAATGGAATGTTTGGTCGCATAATAATCTTTTTAATCTGAATAACAATAGTACAAATAAGAGTCGTATGGTATGGCTTGGATTATCGTATAACTTCAATTCATTCAAGCAAAAAGGAACCAAGAAGACCGAAGCTGATCGTAGCCTTATCAGATTGGGGCTATAAAATGACTTTGATGTATATTTGTACCATAGCAAAGCACACTTGTCTATTTTCTTCCTATAAGATACAAAAACACGGGCTACGCCATCATTTTGGTATAGCCCGTGTGGATTTTTGGGAGTCTATAATATTTTATAGTTACCTATGTTATGTTGAGGATTATAGTTCCAAATCTTCGTTGATGATTTCGTGCCAAGGAAGACCTTGCTCATTGAGCACTGCAAGGAATGGATCTGGATCAAATTCTTCTACATTGTGTACGCCTGGCTTGTTCCACTTACCAGTAAGGAACATCATAGCACCTGTCATAGCAGGAACACCTGTAGTGTAGCTTACTGCTTGCATACCTGTTTCCTTGAATGCTTCTTCGTGGCTACAGTTGTTGTAGATATAGTAAGTCATTGGCTTACCTTCTTTGTCCTTACCACTGATGCGGCAACCGATAGAAGTTTCGCCCACATAGTTTTCTCCAAGTTCCTTAGGGTTAGGAAGCACAGCCTTCAAGAATTGTAGAGGCACGATTTCTTGGCCGTTGTACATGATAGGATCGATGCTTGCCATACCGATGTTTTGGATAACGCGTAGGTGAGTAAGATATTCTTGACCGAAAGTCATCCAGAAGCGAGCACGCTTGATGCTTGGGAAGTTCACTACAAGCGATTCCAATTCTTCGTGATATAGAAGGTATGATTCGCGAGGACCGATGTTAGGGTAGTTGAGAGTCTTGTGAATTTCTTGAGGTTCAGTTTCAATCCATTCGCCATTTTCGTAGTATTTACCCTTTTGAGTGATTTCGCGGATGTTGATTTCTGGGTTGAAGTTGGTAGCGAAAGCCTTACCGTGGTTACCAGCGTTACAGTCTACGATATCAAGAGTTTCCATTTCAGAGAAATAGTGCTTAGCAGCATAAGCTGTGTACACACCCGATACGCCTGGGTCGAAACCGCAACCAAGGATAGCAGTCAAGCCAGCCTTTTCGAAGCGTTCTTTGTAAGCCCATTGCCAGCTATATTCGAAGTGAGCTTCGTCCTTTGGTTCGTAGTTGGCAGTGTCGAGGTAGTTCACGCCACATTCAAGACAAGCATCCATGATGGTCAAGTCTTGGTAAGGAAGAGCCACATTGATAACGATGTCTGGTTGGTGCTTCTTAAGCAAAGCCACAAGTTCTGGCACGCTGTCGGCATCTACTTGGTCGGTAGTTACATTTGGCTTGCCAATAGCTTTAGCCACTGCATCACACTTGCTCTTTGTGCGAGAAGCGATAACAATCTCGTTGAAAACTTCAGGATTTTGAGCGCACTTGTGGGCAACTACTGTGCCTACACCGCCTGCTCCGATAATTAATACTTTACCCATTTTTATTGTAGTTTATAAGTTTTGATTCGTTATTATCCTACAAAAATACATCAAATAAATGAGATTTCAATCCTTTGAAGCTAATTTTGTGAAATGAAGTGTTGTGAGTGTGCAAAAAAGTGTGTTCTTTGTGGAAGAATAGTTATGCGAGGATTGTTATATTGCAGTTCGGCTTCATATATGATTTATTTGTTTCACACCACATTCGAGGGGTTTGGAAAGTCAGTAATAGCCAAAGTGCCATATTTGCAATCGTCTGAAGGATGGATTTATTTGGTTGGAGCACTAATGGTGATAGGTTTGGGTATAGTAGGTCCCCTATGTATGAATGCAGTGTTGAAGCGTTTTGCTGTAACTCGTTTCCTATTTGGATTGAAGTAAATTTGGGTAATATATAATGAAAAAACGCCGATGAGATTTAATTCTTGTCGGCGTTTTGCATATGTTTCAGTTTGTGTTATTTGTTTGAGTGCAGATGTGTGAGGAAGTCGGCTACTACGAAGGTGCTTCCACCCACAAATATCATATCGTCGGCTGTGGCTGCTTCTTGTGCTGCTCGATATGCTTCGCTCACCGATGGATAGTAGTTGCCTTCGAGATCGTGTACCGATGCAAGTGCGTAAAGGTCTTTTGCTGGCATCGAACGAGGAATAGAGGCATTGGTGAAGTAGTAAGTGGCATATCTTGGGAACATCTCGAGGATGTGAGTCACATCTTTGTCGCTTACAAATCCGAGCACTATGTGGAGTTTGTGGTATTTCTCTTTGGCGAGTTGATGTACGATGTATTGCACTCCTCCAGCATTGTGTCCGGTGTCGCAAACGGTGCGTGGCGAGTGGTTCACCACCATCCATCGTCCCATAAGTCCTGTGATCTTGCACACATTGGTAAATCCTGCTTCAATGGCTTCCTGACTGATGCTTAGACCTAAACCCTGCAATGCGTGAATGGCGTGAAGTGCTGTGTTGGCATTCTTCACTTGGCAATCTCCAGCGAGAGCATCGGTGATGGTGCCATTGGTGGTGGTTTCAAGCACAAGGCAATCGTTTTTGCGTGTGTGCGATGTAATTAGTGGATTTTCGCACGCAAAAGTGATGGGCGCACGCATACTCTCGGCCTTTTCGGCAAACACTTCACGCACTTCTCCTGTGGCTTCGCCCACGATTACGGGCACACTTGGTTTTATGATGCCTGCCTTTTCGCCTGCTATTTGTGTGAGTGTGTTGCCGAGAAACTGAGTGTGGTCCATCGAGATATTTGTGATCACACACAATTTAGGCATAATAATATTGGTGCTATCGAGTCGGCCACCGAGTCCAGTTTCGATTACGGCATAGTCCACCTTTTCGCGACGGAAATAGTCAAATGCCATAATGGTGGTGATCTCGAAGAACGATGGATGACCTTGATGGCCCGAAGCAATGTAATTGTTTACAAAATCCACCACTTCTTGCTTAGGTATCATTTCCCCGTTCACACGAATGCGTTCGCGAAAGTCTACGAGATGTGGCGAGGTGAAAAGTCCCACCTTATATCCGCTTTCTTGTAAGATTGAAGCAATGAGGTGAGAAGTAGAACCTTTGCCATTGGTGCCAGCCACATGTATGCATTTGAAATGCTCTTGAGGCTCGCCATATAGCATACTTAGCGATATGATATTGTCGAGGCCTTCTTTATAGGCATCGCCACCAGTTCGTGAGAACATGGGCATCTGCGTGAAAAGATATTCTAATGTTTCGGGATAGTTCATATTCAATAAATTAATAGTCCTGCTATACCCGCGAGTATAATCACGAGAATAGGGTGGATTTTGGTGAAATATACAGTAAGAAACGAAGCCACGCAAATACCTATGCTTGCGATGAGTTCGTAATCTGTGCTGCCAAAGTTTTCTTTGTTCATGAGCAATAATGCTGCCGAACCGATAAGCCCTACACACACAGGTCGCAATCCTTTGAAGATGCTCTTGATGAGGGGACTATCTTTGTGCTTGTTGATGTAGTGCCCAGTATAGAGTGTGAGGATGTAAGGTGGTATTACTACTGCCATAGTGGCAAGGATAGAACCTAAAATTCCACTCAGCCAACCCATTCCTCCTGCGTCGGCTCCTACCACATAACCTATGTAGGTGGCACTGTTTATGCCGATAGGGCCTGGTGTCATTTGCGAGATGGCTACAATGTCGGTGAACATAGTGTTGGTAATCCAACCGGCTCCCACCACTTCACGCTGGATGAGTGAGAGCATTGCATATCCTCCACCGAAACCGAAAAGACCGATTTTAAGGTACGACAGAATAAGTTTTATATAAGTGCTCATTCTTCTGCCTCCTTTCTTCCCTTATTTTTTCGGTGCGACGATATTATATAATATAGGTATCCACCAAATGCACCGAGTATGATGAAAACTATAGGATTGGAAATATAAGGCAATCCTGAGTATATGAGCAACGCTGTGATTATAGGGATGAAGATAGTCACTTTGTTGAGTTTTGCTGCCTTTGCCGAATTAACGAGAGGTGCGAGAATAAGTGCCACTACGGCAGGGCGTATGCCTTTGAATATCGCACTCAGTGTTTCGTTGTTTTTGATAGTGTCGGGGGTGAGGAAAATGGCGATAGCAAGTATTATGAGAAACGAAGGCACGATGGTGCCAAGTGCTGCCACTATGCTACCTTTCACGCCTCGCAATCTGTCGCCTACTACCACAGCAATGTTCACAGCGAGGATGCCGGGCATAGCCTGTGCTATGGCAAGAAGGTCGAGAAATTCTTCACGGCCAATCCATTTATGCTTATGCACAATTTCCTTTTCTATGACCGATATCATAGCCCAACCGCCTCCGAAGGTGAATGCTCCCACCTTGAAGAACGACCTAAATATTTGTGCAAACGAATTTTCTCTCATCATCATTTTTCTGATTAGTGTGTATTTTCTGTGTGGAAGTGGTTGCCGCTTATTGGCGCGTTGTTTAAAGTCCCACTTCAATAGTGATGCAAAGTTACGGAAAAAAGTGGAAAAAGTTTACTTAAAAAAGACAAAAACGGAAACCCGATTGAGTTTCCGTTTTGCGCTTCAAGATGGGCTTGAACCAACGACCCCCTGATTAACAGTCAGGTGCTCTAACCAACTGAGCTATTGAAGCAGTAGTTATGAAAATGTTTGCGCTTCAAGATGGGCTTGAACCAACGACCCCCTGATTAACAGTCAGGTGCTCTAACCAACTGAGCTATTGAAGCGTTTGTGCTATTCGTTTTCAGAATTGCGATGCAAAATTAGATGTTTTTTTTGAATTGTGCAATAGTTTGACCAAAAAAAGCACGATATTTTTTCATTTTAAGACTTTTTGTACAAAAAATAGGCGTTTTTCTCGTGCGAATGTTGTAATTTTAGCACTCAAAACAGAAATAACGATGATAAATAGACTACGAAAGATAATATTGGCGAGTGTGTGCTTGCTCAGTGTGCAAACTTTTGCCGATAACACTACCAAAAATAATGCCGAGATGGTGAGAAGTCTCGATATTTTTAGTTCTATATTTAAGGAGTTGAACGCATTTTATGTAGATTCGCTCGATACGAAGAAAAATATGGAGACTGCAATCAATAGCATGCTACGCAGTATCGACCCCTACACCGAATATGTGCCTGCAAAAGATGTGGAGGATTATCGCATTCTTTCCACTGGCGAGTATGGTGGCATCGGTTCGGGTATTATGAGCCGTGATGGTGCTGCTTATTTCTCCGAACCCTATGAAGGTAGTCCTGCTGCCAATGCTGGCATTCGCCCTGGTGATAAGATAATGGTGATTGATGGCGACTCTGTGAAGTCGTTGTCGCTTGACAAGGTGAGCGAACGCCTGAAAGGCGAGCAAAACACCATCGTGAAGGTGGAAGTGGAGCGTCCGTATGTGGGAAATGTGAAGATGAGCATTCTTCGAAAGAAAATCAAGCAAAATCCTGTGCCTTATTATGGTGTGCAACGCGATAGCATAGGTTACATATCTCTCACCACTTTCAATGCTAATGCTGCTCCCGAAGTGAAGAATGCTCTTCTCGAATTGAAGAAGAATAAGAATGTGAAAAGCATAGTGCTCGACCTTCGAGGTAATGGTGGTGGTTTGCTGGAGAGTGCTGTGCAGATAGTGGGTATGTTTGTGCCTAAAGGCACCGAAGTGCTTACCCAAAAGGGACGTATCAAGCAAAACACTCGCACCTATAAGACCACTCAAGAACCTATCGACACCGAAATACCTCTTGTGGTGCTGATTGATGGCACTTCGGCCTCGTCGTCGGAGATTGTGGCAGGTGCTCTTCAAGACCTCGACCGTGCTGTGATAGTGGGTAATCGTTCGTTTGGTAAGGGACTTGTGCAAACTTCTCGTCCGTTGCCTTACGACGGACTATTGCACGTGACTATTGCCAAATATTATATTCCGAGTGGTCGTCTGATTCAGGCTATCGACTATTCGCGTCGCAATTCCGATGGCTCGGTGGAGCGTATCCCAGATAGTCTCACCAATGTGTTCCACACTCGCAATGGGCGTGAGGTGCGCGATGGTGGTGGCATCACACCCGATGTCAATGTGGAATATTCTAAGGTGAATCGTCTTGCCTATAATATAGTACGCGATTATTGGGCTTTTGACTTTGCAACAAAATATCGTAGCACCCACGATTCTATTCCTGCTGTGGAAGATTTTGAGGTCACAGATAGCATCTATAATCAATTCAAGGCGTTTATCAATCCCGATAAGTTTAATTATGATAAGGTGTGCGAAGATGGGCTAAAGCAATTGCGTGAGGTGGCACAAACCGAAGGGTATATGAACGACTCTACAAAGGCTGTGTTTGCCCAACTCGAAAACTTGCTGAAGCACGATCTCAATAAAGACCTCGACTTGCATCGCACACTCATTTCTCAAATTCTTGGAGTGGAAATTGTGAAGCGATATTATTATCAGCGTGGCGAATGTATTCAGGAATTGAAGGACGATCCAGCACTTGATGATGTGGTGAAACTCTTCTCTACCCGTGGTGAGTATCGTAAGATATTGGGCATTAAGAAGTAATTGCGATAATATTGTGCAAACTAAGTGCTAAGAAAATGCAATTTTTGCACTTGTCGAGTGCAAAAATCTAATAAATTTGCACGGAGCGAGTGCAAATTTTACTAAAAAATGCACTGAGTGAGTGCAAAATTTACTATATTTGTAGCGTGAAATTATAGATATATGGAATATTTAGAAAGAATCTATAAAAAACTCTTGAAAGAAACCGATACAAGTTTCTTGCGCTATTTGTATGACGAAATAGATTGGGATAATCGTATTGTTGGGATTAAAGGTCCTCGAGGAGTAGGTAAGACCACTATGATGCTTCAAAGAATTAAGTTGTCTATCGATCCATCGAGTGCTTTATATGTGAATGCCGATGATATATATTTCAGTAATAATCGATTGATTGACCTCGCTGAAAAATTGGTGCAGCGTGGTGTTCGATATCTTTTTATCGATGAAATACATAAATATAGTGATTGGTCGAAAGAGTTAAAACTTATTTATGATTATTATAGCGAACTAAAAGTGGTGTTTTCTGGTTCGTCGGTATTAGATTTGAATAAAGGAACATCAGATTTGAGCAGAAGGGCTATAGTTTATCATTTAAATGGTCTGTCGTTTCGTGAATATATGGCAATGTTTCAAAAAGAGATTTTGCCAGTATATTCTTTAGAAGACATAGTAGCACGCCGTCCCGAGGAATTGAAAATGACAGCTTTATTTAAGCATTTTGAGGATTACTTAAAAAGAGGGTACTATCCATTTGCTCAAGACAAAGGATTTGAAACTAAATTGCGTCAAATCATAAACCTGACATTAGAAAATGATATCCCTGTTTATGCTGGAATGTCGGCTTCAATGGGGCGAAAGCTCAAACAATTGCTGTCTATTATCTCGGAAAGTGTGCCATTTAAACCTAATATGAGCAAACTTGCTGAAATAATAGGCGTGGGACGAAATCTCTTGCCAGATTATTTTTTATATATTGAGGATTCTGGAATGATATCACAATTGCGTGACGACACAGGAGGTGTGAGAGGCTTGGGTAAGGTCGATAAGGTGTATTTAGATAACACCAATCTTATTTACTCGTTAGCTGAAAAAGAAGCAAATGTGGGTAATTTACGCGAAACATTCTTCCTAAATCAAATGCGAGTGAAAAATAGGGTGGTGGCATCGGATGTGTCGGATTTCTTGATTGATGGCATGACTTTTGAAATTGGAGGCAAAAATAAAGGTAAAAAGCAGATAGAAATGGTAGAAAATGGTTTTGTGGTTAAGGATCAAATAGAGTTTTCATCAGGAAATATTTTACCTTTGTGGTGGTTTGGATTAAATTATTAATTTTACCATTTAACTTTTTGCTGTTTGATGCATCTAATATAAGAATAAGATATTTGAAACTTAATACTATTGATATAAATGAATAAATTTGTCAAGTGGGGAATTGTAGGAGCTATAGTTCTCGGTTTTGCAGGATGGGGTGTGTATAATCTTACGCCTCAAGTAAATAAAGACCTTAAAGAAGCACCTGCCAAAGGTGGAAAGGGTAAGAAAAGTAAAGTGTTGAACGTGCGTGCCGTGAAGGTGCAAGAGCAAGACCTGAGTGATGCCTTGTATGTGAGCGGTAGTTTGCTACCTGATGAGGAAGTGGATTTGACTTTCGAAACTTCGGGTAAAATCACAGAGATATATTTTAAAGAAGGGGCTTTCGTGAAGAAAGGTCAACTTCTTGCTAAAATCAACGATGCGTCGCTTCAAGCACAATTGAAAAAACTTGAAGTGCAACTCAAATTGTACCAAGATCGCTTGTATCGTCAAAATGCTTTGCTCGAAAAAGAAGCAGTGAGTAAGGAGGCTTTTCAAGAGGCTGAAACAAGTCTTGCCACTCTCGAGGCTGAAATCGAACTTGTGAAAGCCAATATTGCGTACACCGAATTGCGCGCTCCATTTGATGGCGTGATAGGTTTGCGTTCGGTGAGCCAAGGTGCTTATGCTTCGCAATCTACTCCAGTGGCAAAAATCACTAAAGTAAATCCGTTGAAGGTGGAATTTAATGTACCAGAGCGTTACGCAGGCCAATTGAAGGAGGGTAGTCCGTTGATGTTCACTATGGAAGGTGACTTGAAGGAACACAAGGCTAAGGTGTATGCTTTGGATTCGCGTGTCGACGATGCTACTCGCACCATCAAGGTGCGTGCGCACTACGATAATAGCAATGGTCGTGTGGTGCCAGGACGATATGTGAATGTCACTCTCACCACAAGCGAGTATGCCAATACGCTTGCTGTGCCAAGTGAAGCCATCGTGAGCGAAATGGGTATTGATAAGGTGTTCCTATATAAGAATGGAAAGGCCACTCCAGTGCAAATCACTAAGGGTGTGCGCACTGCCGACAAGGTGCAAGTGCTCGACGGATTGGCTGTGGGCGACACTGTGATCACAAGTGGTACTATGCAAATACGCACAGGCCAACAAGTCACTCTCGACGAAGTGAAGTAATTTACCTCCTTAATTTGAATACATTATGAATATATCGGAATTAAGTATAAAACGACCTGTTCTCGCTACGGTGATGACACTTGTCATCTTGCTTTTCGGTGCTATAGGCTATATGAGCCTCGGTGTACGAGAATATCCGTCGGTAGATAATCCTATTATATCGGTGTCGTGTTCTTATGCTGGTGCCAATGCCGATGTGATTGAAAACCAGATTACCGAACCTCTTGAACAAAATATCAATGGTATTCCTGGTATTCGTTCGCTTACGAGTGTGAGCCAACAGGGACAAAGCCGCATCACTGTGGAATTTGACCTGTCGGTCGACCTCGAAACGGCTGCCAACGACGTGCGCGATAAGGTGTCGCGTGCACAACGAAATCTGCCTAAGGACTGCGACCCTCCTACTGTGTCGAAGGCCGATGCCGATGCTATGCCTATTATGATGGTGGCTATCCAGAGTGATAAGCGTTCACTTTTGGAATTGAGCGAAATTGCCGACCTCACTGTCAAGGAGCAGTTGCAAACTATCCCCGAAGTGAGTAGCGTGATGATATGGGGTGAAAAGCGTTATTGTATGCGTCTATGGCTCGATCCCGTGAAGATGTCGGGTTATGGTATCACTCCTATGGATGTGAAAACTGCTCTTGATCGCGAAAACGTGGAACTTCCTTCGGGTAGTATCGAAGGTAACACCACCGAACTTTCTATCCGTACTCTCGGACAAATGCACACCACCGAGCAATTCAATAATCTTGTGGTGAAGCACGTAGATGGTCGTGTGGTACGATTTAGTGATATCGGAACGGCTGAATTGAGTGCGCGCGACATCAAGAGTTATATGAAGATGAATGGCATTCCTATGGTGGGTGTGGTAGTAGTGCCACAACCGGGTGCCAACCACATCAACATTGCCGACGCTGTGCATAAACGCATGGAAACCATGCAAAAAGACCTTCCCGAAGATGTGAAGTATAGTTATGGTTTCGACAACACTCGCTTCATTCGCGCCTCTATTGCCGAAGTGGAAAACACAGTCTACGAAGCCTTTGTGCTTGTGATTCTGATCATCTTCCTTTTCTTGCGCGACTGGCGTGTTACGCTCATCCCTTGTATCGTGATTCCTGTGTCGCTCATCGGAGCATTCTTTATAATGTATCTTGCTGGATTCTCTATCAATGTGCTTTCTATGCTTGCTATCGTGCTTTCGGTGGGGCTTGTGGTAGACGATGCCATTGTGATGACCGAAAACATCTACACGCGAATAGAGCGGGGAATGAAACCTATAGATGCAGGTATCGAAGGGGCGAAGGAAATCTTCTTTGCCGTGATTTCTACCACTATCACCCTTGTGGCGGTGTTCTTGCCTATCGTGTTTATGGAAGGTACCACAGGCCGCTTGTTCCGTGAGTTTAGTTTGGTGGTGTCGGGTACGGTGATTATTTCGTCGTTTGCTGCGCTCACTATCACTCCTATGCTTTCCACTAAGATGCTTGTGCGTCGTAAAGAGAAAAACTGGTTCTATCGCAAGACCGAGCCATTCTTCGAGGGAATGAACTACTGGTATGGTCGCACTCTCGATGCATTCTTGAAGCGTCGTTATTGGGCAATGATAATCATGGTGGTGGCAGTGGCTGCAAGTGTGTGGATGTGGGGTGCTATCCCTGCCGAAACTGCTCCACTCGAAGACCGCTCAAGCATCACCATTCGCACAAGTGGTCCAGAAGGTGTCACCTATGAAGTGATGCGCGACTACACCGAAGAAATCAACCGTCTTGCCGATTCTATTATGCCCGATGCCGAGTTCATCACGGCTCGCGTGTCGTCGGGTAGTGGTAACGTGCAAATCACACTAAAGGATATCAACGAGCGTGATTACTCTCAAATGGAGGTGGCAGAAAAGTTGTCGCGTGCTGTGCAAAAGAAGACCGATGCTCGTGCTTTCGTGCAACAACGCTCTTCATTTGGTGGTCGTCGTGGTGGTATGCCTGTGCAATATGTGCTTCAGGCCACCAATATAGAGAAATTGCAAGAGGTGCTGCCTGCTTTCCTTGCTAAAGTCTACGAAAATCCTACATTCCAAATGGCCGACGTGGATTTGAAGTTTAGCAAACCAGAATTGCGTATCAGCGTAAACCGTGAAAAGGCCAATACTATGGGCGTGACCACTCGCGACATTGCACAAACTCTGCAATACGGATTGAGTGGACAACGTATGGGCTACCTTTATATGAATGGTAAGCAATATGAGATTGTGGGCGAAATCAATCGTCAACAACGCAACACTCCTGCCAATCTGAAGTCGATATACATGCGTAGTAGCACAGGCGAAATGATACAGATGGAAAACCTTGTAGACCTTGTGGAAAGCATCGCTCCTCCTAAATTGTATCGCTACAATCGTTTCTGCTCGGCTACCATCTCTGCCGGACTTGCCGAAGGTAAGACCATCGGCGAAGGTCTCGACGAAATGGACAAGATAGCCAAAGAAACTCTCGACGACACCTTCCGCACTGCACTCTCGGGCGACTCTAAGGAGTTCCGCGAAAGTTCGTCATCGCTTATCTTTGCATTCGCACTTGCTTTGGTGCTTATCTATTTGATTTTGGCAGCACAGTTCGAAAGTTTCAAAGATCCGTTTGTGATTATGCTCACTGTGCCTCTTGCCATTGCAGGTGCACTCATCTTTATGATGGTGGGTGGCGAAACTATGAACATCTTCAGCCAAATCGGTATCATTATGCTCATCGGGCTCGTGGCCAAGAATGGTATTCTCATTGTGGAATTTGCCAACCAGCGTCAAATCAGTGGTGAGGACAAACTCACAGCCATCAAGGAAGCATCGGCACAACGCCTTCGTCCAATCCTTATGACAAGTGCCTCTACAATCCTCGGCTTGTTGCCACTGATGTTTGCCACAGGCGAAGGTTGTAATAGCCGCATCGCTATGGGTACTGCCGTGGTGGGTGGTATGCTTGTTTCCACATTGCTCACAATGTATGTGGTGCCTGCTGTCTACACTTATATCTCTACAAATCTATCAACCAAAAAGAAGAAATGATGAAACGCAATATATTAGTAGCACTATTGGCTTCGATTATGGCAATGCCTGCGATGTCGCAAGACCACACCCTTAAATCTTGCATCAATCAAGGCTTGCAAAACAATTACTCGCTTCAAGTGGTGCGCAACGACGAAAAGGTGGCTGCCAACAATGCCACCATTGCCAATGCCGGATATCTGCCACAAGTCGACCTCTCGGTAGGATATTCAGGTACGCTCGACAATACCAATGCCACCACTCGTGCCACAGGCGAAATGTCGCGCGATCGCAATGTCACCGATCACACCTTGCGTGCTGGAGTGGATTTGAGTTGGACCATTTTCGATGGTTTCAATATCCAAACCAAGTATAGTCGCCTGCAAGAACTCAAGCGTCAGGGCGAAACTCTCACTCGTATCGCTATCGAAGACCTTGTGGCAGATATAGCCTCTGAATACTACAATTTCGTGCAGCAAAAAGTGCGTATGCAAAACTTCGACTACGCTGTGGAACTATCGCGCGAGAGAATGCGTATCGAATACGAACGCTATGTGATAGGGAAGAGCTCTAAACTCCAATACAAGCAGGCTCAGGTAGATTTTAATGCCGACCTCACACAGAGTATGCGTCAACGCGAACAGTTGGCATCTTCTAGCATTCGCCTTAAAGAACTCATGGGCGATAAAGACCTAAGAGCAGCCTTCGATATCGTAGACTCTGCCATCGTGATGGGAGAAACTCTCAATTTCGACACGCTTTGGAACTCTACATTGCAACGCAACGCATCCATTCTCAAAGCAGCACAAAATCACACTCTTGCCACACTCGACCTCAAGGCTGCCGCATCTCGCGATTATCCTTACCTCCGACTAAATGCAGGATATGGCTACACCCACAATATCTATGAGAATGGAGCCACCTCTAAGCGTAGTAATTGGGGTGCCGATTTCGGTGTCACTCTCGGAATGCGACTTTTCGATGGCAATCGCAGCCGCGAACGCAAAAATGCTCGCATTGAAGTGGAAAATGCTGCCCTTGCTCAGCAAAATCTCGAACTCAACCTCTATGCCGACCTTTGCGACCTTTGGCAAGCATACGAAAACAATCTTCGTCTGCTCGACTTGGAACGAGCAAACGTGAAGACTGCACGCGAAAATCACGAAATCGCTTGCGAACGCAATCTACTCGGTAACCTTGCAGGTATTGAGATGCGCGAAGCACAAAAGAGTCTGCTCGATGCCGAAGAGCGACTCCTCGCAGCCGAATACGACACCAAAATCTGCGAAATCTCGCTACTCCTTATCAGCGGTCGCATTTTAGAATACTTAGACTAACAACTAATCAACAAAAAGCAAATAATAATTTGTGGCGGGTACTTCACCCGCCACTTTTTTGTCCCTCACCTCCCTCGCTGAATAAAACTCCTAACTTCTCCTTCCTAATTCCTAATTCCTCCCTCCACACTGAATATCCCTCCTCACTGAAATAATTTGTCCTTTTGTCTTTATGTCTAAAATAAATTTTCTGTCTAAAATCCCCCTCAATAACACACAAAAAAAGGGCTGCCTGTGCATAAGGCAGCCCCAACAACTTTTTTTAAACAACCGGTCTCCCCTTATCTCACGACACGAAGAGCCTCTTTGTGACTTAGGGGACAACCAAGCCCCCTAAGCCTATTTTTTCACTTTTCAGGCATCAAATTTTACCTAAAAGTTTGAATGATTACTTTACAGTGATTACACCATTTTCAGTCTTGAAGAATGACTTGTCAGCACCACCATTAAGCAAAGCCAATGCAGCGTCTACAGCAACTGCTGAGTTGTCTGCTACATTTAGCAATTCTCCATTCTTATAGTAGTAAGATGATACGTTGTTATTAGCACCTTGGCATACTGTACCATTAGCTGAAGAAACATCACCTGCGTTCAAGCAATAATTTGCCTTATCACCTGTACCAAATGCAGCCTTAGCGGCAATAGCACCAGCACCGTCAGCACCTGTTACAGCACCAGCATTGTAGCAATAGCTTGCATTAATTTGACCATACAAACTATATGCGATACCTGATGCGTAGCTTTGTTCTGCTGTGATCTTACCATAGTTAGCACAGTATTTCAAAGTACAAGCACTACCTGGATTTTGACCAAGGATACCAGCAGCTGAAGCATTTACATTGTCGTAAGTACTTGTTACATCACCATAATTGTAGCAGTATTCGTAAGTAGAAGCACCCTTTTGAACGCCAGCAATACCTGCAGCAGCTTCAACATTTGAAGATGTGATATTACCTTCGTTCACAGCATTCTTAATAGAACCAGCAAAACCGTGGCAGATACCACTTGCACCCACAGCACCTGTGATGTTGCCTGTGTTCTTTACGTTTTCAATAGTTGCATTAACTGTAAGCCATGCTCCAATACCAGCTGCTCTATTTGCTGTTACATTTGCATTATTTTCGCAGTTAACGATTTTTACGTTTGCACCATTGTGATAAATACCACCTGCATAAGAAGCAGCTACGATTTCACCTGAAACCTTTACGTTTTCAATTGTTACATCATTTGCGATGCACACCACACCTGCAGCGTGCTTTGTAGAGTTGATGATTACATTTTCAAGAGTAAGGTTCTTGATTACAGTACCTTCACCAGCATATGCGATGAATGCACAATAGTCTTGATTTGTTACTGTAAGGTTAGAAATTGTCTTACCATTACCATTGATAACACCTGTAAAAGGAGCGTCAACTGTACCCACTGGAGCCCAATCGGCATTCAATACGATATCTGAAGATAGTTCGATTACATCAGCATTAGCATTGAATGCTTCTTCCAATTCTTCTTGGTTTTCAATGATGAAAACAACACCGTTAGTTCCGAAATCGTCTGAAATTATTACGTTGTTGAATGTACCACCTTCTACACAAATCACACCTGCACCTGCTGGAACTGAAGCACTTGGCTTTTGATTCCAAATTGCACCAGCATCATCAACCTTACCATTGAATGTACCACCATAGATGTTGATAGTTGCTACTTCTGTTTTGTGGTTAGAGAAGTTGCGGAATAGGTTGCGGTGGAAAGTATATGTACCACCATAAATATTCACAGTAGAAGCACCTAAAGTACTATTATTATCTACAAATGTAGGAATCAAAGCATCTTCCCAACTGTCATAAGCAGAAATAGTCCAGTTACCACCCTTCAAATTAACTACACCACCTTCATTTGAAATAAATGCAGCCAAAACATTTACAGCTTTATTAGTTTGCAAGTGAATATTACCTTCGCCTTCGATTGTCAAGCCAGCACCCTTCTTCACTTGGAAAATTGCTGTATTCTTAGTTACATCAGGAATATTTGCTACGATTGTATTACCATTCAAATCAATAGTAATATTCTTACCTTCTACTACAAACAAATGAACATTTGCTTCAGTTTCAAATTTAGCGTCACCTACCAATGTGATAGTTTCACCATCTTGAGCAGCAGCCAATGCTTCAGCGAAAGTTGTGTAACGAGTTTCGCCAATTGCAAAGTAAGGAGTGTTTAGGTTTTCTTCACCAGCAAATGTAGCATCTACTACTACTGTGAAGTCAGTTTGGTTAGTCAATAGGTTACCGATTACGTTAGTACGGTAGTTGCGACGAATAGGAGCATTAGGCACTGAAAGTGTGATTGCTTCGTTAAGGTTAGTAGTAAGGTTCATTGTAAGATTTACTACATCAGCTTGGTTTTCTGCCTTTTCACCATTTACAAGCACATAAGCAGTAGCAAGATATTTGTAATCTACGTTACCTATTGTAAGTTTTTCAGCATCAGCATCTTCAAGTGTAGGCAAAACCTTAGCACTGAATGTGAAATCTGTTGCAGGTGCATCAGCCTTAGTAGTCAAAGCGTTGTACTTTGTAGCTACGTTAGAAACTGTGATTGAAGAAGTTTCTGCACTCAAATCAAGACCAGCAGCCTTTGCAGCGTCATAATCTTCTCCAGTAACACCGAAGTTTACTTGTGCGAATGGACGACGCAATGTCACTTTATGACTCTTTGAACCATCAACCTTTTCAATTGGGTAAACTGCAGTAAATGCATCGCGAGTGTCATCGTTAGCGTCAGCTGGAGTTACTGCAATTTGTGTCAAATCATCAGCATTATAAGCACCTTCTGATTGAGCCCAAAATACTACATCATACTTTTGGCCCTTTACAAGATGGAAGTTTACATTGAATTGCTTCTTACCATCAACTACAGAGAATTTCTTTTCAACTGCATCAATAGCAGTTTTTACTGGAGTTGTTTGACCATTTTGGTAAGCCCAAACTTCGTAGTAAAGTTCAGAAATATTACCTGCATCACTGATTGCACGGCTTGCAGATGCGCCGTCGTTAAGTTCTACTGTGAACTGAACCAAACCTTCGCCACCTACTTCAGGAGCAATGGTTTCATCCGAACAAGATGTTGACCACAACAATGCCGCTGCGCTCAACAAAGAAAATAATGTTTTCTTCATAACTTGCGTTGGTTTTTAATTGTTAATAAAAAAAAGTTTAATTAGTTATTTGTATAAAATTTACATGCACTTTTGTTTTGTCGTGCCAAAAAAGTGGCATTTTATGCTCATTTTAGCCTAAGGATACACCTTTTTACCCCCTTTTACCTTATGTAAGGAGCTACGACGCCACAAATGT
The DNA here is from genome assembly GCA_045656705.1 of Muribaculaceae bacterium. GTDB lineage: Bacteria > Bacteroidota > Bacteroidia > Bacteroidales > Muribaculaceae > RGIG4576. The sequence goes on along the minus strand of JAZORR010000052.1, from coordinate 6,291 downwards.
ACAAAAAAAGATGCGTTCCACCCCCCAATTGTTAAAAACGGTTAAAGAAACAAAGAAAATTCAATTTCACCACCCATAATCTCCGAAATAGAACACAATTCGGAGTTTTAGAACAATATTTTCAGTTGCACTTTCCTTATAAAAAATGTCTCTTGTCTAAAATCTCCACTCCTACACTCCTCACTGAATAAATCTCCTCACTGATAAAAACTTTTTTCACTCGTTATCCTTTTTAAGGAAACAAATCTCATATTTTATGCGTAACTTTGTGGCTTAATTGATAAATTAGGATATTTATGGCTTTTAGCGACCAACTTATTGATCCAAAGAAAGACCCAATGGGTGCTGCGATACTTGATTATGCTCGCACTGGTAAGGCTGCGCGTTTGCGTGTTCTTTCGTCTATGTTTGATGAAGACGAGATGCCTATCGAAACCCTCTTCCGTTCGTTTGACGAGATGCCTATCATAGAGCAAGAAGCCTTGCGTATGGCACAAGGCAAAATACTCGATGTGGGAGCGGGCAGTGGTTGCCATGCACTTGCATTGCAAGAGATGGGCAAAGATGTGTGTGCAGTGGAGATATCTCCGTTATCGGTGGAGGCTATGCAACTGCGTGGTGTGAAGGATGCTCGACTTGTGAACATGTTTGATGCACGATTTACCGATAAGTTCGACACTATTCTTATGCTTATGAATGGCTCGGGAATTGTGGGACGATTGGAAAATATGCCGATGTTTTTTGAACGAATGCGCGACATGCTCAATCCGGGAGGTGTGATACTTATGGACTCAAGCGACTTGAAGTATCTCTACGAAAACGAAGACGGCAGTATCGATATCGACCTTAATGGCGAGTATTACGGACTTGTGGACTACGAAATGCGTTATAAGGGCGTGAGAGGTGGCAAGTTTGACTGCTTGTATGTCGATTTTGATACGCTTGCGTGCTGTGCCGAGGCTTGTGGATTCACTGCTACGCTCATCAAGGAAGGTCCCCACTACGACTATCTTTGCAAGTTAGAACCGAAAGCATAACCCTACGAGTGAAGCGAGTATTAGAAAGCATTAAAAGTTGGCTTGCTGGGCTATCGTTTCGCACAGGAATGATAGTATTGGGCGTGTGTGTGGCGTGCTATGTGATATCGTTTGCACAGATGCTCTTGCCTATAGGTGTGGCAGCAAAAGGTGTGCTGTGGGTGGTGTTTTTTGGCCTTGCCAAGACTGCTCAATATAGTGCATTGCTGATAATAGGTAAGGCAGGCATCGAACGCCTGAAAAATTGGAGAAGAAATAGAAGAAAAGTAGATTAATGGCAAAATTTTATACACATATATTGGCAAATGGGCTTCGTGTGGTGCATGTGCCCACTTCTTCGCGTGTGGCATATTGTGGACTGTCGGTGAATGCTGGTAGTCGCGACGACTTGCCTGGCAAGAGTGGCTTGGCACACTTTGTGGAGCATACCATATTTAAAGGAACGAAGCATCGTCGCTCTTATCATATCATCAATCGCATGGAGCGAGTGGGAGGCGAATTGAATGCCTACACCACCAAGGAGGGAACGGCGTTGTATTCGCTTTTTCCTTGCGAACATTTCGAGCGTGCTGTGGAATTGATTGCCGATCTTGTGGCTAATAGTCAGTTTCCCGAAGCCGAATTGGCCAAGGAGCGTGAGGTGGTGCTTGAGGAGATTGATTCGTATCGCGATTCGCCTATGGATGCTGCCTACGACGATTTTGAGGATTTGCTATTTGCAGGTTCGTCGATGGGACACAACATCTTGGGGTGTGAGCAAGACTTGATGAACATCACGGCAGAAGATTGTCGCCGTTATCTCGATACCCAATATGTGCCAGAGAATATGGTGTTTTTCGCTATGGGCAATATCAAGAGCGAACGCCTTTTGAGATTGGCCGAGAAGCACTTTGGTGTGTTAAATCACAGCCTGTCGCGTGCCGAACGAATGACTCCTGCCGATGTGGCACCTTTCCATAAGGTGATAGAGATTGACTCGCATCAGGCACATACAGTGGTGGGGAAAAAGATGTTTTCGATGCACGACGACCGCAAGTATGCGGCATTCCTTTTGAACAACATACTTGGTGGACCAGGAATGAATTCGCTGCTGAATGTAGCCATTCGCGAGAAGCGTGGTTATGCCTACACTGTGGAGTCGAATGTGTCGCTGATGAGCGATTGTGGATTGTTTCAAATCTACTTCGGCAGCGATGAGAGCCATGTGAACCAAAGTTTGCGTATCATACGCAATATTATGGACGATTTGGCATCGAAGCCATTGAGTGAAAAGTCTCTTGAGGCTGCTAAGCGTCAGTATCTTGGCCAATTGCTTGTGTCGAGCGAGAATAAGGAATCAATGGCATTGTCGTTAGGTAAGAATTATCTCTACAACGATAGGGTGATGACCGATGGCGAACTTGCAGAGCATATCAATTCGCTCACGGCTCAAGACATTATGGACTGTGCCGCATTGCTTACCTTCGACACTTGCTCGGTGTTGACACTCAAATAATATATAAAGAAAAAACATTTACTTCGGGGCATTCATAAAACAATGCCTCACCTATGATTTTGTGTAAATAAATAAAAAAACAAATAACTATGAAGAAATTATTTTTAGCAGTTGTTGCAATTGTATGTGGATTGGTTGCCGTGGCGCAAACAAGTCCGTTGAAAAGTGATGTGAAGCCACTAATTGCAGTGTCGTGTTCGCATCCAGGTCATAACTCATCTACACGAATGACCTACACCAATTCGGTGATAAAGGCAGGTGGTATACCTGTGCTTGTGCCTATCACCACCGATAGCATTGTACTGAGAGACATTCTCAAGCGAGTAGATGGTTTGCTTCTTATTGGTGGCGAAGATATTCACCCATCTTATTATGGCGAAAAGCCAATTCCTGAACTTGGTTCGGTAGACTCTATTCGCGATATCTACGACATTGCTCTTATCCGTATGGCGGGCGATATGAATATGCCAATGATGGGCGTGTGCCGTGGCGAACAATTGATTAATGTGGCATTTGGTGGTACACTTTACCAAGATATCCCAGCCCAACATCACGACCTATCTGTAAGTCATCGTCAAAAGGTTTCGGGCTATGAACCTACTCATCGCGTGCGTTTCGTGGAAGGTTCTACTCTTGCTGGTGTGATAGGTCAAAGCGAATTGATGACCAACACTTTCCACCACCAAGCAGTGAAGAAGGTAGCTCCAGGTTTCAGAGTGTCGGCGTGGGCAGATGATTCTATCCCTGAGGCTATAGAATCGGCTGAAGGTCGTCCTATTTGGGGCGTACAATTCCACCCAGAATATCAAACCGAAAATGGCGACGAAGTGTCGGCTCGTTTCTTCTACAATTTCTTGAATGAAGCCGATAAGTATCGTCGTGCAAAGGCTATTCATCGCAATAACCTTACTGTGGACACTCACACCGATACTCCACTCTTTTTCAAAGATGGTTATAATATAGGTAATCGTGAAAAGTCGCAAGTGTGTATCCCAAAGATGGAAGAGGGTATGCTCGACGCTCAGTATCTTGCGTGCTGGGTGAAGCAAGGTGTATGTGATGAGGCTCACACCGAAAAGGCTGTGCAAAAAGTGAATTCTATGATTGAAGGTATATATGCACAAGTGGCTATGAATAGCGATAAGGTGGAAGTGGCTCGCACTCCAGAAGACTTGATTCGCATCAAGGCCGAAGGCAAGAAGGCTTTCCTTATCGGTATCGAAAATGCCTATGGCGTGGGTAACTCTTTGAGCGATATCAAGCGCGTGCAAGACCTTGGCGTTACTTATATCACTCTATGCCACACCGGCAACAACGACTATTGCGATAGCTCGTCAGAAAAGGTTGCTCGTTGGAATGGTTTGAGTCCGCTTGGTAAGAAGGCTGTAGCCGAAATGAACCGTTTGGGTATGATAATTGATGTGTCGCACGCATCGCAAAAAACATTCTGGGATGTGATCAAATACTCTAAGAAACCTATCATTGCGTCGCACTCTTCGTCAAGAGAAATGTACGACCACAATCGCAACCTCACCGACGACCAACTTCGTGCCTTGGCCAAGAATGGTGGTGTAGTGCAAGTGTGCATGGTGAAGAGTTTCTTGAAAAAGAATCGCAAGACTTCTTCGCTCGACGATGTAATTGACCACCTATGTCACATGATTGAGGTGGCTGGTATCGACCACGTGGGTATCGGTAGCGATTTCGATGGTGGTGGTGGAGTAATCGGTTGCGACGGCGACAACGATTTTATTCGTATCACAGTGAAATTGCTTGAGCGTGGCTATTCCGAAAAAGACATCGCCAAGATTTGGGGCGGCAACTTCCTTCGCGTAATGGCAGCAGTACAAAGTAAATAAGCAAATAAGTAAATAAAGAAAATGCTCAACTTTGAGGTTGAGCATTTTTTTTGTTTGAGGGTGCAACTTTTTAAGGAGTATGTAGTCTTATAGGTAGAGGAACAAAAAAGATGTTCTCGGAGTATTTATTAATAATAATCACAATAGGATGAAACGAACCGACGCCGAAAGGCGTGCTTGCTTTGAGCAATGTGTGGCAGAATATAGCAAGATGATAAACAAAGTGTGCTATATGTATGCCTCAGATATGGATAATTTCAATGATTTGCGTCAAGAAGTGCTTGTGAACGTGTGGCAAGGACTTGATGGCTTTGAAAATAGAGCGAAATTATCTACTTGGATATATCGTGTGAGTCTGAATACTTGCATCACTTATACCAATAAGGAGCGCAAGCACTCATTGCACGAAGAATTGAGTGATAACCAGTATTTGCTCGATGACACACAAGAGCACTCTCAAATGTTGCGTGAAATGTATCTGCTTATCAATCGACTTAATCGACTCGATAAAGCGATTATACTATTGTGGCTTGATGAAGTGCCTTATGATGAAATTGCCGAGATTATGGGTATAAGTCGTAATAATGTGGCATCGCATCTGCGTAGAGCAAAGGAAAAACTAACTAATATGGCTAATTCTTAAATAAATAACGACTATGGAACTTGAAGAATTAAAAAATAAATGGAAAGAACTTGATAAGCATGTAAAGGCTCAAGACGAAAAGATAAAGGAACTTACCGATCAGGTAACTGCAAATAAAGTAAAATCGCCATTGTCAATGCTTCGCCGTCATTGCATTGTCTCAGCTATATTTGTGCCATTTCTGTTGCCATTTTTCTTTTGGTGTTATGGCGTTTCGGAATTGAATTGTCCTGAATGGCAAAAGATGTTGCTCTATGTGCTTACTTGGGTGTTTGTTGGTTTCATATTTGTGCGTGAGTTATACTTGTATTTTGAATTGAAATCAATAAATGTGGGGCGTGAAACGGCTCTTGAAGCTATGAAGCGAGTAATCCTGTTTCGCAAGCACTATAATGGAGGAGTGTTGATTGCACTGGTGATAGGTATGGCTATGTTGTTAGTTATGTTTAGCTCGATAGATGTCTCATTTGCTGTAAGTGGAACAGCGGGAGCTGTTATAGGTGGAATATTTGGTGCTAAATTGTACCGCAAATATATAGATGCAGTCGACGAAATGAAAAAAACATTAAGTGAATGGATGGGGTGAAGGCTCTTTTAGTGAGATGCGAAATCGAAATTATGTCATAAACCATAAAACCGTGCAGCGTCTTATGGGTGAAATGGGGCTTAAATGCAAGATTCGCAAGGTATACGCTATCGTTCCTACAGAGGGGAAATAGGTAAAGTAGCCCCCAATATTATTGACCGCGATTTTGTAGCAACGTCTCCAAATCGTAAATGGGCATCAGATGTAACTCAGATAAACATTGGTTCATCCAAGTTGTATTTATCACCAATACTTGATATGTTTAATGGGGAAATAATCTCTTATAACATCTCAGATAGTCCTAATTTGAAGCAGGTGTACGATATGCTTGACAAGGCTTTTAAAAAGTTTGATAATCTAGAAAGGGCAATTGTCTTGACATACTTTGTATGATGGAAAACTTCTTTGGCATTATGAAATCAGATCTGTTATATGCAGAGAAATTTGAATCTTCCAATGCTTTTGTAAAGGCTTTGGAAGAATATATTGAGTACTACATAGCGAATTTTAGCAAGGCTATGGTTTGCTTTTTAGGCAAGGTGGACAAAAAGTAGGATAAAAACGCTGTAATTAATTGAAATTCATATCTTTGTGTAGATTTTCATTGATATGGTAAAAAAAATGCTTTTTTTGTGGCTCGCACAACGTCGTTAGAAACGGCTTGAGAAGCC
>JAZORR010000051.1:0-21352 GCA_045656705.1 Muribaculaceae bacterium | reverse complement strand
GGTGCTGCAAGCCGTGCTATCAGCGACGGTCTTTCAGTGGATAAACTTTACTACGAAGTTTATACCAATGTAGATGGTAAAAAGACATTGACTGGTATTGATGAAGTAGTAGACTTGCAAGAAATTAACGGCAAGAAGTGTGCTACAGTAGAATTCGAACTTGTAAAAGGTCAAGCATTCGATATCGTATTCTGGGCACAAAAGAACGGAGCTTATGATGCAACAAATTTGACAAATATCCCTGTAAACTGGGCTAAATGTAACGATGAAACTAAGGATGCCTTCACAGCAGTTTATCGTCACGAAGAAGTGAAGGGTTCATTCGAAGAAAACATCACACTTTATCGTCCATTTGCACAAATCAACTTTGGTACTCCATTGACTGACATTGCAGCAGCAAGAAAGTCTGGTGCTACAATCGCACAATCTGCAATTACAGTAGGTTATGCTGCTGAAAGCTACAATGCATTGGCTGAAAAGGGTGAAGGTGAAAAGGTTTATACATTTGCTTTGGCTGATATGCCTAACACTACAGAAGAAGAACTTGTAGTAGGTGATGCACACTATGAATATCTTGCTACTACTTATGTAATGCTTCCTGGTTATGCTAATGAAAAGGTGGCAGCTGATATTATTATGACTGTTCCAACTGGTTTGAACAAGGATATCACTCTATTGGTAGCTAATGCTCCTCAACAACGCAACTATCGTACAAACATTCTTGGTAACCTATTGACTGACCAAGGTAAGTTTAATGTAGTAGTTGATAAGGATTTCAACGAACCAGATAACAATGTTGTAGGTGGTGAAGTTATCGCTTTGGAAGGTATCATCGCTGAATACAATGCTCAAGGTGTAGAAGAAGCTACTATCACTATCAACAAGGGTTCTGTTGCTACTTGGACTACAGGTGCTGCTATTGGTTCTACTCCATTTGCTTCTGAAGGTTCTAAACTAAAGAAACTTACTATTAAGGGTGAAGGTACATTCAAGGCTCTTGGTAAGGGTGTTGGTGCTATCCGTTTGAACGATGAAGGTGGCTTGGTAGTATTCGATGGTGTAACTATCGCTGACGAAAGTGTTTCTTATGCTGAAAATGCTTGGGAATATGGTTACTTGGAGTTTGGTGGCAATGTAGAATTCTATAATTGTACTATCGACAATGCAATTATGCTTGAAGGTGCTTCAGCTAAGTTTGAAAACTGCCAATTCAATGGTAAGAGCTCTCGTGGTGCAAATATTGATTCTGAATATGCTGCATGGGTAAGCGATGGTGTTGCTAACTTCGTGAACTGTACATTTGGCCCTACTTATCGTGGTCTTAAGATGCACGAAGCTTACGGAAGCGAAATCGCTAAGGTGGTAGTAGATGGTTGTACATTTACTAACCTTTCTAAGAAGCCAGGTATCGCAATCGGTGACCTTAACGCAGAAACTCAAGTTATCATCAAAAACAGCGTATTCGAAGGTTGTCAAGCTGGTGACCAAGGTATTTACGCTTACGAAACTGATACCGATCTTGAAACTATCAATTTCACTTACGAAAACAATGTAGTGAAAGTTAGCTCAGTAGAAACTTTGCAAGCTGCTCTTGATAACGCTCCTAAGGGAGATCACACATTCATGTTGGCTAAAGATATGCAAGGTAATTTCACTGTAGTTCAAAAGGAAGGTGTAAACATTACAATCGATGGTGATCAAAAGAAATTCGATGGTGTAATCACAGTTAATGGTAATGCTCGTGCTAAAGGCGCTGAAACTTTGAAGTTTAAGAATATCAATTTTGAAACTGCTCAAAATGATATCACATTCATTACTGCTCCTACAAAGGTTGATGGTAGATACAACTATTCTCACAATGTAACAGTTGAAGCTTGTACTTTCTCTGGTAATCAAACAGTTGGTTCTGCAAACTTGAATACTACTTACAACTTCGTAATGAAGAATTGTGTTGCAAATAATATGCACTCTCTTCTTCAAGTACAAAGTGTAGACAACACTGTATTGGTAGAAAATGTTGAGGTTAAAAATTCTAAGAATGGTATCTCTTTCGGTAACGCTGCTAACGCTACTTTGAGAAATGCTGTAATTGCAACTGCTGGTTATGGTGTACGCGCTGATGGTCACAAAGATCGCACATTGGTAAATATTGCTCTTGAAAATGTTAAGATTAATGCTTTCATTCCTGTAGCTGTTCGTAAGGTGACTGAAGGTACAAATATTGCTGTTGCTATGACTGGTGTAAACGAACTTACTAAGGGCGGTCTTTACCATGTAGCAATTGCTACTAACGAATACGAAGAAGGCGTAACTCCTACTGCTCCTGCTGGTACTTGGGCTGTAACAGGTGCTGATGATTATCTTGTATTCCCACGCGAAAAGGCTGCTACTACTCAAGGCGAATTGCAAGCTTTTCTTGACAATGCAACTGCTAATAGCACAATCATTATGGATGAAGGTAATTTGGGCGCTGTAACATTGGGTGAACTTAATGGTGTAACTATTGAAGGTAGCGGTAACTCTGTTGTAACTTTCAATACAACTGATGAAACTAAGATGGAAAATGTTACTATTAAGAACGTTAAATTTGAATATACAGGTGCTAATACTGATTTTGGTCTTGTGATTAATGCTGCAGCTCAAATTGATAATCTTCTTGTAGAAGGTTGTAATTTTGTTGGTACAGGTGAAAAGAAAGGTCGTGGTATCTATGGTCAAAATCCTAACGCTACTATTAAACTTATGAACTGTAACTTTAAGGATTTAGGTTACCCAATCTATACTATGTCTGGTGGTGGTTATAAAGCTCTTACAGTAGAAGCTTGTACTTTCGAAGGTATTCGTTCTTGGGCTATTATGCCTCAATATAATGATTATGCTGGTGATATGACTGTAACTAACAATAAGTTTATCAACTGTGTTGGTGGTCTTGTTAAGGCTGGTGCATTTACTGCAGGTCACACATTTACTTTCACTAATAATACAGTGACTAACAGTGCAGAACACCCTGCAAAGAATTGGTTTACAATCAATACTGCTGCAGCTTCTAAGGTGGTTTCTGGTAACACAAAGGATGGTCAAGCTTGGGAACCAGGCGATGCAGAAGGTCTAAAATAATCAATACTGATGATTATATGAGTTGTTAATCAGCTCAGTTACAATATGGGGTGTGCGAGAAATCGCACACCTTTTTATTTATACCAAAACTATAGGGATGCACGGCTCGTGCGTCTGCGAAAAAACTTCTGATCTTTTTGTTATTTTGTCTAAAATAAGGTGAAATCGTGATAGAAATTTGTTGAATGCGAGGAATAATTGTTAACTTTGCAAGTTAATTGGGGAAATGTGTATTGATTTCTCCTAAATTTACATTTTTGCAATGAATACGAAGTATGTGTTTGTGAAATGTGCCGATTCCACTTTAGTGGATAGTGCTGTAGTGGTGGCTTCGCTTGCCAATGTGTTTGCGTGGCGTGGCCATAGAGTAACGATGCTTCGGTGTGAGAGTTGCTTGAATGCCGATTGGGGAACGATGAACAATCATCACGCAGGTGAGTGCTTCGTCACGAGCGATGGCTATGAGGCAAGTGCCGCATTGGGTGTTTATGAGTGGTTCACCAATCAACGAATGACTCGTGCCAATTGCCTCACGATGGGACGCATTTATCAGAATGTGATAAATAGAGAGCGTCGTGGAGAGTATGCTGGAGAGCAAGTGAGAGTGGTGCCACATGTCACCGACGAGATAAAGCACCATATGCAGAGCATTGCTTCCAAAGGTAATCACGATTTCGTGATTGTAGACATAGGATGCAACGACGATGAGAGGGAAATGTATCCTTACTTTGATGCTGCTCGGCAGATGTGCGAGGAGAGTGAAGGTGATTGTGTTACACTTGAATTTCAAGAGGATGAACTGCGTATGTTAGCCTCTATTCCCACCTACGAAGTGCCTTTGGTGCTTTATGAGCTTGAGATTGATAAGCGATTGCTTACAATGATGGGCATAGACGATACTCCTGCTCCTAAAATGAGCGAATGGGAAATGATGGTACACAACATTCGCAATGCCGATGATGAGGTTACGCTTGCCAATGTGCGTCATAACTACGATCACTCACTGCTCCACCGAGCACTTACGGGTACTGCCGCTAAATGTGGCGTGAAACTCCGTGTGGTGGACGTCAGTGCCGAGAGGGTGAACGATGGCAATGTCGAGATGCTTTTGGCTGAGTGTGATGGCGTGATAATAGCATCAGATTATGGTGTGGCTGGTGTAGAAGGCAAAATTTCGGTGGCGAAATGGTGCAGAGAACACGATGTGCCTACACTTGGCATCGGTAGTGGTATGCATTGTATGGTGATAGAGTATGCTCGCAATGTGGTGGGCATAACCGAGGCCAATAGCACCGAATACGACTATCGCACGGCACACAATGTGATAGACCTAATGGCTGAGCAGAAAACCCTCGCCTATATGGGTGGCACGATGCGTCTTGGGGAATATCATTGCCGATTGAGTGATGATTCGCGTGCAGCGAAGGCTTATGGCATAAATACTATGGCAGAGCGTCATCGCCATAGTGCTGAGCTTAACACTGCATATCGCCCACATTTAGAACAGGCGGGTATGCGATGTGTGGGAGTAAATCCCGAGTCGGGACTTGTAGAAGTGGTGGAATTGCCATCGCATAAGTGGTGGATGGCTACTCTGTTCACTCCCGAATACAATAGCACTGCATTACACCCCAATTTGCTATTGGTAGATTTATTGAGAGCGATAATAGAAAATAAAAATAATAAATAAAAACAAAGTAAAACAAAACTCCAGAGAATGGACAAAAACACTTTAATAGGTATGTTGCTTATGGGAGCCGTAGTGTTCGGCTTTATGTGGTTGCAACAACCTTCAGAAGAAGAAATTGCGGCTCGCCGTCAACAAGCTGAGCAGCAACGTATTGAGGCTGAGAAGAAGGCTCAAGCCGACGAAGAATTGCGAATGATGGGTAATATGGATACCATCTCGGTGTATGAATTGAACGTGCTTCGTGCGTCTATGATGCAATATGGCACCGACGATTTGGAAAACAATGCTAAGGTGTTCAACGGCGATGGCGTGATGTTGACATTGAAGGGCGACGAACTTAATGGTACTATCGCTTTGGATGGTGCTGTGCTTTCGGTGGCTGATGTGTTGGCTGGTAAATCTACCAATCCTGTGCTTCACAATCGTGCATTGGCAAAACTTCGTGCCGAATTAAATAAGTATGTGAAGAATGGTGCGTTTGCCAAGTATTTGAGTGGTAACGACTCTGTGGTAGTGCTTGAAAATGGCGACTTGAAGGTGGAAATCTCTTCTAAAGGTGGTGTCATCAGCAGTGCTACTTTGAAGAAATACAAGGCTTACAATGCTCCTGAAGTAGTGCTTTTCGACGCTAAGACCAATTCTTATAGCTTCGGTCTGAACACAAATAGCCAACACTTTGACACTAAGGACTTCTACTTCGATCCTGTGATGCTTAACGATAGCACAGTGATTATGCAACTCGACCTTGGTCAAGGACGCAAGTGGGGTATCAAGTACACTCTTCCAAGCAACGGATATGTGGTGGATATGGAAGTGCTTCAAGAAAATATGAGTGGTCTTATCCCTCAAAATATCGCTTCTATGGACTTCAATTGGGAACAACGCATCAATCGCCACGAAGAGGGTAAGATGTTTGAAGAACAAAATAGCGGTGTATACTACAAGTTCTTGGGTGGTGAAGTGGACTACTTGAGCGAAACTTCTGCCGATAAGGAAGACTTCAGCGATAAGTTTAGATGGGTAAGCTTCAAGAACCAATTCTTCTCAAGCGTACTTATTGCCGATAAGCACTTTACTGGGGGTAAGATGGTGAGCACTCCTATCGAGAAGGGTACTGCACTTTATCAAGACTACTTGAAGGATGTATCGTTTGTGAGCGAACTCGATTACAGCTCTAACGATGTGAAACCTGCATCGTTCAAGTTCTTCTTTGGTCCAAACCTTTATGAATTGCTCGAAGAATACGAAGAAACTCTTGTTCCTGGTGTAGATTTGGAATTGACTCGCATCATGCCTCTTGGTTGGACTCTGTTCCGCTGGATCAACGAATATTTCGTAATTCCTATTTTCGACTTCTTGAGCAAATACATCAGCAGTGCAGGTATCGTGATTTTGTTGCTTACTATCATCATCAAGATTGTGCTTGCTCCATTCCAATTCAAGAGCTTCATCTCACAAGCTAAGATGCGCGTGCTTGCTCCAGATATCAAGGCTATCAACGATAAGTATCCAGGCAATGAAAATGCAATGATTCGTAGCCAAAAGACAATGGAACTTTACAACAAGGCTGGTGCTAACCCTATGAGTGGTTGTTTGCCAATGCTATTCATGATGCCTATCTTGTTTGCAATGTTCCGTTTCTTCCCATCTTGCATCCAATTGCGTGGCGAATCATTCTTGTGGGCACACGACCTTTCTGCTCCTGATGCTATCGTTACTTGGACAGCTCAAATTCCATTCATCACAAACTACTTTGGTAACCACATCAGCTTGTTCTGTTTGTTGATGACTGTAACGAATATCCTTTACACTAAGATTTCAATGCAATCTTCAAGCAACCAAATGCCAGGTATGCAATGGATGATGTACTTGATGCCACTAATGTTCTTGGTGTTCTTCAACAACTACGCATCTGGTTTGAGCTACTACTACTTCCTTTCATTGCTTATCACTATCATCGAATCATATGTATGCCGTATGATGGTGAGCGAAGAAAAGGTGCGTGCCGAAATGGCTGCTAAGGATAAGCAACCTAAGAAAAAAGGCTGGTGGGCACAAAAACTCGAAGAAGCACAACGCCAACAAAAGGCTATGCTTGAAGAGCAACAACGCCGCAACCACAATGGTAAAGGTCGCAGATAATCTTCTCGAATAGATTATTAAACTCTTATAATTATAACTCAAGTGATGAATTCTCCATAGTGATGATTCATCACTTTTTTCTTGCACTCATAAATCTTATCTTTTCTGCAATTTTGCAACCAAATGTTTACATTATTGCGTCTAATGAGTGAAAAGTTGCAGAATGACGACTATATGCGATATTTGTGCTAACTTTGCAATATAAATAAACCAAATACAAAAAATATAGAAACTATGTATGATTATAATTGCCCTGTGTGTGGAAATGTAATAAGTTCATCTGCACCATTAGCGAAAGTGAAATGCCAAAGTTGTGGCAACGAGTTTTATCCATCTCAACAAATGCCACCAGCCTACACTCGTGGCGTGTTCGACAATGGGCCATCGGGTAAAAATAGAGGTGTAGCTGCGTTGTTGGCTATTTTCTTGGGATCTTTGGGTATTCATTACTTCTATTTGGGTAAGAACACTGCTGGTATCGTTTTCTTGCTTGTGAGTTTGCTCTCTTGTGGGGTTCTTGCTTGGATTATTGAAATCGTGAGCATTATCTCAGGTATTTTGATGCTTACATCAAGCGAAGAAGACTTCGAAAATAAGTATATATATTCATCAAGCACTATGCCAGTGTAAGCAAGAATAGTATTCTTTGAAAATATAAAGGAGTTGTGTACCAATCGGTTGCACAACTCCTTTGCTATATCTATGCATCTGTAACTTTCTCTATTCAAGGATATAGAGAGCGCGAGGTGCGAAGTGGATTTCGGGAGTCACGATAAATTCTTCGCCAGTGATCACATCACGCAATTTTGTGCCCGAAGGCAAAATTTCGCGATAAATACTCATATCTACGCTTAGCGAGCGGTCGGTTCCGTTCATAATCACCACTGCTCGGTTGTCGCCAAGTCGGCGCTCATATACATACATACCATTTTCGGGCATAAAGTGTTTCAACGCCCCATCTGAAATCACTTTGTTGCCTTGTCTCCATTTTGCAAGTTTGCTCAAGAAATCGATAGCTTCGTTTTGTAGGTCGGAGCGTCCTTCGCTTGTGAATTCGTTGCGATTATCGCCAGGAAAACCTCCAGGAACATCTTTTCTCACATCGCCATCGGTCTTCTTCTTGTCGCCGTGCATCAGCAGTTCTGTTCCGTAATAAATTTGTGGAATTCCTCGAGTGGTGAGCAAGAATGCAATACCTTGCTTCCACGAGCCGAGATTTTCGGGCATTGTGAGCAAGAAACGGTCGGTGTCGTGATTGTCGAGGAACGTAAGCACATTCTTAGGATTCTCGTAAAGATAATCGAGCGACAATCGGTTATAGATTTTGTTCAATCCTTGACCGTATTCAAGAGTGTTTTCGTGGAATGCTTGTGTAGCAATAATCATAGTAGGGAAATCCATCACTGTAGGCAAATTTGGATCGCCTTGCTTATTGATGCGACTTTCGCGTTGCCAATAGGCTGTGCCTGCCACATCGCCATACCATGCTTCGCCCACGATGTTATAACCTGGATATTCCTTTTGCACATCGGCAATCCATTGTGCCATAGGCTCCATGTCGGCATAAGGGTAGGTGTCCATGCGAATACCATCGATTTTGCTGTATTCAATCCACCAGATAGAGTTTTGAATAAGGTAACGCATGAGGTGAGGGTTTTGCTGGTTGAGGTCGGGCATTGATGGCACAAACCATCCCTTCACCGAGCGAGTGCGGTCATAGTCGCTTGCATATGGATCGTTGATAGTAGACAGACGGAAGTTGGTGAGCACACTGCCATCGGGATAGTTAAGCCAATCCTTGCTTGGAAGGTCGGCAATCCATGGATGTGAACTACCAGAGTGATTGAAAATCATGTCCATCACCACCTTTATGCCACGGCGATGCGATTCTTCGATAAGTGCACGATATTCCTCATTGGTGCCGAAGCGAGGATCCACGCGATAGTAATCGGTGGTAGCATATCCGTGATAAGCACCACCAGGCATATCGTTTTCAAGCACAGGATTGAGCCAAATGGCAGTGACACCAAGATTTTGGATATAGTCGAGATTGTTTTCTATTCCCTTGAGGTCGCCACCGTGTCGTGCGCTTGGATTGTTGCGATCCACTGCCACAGGATAGTTCATTTCCTTCAGAGTGTTGTTGCTTTGGTCGCCATCGGCAAAACGATCGGGCATAATGAGGTAAAGCACATCCTCCGAAGAGAATGTGTTGGGCGTCACGCCGTCGCGTTTTTTCAGTTCGTAAGGCACTTTTATATCTTTTTTACCTTTTTTAAAAGAAATATTCATAGTGCCGGGTTTGGTAGATGGTGCAATGTAGAGATAGATAATTTGATAGTTTGGGCTATCAAGACGCACCACACTATCTATGGCCACACCAGGATAGTCTACCGAAGGCACAGCATCGCGTATTTCGCTGCCATTTACCATCAGTTGCACCTGACGATTGTTCATTCCTGTCCACCAGAAAGGAGGCTCTATGCTTGGTGCAGAGGCTTTCGCCCATAAGGTAGAGGCGAAAGCACAAAGCACTGCAGTTATAAATATTTTTAGATTTAATTTCATCTTAAAATGTTATTTTTTGATTACACGCATATAGTCGAGGAGCGCAGTATTCACTTCACCATTCATATTCACATTTTGTGGAGTGATATACTTCAATTCTATCATATTCTTACCTTCACGCAATTCCACTTGAAGCATATTACTGAAACCAGTGCTTACCCATTCGCCATATCCGCGTTGAGGCATCACGATGGCACCTGCTTCGTGGTTGTTCACGATGAGAGTGCGAATAGCACACTTATTGTCGGTGTTGATAGGGCCGCTACCATTAGCATAGCGCACATCTATCAGATAAGTGCCCGATTGAGCCACTTCCACCACGAGTGTGATATCGTTGTTTTGAGTGATAGTAGTTTCCACAAACTTCTTGCTATGGGCGTCAGGCACAAGTTTTGTGCCAGCAGGAGCCACATCTTCAAATTGGTAGATGTTCATTGCACCTTCTGGAATGATTTCTTGAGTGCGCGACATGAAACCTGTGAATTCTTTACCCACAGGCACGATGTTCACAGTAGTGTATCCGTTCACAGCAGGGATAGCTATGTTACCATCTTTTGCAGTGCCATTCTTCTTGCCATTGATATAGATATCGTAAGCCACACCATCTTCGGCCTTGGCGATAGTGGCATCGTTGCCGTTCCACACGGTCCATGGAGTAGCAGGCATAAATTCAGAATGCTTGATAGTGGCTTTAGCAGGCTTGATGCTATTGTTGGCCATTGTGATCACGATATCGTGTTCGCCTGTGATATTGGCAGGGATAAAGTGGTCGTTTTGCTTCTTTCCGTCTACGCTGAATTCTGCAATCTTGTTACCTGTGCCTGTGATAGTGATATTAAGCACTGCATTGCGATATTTGAAACCCTTTAGCGATTTTGTGCCTGTGATAGATGCAGGAATGAATGGTTCAAACTTGATACCATTAGAAATGTAGGTCATACCGAGGAACACGCGATAAATCATTGCCAAATTACCGGCTGCACTCCATAATTGCTTGTCGCTATTGGTAGCAGCACCGCGGTAGTCGCCTGTAGTAGATACGAATAATTCTTTGTGAGTGCCGAAAAGAGCGGCTGCACGATAGATGGCACCGAGTCCGTGACAAAGAGCAGTTTCGTTGCCAGCCTTAGCAGCTGCCCAGTTCCAATATCCTTGCACGAAAGGCCACACAGCATCGTTGTGATAAGGCTTGATGTTGCGTATTTTAGGATATATTGATGAGATGCCGTAAGGAGTGGCAGGAGTGTGTGCTATAAGTTTTTCGTCGCGACCATCATCGGCAATATTGAAAATCACACATAGCGATTGGCCGAGAGCGTCGGTCATAGGCGACTTGAGAGGATACACACCACCATATATATATCCACTATAGTATCCTTTGTCCTCCATCCATAGATTTTGGTTGATGGCGTTCTTTAGTTCGTCGGCTATTTTCTTGTATTGTGTACCATCTTCGCCAAGTTCTTCGCTCATATTGGCAAGGATGTCGTAAGTTTCGGCAAACACAGCATTAGTGCCGAGGCACATAGATTCGTAGATATCCTTTGGAGTCATCCATTTAGGATAAGATTGTTCGCGCCAATCGAGGTAAGATTGTTCGCCGTGCATAAGTCTGAACTTGCTATCCCAGATAGTAGGTATATCATCGGCAACAGAATTTTTGATTACATTGAAAGCATATTTCAACCATTCCTTGTCGCCTGTGATTTTATAGATTTCCCAAGCAGCGATGCTCCACACTTCGCGGTCGCTCGATGCAGGCCATGAACCACCTGTACCTGTATCTTGAATGATTCGGTCGTTCTTTACCTTTATTTTAAGACTGTTGATTGAGCGTTCAGGATCGATAAGACCGATACCGAGGTGAATAGCATAACTTGCATCGCGAGTCCACACACCATCCCAATTTTCGCCTGCACGGAAAGCATTGTCGGCATTCACCACAGCAAGCATATTTTCAATAGCCATATTATATAGGGCATTGATAAGAGTTTGGTCGGAAGTGTAGATAGGGTAGTCGGGGTTTGGTGCGTCTATCTTCCAATTCTTTGGAAGGTCGGTTTTTTGCACATCAGGATTCAGTGCTATTTTCACGCCATAGATAGTGTCACCTTGTATAGGGTGAAGTTTTTGGCGATCCTTGCCATAAAGGTTGTCAAAGTCCCAAGTGAGAGGATCTATGTTACCTGCCACCCATATACCTTTGAAGTCGTCGGCATAGATAGTGTCGTTGGTATTAGTCACATATATACCTTTTTCTTTGAAACTCTTGATGAGTGGAGTCACGTTCACCTTCAATGTCCATTCGGCATTTTTGTCGAGAGGTTTGGTGTCGGCAGGAAGCTCTGGTTTTGCTTCGGTAGGAATGCCGAGAGGGATTATGGTGTCGGTGCCAACGATAGTGTAGTGTGTATCACCTGGAATAAGTTCGTTGTCGCGTGAATTGAGCGACAATCTGAACTCGATAAGCGGAGATGGAGCTTCGTCGGCAGGCGAAGCATAGTTTGTTACCACTTCGGTGTCGCTTATAGCCTTAGCCACGAAGTCACCTTGCACCACGCTGTCGCCGGTTACATAGTAAATGTCATTTTTTTCGATGAATTGTGGGTTTTCTGCTTGCTTTTCGTTGCAACTTGTGCCCACTGCAGCCAATATTGAAGCTGCCAAAATAAGTTTAGATTTCATAGATATATGCATATAATTTTATAATGTTACAAATGTAGATACTTTTTTGAAAATGTGCAAAAACGGAACCATTTTATATGCCATTTATGCACTGTGAATAATTAATGAAAAATTGAAAGCAAAAACACTAAAATTGCGTATAATCAACACATAAAAATATCAAAAGTCTGGTATTTTTGCTCAAAAAATGTGCGTTTTTTTTGTTAGTAAATAAATTTTTCGTATTTTTGTATTGGGTTACTCGCTCGAAAATGCGAAATACAAGCAAAATATAGCAGTTTTGCGAACTACCCAAAGTTAATATAAGAATATTATTAGTTAGTTAATTAAGTATATGAGATTGGTGTTTTTTTTACACTATCTCAAAGATGTTAACCCTAATACCACATTTTATTCATACTATTTTTTTCCTAGGGCATCTCGTCGTGAGACAGGGGTGCTTTTTTTATACAGTTAGGAGTGAGGTATTAGGCGTTAGGAGTTAGAAGTGAGAAGTTAGGTGTGATTTCGGATATCTATACTCTCAGTATTGCTTTTTGAGTGTCGATGTAGAGTAGCGGCTGATGTCTTTCATATTTTCTTCCTGGGCAATATAAAGTCCTATGCAACGAGTCATAAATATATCGTCGTGTTGACCTTTCATAGCCCCATAGTTGCCATTACACTGTTTTTCAAATACGCTCATCTCGTCGAGAGCCTTGCTGTCGTGTTCGATGTAGAGATTGTCGCGAATGATACGCATCATAGAGTATATTACTTGCTCTTTGGTGCGACGATTGGTGTGAAATCCTATTCGCCGTTCGTGGTTGGGATTGGAGGCTGTGGGCATACGCCAATAGAAATTTGAATAAGTCTCACTCACCACATCGAGGATATACCCACTGCCATCGCCTTCGGTATATTCCGTTTCGAGAGTGTTGCTCTCTATCACGAGCAATGCATTGTGATACCACCTTGCTATCTGTGCTGCTTTCCATGCCAAGAGGTCGTGATAGGTATGTCCACGCCATTGTGCCACCACTTCGGGCTTGCCTTCGTGGCTGAGTCGGTCTATGACGGCTATTACCGAATAGTCGGCAGCCGAACTCACACCGCCCACATCCACCGTCACTATGTAGCGATTGTTGCGAACAATGGGGTGAGGAATAGGCTCTTGCCACACTTGCAGTCTCCCTGTCGACGACTTTACGAATTTCAATTCCTCCAAAGCCTCTTTCCCTTCGCGTGCTTTTCCTTCAAGTTCGCCCACCAAAAGAGGCTGACGGCAATTATTGCGAAGTTGCTCGATATCCGATAGAGCAAACACGCATTTTCCCGTATTGGCAAAAGCCTCGATATCGTCGGTGGGATATTCAGCCATCATCTGCGTGTGTGAGTTGTATTCCTTGCGTTTGGAGTGATACCATGCTATCATTTCGAGGGTGAGACCTCGTTCCCACAGGTCGCGTTCATATTCATCGAGTTCGTTCCACAAAGCCTCTGCATCGTCCACAGGCGTGCGATAAATCTCTATTTCATACCACGGCACAAAGACTGCTTGCTTGTCGCTCTGTCCTGCCTTGGCTCGCAACCATTCGGTGTGAAAGAAATTGCCCACCCCGTTGGCCGTGCTTTCCATCACTATCACCGATAGTGGTACGAGAGCCACCGAGCCACACACTGCACGCACCACATTTTCAGGACTTCGCATAGTGGTGGTGCGCCAAAACGCCACCTCAGTGAGATGAGCCATAGCAATGTCGAATCCACGAATCGACTCTTGTGTCTCAGCCGAACCAGTAGCCACCAAGCACTCTCTGCCTGTGATTTCGCTCACATTCTTACTTTTCTCGAAAGGACGAAAGGTCATAGGTTTTTCTGTGTCGGATAGTGCTACGGGGTATTCCTTCAGCAGTCGGGTGTAAATACCCTTGATAGCCGACGAAGTATCCTTCAAGTGTCCGCAGATAAGGCTGTTCCAATGTGTGCAATGCACTATCTGTATCCATGCCATATATATCTGCACAAGGGTAGAACCTCCCCATTGGCGTGCTTTGAGCATAATCAGGCGAATGGGTTTGCCAGCTTGTCGCATATCTTCGAGCATAGCCAGCACGCGACGCTGTGGAGCATTGAGTGTGAAGGGTATACTGCGAGCCGACACCTTATCTTTAATAGTTACGCACCTTGCACACCAAAACTCAAAATCATACTTGATGCGTATGGCCTCCACCTGTGCCAATGGAGTGTTGCCATTGATATGATGCTCGCGAAGCATTTGCTTGGGTAAAAGCATGGGATGACTCTTGCAGATGCGTCGCTCCCTTTCGCCATAGCATCCAACCCCTAAGATGGGATCATAAACTTTCATTAGCGCCACATTCCGACGCTTGTTTTCTTCAATAATATTTTTCATAGGATTAAAAAAGGTTTTTAAAATTTTCGGCAAAGATACAACTAAAATGAGCCAAAAGTTTCCTTAAAAAGGATAACCGCATAAAAAAAGTTTTTATCAGTTAGGAGTGTTAGCATTATTAGTGATGTGTATATAATTCCCATTTTATTCTCTGGTAGTGTAAAAAAATGCTAAAATAACCTATTTTTTTTGAGGCGAAATGTCTAAATTTGAGGAAAAATAAGTATTTTTGAAATAAAATCGAAAATGAATATATTATATCAAATAATAATCTTAAAAACGTTAATCGATGAGGACACTACGAGAAATATTTACCATAGCATTGTGCTTGGTGTCCGGAGTGGCACAGGCGCAATACGTATCTAAGGAAAAAAAGATTCTGTGAAGTTGCAATTGCAGGATGGAGTGAAACTGCATGAAGTGGAAGTGGTGGGAAAGCGAAAGTTTGGAGTGGAAAGCTCTCAAATGAGTGCTATCAATCTCACTCAGCAACAACTACATATAGCACCTACTTTTATGGGTGAAACCGATGTGCTTAAGGTTTTGCAAAAATTGCCTGGTGTGAGTAGCACGGGCGAAGGTAATTCGGGCATATATGTGCGTGGCGGTGGCTACGACCAAAATCTGATAACACTTGATGGAGCAATGCTCTATAATCCTGAACACTTAAAGGGGTATGCGTCGGCGATAAATGGCGATATGGTGGGAAGTATTGATTTCTATCGTGGAGCGTTTCCTGCAAGATATGGTTCTCGCCTATCGAGTGTGGTAGATGTGAAGATGAAGGAAGGTGATTTCAAGAAGTTTCACGGCTCTTTTCATCTCGGGATGATAGCAGGAGGCTTCACTTTTAGTGGTCCGTTGGTGAAGAATAAAACATCGTTTAGTGTGGGCGGTAGATTGTCTTATTTTAAGAATTTGGCATATAAAGCACTTGGAGAAGTGTATAAGGACCCAAAAGAACTGAAGGCATATTCAAATATGCGTTATTATGATGTTAATGCTAAATTTGCTCATCGATTCAGTGCAGGCAATAAAGTCACTGCATCGTTTTATTATGGAATAGATTACGACAATTCAAAACCAAGTAAAAGCGAATATAAGACGCGATATTTCTTGACTCCATTCCCACCACCACCTCACGATAAGGATATTATAAATATGGCAAGTTTGCGCGAAGATAGTGTGGGTACGAAATGGTCTAATATGTGTTTCTCGCTTAATTGGGACTGGAAAATCAATGAAAACTTTGGCGTGAAGGCTGTGGGTGCATATAGCAAGTACAATTATAATGTGCATCAGTATAACAGATATTACTCGATGATCGAGAACCAATGGTGGCATAATGTATATTATTCGATAGAGTATCGTTACCCCCGTGAGCAACATGAAATGAAGTCGCTTCAAGTGCTTAATCAGGTGTATAATTCGAAAGTGGAAGATCAATCCTTAATTTAAGGATTGATTGGCAACCTAATGATAAACGCCACAATGTTCTTTTCGGGGTGGTGTTGGATAATAATGCTTTGACTCCACAAGTGAGCGTGAACGATAAGTTTGACTATGCCGATATGCGTTGGGAACCTAATACTCAAATGTGGTACTTAAATAAGAAAAAAATACGCACCGATACCATTCTCGGCGAAAAGCATAATGTGATGCAATATGCTTTATATGCCGAAGATGACTTTACTATGAATAAGAACTTGAAGTTTAACCTCGGTTTGCGTTATGCTTGGCATGCGGTAGAGGGGAAGACATATTCGTCGCTTGAACCACGCTTGTCGGTAAATTGGAATTTCTTAAATAAGAATGCCGTGAAAGTGTCTTATTCGCGAATGGCTCAATCTACTCAGCGATTGTCTACAAATACTATCAAATCTACTACAGAATTGTGGGTGCCTGTTACTAAGGATTTCCCATTGCTCACAAGTGATTTGTATGCTTTAGGATATGTGTATGAATTGCGTCCGGGTATTACAGCCTCGGTGGAAGGATATTACAAGACTATGGATGGCATAATGGAATATAAGCAAAATGCCAATTACACTACTACGCTTAAAGATTGGCGTAGCATGGTGGCTGTGGGTAAGGGACGCACTTATGGTGCAGAGTTCTTTGTGGAAAAGACTACAGGCAACACCACTGGTTGGGTGAGCTATACGTGGTCGAAAGCGTTCCGAAAATTTGACCAACCAGGAAATATTCTCAACGGAGGAAAAGAATTTTATGCTTTGAACGACCGTCGTCACAATTTGAATGCTGTGGTGACTCAGAAAGTGTGGGTGGGCGAAAGCACATATTTCCGTTTCAGTGCATCGTGGACTTATATGTCGGGACGTAGAGGCACATTGCCAGTGGCTCAGATTATGGGCGGGCGTTTTGCCAATATTGATGGTATTGTGACTTTGCCTGCTAATGGCGATTATTCTACAATCGATTATCCGTATACAGGATTTTATAATGGCAATACATCACACGTGTATGATGCACTTCGTGCTGCTATCTCCAGCAATGGCATAAATAATTATGTGCTTCCTGCTGTGCATCATCTCGATTTGGATATAAGTATAGTGGCTGGTCATAGTGCTGGTGAAAGTATTGTGAGTTTGAACATTTATAACGTTTACAATCGAATGAATGTGAACACAGCATACCTAAGTATGGATGAGAATAACAAATTGGTGCTTAAAGGTCAATGTCCATTCCCTATAATGCCTACGTTGAGTTATACTCATAAGTTTTAAATACTAAGAGTAAGAAGTTACTGATTATTCATTAAAAATAATTACAGAAATGAAAATGCGAAGTATATTGATGGGTGTGATGGTGATGTTATCATTATCGGCATGCGAAACAATAATTGATATAGACGCCGACGATTTTACCAATCGTATAACTATAAATGCGTTTCTCTCACCCGACACCACGGTGACTGCATACATCACAGAAGCCACAGGGTTGGAAACCTTTTCTAATATTGCATTACAATCCGACTATTATAGCTATGACAAGGTGAAAACTCCACGCGATATGATGCACATGGATAGCACAATACTTATGAGTGTGCTTGCCGATGCCGATGTGAAACTGAAAGTGAATGGGGGAAGTGAATATAAAATGACTTACAATCCTCGTTATCTCACTTATGATAGTGAATATGTGCCTAAGGAAGGCGATGAGGTGGTGATTGTGGCTGAATCAATGTCCAATCCAAGTGCCAACGGATTCAGAACCAAGCTTGACCGAGCTTCGGCAAAGGCTGTGCTACCTTCGAAGCCTAAAATTGAGGTGGTGAGTGCTAATGTAATGTATAAGGCGTTGGAATATCACGATGCAAGTCAGAATAATATGGTGGGAGCCGGTAGCACCGAATATGCCGCGATTGATTTCTGGGGTGAAGATAGCGTAATGCAAATAAAACTTAGAATCACCGATCCTGGTAAAGAGAAGAATTATTATCGCCTTGCTGTGAGGAGCGTGGGAGCATCTCACAAGTATACCAAAACAGGTGATTTTGAATATGTGTGTGTGGATATGTTCTATTCTTCCGACGACTTATTCTATGATTCAAACCTCGATAAACAATTCGGATATTGGCCCGTATATTTCTCAAACGTGTTTGACGATCACCTTATAAATGGCAAGAAATATGAATTTATAGTGGAATCGCGCAAACGCAAAGATAGCGAAATCACTCCTTTTGTGATTGTGGAATTGCAACAATTGTCGCCTGATATGTATTATTACATGAAGGATATTGAGATTTTCAGAATAAGTGATTTCGATGTGTATGACAATCCTCGACAAATCACAACCAACGTGAACAATGGTTGGGGTGTGTTTGGTGCTATGAATTGTGACACACATATAATTTCATTTTAAAGAGAACTTTAACTTTCATTCATAATTTGGCTCCGATAGGCAATCCTATCGGGGCTTTTTTTATGCCCAGCGTGTCAGTTTCACTTTCACAGGCTGTTTTAAATCTCGCCTTTCCATACCTCCATGCTCCTAACTGTATACACGGCTCGTGCGTCCTCGTGATTGAAATCATGTATAATAGTTATAAATGTTGTATAAATACAAAACGATTACATTTTATATGCATTTTTGTTTGGAGTGTAAGATTTTTTGTATACATTTGCAGTCGGATATAACAATCTATAAGACAAAATCAATCTTTAAATTTACATAAAACGCTTCATCTCATTGAGGTGAAAAAACATTAACTTACTTATCATATGAAAAAATTATTACTTTTATGCACCTTAGGTGCTTCATGTATGTTTAGCGCAAATGCTAAAACAGTGTTAACTGAGAATTTCGACTTTTTTGCTGCTGGTACAGATTCTGCACCTGATATGAACTATATGCTTGATGTGACTGGTTTCACTCAAACAGATGGTTGGTCGGCTATGTATGTGTGTCAAGCAGGTGGTTCGGTGTATTTCCCTGCTGGTTCAAATCTTATTACTCCTATGGTTGATGTGTCGGCTAATGGTGGTAATTATGTGGTTACTTTCAAGGCTAAGTCAGATTCTTATCCAGCAATGGTGATTGTTTCCGACCAATATATGAGCAGTATGGGTTACTGCGAGATTACTCCTGAATGGCAAGAATATTCTATCACACTCACAGGTGGTAGCCAAGCCACTCAAGTAGCATTCCAAGCATTGTATAGCGATTTCTATCTTGATGATTTGGTAGTGTCGGATACAGGTGTGGATATTCCTGTGGCTACAGCAAGTAGCAATTTCACTCGTGAGTCGTTCACAGCAAATTGGGAGCCGGCATCGGGTGCAAAGACCTATCTTCTCGATGTATATACCTATGTATACAATCACGAAACCACAGTATTTGAGCCTGTGTACATTCTGAAGGATAAGGAAGTGGAAGGCACTTCGTATGTGGTGACCGAAGGCGAATATGATGTGCCTTACTATTATGAAGTAGCAGGTAAAGATGGCAATAATGTGTCAAAGAAAAGTAATCGCGTAACAGTGACACCTCTTGCTCACGAAGTGGCTGCTCCTGTGGCAAATGAAGCCACAAATGTAGGCCCTGATTCATTCTTGGCTTCTTGGGAAGCTTCTGACATTGCTACCAAGTATTATCTTCACGTAGCAAAATATCATAAGGCTGCAGCCGATGAAGTGTATACTTTTGCCGATGCTGATTTCTCTGAATTCACCGAAGGCACTCTCGATGCACCTTGCAAGGAAATGGAATATCGCTTCGAAGGCGATTGGATGGCAAATGTGCCTGTGATGGCAAATGGTTGCATCGGTATCAATAATGAAGATATGTCGTTATTCGGTCAAGGTGCTATCGCTTCTCCACTCGTTGCTATTGGAAATGGCAATAAGACTATCACTGTAAACTTCAAGGCTATTGCTCGCATGGGTATGAAGAAGGCTCTTGTGCAACTTATGAGTTATGAAGCCGATGGCTTGATAGTGGCTACCGAAAACAAAGCATTCGACCTAAGCGAAGCAGAATGGACCGATGTGAATTGCACATTTACCGATGTGGATGGTGTTACTGCTGCCATTATCATCACATCGCCAGAAGCAGGTCGTATGTTTGTTGATGACCTAAAGGCTACTATCACTCTAAATGCAGGAGATGAATTGGTGCTTCCTGTACGCACTTACGATGTAGCCGACCTATCTCACGAAGCAGCTGGTTTTGCAAGAGAAGGTGACGACATAGTTTGCTATTATGTGACAGCATCTTGGGCTGTACGCCAACAAGAAGGTGTGGTGCGTCAAATTCCTGAAGTGAAGAGCCAACCATCTAACGCAGTTTGGGTAGATGAATTGATTACAGGCGTAGAAACTGTAGAAGGCGAAAAGCAATCATCAGTGGATGTAGTGGGTAAAACTATCAATGTGACTAACCCTGCAAATGCTAAGGTGGCAGTTCTTGCAATGGATGGTAAGGTGGTTTCAGCTGCAAATGCTACCGCAGTCACAGTCGATGCTCCAGGTGTTTACATCGTAGCAGTAGGCAATGAAATCCACAAAGTGGTAGTGAAATAAATTCGCACGAATAATTAGATAGTAATAAATTTCATTCATAATTTGGCTCCGATAGGCAAATCCTATCGGGGCTTTTTTTCTGCCCGCTTCACACATCATATGCTCTGCCAAAGAACTGTATTAATCGATCAATGCCTTGTTTATGCTTTTGTGGATTGGTTTCTTTTAGTTTGTTGATGTTTTGCAATTTCCATTTTACTGATGGATAGTTACTTAAATTTCCAACACAACACTTATCCCAATTTGGAGTACCATTCTCAAACGACAATATAAAATCCTTATCCGTTTTAGTTAATGCCGCATTGATTTGAGAGATGAGATTTTTTCTCGCTTCTTCGTAATCGGCATAACTAAATTCGACGTCAGACATTCCTTTAAATTAATTTTCTAATGCCTCCGTTTAGTCGATACTATTTGGTTGTAAAGATTCAATGATTGGTTTGTCACTACCGAGTAAGCATAACATAAATCCATCTTTTACATCATTGAAGGATGATATTTCCATATGCTTACAATCAAACAGGTCTCTTGGGTGTTGGCGACTCAATGCTGCAGTTATCTTGCCACCATATAATTGAGAATACGAAACAGTTCGAGCTTTACAAGCCATACTAAACTCTTGTTGTGCTTTATCGCATAACATTTTGTCTTCGGTTGCTCCTATAATCCCCCTTTTAGTGCCGTTTACTTCAATCTTAACCGTTGCACCAT
>JAZORR010000050.1:0-227135 GCA_045656705.1 Muribaculaceae bacterium | reverse complement strand
GGGATCCACCTCTTCCCATTCCGAACAGAGAAGTTAAGCCCCGTAGCGCCGATGGTACTGCGAAAGCGGGAGAGCAGGTAATCGCCGCCTCAGAAGAAGAGAGCAATACACTTAAAAGTGAGTTGCTCTCTTTCTTGTTTTATACACAATAAATAAGGATATGAATGTCTTTAAGGCCATTTAGGATGATACTGACTTTGGTTGATGCAGTATAGTTTTTGCTCAGAGTCAAGTGAGAGCGGTGCATTCTTTGTTTGATGATCTTCCGTCACATTGATTGAGGGAATTTATCAAAATGAAAAATGTGTTGGGCAAGATGACTATAATTCTATTGATTATAATTGTTCTATATTAACTATTGAAGATGGTTGTAGAATAGTGTTTACACACGTTGCTGGAGGTAATATGATTTTGATGAAGATGTAGATTTTTATCCTCAACTTGTTGATAATTGGAAGCAATGTGCAGATATTTTGTCAACAATTGAAAATGCTTTGGTTAAAATAAAATATGTTACTTCTTGTGGTAGCTTAAATTCAAAAAAGTA
This sequence comes from Muribaculaceae bacterium, assembly GCA_045656705.1. GTDB lineage: Bacteria > Bacteroidota > Bacteroidia > Bacteroidales > Muribaculaceae > RGIG4576. Next base: position 226,588 of record JAZORR010000050.1, on the reverse strand, counting down.
TTATTATATGATAGAAAAGAGTGAGTCTGTAGATTCACTCTTTTCTATGCAAATTATATAAAAAATAAAAAGAGGTAGTGAAGATATATATTGTTCACTACCTCTTATATTTTGGGTTTTGAGAAAGAAGAGTTTAATTTTGTGATTCTGAAAGACTTTGGTTTTGAGAATCAGCTTCTTCTTTGATTTCAATTTCTTTTCCATCTCGGTCGGCAATTCGATATTCGAGATGTGCTAAAGACTGGTCGGGCAAAATCTTGAATTTGAATGCGTATTCAAATCTCCAGCGTGTGTATTGAGAAATAAACCCTTTTTTGAGATATGCATCTACGAATGGATGTACGTACATCACAAATTTAGTGGTGCCAAGAGTGTGGATGAGATAGTCAATTTTGTCCTTAATTACGTCGGTAAAGAGTAACGAAGGTTGAACTTCGCCTTTACCTCCACATGATGGGCAAGATTCGGTGGTGATGATATTGAGTGCTGGTCTCACTCTTTGTCGAGTGATTTGCATAAGTCCGAATTTGCTTAAAGGCAAAATATTGTGTCGTGCGCGATCTCCTTGCATGGCTTCTTTCATGTGTTCGTAAAGAGCTTGTCGATGTTCAGACTGTGCCATATCAATAAAGTCTATTACGATAATACCTCCCATGTCTCTTAGTCGGAGTTGTCGTGCTATCTCATCGGCTGCGCGCATATTCACATCAAGTGCGTTGCTTTCTTGGTTAGCCGAGCTTTTGGAACGGTTTCCTGAGTTTACGTCGATGACGTGAAGAGCTTCGGTGCTTTCAATAATAATGTATGCACCAGATTTGAAGGAAACTGTTTTTCCAAAAGATGTCTTTATCTGCTTGGTGATGCAGAAGTGGTCGAAGATTGGTGTTTCCTTATTGTAAAGTTTTACGATATCTTTTTTATCGGGAGCAATAAGGCTCACGTAGTTTTGTATTTGTTGGAAAACCTCTTCGTCGTTGACATAGATGTTCTCAAATGATGGGCTGAAGATGTCGCGAATTACATTCACTGCTCTGCTATCTTCTTCGTAGAGTAGGGCAGGAGCAGAAGCTTTTTGTGCTTTAGCGATGCTGTCTTCCCAGTACTTAATGAGTGTCTTGAGTTCGTTATTGAGCTCTGCGACACGTTTACCTTCGGCTGAAGTGCGAATAATAACGCCAAAGTTTTTAGGGCGAATGCTTTCGATTAGTTTTCTTAGTCTTATGCGCTCTTCTGATGAGCGTATTTTTTGTGACACCGATACTTTATCATTGAAAGGAGTGAGTACGAGAAGTCTTCCTGTGAACGATATTTCGGTGGTGAGTCTTGGTCCTTTAGAAGATATTGGTTCTTTAGCAATTTGTACTATTAACTCTTGGCCACAAGTGAGTACATCGGTTATAGATCCGTGTTTGTCTATGTCTTCGTTAAGTTTAAGCTTGCTAATGTTTGGAATATTTCTTTTATCTTCGAAAGCTGTTTTTAGACATTGTGCGTAGGTTTTGAATTGTGGTCCTAAATCGAGATAATGAAGGAATGCATCTTTTTCATATCCTACGTTTACGAAAGCAGCATTGAGCCCGGGCATTAATTTCTTCACTTTAGCTAAGTAAAGGTTACCCACGGCATAGTTGGCATCTCTCGATTCTTTTTGAAGTGACACGAGTTTGGTGTCTTCGAGTAGTGCTGTGAGAATGTCGTTGGGTTGTACATTAACTACGAGTTCGCTTCTCATTTTTGAAGATTAAATAATTAATAAATGTAGTAAGCCTTCAGTCTCTTCTGAGGCTGTGCCTTCTTTCGAAAGCGGGAACAATAAAAGCAGGGTGTAAAATCTGCTTTTCATCAAAGTACAAAGAACAAACTTAATGAAATAATCGTTTTTGTGAAACTTAATTCATTATGTTTGTTCTTGATATGACTTAACTTAGAGAAAAAGAAAAATTATTTTTTCTTATGTCTGTTCTTTCTAAGTCTCTTTTTACGCTTATGCGTAGCCATCTTGTGTCTCTTATGTTTCTTTCCGTTTGGCATAATGACTGAGTTTAAAAAGATTAATAATTATGATAATTTAATTTTATTACTTTTCAGCTTGCTTTACTTGTTCCATGAACACCTTTGCTGGCTTGAATGCAGGAATGTTGTGTTCTGGGATAATGATTGTAGTACCCTTAGAAATGTTACGAGCTGTCTTTTGTGAACGAGTCTTCACAATGAAGCTACCGAAACCTCTCAAGAATACATCTTCGTTATTAGCAAGAGAGTCCTTAACAATTTCCATAAATTTTTCTACTGTAGTAAGAACAGATGCTTTGTCAATACCAGTAGACTTAGAAATCTCGTTTACGATATCTGCTTTAGTCATTGTAGTTTTAAACTTTATTGTTATTTAATATATATGTGCAATTAAAAATACTATTCTCCGAAAGCCATAGTGTGACAATTTTTAAATAGTTGTGCAAATATCGGAATAATTTTTGAAATATGAACGCATTAGCGCGATTTTTTTGCTTAAAAAGTGCGTTTTTTTGAAGAATGATTGATTTATGAACTCAAAAAAGGATATATATGTGTATTTGGGTGGGTGAAAGTGGGTTAGATATTCTTTTTTGATAGTATGTAGTCAAACGACAATCGCCCTGGTCCGTAAAGGAGTAAAACGACGAAAATTATAAGATAGATAAATGATAATTCACCACCTTGTGCTATGCTTGCGTGATGTACGGCAAAGAATGCTATAATCATGGTGAATATCATAGGTAGGAGAGTAAATTTGTAAAGAAATCCGAATATAAAGAAAATAGAGCAAAATAGTTCAGCGCAGATGGCGAGTACGAGCGAAATTTGAGAACCGATGCCGAGAGGGTCGGGGAATGTGTGTGAAAGGTAATTAAATTGTGCCCATTTTTCTATTCCGTGTGTCATAAACATTATACCGAAAAATATGCGTAAAATGAGAATCAAAATAGAGGTGGGACGTCCTAATTGGTTCACCGAGAAAAAGAATTGATAGAGTCGTGTCATTGTAAAAAAAGGTTTAGGGTTCTTTCAAAACAACAAATAATATGTGTTGTGGTTTTTAGAACATCGGTAAAAATATTAACTTTGTGAAAGAATCTTATTAATAGCAATAGAAATGGATAAATGGACAGATGTGAAAACCGTGTTTGTGGATTTAGATGACACAATATGGTGGTTCACCGAAAATAGCAAGTTGGCATTACGTCATGTTTACGATAAATATGGCTTGGCAAAATATAGTCCAAACTATGAACGTTTTCGTGAAATTTATGCAGCGAAAAACAATGCACTTTGGGAACTTTATCATTATGGTAAAATAGAGAAAGATTTTCTTGTCACAGAGCGTTATCGTTACACCCTTGAGCAAATAGGTGTTGAAGGTGATTTGGTATCTCTTGCTAAGGAGATTGATGAAGAATATTTGTATTTTCTATCATCTCTTGACAAACTACTACCAGGTGCAAGAGAATTGCTTGAATATCTTGTAAAAAAGTATGATGTAAATATTTTGAGCAACGGATTTCAAGAGGTACAGCTTCGCAAACTTCGTAGTGCAAAGATTGAGGAATATATCCATCACCTTGTGTTGAGCGACGATTGTGGTATTACCAAACCATTGCGTGGTATTTTTGATTATGCGCTCGAGCGTACAAGTGCCACAGCCGAAACCACTGTGATGATAGGGGATAATTATGATGCTGATGTGCAGGGAGCGAAAAATGCAGGTTGGCGCACTATATTATTCAATATAAAAGGCTTTGACCGCAATTGTATGCCTGATGCTGATGCTGTGGTAGATTCTCTTGTAGAGATAAAATCAATATTATAGAATACGATTCTTTGTTAACAAAGTATCCACCTTCCTTATTGGCGAAGATGGATACTTAATTTTTTAATCTTTGATGGGTAAGAATTCTTCTCCACTCACAAAGATGGTAGTACCAGTATGTTTGTCAATAGTTGGGAGAAATGCATCTTTTTGTGCTGTTTTAAATTGGTTGATACCAATCCAAGGCTCGCTCACCCAAATTCTGTCGCTATTGTCGAAACTGTTAATTATTATTTGACCATCGTAAACGGGTTGTGATTGAAATTGTTTCACCAATGTACTTGTTGCTCCCATTGCTGAGCCTGAGAATCCTTTTTCATACGGACTTATACATTGATACCATCCTAATTCTTCGGCATAAAAACACTTTTGAGCTAATACGACGGCTTCCTCTATAGTGCAACTCTTTAATGGTTCAAGTGTGTTTTTTGTTGTACCTTTTACAAGATTAAGTGCATTCATAAATCCCATAGCTTCTACAGCCCAATCAGCAATCTGACCGCAGTCTTTGTAATCCTCGAGGTGAGAAGTATATGTGGTGTAACGTATTTTTGAATTCTTTTTTACCCATTGTAGTGCTTTATACATATATGTAGCCATTTGTTGGCGTGATACAATTGCATTTAAATCATCTGTTTCAGAAATGAAACCAGCAGCAGTAGCCTTACTAATGTAAGCGCTTTCACCTTTGGTTGTGCTCTTTATGTCCTTCCCCGAGAGTTGCTCGGCGAGTCTTACTGCAAGCGATACAAGTTGTCGAGTCGTAATGTTTTGCAGATAGTCATTCCCAAGCACTTTGCGATCGATAAGACCATTAACCATAGCCCATCTGGTATCGCTTTGAGTAGTCTTATTGGTCTTTGCTCCATGATCATCTTCTGGTACAGCAAAGTGTCCTGGATATTGGAAACCATCCACAAATGTATTGGCAAGTGCTTCTTCCGAATAAACGCCGTCCCATGCAATAAGTTTTTGTCGTTTGAATTCGGCAAGTGAAACTTCTGAGTCTGAACCAAAATCACGCACAAGTTCGGTTTGTGTAAAATGCTCAATTTCTCCACGGCCATCCACACCACACCAATAGCATGATGTGCGATATACTTTCTCTCCCTTAGAGTTGCGACCAACAAAGTGTTCGTCTGAGAGGTCATATTTTACAAAAGTATGAGGAAGTTGATCGCTTTTACGTTTTTTAAATTGGTCTTTTACGAAAGTGTGTTTTGGATTATGCTCCACCTCTCCACAATATTTACAACTATAGTAAAACTTGTAATTGTGTTGGCAAGAAGCATGTCGCATATAAGTGTGAGCAGCTGTAACTTCCGCAGTAAAACTATGTGTTTTACAGAAACTTTTGCAAGCATTTGCACCATTTTTTACGGCATCATATACATCACCAGTGTATATGAGCGTACGGAACTTAAGCACTTGTGTAGGTATAGATTTCATCCAATTTGGATTACTCTTTAATTGTTCTTGTATTGTTATAAGTCCTTTGGGATATTTACTGGCAGGAATAAATATTGTCATCTCTCTTGAATATCCACCTTTTGAACTAAATTCCCATTCTTCACTTGCGGTTACCAATTCATTTAGAATCGTAGCCACATCAACCTTGTGGCTGAACCACACTTCTTTGATGTTGGGTAGAATATCTCCGAGATATTTATAACTTTTATTGTCTTCAACGTTGACAATAAGTCGGTTTACATATAGCTGACTATTCTTTGTGTTTGCAATGTTACCAATCCCACCCATTGATATGAAATAATTATCGATACAATAATCTTTCAAACCACCTATCAAGGTAGACGCAAATTCGGGTGTGAAATCTATTGTCACTGGATGATTAGGAGGATAAGATTTATCAGCTTTTTCTTTTGTATAGTATTTAGATCGGTCAAGTTTGGAAGCCTCGCTTCTCATCTTCTTGTTGTATTTGGCAATGTCCTTTTCGGTCATAACAACATCATTGTTTGACTGTTGTGAATTATTACTATCATCATCGGAACCCTTTTTGTTCTTATTTTTTACTTCCGATTCTATAGCATTGCCAAGCATCTTCAATAAGTTTTGAGCTTGTGACTCTATATTTGTTGTTGCCAATAACAACGCACAAATAGCAAATAATAACCTCTTCATAGTAATTTTTTTGAGGTTCTAAGAATAAGATTATTTAGTAGTGGTTAGAACCTCATTAAGGCCACTACTAATGTTTTTTTTACCCTACAAAAGTAGTGATTTTTTTCAAATGGATTTCAAAAAAAATGTCGTTTTTTAGAGATAATGTCCAGGCTGATATTCGTTAATTAGGGATAGATAAGCCCAAAAGTATGTTTTTATAGTAATATATTATAATAGATTATTCGGGGATTTCAACTCCATCTATGTCTATCAGTCTGTTTCTGAAAGGTGGAATATCATCGGCATTAGTTTCTACGATCATCGAACATTCATTGTCGAAAATTTGGCTGATGATGTTCACCCCAGTATCTTTCACAAGTTTCATCACACTATTCATAGACAGATATGGAAAATTGAACGATAGTTGTGCTTGTTCGTGACATTCAATGATTTCACCATTCTCGATGGCATCAGCTGCTGCTGCTTTATATGCAACGATGAGCCCCGATGTACCAAGCTTGATTCCGCCGAAATATCTAATCACCACAATGAGGATGTTTGTGAGTTCGTAAGAATTGATTTGTCCGAGAATAGGTTTTCCTGCAGTACCAGAAGGCTCGCCATTGTCGTTGCTATAGAACTCGCTGCGATCTGTGCCTATCATATAAGCCCAACACACATGGCGGGCATCATAATATTTCTTTTGATAAGATTTTACTATTTCTTTGGCTTCGTCCGATGAAGAAACAGGGATTGCAAAAGAGATAAATTTACTCATTTTCTCTTTATACAATCCCTCTGAAGTATCTTTGATAGTTTTGAAAAAATCTGCCATCTAATAAAATTCCCTAATTTTATGCAAAGATACAGATTTTTCCGATATAATCAGTATTTATGCGAAGATTGCTCCATTTCTTTTTCTGTAATTGGAGTTTTGCTTAATTGTCGCCATGCATAAACAATATATGCGGCAACAAATGGTATGATTAGCGACACGCACGACATTACTGTGAGTGTGAATTCGCTCGACGAACTATTAGAGATAGATAACGAGCTGTTGATGTCGATAAGCGAAGGGTAATAGGCCGTATTGTTGTATCCTGCCACTCCGAAAAGTGCTATAACCACAAGGAATGTGCCTATACCACTGAACCAAATACCTTTGTTGAAAGTGCTCTTTACAATGCTATATATGATAGCATATAATACCAATAATAATCCCACCACAAAGATGATGGCAAACCACCACATTTCAATGAAATTGTGAAGGTATTTGTAATCTACAAGTGTATAAGTGTTGTCGGTTGTTTGTACACCCGCACTTGTAAGCAAAAAAGCCAAGAACGTAAGGAAAAGTACCACAAATATTGCCCCGTTCCACATTAATGATGTGCGACACTTTTGGCGAGTGATATCGTCGTTGATGGCATTGATGAAATATAACAATGCTTGTGCTCGAGCCAAGAAAAGGATAGTGAAACCAAGTATAAGGTTTTTCCAGTTGAAAATGGCTTCTAATCCGTGAGTGTTGGCCCATGAGGAAATAGTAGGTGAACCTACATTAGTTATATTGCTCTTATCAATAGCGAATTCTGCTCCAAAGAAGAACATTGCCACTGCCACACCGAGAAGTATGGTGGCAAGTGTACCATTAATGGCAAAAAATGTGTCGTAGACTTTAGTGCCATAAATGTTGCCTTTTTTGCGTCGATATTCATAACTTACGGCTTGTAGTACAAATCCTATGAGGATAAGCATCCACAACCAATATGCACCGCCGAAACTTGTAGAGTAGAATAGTGGAAATGAAGCAAAGAATGCTCCTCCAAACACTACAAGAGTGGTGAACGAAAGTTCCCATTTTTTGCCAATTGCATTCACGAGCATTGCCTTGCGATTTTCTTCTTTTTCAATGCATAGCAAGGTTTGTCCACCTTGTACAAATAACATAAACACGAGTATTCCTCCAAGAACTGAGATGAGGAACCACCAATAAGATTGAAGAAATTGGTATGTAATCATAATTTATATTCTTTTAGAGGTTTATTACTTGTTTTCTTTTGATTTGTTTGAAATGTATTTTGTCATAATATTGATTTCTGCAGCTAATAGACCGGTAAATACTACTACAAAGATGAAGAATGTGGTAATTACCGACGATGTAGGTATGTGGCTAATGGCTGCTGTTGTAGGCATAAGTCCTTCAATAACCCATGGTTGGCGTCCTACTTCAGCTACCACCCATCCCGATTGCGAACAAATCCATGCCAAAGGTATGGTGATAATAGCAACAATTTGCACCCATTTATTGTCGATGATCCATTTAGTTAATGATTTCTTATAAACCAAAAGCAAAACTAATGCAAAGAATGCAAGAAGATAACTACCTAAAATCACCATAATATGGAAAGCATAGAAAGTGATGGCTACATTAGGAATGGCTTCTTCTGGCGAATTGAAATATCCGTATCCGAAATATTTGAAATTCTTTTGTAATTCGATATTTGCCACTTGCATAGCTTCTTTGTTTCCAGCTTTTTTCGCTGTGTCGTATTGTTTCAATGCATTATGAGCTTCTTTACCCATAGCTATACGTTCGGCGTAAGATGTGGTGTAGATAGTGTCGCCATTTGCATCAAGTTTCACTCCGTTTATGATATCGGTCACACCAGGAACGAAAGCATTAAAATCACCTTCTGCTAAAAATGACAATCCCTTAGGAATTGAAATATCGAAAATAAAGGTAGGTTCTTCGTTGTCGTATTTCTTCTCAGGATTTAAAATACCAAATGCGGTGATTTCTTGTCCGTGCTTACCATGGTAAAGTCCTTCCATAGCGGCAAGTTTCATTGGTTGCACTTCAGATACAACTTTTGCCGAACCATCGCCAGAACCGACAGTGATAATGATGCCTAAGAAACCGATGAATCCACCTACTTTTATACTGCGAAGTGCCATTTCGGCTTTACGTTTTTTGAGCAAGAACCAAGCGCTGATACCTATCACAAATACGCCACCAAGCACCCAGCCACTCAATACTGTGTGAATAATCTTATTTACTGCAACAGGAGATAGCACTACTGCCCAGAAATCGTTCATTACGTTACGCATTTGGTTAGGATCAAATTCCATACCCACAGGATATTGCATCCAAGAGTTGGCAATTAGAATCCAGAGTGCAGAAATGCAAGCTCCTATGGCTGTAAGCCAAGTGGCTGAAAGGTGGAAGCGTGCACTTACCTTTTCCCATCCAAAGAACATTACAGCGAAGAATGTCGATTCCATAAAGAAAGCGAGAAGTCCTTCTATGGCAAGTGGGGCTCCGAATATATCCCCCACAAACCAACTGTAATTTGACCAATTGGTACCAAATTCAAACTCAAGAATAATACCTGTGGCTACTCCAATGGCAAAATTTATGGCAAACAATGTCATCCAAAATTTTGTGGTATCAAGCCACACCTTATTTTTTGTTCGGTAATAGATAGTTTCCATGATAGCTACAATTACCGATAGTCCCAAAGTGAGGGGAACGAATAGCCAATGATAGGCTGCTGTGAGAGCAAATTGAGCTCTCGACCAGTCTACTAAAGAATTTAATTCAGTCATAAAGATATAATTTTTTAATTATTGTCATTGATTAATTGGGTGCGCACATGTTGTGCTCGATCTTCATCGTTTTCAAAATTGGAATTTAATAAATCTGGGAAAAAGAAAACTTTCAGAATAGCAAACATTATAAATGCTTTGATGATGATTATCATCCATAGTGAGCGTCCCACAGTCATATTGCGAAATCCATCAACATATAAATCGATGATACGCCAAAGGAGGTTTTTACAAGAATTGTTATGGTTCTGTTTTTTAGGCATAGGCTAATTTCTTTTTTACAAAATAAATGAATTTCGCTTAAAACTACAATATGCTTAGAAAAAATATTTTTGATTTTGATACTTTTTATGTCGTTTTTATGTGTGTTGCACGAAAAAATAATGTAATTTTGTACTGAAAGAATTTTATAAACAAAAAATAGAAAGAAAAGGAAAAAGATTATGGCATGTTGGTTTGAATGTAAAGTGGCACACCACAAGGTGTTTGAAAATGGACAACAAAAGAAAGTAACCGAACCATATTTGGTGGATGCTTTGACATTCACTGAAGCAGAAGCTCGTATTATTGAAGAAGTTTCACCTTATATAACAGGCCCATTTGATGTGTCGGCAGTGAAGAAAGTGAAAATTCAAGAAATCTTCTATGATGAAACTGGCGATAAGTGGTATCAAGTGAAGTATAATATGATTACAGTTGATGAGAAGACTGCAATGGAAAAGAAACAAGCAATTCTCGTACTTGTACAAGCTTCTGAATTCCAAAAGGCTGTTGATAACTTCATGGAAAATATGAAGACTTCATTGGCCGATTTTGAAATAGCATCAGTTACCGAAACAAATCTTTTGGATGTATTCCCAATGAATTATTCAAAGGGTGCTGAAGATGTAAAAGCTGAATAAAAAGCGAAAATGTCAAATATAGGAAATAAAATAAAAGACTTGGTGGTAGCTTTACCTAAAAGGGTAAGGCTTGTTGCTGTGTCTAAATTTCATTCTGTTGAGGCCTTGCAAGAGGCTTACGATGCAGGGCAGCGTATATTTGGCGAAAGTAGAGTGCAAGAATTATCGCAGAAGTATTCTCGGCTTCCTCAAGATGTGGAATGGCATTTTATAGGCCATCTGCAAACTAATAAGGTGCGTCAAGTAGTGCCTATGGTTAGTCTTATTCATAGTGCCGATTCTATGAAGTTGTTAAAATGTATCAATGATGAGGCAAAACGTATAAATAAGGTGGTGGACGTGCTTTTGCAACTTTATGTGGCTCAGGAAGACACTAAATTTGGCTTTGATTGTGCTGAATGCGTGGAATTAGCCGAAAATGGAGTTTTCGACTCACTTGAGAATGTAAGAGTAAGAGGAGTAATGGGTATGGCAACGAATACCGACGATGATAATGCTGTGCGAAATGAGTTTAAAGCTATCTATGAAGTGTATGACACACTCAAGAAAGGTGTATTCTCCGATAAAGCTTATTTTAATGAAATAAGTATGGGTATGAGCGATGATTATAATATCGCGATAGAAGAGGGTAGTACACTTGTGAGGATAGGATCTTCTATTTTTGGTGAAAGATACTATTAATATAGATTGGTCATATGCTCAAACAAGATTCGTAAACTATAAAATTAAATAAATATGAGTACAAAAACTAAATCAAATGGTAACATTGTGGCGATAGTGGCAATGTTCTTCTTGTTTGCAATGATTTCGTTTGTCACTAACTTGGCATCTCCAATGGGTGACATCCTGAAGAGTCAATTCAGTATCCCTAACTGGCAAGGAACACTCGGTGTGTTTGCCAATTTTATTGCTTATGCAATAATGGGTTTGCCTGCAGGGAATTTGTTGCAAAAAATGGGTTATAAGAAAACTGCGTTGATTGCAATCGCAGTGGGCTTTGCAGGTGTAGGTATCCAAACTATATCTGGTGTAATGGGTAGCTTCGGCATTTATTTGCTAGGTGCATTTATTGCTGGGTGCTCTATGTGTTTGCTCAATACCGTAGTGAATCCAATGCTTAATAGTCTTGGTGGTGGTGGTAATAAGGGTAACCAATTGATTCAATTGGGTGGCTCATTCAACTCTCTTGCTGGTACATTAGTGATTATTATGACCGGTATTCTAATCCCTTCAATCGCAAAGGCTCAAATTAGCGACGTATTCCCATTGATGTATGCTGCATTGGCAATCTTTGCTTTTGCCTTTGTTGTGATTTCAGTTTCTAATATTCCTGAAAAGGAAAAGGTAGAAGTGAAGAAAGAGGATTCTAAATATGGTCCTATGTCATTCCGTCACTTTATGTTGGGTGCATTTGGTATATTTATATATGTAGGTGTGGAAGTGGGTATTCCTAACGTGCTACAAAAATGGTTGCAAAATCCCGACTTGAATGTGCTTGGTCTTGAAGCAGGTGCCGAAGCTGTAGCTGCATCGGTAGCTGCAACATATTGGTTGCTAATGCTTGTGGGCCGTCTTGTAGGTGCAGCTGTAGGTAGCAAGGTGTCGGCAAAGGCTATGTTGGCAACAGCCTCTCTTGTTGGTATTCTTTTGTCGGTAGGTGCTATCTTTATGGATACTACCAATATGGTGAATATGCCAGTATTCAAGAATAGTCCTGATGGATTGTTTGGTCTTGTGAATGTGCCAATGAATGCAATGCTTCTTGTGCTTGTGGGATTGTGTACATCAGTTATGTGGGGTGGTATCTTCAATTTGGCTGTAGAAGGTCTTGGTAAGTACACCGAAAAGGCTTCAGGTATATTTATGGCACTTGTGTGTGGTGGTGGTGTTCTCCCATTGCTACAAAATGCTGTAGTAGATATGCAAGGTGGTGTAGGTTATCAAGCAAGTTATTGGGTAGTAGTAGCTGGTTTGGTTTACCTATTGTATTATGCACTTGTAGGTAGCAAAAATGTGAATAAAGATATCCCTGTAAAATAAAAAAGAAATATTGCTAAAAATAGAATTTAAGGTGGTAAAATGATATGCCTGCTATGATTTTTGCGTAAAAACAAAGATTATAGCAGGTGTTTTTTATATAATTATTGAAAATAAGAAACATTTTTTGTATCTTCGCTAAATAATTGTAAATATGTAATATCATTAACGATAATATGGACGCAAAATTGATGAGAAAAGCGGCTGATAATATTCGTGTATTGTCGGCAACTATGGTTGAGAAAGCAAAGTCAGGACACCCAGGCGGTGCAATGGGTGGTGCCGATTTTGTGAATGTTTTGTTCTCTAAATATATGATTTATGATCCAGCAAATCCTATGTGGATTGCTCGCGATCGTTTCTTCTTGGATCCTGGTCATATGTCGCCAATGCTTTATAGTGTTTTGGCTTTAGCTGGCAAATATTCTATCGAAGAATTACAACAATTCCGTCAATGGGGTAGTGTTACACCTGGACACCCTGAAGTGAATCCTATGCGTGGCGTAGAAAACACTTCTGGTCCTCTCGGACAAGGTCATGTGATGGCTGTGGGTGCTGCTATTGCTGAAAGATTTATGGTGGCTCGTTTTGGTGAAACTGTGGCTCATAAAACCTATGCATTTATATCGGATGGTGGTATTCAGGAAGAAATTTCAGCTGGTGCTGGTCGTATCGCTGGATATTTGGGATTGAACAATCTTATTATGTTCTATGATAGCAACGATGTTCAGCTTTCTACTGATGTGAATGAAGTAACTGATGAAGATGTAGCTGCGAAGTATCGTGCTTGGAATTGGAATGTGCTTGAAATAGATGGCAATGATGCTGAAGCCATCGCTAAGGCTATCGAAGCAGCTCTTGAAGAAAAAGATCGTCCTACATTGATTATAGGAAAAACCATTATGGGACTTGGATGTGTTACTCCTGAAGGTGAAAACTTTGAGGGAATGTGTAGCACACATGGTCAACCATTGAGCAAGTCTGGTGCAAGCTACGAAAAGACTGTTGAAAATCTTGGTGGTGATATGAATGATCCATGGAAGATTTGGGATGAAGTTGCTGAATTGTATGCTAATCGCAAGGCAGAACTTGAAACTATTGCTGAAGCTCGTCACGCTGAAGAAAAGGCATGGGCTGAAGCACATCCTGAACTTGCACAACAACTTGAAGATTTTATTGCTGGTAAGTTGCCTGAAATCGATTACGAAGCAATTACATACAAACCAAATGTAGCTACTCGCACTGCTTCGGCTGCAGTTTTGTCGGTTCTTGGTGAAAAGGTAAAGAATATGATTGTTTCTTCTGCCGATCTTGCTAATAGTGATAAGTCTGAAGCATTCTTACATAAGGTAGGTGCTTTGAAACATCACGATTTTACTGGTGGTTTCCTTCACGCTGGTGTTGCTGAGCTTACTATGACTGCTATTATGAATGGTATTGCATTGCATGGTGGTATGTGGGCTGCTTGTGCTACATTCTTTGTGTTCTCAGATTATATGAAGCCTGCTATAAGAATGGCTGCATTACAAGAATTGCCAGTGAAGTATATTTGGACTCACGATGCATTCCGTGTGGGTGAAGATGGTCCTACTCACGAACCTATCGAGCAAGAAGCTCAAGTGCGTTTGCTTGAAAGAGTTAAGAACTTGAGTGGTGTGAATAGTATGCTTGTGCTTCGTCCTGCCGATAGTGCTGAAACTGTAGTGGCTTGGAAGATGGCGATGGAAAATAAGTCTACTCCTACAGCTTTGATTCTTACTCGTCAAGATGTTAAGGATTTGCCAAGTGTAAGTGGTAATCGTTATCAAGATGCTTTGGCTATGGAAAAGGGTGGTTACGTAGTACTTAAGTCAGAAAATCCTGTGATTACTCTTGTTGGTAATGGTTCTGAAGTGAGTGCACTTATCGATGCTGCCGAAATATTAAAGGCTGATGGTATTGAATGTAATGTGGTGTCAGTTCCATCTACAGGATTGTTTATGGAACAACCTATTGAATATCGTCAAGAAGTGATTCCTTCTGATATTCCTGCCTTTGGTCTTACTGCTGGTCTTCCTTGTGTGCTCGAAAGAGTTATTGGATGGAATGGATATGTTAAGGGCTTGGAACGCTTCGGCGCGTCTGCTCCTTATAAGGTGCTCGACGAAAAGTTTGGATTCACTCCAGAGCAAGTGGCCGAAGATGTCAAGGCTTATTTGGGTTAAAGAATAGATAATAAAATAAAGAAAAAGTCCTCTGTTTCTTATGAAATGGAGGACTTTTTTGATGTTGTTATTCTCGTATGTATTTTGTATAAAATAGTTTTAAAAGATTGCTATAAAACTAAAGCAAATATATATGTGGAATTTAAGGGGTAAGGGCAAAAAATCATTTTATAATTTTAAAAAAATGAATAAAAATTTGTGAAATATTTGGCTATTCTCTATCTTTGTAATATTAAACCGAAATAGTATTTTGTGCGAGCAAAACTATGTGAAAACTAAGGTTTTGGAATAATAAATAATCTAAATAATAATAATTTTTAAAAACTAAGTTCAATGAAAAAGAAATTTATCAATGGAATGCTTTTAGTGGCGATGTTCTTCGCTACTATGGGAACATTTGTTTCTTGTAAGGACTATGATGAAGATGCTTATGCTAAATTGGCGCATGAAGACTCTACATTAAAAGAACTTATTGAGACTCAGGTTTCAGCTTTGAATGGACAAATTGATGCTTTGAAAAAAGCTCAAGATGAGTGTAAGAAAAATTGCGAAACTTGGAAGCAAGAAATCCAACTTTGGCAAGAGTATGTAGCTAATAACTACGTAACAGTTGAGGAATACAACAAACATATTACTCAATACACTGCTTTTGTTGCTGAAAATAAATCTCAACATGAAGCACTTGAAAAGAAGATTAATGAAGTGCAAACTGCTTTGCAAAAGAATTTAGATGATTCTGTAGCTTCTTTAAATGCTAAGATTATGCAACTTCAAATCTTGGCTACAAGTGTTCAATCTCAATTGGAATCTCTAACTAAGACTGTTGCTAACAATAAGGCAGAATTAGAAAAGGCTATCGCTGATAACAAGACCGAACTTGAAGGTAAGATTACATCTGAAATCGCTAAGTTGGAAACTCGCGTTGCTGCTAATGAAATTGCTATTGCAACTTTGACCACTGCTCTTGCCGATTTGACTAAGAAAGTTGGTGATTTGGATACTTTGCTTAATAAAACTGTAAAGGCTGCTGCTAAGGCTCAAGCTCTTGCTGAGGCTGATTCTATCAGAATTGATGCTTTGGTAACTGAATTCACTGCTCTAAAAGAGGGATATGATGCATTGGAAGATGAATTTGCAGCGTTGAAAGAAAACGAAATTGATAGCATTTGCAAAGAACTTAATAAAATTAAGGAAAGCGTGAATTCTGTGGCAGAACAAGCTGCTGCTAACTTGAAGGCTGCTAAGGAATACACTGACTTGCGTATCGCTGAAGTGATGACCGAAATCACTTCTATTAATACTACTTTAGGTCAACTTGAAAATGCATACAAGGATGCTGATGCTAAACTACAAGACCAACTTGACGCTTTGACCGACAAGGTGAATGCTCTTGATGCAAGAGTAGCAGCTAACGAAAAGGCTATAGATGGTTTGTTTGCTACTGTTAATACTGCTTTGATGCAATATGTATCTGGTATTATTCTTCAAGGTACTGAAAACCCTGTGTTCGGTAGCTTCGCAATGCCAATGAATGTACGTAGCAACGTATTGATGGCATACTATGGACGCACTGGTAGCTATGGTCTTCAATTCCCAGCTAAATATCCTCGTTACTATGCTAACGATAAGGAAACTCTTTCTGAGAAGGATATTGAAATGCTTGGCGTTACTCCTACAATGTTTGCTGAAGATGGTGAAATAGTAGTAAGTAAGGCTGGTAAGGTATATGTTACTGTAAATCCTTCTACAGTTAATTTCGAAGGTCAAGTTCTTCCTATCGTAAATAGCTTAGACGAAGAATCTGCTATCAAGCTTTCTGGTCTTAAGTATTCTGATAAGAAACTTACTTTCGGTTATTCTCGTTCTGCTACTAATGGTTTCTATGAAGCTGAAGCTACTTTGGCTCCTGCTGATGTACATAAGGTTGCTATGACATTCGACTTCAATGGCACTGCTGTGAAGAATACTATCAAGGACATTCTTAACCCTACAAATGGTATCAATGTAGCTCAAGCTGCAAGCACTATTGCAGATGTTTTGCAAGAATTCAACCAACAACTTGATGCTAATGCTTTGAAGGCTACTTGGACCGATACTTTGGGTGTAACTCGTAGCGTTTACTCTCAATACAACTTGGCTGCTACTGCCGTTAAACCTTTGTCTTACTCATTTATGCAAGACTTAAAGGTTTCATCTTTCCCAGGTTTCGATAAGATGGAAACTTTCGTAGGTAAGGTTTTGGATAAGATTGCTAATAAGTTGAAGGTATCTCTTCCTGATATGACATTTGATTTGGATATCAAAAAGATTGATGAAATCAAGTTCAATACTATCGATATCAATACTGATGATATCAACCTTGATCTAACTGTAACTTATAAGAACACAATCTCAACTAAAGTTCCTATTAAGATTGAAGATTTGGTTGATATTGATTTCACAGTACCATCTCAAACTATCACTATCGATGTTCCTGTGAAGGGTGATGTAGTAAATAATGAAGGTAATGTAGTAGGTTCTTTCGATACTACAGTTAAGAAAGAAATCGTAATCAATCCTCAAGAAATTCAAGATCAAGTGGAATTCGTATGGGAAGGTACAGTAGATGTTGAAGTTCCAATTGATATCGAAATTCCAGTTGATATGAATGAATTCAAGAAGATGATTGATGAAATTGAAGGTCTTGAAGATGATATTAATGGTATGTTGTCTGGTCAACAAGATAATATCAACAATATTATCAATACTATCAATAACTATCTTGAACAACTTGGTGATTTGACTGAAATAGCTGATAAATATATCCACATCGAAGACAAGATTGATGACTTGGTAGAAAAGGATAAGCAACTAATCGTCAAATTCCTTGATAAATTAGAAGGTAAGCTTGTTGCTGGTTTGAATTCAATCAATAAGGTGATGCAACCAGTGATGTTGGCTAAGACTACTTCAGGCTTCTCTGTATTGAGTCAAACAGTTTACAACCCAACTCGCATGTCGGCTGGTAATGTGAAGTTCATCCCAACTTCTTACAATGCTGAACTTGTGGCTCCTGCTTACAAGAAACTTGTGGGTGTAACTAACGTTTACTCTATGGATCGCAAGAAGAATGCACAATCTGGTGATGCTACTTGCTTGGCTGCTTTGAAGAAGGCTAATAGCAAGGCTGGTGTAGCTGAAATCTTGGATGGTGATGTATTGTCAGTGAATTTCTCTGCTGAAAGAGGTTATATCTACGAAGTGACTTACACAAGTGTAGACTATAGCGGTCAAGTTGCAGCTAAGAAGTACTACGTGACAGTAAAGTAAGAAAGTGATTATAATACGTCAGGTGGGACTTTGTTCCCACTTGACTAATTGATAAATAAATTATAAAACAAAGGATTATGAAAATCAATAAAACTTTAATAGCTGGTTTGTTGATGATGGGATCCGTTTCTGCCTTTGCTCAAGAAAGCACTGAAAAGGTAGAGAATGTATTCAATCCACACTGGTATATTCAAGTGCAACCTGTTGGTGCGCAATATACTTTGGGTGAAAATTCTTTTGGCAAACAAACTACATACAACGTTCAAGTGGCTGGTGGTTATAATTTCACTAAGTTGTTTGGTGCTCGTTTGGCTATCAATGCTTTCCAAAGTAAGGGTGGTTTTGATATGGACGGTGTGTCTAAAACTTGGAAATGGAATTATGTGGCTCCTGCTGTCGATGCTACACTCAACCTTTCAAACTTGTTCTGCGGTTATAATCCAAATCGCTTTTTCACTGTTACTGCATTTGCTGGTATCGGTGCAAACATTGCGTGGAACAATGATGAAGCTGCTACAGTGAAGAATGAATTGGCTGCTATCTATGGTCCTAACGAGAATTTGCGTAACTTGTGGGATGGCACTAAGGCTTACTTCCTTGGTCGAGCAGGTCTTATGGCTGATTTCCGTATCAATTCTAATTGGAGTGTTGGTGCTGAAGTTCAAGCTAATGTGTTGAGCGATAAGTATAACTCTAAGAAGGCTGGTAATAGCGACTGGTACTTCAATGGTTTACTTGGTGTGAAGTATGTATTTGGTAAGAGCAATAAGGAAGTAAAGAAAGCTGCCGAACAACCAAGCGTACGCATTCAAGAAAAAATCGTTGAAAAGGTAGTGGAAAAAGTTGTAGAAAAGAAAGTATATATAGAAACTACTATTCTTGAACTTAACCGTGCTATCTTCTTCAAGGAAGCTAATAACACAGAAATACCTGCTTCTGAAGATGCCAAGATTAAGGAAATCGTTGATTTCTTGAACGCACATCCTGAAGCTATTGTTTCTTTGGTTGGTTATGCCGATAAGGAAACTGGTAACACTAAGATCAATGCCGGATTGGCTGAAAAGCGTGCTCACGCTGTTGCTGATGTATTGAAGAATACTTATAGCATTGCTCCTTCTCGCATTACAATCGAACACAAGGGTGATGCAGTGCAACCTCTTCACAGCACAGCTAACCGCGTGACTATTGCAATTGCTAAATCTAAAGTAGTAACTGAAAAGTAATTATTTCTTTTTAATAGCTCTGCCTTGATTGTGCGATACGACGCCGACAAGGCAGAGTTTTTTTATTTATGTAACTATGAGAAAAATAATGTTACTTTCGATATTATGCTTGGCTGTGAATTGTGTTTTTGCTCAATACAACGGCAAAGGGTATTATCGTGTGCAAAATAAGGTAACTGAACGTTATATTAGAGTCATAGATAATAAGGGAAGTGTAGATCTTGCTACCACTAATGCCGATCTTGGTGCTCTTGAAACTAAAAAACACTTTAGTAATGTTGTTTCTGACCCTGCTTCTATTATTTACATTGCCGAAGCTGGTGATGGATATGATTTCAAGTCGCAAGGTACAAGTGCTTACAGTATTATTGGGTATTATGTAAAGTTATATAAGAATTCAAATGGTACTTATCGCGCTTATGCTCAACATGGTGGTTTGACTAAATACCTTTGTGACGAGAATACAACTTACGACGAAGGTGTGGTATTGACAAATAGCAATGCTACAAGGGAGTGGTATATTCGTCCTGTAAATAGTAATGAAAATCAATATTTTGCTCTAAAGCCTACTATTACAATAGGCAATGAGTTTTATACTACAATATATGCTGCTTTCCCTTTCACTTTACCTGCATCAATGAAGGCTTATTATGTAGATAAGGTGGAGAATGGACAAGCTGTATGGAAAGAAGTAAAAGATGGGAAAGTGCCAGCATCTACTGCCGTATATGTGAAATGTAATTCTTCTAATTATGTTGATAATAAGGTTACAGTGGACGATAATGGCGTTACATCGCTTGCTGGCAACTTAATGAAAGGGGTATATTTCAATAATGGAACCAAGAAACATAACAACCAACTTGCTTACGATGCCAATACTATGCGCGTGCTTGGTGTGATGAGCGATGGCAAACTTGGTTTCGTTACTGCAAGTTTTGATTTTATTCCTGCAAATACTGCCTATCTTGTAGTGCCTTCAGGCTCTCCTAAGGAGATAAAACTTGTATCTGAAAGCGAATTCACTCCAGCTGCTAATGTACAATCTATCACATTATCTGCTGTATCCATTACTATGTATGCTGGCGATACGCATACTCTATCTGCTACAGTGTTGCCCGCTGATGCTGCAGATAAAACCCTCACATGGAATAGTTCTAATTCAAGCATTGCTACTGTTGATGCTAATGGTGTGGTGAAGGCTATTGGATTTGGTAAAGCCACAATTACTGCTACAAGTTTAGCTAATAAAGCTATTAAAGCATCGTGTGAGGTGCAAGTGTATACACCTACTGCTGGTGTGCAATTATCTGCTACAAGTAAAGAACTTTTTATAGGTGAAAGTTTTGTACTTACAGCCAATACCTTACCTCTTGCCACTACCGATGGAAAAATAGAGTGGAGTGTGAGCAATGAGAATGTAGTGAAACGCAATGCCGATGGGTCAATAATTGCAGTAGGAGTAGGGGAGGCTAATGTTACTGCAAAATCGGTAAATGGTGGATATTCTCTATCTTGTAAAGTTAAAGTGAAGGCTGTCCCAGTGGTGGAATCTATTACGTTGAGCAACCAATCTATTACAATGTTTGTAGGCGAAAGCCACGCATTGATTGCCATTGTATTGCCTGCTGATGTTTGGGATAAAACACTGCAATGGTCAAGTTCAAATACAAAAGTTGCATCTGTGGATGCTAATGGTGTGATCAAAGCTGTTGGTTATGGAAATACTATTATCACTGTGTCTTCTGCTACTAATAGCTCGGTAAAAGCTACTTGCGAAGTAATGGTATATGCTCACACTACTGGTGTACAAATTTCAGCATCTGCATTGACTCTCACCATAGGAGAGCAATCATTGCTTACTGCTATAACATTGCCTCTCAATATAAGCGATGGCAAAATAGAATGGCACATCACTAACGAATCCGTAGTGAGCAGAGGCACCGAAGACACGATAGTAGCTTTATCAGAAGGTGTAGCTGAAGTGATTGCAAAATCTGTAGATGGTGGTCACGAAGCCAAGTGTGTGGTTACTGTGAAAGGTAATAGTGGACTCAATGAAGTAAATATGAACGAAAGCGTTTCTTATAAAATCTATAACATTCAAGGCGTAAAACTTAACAGTTTGGAAAAAGGTGTGAATATTATTAGATTTGAGAACGGAATTATTCAAAAGTTAATAGTGAAATAATGTTACACTAATTTATGAAATAAAAAATGCGAGGCTATTACCTCGCATTTTTTATTGTTTCTGTAATTGTATGTTAGTAAAGGCGGAATGATATTCTCAGATTTATAACGGGATACACCTTTAAAGACTTTGCATAACCTACATATCTTCCCACTTTTCCACCGATATTTTTTACATCTTTGGCAAGGTCGATATATTCTTTTTCTTTAGTAGAAGTATCACTATTGTTGGTTGTTGTGTATGCAGGATTTTTGGTTAAGATTTGAGGAGTACCTCCCCAAAACATTACACCACCATCCACTTCAAAGCGAATGTTATTTTCTGAAAGATTACAGCCGTAACCTACTCCAAGATATGGCTTAAACACATTAACGAACATATCAGCCTTTACCGTGCTATTTTCATCTGGTTCCATCATAAATGGCTCACCTGTATCCACTCTATCACCTACATGGATACCGAGTCGTCCGTTTTCTAATATCTTTTCTTCCAATTCTGGAGTAAGATAAATGTCATCGCCAATGATTGGTTCAAAGTTTTCCACCTTTTCATATATTCTGTTGTACATTGTCACACCTATAAGCGATGGCATTTCTTCGATAGTGTTACAAGCACTTGCCACTTTTGATGGACCGATATAGAAACCGGCAGTCACGTGAAACGAATTATTTTTAATAGGGAAATAGTCTACTAATAGATTACCATTGTAGAAATTTGGAGTGCCAAGCATATCCACATTATCATTTATTTCAAGACCTGTGAAATCTTGGAACTTACTTGCCATAGAATCAAATTTTGTAGGCACCCAATTCCCATTTTCGTCTTTTTTGCGTCCTTCTATACCGAAATTCATTTTCACATCTACTTTGGGCATAAATGAGAATCCGGCTCTTACTCTAAAGTTATCACTTACATGAGTAGCAAGGTCAATACCTAATCCCGTTGCACCAACGTTTACACCGAGGTCAAGATAATCAAATGGTTTGTATTGCTGTTGTGCATTTGCTAAAAGTGCAGAACCACACAATAATGCAAGTGAGAGTAGTTTTTTCTTCATATAGTAACGTTAATTAGTGATATTTCTTATTCTCAGTGCAAAGGTACACCAATTTTTATTGATTCCCTAATATTTAAGAGAACTTATATAAATTGCTTTGTGCAAAATTTATATAAATTACCGTAAGAAAAAAGCCATTAGTGAGTGGTCACCAATGGCTTAATTATATAAGTTACTTATAGAGTAAAATTACTTTTCACTCTTAGCAGTAGCTTTTTTAGTCTTCTTTGCAGGCTTTTCAGCAACTTCTTCTTTAGCTACATCCTTTTTTGTCGCTTTCTTCTTTGCTGCTGGTTGCTTTTCTTCTTTAGGTTGAAGTTTTGCAATCTTTGCTTGAAGTTTTTCGATTTCTTTTGTCAATTCAGCGATTTCATCACCTTGATTGTTGATAGTAGTAAGAAGTGAGTTAAGTTCTTCATTGTCCATATCTTCTGGATATAGCGAATTAACTCTGCTGATGAAGTCACCAAGGATATTCATATAGTTGGTGAAAGCATCAAATGGAGAATCATAGATACCACGATTCAATCCGATACCAGTGTTCTTGGTAGTCATGAAGCGGAAGTTATTACTTGCTTGCATGTAGCTCCAGTCTTGCTTGATGCGACGATCTGTACATAGGTGTACGCGTTCTGCTACGCTATAAAGCTTATCAAATGCTTCGCGTTGCATCACATTACCAAGCCAGCAACTGATGTCTCTTTCTTCGTCGTTCCACGACATTGGGTAAGGTACATCTATTTGGTCCACCGACTTAAGTTTGCTGATAATTTCGCTTGGAGTAGAGAATGTGATACCTCTGTCTTTTGCACATTGAGGAAGAGCCTTCAAGAATTCAAGGATATTTGAAGATAATGGTTGAGAAATACCTATATCAGCCAATTCCATGAAGATATTGATTACTTGTTCTTCTTCTGGAAGATCGGCAATCCAACCGATGTATTTATCTGCAAATAGAGGATAGTCAGCCCAATCCACATCCGAGAAGCGAAGGCTGATATCGTCAGACAATTTATAGTCGCGAAGTAGAAGTTTCAATTTAGGATTGTAAGCACAGTGATATAGGTAGTGAGGACTCTTCCAACCAAGCACGTGCTTTGCACCTTCGGTGAGCATACCCTTGAAGCCCATATCTGCTACCATACAACCTATTTCATTTGAATATATCAAACTTGAGTTACGGAACACCTTAGGTGTTTTGCCAAACATTTGTTTGATTTTAGTACGCATATTTTCCACATCTTCACGGAAACATTCTTCATTAGCAAGTGAAGACAGACCGTGTGAATATGGTTCGCATAGGAATTCACAACAACCGGTATCGTTCAATTGGTGAAGCAATTCGATAACTTGTGGTGCATACATTTCCAATTGTTCCAAACCTACACCCGAAACAGATAGAGCCACCTTGAATGCGCCATTGTTGTTTCGTGCCATTTCTATAAGGGTGTTTAGTGCAGGTATATATGATTTTTCTGCTATTTCGTTGATTGTACGTTCGTTTTCGTAATCATCGTAATAGTAGTGGTCGTTACCGATATCAAAACAACGATAACGCTTTAGATGTATTATTTGATGTATCTCGAAATATAGACAAATAGTTTTCATATCTATAAAATTATATTAATGATTGTTGTTTTTGATTAGCTCGTCGTAGATGGCTCTATGTTTCAAGCCTACCTTTTCCCAAGTGATGCCGTCCACTTCTTTGATACCTTCTTCTTGTAGGTATTTAAATAGTGACGGATTGGTGCATATTGAGTAGATTGCATCAGCCATTGCATTGATATCCCAATAGTCTACCTTGATCACATTTGTGAGGATTTCACCGCAACCTGATTGTTTTGAGATAATAGATGGTGTACCACATTGCATTGCTTCAAGTGGTGCAATACCAAATGGCTCTGATACCGATGGCATCACAAATACATCACTGTTCTTGTATGCTTCATACACTTGTTTGCCTCGTTGGAAACCCGGGAAGTGGAAACGATCGGCAATACCTCTCTCAGCTGCAAGATGAATCATTTCTTCGAGTTTGTCGCCCGAACCTGCCATCACGAAACGTATGTTACGAGTGCGTTTCAATACCAATGCTGCTGCTTCCACGAAATATTCAGGTCCCTTTTGCATAGTGATGCGGCCAAGGAATGTTACCACCTTTTCCTTTGGATGTTCAGGACGAGGGATATCTTGCAACTCTTGTGAAAGTGGGTACACTGCATTATGCATAGCCACACACTTGCGAGGATCTTGATGATATTGATTTATTACAGTTTGTCTTGTCAATTCCGATACACACATAATGCAATCTGCGTAATCCATACCATTCTTTTCTATTGCATAAACGGTAGGGTTCACTTGACCACGAGAACGGTCAAAGTCGGTTGCATGCACGTGTATACACAATGGCTTACCACTCACCATCTTAGCATGAACACCAGCAGGGTAGGTGAGCCAGTCGTGAGCGTGAATAATGTCAAATTCTTGTTGACGAGCCACTACACCAGCTATCACAGAATAGTTGTTGATTTCCTCGTGTAGATTTTGAGGATAACCACCTGCAAATTCCATGCAACCAAGATCGTTGGTACACATATAATTGAAGTCGGCGTAAATATGGTCACGGAATGCATAATATTGCTCAGGGGTGGTGTAGTTAGGTAAACGAGATTTCAAATAATCATAGTTTACATCTTTCCACACGATAGGCACTTGATTCATCCCGATGATGTTCAAGAATTTTTCTTCTTCACCTGTAGGTTTTGGAAGGCAGAATGTAGTTTCTACATCGCCTTGTAGACTAAGCCCCTTTGTGATACCATAAGAAGCCACTGCCAAACCACCTAAAATCTTGGGAGGAAATTCCCATCCAAACATTAATACTTTCATATAGGTTCCTCCTTATATTAATAATTATATTTGCTTAGTAAATATAGTGTTCTCTGGATTTCTGCCACATTCATAGCGAATGAGATGGCTCCTCTGCCCTTGAATGGTGGGTTACCATCAAATAGTTCTGGAATAGAACCGATACAGTGGCATGATAGTTCATCTTCGTAGCCGATAAGTTGGCGCTCAACGAAACCGATTGCACTCATCTTATAGATGCGTAGATATGCCTCAAAGTAGAATCCGGCAAGCCATGGCCATGCTGTACCTTGGTGATAAGCATAGTCGCGTTGATTTTGTGGGCCCACATAGTTTGGATTATAACCTCCGCTCTTTGGACTCAACGAACGCAATCCCTTAGGTGTAAGCAATTCCTTTGTGCAAATGTCCACAATACCTTTCTTTTGTCGAGCATTTAGTGGCGAATAGTCAAGAGCGGCTGCGAAAATCATATTTGGGCGTACGCTCCAGTCCATCATATTGCCGTCTACATAATCAAGTAGGTAACCATGTTCATTCAAGAATACTTCTACAAACGATTGTGCTGTTTTTTCTGCCAATTCTTTTAGCGTTTCTGTGAAAAGTGTACTTTCTTTTTCGCCAAGAATATCAGCAGTGAAGCATAGTGCATTATACCATAGTGCATTGAATTCTACAATGTATCCGGTACGCGAAATCACAGGACGACCATTTGCAGTAGAGTTCATCCATGTGATGGCTTGGTTATTACCATTTGAATACACAAGACCATTATTGTGTAGGTTGAGGTTATGATGTCCGCCCTTGCGTAGGAAATCGATAATTTCTTCAAGAATAGTACCATAATTTTCTCTACACTTTTCTCGCGACACCATTTTAGCATATTGTTGGATACACCACACAGCCCATAGTAGCACATCTGGATGTTCCATTTCATATATCTTCAGATTGCTTGGTGTGTGCGTGATGAAGTCCTTGATAGCCTTGCATGCTGTACCCATTACTTTCTCAAATTTGTCCACTTCGTTAATGGCAAGTGTAAGACCAGGAAGAGAAATGAATAGGTCACGAGCGCGGCACTTAAACCATGGATATCCAGCAAGGATGTAATATTCGTCTCCTTGCTTGTTTAGGAATTGGTGTGCTGCATTCACAAGACAATGTTGGAATGTATCGCGTGGCGTACGCTCTTCGCGTTCGTCTTCAAATGTCTTCTTCAAAGTGCGAGTTTTCACCTCTGAAATACCCGCAGAGAACACTACACTTTCACCCTTTTTAATGTTAAATTCAAAATATCCAGGCACATATAGGTCTTCGTTGAAATCATATCCTCTTTCTTGTTCTTTTGGATATTCAATGCCACGATACCAATCAGGAACAAAATGGAACTCGTTTTTCTTATTGAGTTGCATATAGAGTTCTGGATATCCTGGATACATACATGTCTTTATACCATTATCCACTTCTTGGTATTCGCGATTTGCTTGAGCATTCTCGTGAGTATATTCTCTTACACTACGGAATGCAAGGAACGGACGCAATCTCAATGTGGTAGCGGAATGCGCATCGAGAAGTGTGTAACGAATAAGGATACGATTTTCGTGGTGAACGAATAGTTTTTCCTTTTTCAAGATTACACCTCCCACACGATAAATCGTAGTAGGCACTTTCTCACATTCAAACTCTCTTGCATATTTGTGTCCGTTAGGACTGTAGTTGTTGCCCTGATACTTGTGAAGACCAAGGTTAAACTCAGCACCATGCTGAATTACTGTTTCATCAAGTGAAGAGAGCATTACATGATTCTCGTCATCTAATTCTGGAATTGGGATAACGAGCAATCCATGGTATTTGCGAGTATTGCACCCTACTATTGTGGTGCAATGATAAGCTCCGGAACGATTTGTGCGAAGCACTTCTTTGGGAAGCGATTCTTGTAAGTTCGTTAGCAGAGTTTTTTCAAATCTTAAATAGCTCATGTTGATGCTAATATTTTATTTATTGTTATTAGTTATTTCCACAGGTAATATTACACGAAAATTAAGCATATTCTCCCTTAAAATGAGAAATGCTTTATCTTCGTTACGAATTTACGAAAAATAGGTGGTAAAACCAAGCATTTTACCACAAAAAAATGTGTAAAAAAATATTACGATATAAATATGTTGGGAAACAATGTTTAGAAACATAAAAGCACCCCATTTAAGGGTGCTTTGTTATGTCTTTGCTTATATTTTTAGTTCTCCTCGCACTGTGTTCACGAAGTCCCAAAAATAATCCTCAAGCGATGATAATAGCGACTTCTCTTTGTTGTTGGTAGTGGGAAGTAGCATTTTTATACCGCCTTTATAACATTTTATGTACAAGTCTTTTTCCATCATCACAGGATCACCGTCTATGTGCATCACTCCGGGTTTGTTTCTGCGTATCACCAATTCAGGTACTCGATATGTGGTGATATTGATATCTTGGTCGAGATGTTTTGTGAATAATAAGAAACTCATTATCGCTGTGTCGAGTGGGGTGAATGGATGTATCAAGGTTACATCTATCAGCCCGTCGTGCATACTTGCTTTAGGGGCAATGAATGCGTTGTTGCCATATTGCGACGCATTGCCACATGCTATAAGAAATGCGTCTTCACTCACCACCTCTTCGCCCATTTCTATATGATATTTTTGGGGACGATATTTCAAGTATTCTAAAAGTGTATTTTGAATGTAGGTGAGTGGACCTCGTTTCCCACTTTGGGCAAATTTTTCGCTTACATGAGCATCAAATCCCACTCCACAGGTGCAGAAAAATGGTCGCTCGTTCACAGTGCAATAATCAAGGCTTTCTACATTGTCGATGTTGAGGATTTGTATAGCCTTTTCCATGTTTACGGGTACTCCAAGGTGGCGGGCAAGTCCGTTACCCGAACCACATGGAATTATACCAAGTGCTGTGTTTGAGCCACATAGAGCCGACGCCACTTCGTTGATTGTGCCATCTCCTCCAATAGCCACCACTCCATAGATTTTTTTTTCTATGGCTTCTTTGGTGAGCTCTGTAGCGTGTCCTGCACGTTGAGTGAAACGCACTGTTAGAGTAAATTTCTCTTTATCTACGAGTGTGTCAAGCAACTCAGGCACATATTCCTTTTTTGTAGTGCCTGATATCGGATTGATGATAGCCAATAAAGTTTTTTTCTCTGTGTCTACCATAGAACGAAGATTATGAAATGCGTTTCTTTACGTATTCGATAATGATCTCAGCCACTTGGTCCGAAGTCAATTTTGATGAGTCGATGCATAGGTCGTAACTTGTAGCAAATCCCCATTCCTTATCGGTGTAGAAATTGTAATAATTTGCACGCAATTTATTCTTTTTTTCAATGAGAGCAAGAGCTTCTTCTTTGTTTTTGCAATCACATCTTTCTATCACTCTTTTCACACAAGCCTCTTCCGATGCCGAGATAAAAACACTTATTAGGCAAGGGTGGTTTCGTAGTATATAATCGGCACTGCGTCCCACTATCACACACGACGATTGATTAGCAAAGTCTTCTATCACTTCGCTTTGTGTGTTATAAAATTTGTCGCCCGAGAATGTGTCTATGCTGAAGAAGTTGCCAATGTTATACCCAAAAATATTTTGCCAAATATTCGAACTTGAGAATGTGCTCGGACTCACCTCATCCGATTCTTCAAAGAATTCAGTTTTGATTCCCGATGTATTTGCGGCTGCGGCAAGAAGTTCCTTGTCGTAGTATTTTATGTTAAGTTTATTGGCAACGAGGCGGCCTATTTCTCGGCCACCACTTCCAAATTGTCGCCCTATGGTGATTACAAATTTTTCTTTCATAATGCAAAGTTAATATTTTCTCTAAATAAAATTAAATAAATTGTTAATATGAACGAAGAAATTGATTTTTATGGCGTTTTTATCCTTCTAAAGGAAAAATTCACGATATTAATTGCTAACTTTGTAGTTTGATAAATATTATAACATATGAAATTTAAAAAAGTGTTTAAAATAGATATAAAAAATGCTGCGTTGCAATTGATTGCAGTTTTTGTCCTTCTTTCTTGTAGTGCCGAAATGTGGGGGCAAGGAGCAATGAAGCAAATTGCAAGTAAGGGCACACTTGATAATACTGCAAAAAAAGACACCTCAAAATTAGTCAAGCCTTCGGCTTGGAAGATAACCCAACCTTTGGCTCAACGCTATGAGTCTACAATTGACACTTTGCAGGATAATTATTACCAAAAATTCATTCCAACTAATCAGAGTATTGCTTTTGCTACCACAGGTAACTATGGCGCACCAGGGATGACTCAAATATTCTTCGACCGCAAGGCTGGAAGTCAATTCTTTTTTGAAGATGTGATTGAAAATTGGACAAGCAAACTGTCCGACCAGAAATATTACAATACGGGAGAGCCTATCACCATTTTGTCTTATGCTACAGGTGGTAATAAATACAACAATCAAGACCGACTTGAGGGTATGTTCTCAGGCAATGTGAATAAGCGTTTGCAATTGGGTGCTATGCTCGATTATATTTATTCAAAAGGTAATTACGACTATCAGGCTGCAAAGAATTTTATGTGGGGCATAAATGGCTCATATTTAGGTGATAGATATGAGATGCACACATATTACAATAATTATAATATGCTCAACAAGGAAAATGGTGGTATCACCGATGATAGATACATCACCGATCCAGCCGAAGTGCAAGGTGGAGAAACTAAGGTTGATGCCAAAACCATTCCTGTGCATTTGAGAAATGCTCACTCTCGTTTGGTGCGTCACAATTTCTATATGAATCATCGATATAAGGTGGGATACTACAGAACTTGGAAAGACAGTGTGAACGATACTATCGAGCATAAGGAATACATTCCGGTCACAAGTTTCATCTGGACTTTCGATTTCAAAAAGCACACTCATCGTTTCTTGAATGGAAATGCAAGTGAAGATAAGCGTTACTTCAACGATTGCTACCTGTCTCTTTCGGGAACTGACGAACGCACCGAATATATGAGTTTGAGCAATACTCTTGGCGTTTCGTTGTTGGAGGGATTCAATAAGTATGCTAAGTTTGGACTTGCCGCTTATGCTACTTATGAGATTCGTAAATATCAGCAAGTAGTTGACACTATGCTCTATACTGCCAATCGCGATGAAAATCTTTCGCCTGTGCCCGATTTTGTGATACCAAGAAATAAAACTGAAAATGTGGCGTGGATAGGTGCACAACTCACCAAACAACGTGGTTCTATTCTCACATATAGTGCCGATGCACGACTTGGTGTGCTTGGCGACGTGGTTGGTGATGTGAATATCTCGGGCGATATCACCACTCGCATTCCACTCTTTGGAGATAGTGTGAAAGTGGAAGGATATGGATATTTCCGAAATGAAGAAGTTCCTTACCTGTTGCGTAATTATATTTCCAATCACTTTATCTGGCAAAATGATTTCGGAAAAGTGAGAAGGGTTAGGGTAGGCGGACGCTTGACTGTGCCTTATTCTCGCACTCATATAGATGTAGGTGTGGAAAACCTCAACAACTATGTGTATTTCAATAATTTGGCTCTGCCTGCTCAATATGGAGGAAATATTCAAGTGTTTAGTGCAAGTGCAACGCAGAATTTCCGATTCAAAGCCTTAGGTTGGGAAAATAAAATTACCTATCAAACTTCAAGTGAGAAAAGCATTCTGTCGTTGCCTGAATTTGCTGTATATTCTAATTTGTATTTGAAGTTTAAAGTGGCTGGAGTATTAAATGTGCAGTTTGGCGTAGATTGCAACTATTACACTCGCTACTATGCTCCTTCTTATAATCCTGCTACTATGGCATTCCACAATCAGAACGAAATTCAATGTGGTGATTTCGTGTGGATGAATGCATATGCAAATATGAAATTGGGTAAAACGCGATTCTTTGTGATGTTCTCGCATGCCAACCAAGGACTGTTTGGTGGAAATAATTATTTCTCAATGCCTCATTATCCTCTTAATGGTAGAAAATTCCAATTTGGTCTGTCTGTAGAATTCAACAACTAATAAATTATGATAAGCAAAGGTGTAAAGAAGGGTAGTTTGGTGCTATATGCTGTTCTGCTTGTGGCCACTATTGCCATTATGTTGGTGCTAAAAAATTATGACAAACTTTTTGGCGATAAACAGCATGGCGTAAGTCCCCACTTGATTGTGGCTATTGAATATTCTCCTCTTTCGTTCTACACCTACGACGATACTTTGGGTGGATATAGTTACGACCTTCTTCGATTAGTGGCGAAAAAAGCAGGTGTGGAATTTAAATACCAACCTATGGTCACTCTTTCTTCCTCGCTCGACAAACTTAAAAAAGGCGAATTCAAGATGGTGTGTGCAGAGTTTCCTGTAATTAAAGAGAATAAAGATGACTATCTGTTCTCAAATCCTATTTATGTCGATCGTCAAGTGCTTGTGCAACGAGTTTTACCCGATAGCACCATAGCTGTGAAATCGCTACTCGACCTTGCACACGACACTGTGTGGGTGGTGAATGGTTCTTCTATTGAGGCTCGTTTGCGTAATCTTAGCCATGAAATAGGCGACACTATTTACATCCATACCGATAAGGATTATGGAACTGAGCAATTGTTTTTGCGAGTTGCCACAGGCGAAATCAAGCAAGCTGTAATGAACGAGCGTATAGCCAAAACTATGGCTGCAAATTACCCTGATGTAGATGTGTCCACTAATGTAAGTTTCACCCAATTCCAATCGTGGATTATCCATCGCGAAGATAGTGTTTTTTGCGATAGCATCAATTCTTGGCTTGAGGCTGTGAAGCTCACACCTGAATATAAAGAACTTCAGAATCGTTATTTTAATTAATAGTGGAAATATTCTGTGTTTTTTTTGAATGAAATGTGAATAAATGCACGCGGATAGTCTTTATCTTAGATAATATTTGGAATATTTAGAAGTTTTGTTGTATATTTGTGCAGATTAAATTTAATATTCACAAATTAAAACAAACATTATGAAAAAACTATTACTTGCCGCATTAGGTGTGGTTGTAGGCGTGAGTGCTTTGTCTGCTCAAACCTCAATTTACGCTTATCGCTCTTTTCAACAGAGCAATGGCATTCTTACAAAAAAAGGTCCGGTTAAGTACACTACTGGTCAATTGAACAATCCTCAATTAATTGCCGATCAGTCTAAACTTGGTTCTGTGTATGCTGGTGCTTATTACAATTATAAGTGGTATGTACAAGTTACTAAACCTGGAACTCAATCCACTGTTGAGGGATGGTACACAATGGACCTCACCGATGGCACTCGCACATTCATTTCTTCGGGTGGTTCGCATCTTGCCGAATTAGATTATGACTATTCTACTGGCAATATGTATGGTGTGAGAAATGGGTGCGAAGAACTTGTAAAGGTGAATAAGGAAACTGGTGCCACCTCTTATGTGGGCTATTTCAAGACGCCTAATTATCAATATCTCTATATTCTTGCTATGGCTATTGACCTCGATGGTCAGATGTATGCCATTGCCACCGACGACAATCTATATAAGGTAGATAAAACTAATGCCGTGTGTACTCTGATTGGTGACACTGGTGCCGATGCTGCTTATACACAAAGTATGACTTTTGACCACAACACTGGTACTTTGTATTGGGCTAATAATGGCGATTATAACCTATATACTGTCGATTTGGCTACTGGTAAAGCCACTTCATTGGGCGTTCTTGGCGAAAATGGCGACGATAGCTCTTGTGCTATGATTATTCCTTACATCCATGTGGCTAAGGGTGCTCCCGACCGTGTTACCAATCGCAAAGCTATGGCCGATGGCAAGAATGTGGTTCTTACTTGGACCAATCCAAGCATCGACGCACAAGGCAATGACTTGGCTGAAATCACTGGTGTGAAAATCTATCGTGGCGAAGAATTGGTGGCTACTGTTGCTGCTGATAATGCCAATATAGGTAAGGCTGCTACATATACCGATGCCAATCTTGCCGACGGACTTTACAGCTATCGTATTGTAGCCGTTAATAGTAAGGGCGATGGTGGTGCCGATAGCGAAAGTGTAGATGTGTATGTAGGAAAGAACAATCCGGGTGCTGTGAACAATCTTAAAGTGGAACTTGGCGACAATACTGCTACTCTATCATGGACAGCTCCTACCGAAGGTATGTATGGTGGTGAATACGATGTGAATAGTGTCACTAAGTACATTATCACTCGCTCTGCTGGTACTTCTGCCACCGAAATAGAAGTGGCTGCTCCTGCTACCACCTACACCGATGCTCCTGGATTCGGTAAATACACCTATTCTGTTGCTGCTGTCAACGAGATGGGACGTGGTGCCGAAACTGCGGTGGGACCTGTCGTAGTGAAACCAAGTAATTGGATCTTGATGACTACTGGTGAAACTGTCGTTGAGGTGGGTAAGCAATACGATTTCTACGATGTGTCTGGTCCTGATAGTTATTATCCAAATGCTCAAAACGATACACTCGTAATTCGTCCTTCTAAGGCTAATGCTAATGTGAAGGCTGAATTCTCAGTATTTAGTATGGACACTTACGCCGATTCTTTGATTGTATTTAATGGTGCAAGTGCTAAATCTCCAGTTATCGGACGTTATTCAGCTACCGAAGTCCCTTCCGATTTGGTTGAATTGGAGTCAACAAGTGCCGATGGTGCTCTCACATTCGTATTCTTCAGTGATGTGATGAGTCGCGACGAAGGCTGGGCTGCAAAAGTTACTGCCGTAGAAAAGTTGTCAAACGATTTGGCAGTGAAGACTCTTTCTGGTAATCTTTATCCCGAAGTGAATGTAGCTGCTACCTATAGCGTTAATATTTTCAATAAGGGTACTGAAGCCGTAGCTGCCAATGCTTATAAAGTGAAATTGGTGGATGCTAATAACCAAGTACTTGCCGAAGCCAATGGCGTGAATATCGCTCCTAACCAATCGGTAAATGTGGAATTGAGTTTCGCTCCAAGTGCTATAGGCGAAATGAATATTAGTGCTGTGGTGGAATATGCCGATGATAAAAACAACGATAACAACACTTCTGCTCTATTGACATTGAATGTACTTCAAGCAGGTAGTAAATTTGTAGAAGTAGGACATAATGATGAAGAGCTTTACGTAGTTCCTGCTTCATTTATGGCCGACGAAAGTGCTTCTCAAGTCATTTATTTTGCCGAAGAAATTGGTGTGAAAGATATGGATCTTACTATGATTTCTTATCCTTTATACACTGCTACCACAAATTATGCTAATGTGCCTGTGAAAGTATGGGTGACTGAAATCGATAGCACAAGTCTTGCTGTGGCTTCTATCCCTGCCAATAAGATGACTCTTGTATTCGAAGGTAATTGCCCAGTTACTGTGGGTGCTGAAAGTTGGGATATTCCTTTCGATACTCCATATAAATATACTGGCAGAAACCTTGTAGTGATGATTCATAAGAAAGCTCCTGGTACAAGCTCTTACGGTGTCACATTCCATGGCGTATATGGCGATTATAGCGATGTAAATAAGCGTTCTCGTTACACTTCGGTATATTACGAAGACGAAACTATCGATGTAAACGATAATATTGGTTACACAGGTAATACCACTGTTCCTGATATTAAGCTATTGTTTGCAAAGGGAACATCTGCTATTAAGGAAGTCGTAATTGGCAACAATGTGAAGGTTTATCCTAACCCAGCTACTTCAGTCCTATATCTAAATGATGTAGCCTTTAAGGCCGAACTTGTAGCATTGTCGGGACAAATTGTATACTCAGGCACTAATGTAAAAGAAATCAATGTAGAAGCATTGCCTACTGGTATTTATGTATTAAAAACTGAAAATGCCGAAGGCTCATTCAGCACCACTAAGATAATTAAGAAATAAATACTATTAATCCCATAATCAGATGAGGCTCCACCTAAAAGGGTAGGGCCTCATTATGTTTTTATAGAACTATAATATTTGTGCGTAAGCGAAATTATCCACTTTTGTCCCTAAAGACTAATATTCACTATTATTACTATAGTTACTATCCACTTTCCTCATTCCACACTGAATAAAAATCCTAACTCCTCATTCCTAACTCCTAACTGAATATGTGGCTCGTGCGTCTGCCGATATCACTCACCATTGGCACTCGCTGAAGGCGAGACATAAAATAGCCCAATGCAGAGCGAAGCGGCACACTGGGTAGCAATACCACCCCAAAGATTCGGGCTGTACCCAGCATAACCATCATCACTTCTTAATTTGATTTAAAAAGGATAACTATAAGCAGAAATATTAAAAAACACTTGCATTTCGCTAATTTAGGTATTAATTTTGTTGTGAAATTTACGCATTTATTAGTGATAATGCGATATGAGTGAAAAAAATGGTATATTAAACAATGTAATGAAAACGCAAAATGAAAACAAATCAAAATTCAATTAAAACTAAACAAAAACTTATTTCAAAAGGTAGAAAATTAGCTTTTTTACTTCGTCATGATAGAGAATACGTGTATGGTGTAAATGGTTGGCGAAAAGTATCTGATTTGATAGAAAACCATAACTATACGCTCGACGAATTATGTGCAATTGTCGACGAGAATAATAAGCAAAGTTATGAATTTTCCGACGACAAACTTTTAATTCGTGCTCGTCAAGGGCATTCTGTGCCGGTAGATGTAGAATTGGACGAATGTGTCCCTCCTGATGTGCTTTATCACGGTACAGCACTGCAATTTTTAGATAAAATTCTTGTGGAGGGGATAAAACCACAAAATAGACTGCATGTGCATCTTACAGCAGCCATTGATACAGCGCTAAATGTAGGCAAACGACATAGCGATCCAGTCCTACTCGAAGTTAATTCTAAAAAGATGCACGACGAAGGTGTAAAATTCTATTTATCCAGAAATGGAGTGTGGCTTACTGATTATGTGGCCCCTGATTTTATAAATATTAAAGAAATAAACAATTAACAAAAAGCCGATATATTATGAGTAATTTTATTAAAAAACTATTTGGTAAGAAAAATAACCAAGAAATTGAAGAAAACAACAACTCTCTTCAAGAATTGGATGATGATATGAAGCACACCTATCGTTATTTATTGCAATATCGTTTCATTCCTACTCTTGTGAAGATGGTCAATAATGGGGATATACCTCCAGAAGTTCTTCTTGGTACCGAAAATTGGGACGATGTTTTGAAACGATCACATGAGGGTTTCTTTTTTGATTGGGATGAGTTCAAATGCAAAGGCTTTAAAGTGAATAATGAATATGAATTGGCTTTGTATTTGTTTCCTCAACCTCTTCAAGTACCCGAAGCAGCTTGTGCAGCTGTGTTGATAAATACTACTACAAACGAAGCCACTTACTACACTCTTGAAATGTCTTTCGACGACTCGTGGGTGTTAGGTAGTATGAACGATGGCACTCATCGCAATTATGGATACCTCGAAAATCCAAGCGTGAAATCATTCCTCGATTGGGTGATAGAAAGAATAGAAAAATCAACTAAATAATTAAAATTAATATATGGAAAGAAAGAAAACACTCTATTTTGACATGGATGGTGTTATTGTTGATTTTGTGTCGGCATTGGCACTGCAATCCGAACAAACTCTTGCTGAATATGAAGGACGCCTTGATGAGATTCCTGGATTGTTTGGTCAGATGAAACCTATGCCAGGAGCCATTGACGCAGTGAAGCGTTTAAATGAACACTATGATTGTTATATACTTTCTACTGCTCCTTGGAAAAATCCATCGGCATGGAGTGATAAAGTTATTTGGATTACAAAATATTTAGATGATGTATTCCATAAGAAAGTCGTAATCACCCATTGCAAAAATCTTTGCAAAGGAGATTTCTTGATCGACGATAGGGGGAAGAATGGAGCGAGCGAATTCTCTGGAGAATGGATACATTTTGGCTCTGAAAAATTTCCAAATTGGGATGCAGTGTTGACTTATCTTTTACCTGAAAAACAATAAAACGTTGTAATATATCTTTATATACCTTAAAAATTGTGGAATTGCTGGCAAATGAGTATCTTTGCCTTTTGGAAGAAATTCCCTTAAATGTTTAATTTTAAATTTATTTATGAAAAAAATAGCGATTAACCTATGTATTGCGACTGCTGGTCTTACTGCCGTGACTGCTTGCAATTCTAACGAAAAAACTGAAACAAACGAATTAACTGCTCAACCTGTGAGCATAGCCGATTATGCCAATTATCCAACTTACGCTGGAGAAGACCTTGGTGTAGTGGCTTCTGCTAATGGTTGTGATTTTAAATTATGGTCGCCTATGGCTGACTCTGTTGCTCTTAATATTTACGAAAATGGAGCAGGAGGCGAAGCTATTGGTCGACACTATCTTGTTGCTGATAAGTCTAATGGTACTTGGGCTGCGTCTCTTAAAGGTGATTACTATGGCAAATTCTATACTTTCCAAGTAATGATTGATGGTAAGTGGCTCGACGAAACTCCTGGCGTATGGGCTAAGGCTGTGGGTGTAAATGGTATGCGTGCTGCTATCATCGATTTCAAACAAACCAATCCTAAGGGTTGGGAAAATGATAAAGGTCCTGCTCTTGCTCATAACACCGATGCTGTCATTTATGAGATGCATCATCGTGACTTCTCAGTGCATGCTAATTCGGGTATCACCAACAAAGGTAAATTTGTGGCGATGCTTGAAGAAGGTGCATTGTCACTTAATGGCGAAAAAACAGGTATCGACCACTTGAAAGAACTCGGTATCACTCACGTTCATATTCTTCCTTCGTATGACTATAATAGTGTCGACGAAACTCAACTCCCTTCTAATAAATACAATTGGGGATATGATCCGTTCAACTATAATGTGCCTGAAGGTTCATATTCTACCAATCCGGCTTGTCCTATCTCTCGCATTCGTGAGATGAAGATGATGATTCAAGCGCTTCACGAAGCCGGAATAGGAGTGATTATGGATGTGGTGTATAATCACACTGCTATTACTCACGGAGGAAACTTTGAACTTACTTCTCCGGGATATTACTATCGTCAACGCGAAGATGGCTCATTTAGCGATGCTTCTGGTTGTGGTAACGAAACTGCAAGCGATCGTCAACAAATGCGCAACTTTATAGTAAATTCTATTAAGTATTGGATGAACGAATATCATATTGATGGTTTCCGTTTCGACTTGATGGCTATTCATGATATTGAAACCATGAATGCAGTAGCTGAAGCAGCTAATGCTATTAAACCAGATGTAATTATTTATGGCGAAGGTTGGACTTGTTCCGATTCTCCTCTTCCTGTGGAACGTCGTGCATTGAAAGAGCATGTGGGCAAAATGCCTGATATCGCTGTGTTTAGTGATGATATTCGCGATGCAGTGAAAGGTCATTATAGCAATGCTGCCGATCCTGGTTTTGCTTCGGGTAAAGCAGGAAACGAAGAAACTGTGAAATTTGGTATCGTTGGTGCAACTGCTCACCCTCAAATAGATTTCACAAAGTGCAATAATTCGAAATTTGGTTATGCTAATCATCCTGTGCAAGTGGTGAACTATGTGTCGTGTCACGACGACCTTTGTTTGACCGATAAACTTGCCAAGTCTATGCCGGGAACTACTGTAGAGGAACGCGTAGCTGTGGCTAAATTAGCACAAACTATTGTATTCACTTCTCAAGGTATACCTTTTATGTTCACCGGGGAAGAAGTGTTCCGTGACAAGAAGGGCGTACATAATTCATATTGCTCGCCTGATGAAATTAATGCTATTGATTGGAACCAAAAGAAGGAATACCGTGACTTGTTCGACTATTATAAGGGAATTATCAACCTTCGTAAACTTCACCCAGCATTCCGTATGTCTACAGCTGAAGAGGTTGCGAAAAATATTGTGTTTGATGAAATATCTGAACCAAATTTGATTTCTTACTCTATTAAGAACAATGCAAATGGAGACACTTGGAACGAAATCAAAGTAATCTTTAATGGCGCAACAAAGGCCAATGAGGTTGCTATACCAGAAGGAGATTGGACTGTGGTAGTGAAAGATGGAAAAGTAGACGAGGCTGGACTTGAAAAGAGTCAAGGTGGAAAACTTATAGTGTCGCCTCGCACAGCTCTTATCCTTGCAAAGTAAGTTAATTCTTATTTGAATTGATTATATATATTCTCCTTGTGACTTGTGTCATGAGGAGAATTTGTTTTTTTGGTGTTATATTTGCAGTCAAATTAAATGAAATATGGGAATTATAGAATTGATAATTATCGCAGTGGGATTGGCTATGGATGCCTTTGCGGTATCGATAGGTAAGGGCCTTTTGTTAAAAAAAATTAAATTTAATCATTTCTTGAGTGTTGCATTGTGGTTTGGAGGATTTCAGGCGCTTATGCCACTAATCGGGTATCTCTTGGGCGCTACCTTCACTGCCATAGTAAGAGATTTCGACCACTGGGTTGCATTTTTCCTTTTAGGTATAATTGGTTTCAATATGATTAGAGATTCATTCTCAAAAGAGGAAGATGATCAAGATGATAATTTTTCGATTCGTACCATGTTAATGCTTGCTGTGGCTACCAGTATCGATGCGCTTGCCGTGGGTGTGTCGTTTGCATTTTTGAAAGTTGATCTTTGGTTAGCTGTTGCTGCCATAGGTATAATCACAGCAACACTTTCGGCTATAGGCTTGAAGATTGGTAATATATTTGGAATGAAATATAAATCTAAAGCTGAATTTACTGGAGGCGTAGTGCTTGTGCTTATGGGTATTAAAATCTTAGTAGAGCACACATGTTTCTGATATAAGTAATATTAGAAATAGAAAAAATAAGCGACTATGCCTCAAATTCTCTTGACATAGCCGCTTATTTCTTTATTATTTGGTGACTTTATTTATCTCTGCCGAAGATTATACCTAAAATGATGAATATAATCACGAGCACTATGATGATAGATATAAGAAGAACTGTAATGGCTACAGTGGCTGCAGACGCTATCAAGTATACGAGAGAGAATAAGATTGCAGTCAATGCACTGTCATATTTGATGACATTCTTAAAAATATTAATGATTTGTATTATCTGACAAATTGCAAATATAATGAGTACATAAGGAATCAACTCTTCAGCAAAGAAAGAAAGAGCAACTGAGGCGATTACAACACCAACCCAAGAACTATAACCCCATGCAAAACTAATATTAGAATTAGTATAACTACGCCATTCGTTCATTATATCGAAAAATGCCATAATTTGGTTACCTACAATTATCATGAATATAATGAAATTGATTACAGTCATTATCCATCCCACCTCATCGGGATCGCAGAACCACCCCGGGTTACCTATAGCTCCAATCATATATGTGATTTCTAATATAGAAACCCCAAGTAAAGTTATCCAATAAAATGTGAATTGTGTATCGGATAGACCTCTATTGTCGTTAGTGGTTCGGAGAACTAATAGTGCTATGGATAATATCAGAATCACATAACACATCCATTCTGTATTTCCTAAACTGAAATCAAGATTAGGAAAGTCCATATTGATGACCGACATCCAGTTTTCGTCGGAATATTTTATTGGATTTATATAATTGGGAGTATTGAAGTCGGTCAAATTAGATATATTCATATAAGCATATTCATCGTTATGCCCAATTTTAGCCCAATTGTCAGTTATTTCATACACATCTATCAAGCATCCGTCGCCATATGTACATAATATTTCTGAATGTTTGCTTGGTGCAATATATACTTTGGCTGCATCTTTTTGTACCCTATAACATTCTTGAGCATTAGATATTGTTATAGAGAAAATCAAAGAAATTAATATGAATAAAATTTTTTTCATAAACTATTGTTATTTATTTTTTGATGTGGTAATTTTCAAAATCCGTATTTTCAGAATCATAAACGAAAACATTGCGTGATGCAATTTTCTCCCCATTATTCCATATTTCATAAATATATTCTCCGGGGAAATATAGTTTTCCATTGTCATTACCCCAACCACTTGCTTGAAAAGGTTTATAATATTCCATATTCTTTACATTATTAATGACATATGAATATGTGAAACCTTCTGGTGATTTGCTACCTTTCATTAAGGTACCATTAGGATTGTATATTCTCACATAAAGATTAGTTTTATTCTTTTTTCTTAATCCTGTGTATTGAATGCGAGGCTGTAAATATAGCAATTTATTACTGAACAGGGTTTCATTGTAGTTTGTTATCATGACATTATTATAATTGAAACTACCGAAATCCATATTAGTGATAGCAATATCGGCTTTAGCACTTTTCTTATCTCTATATTCAAGAGGCAAATTAGAGAGAAGAACAGTCAATCCCTTTGTTCTAGAATAGGTGATATTTACAATTCCTTTGTTTGATGCAACATTTTCATATTTTCTCAAAATTGGTTCTCCATCTTTAGAAAAGGAATAAACTGCTAAAATAGCGTTGCTTGTAGTCCTATTTGTGAGGATGAAAGCAAATTCACGGAAGTAATCGTTATTGTCATCTATATTAGAGAAGAATACGCGATTAGGGAATTGTGATTCCGAAGGCAATCGCAATTGATATCCATTCTCTCCAGTTTCTAAATTCATCTCTTTGATGAAATGAAGTACTGCTTTGCGATAACGTGTTAGATTCACCACTTCCAATTCTTTAGCTCCCGCCCAAACTTTGTTTAGACGTTGAAAATCTTCTTTGTTTACCAATCCATAAGATTTGACAAAACCATCTTGATTGTTGGCTGAGCCCTTTATATAGCTACTGTTTGCATTGTCGTCATCTGGTGAAATCTGAGTACCATAACCGAAACTATTAATAACGGATGAGTAGGAGTCCGTATTATTAAGCATTACAGTTTGATTACTGATCGAATATAACCCATCATCTTTAGTAGAGAGTAGGGCTGGTAACGCAAAGAATGCCACAGCAAGAGTAGCCACGACACCCAAACACCACAATGCTATCTTTTTGCCTATATTACTACTCTTTTTAGGTGGAGTAGTAGGTGGAGTAGTAGGTGGAGTAGTAGTTGCTGTGCTTCTTGAGCGAATATTGACATTTGTGCGATATAAACAACTATCCTTGTAGTAAAATTCTACTTTCCAAATACCAGGCACATTATATGCTGTCTTATTATTACTTCCCCATCCACCTAACTGTGTGGAGTAAATTCCTTCTGACGTGAGATTAACACGACCTTTCCAAGTGAAACCTGGTTTAGAACTATTCTTTTCCAAATTGCCATTTGGATCGTAAATCTTGTACCAAATTTCTATATCTCCCACTGTATTTAGAACTTTGTATGTGATGGTAGGAGTGAGGTACATTATATCAGTGTATAAAGTACCACCATTAGGTGTAACTATACGATTGTTGTCAAAATCTTTGTCGCAAAACGTAACACCTGTAATTTTCAATGGTATACTATTTGAACTTGCAGGTTTTATTGTAGAAGCGGCGATTTTTACGCTATCGCTTGCTGCTTCGTGTAAAGCTTTCCCCCATTCTTCCATTGAAGGACGATTTGAAGGTGTACTTCCAAACGCGCGAATAAATAATTGTTGAATATCAAGTGGTAAATTGTTGAAATTCTTATGTAAATCCAATCCGGGGTTAAATGATATGTATTGCTTTTTATCTCCAAACGCAAAAAGTCCATTTGCTATACATTCCTCAAATGTTTCATACTTATCGTAAGGTGGTTTTAGCACTGTTCCACTATATGGATGTGTACCTGTAAGAATTTTATAGAAAATGACAGCAACTGCAAAGCGGTCGCAATATTCGGTAAAAGGTTTTTTGTTTAAATACAAACTTTTACCTTCAGGTGCTAAGTACTCAGGTGTGAAGGCTCCTGCCGGGAATAGAATTTTTCCATTTTGAGATATTTGGAAAGAATCGGTATCCACCACAGAAATCTTACCAGATGCAGTAGCCATTACGTTCTCAGGTTTAATATCAACCAGAATGTACTTGCCTGTTTCGTGAATAGAATAGATCGCAATAGCCCAGTTGCATAGCATTTTGATACGATTCTTGATACCAGTGGTATCAGTTAGTTCGTACTTATTGTGCCAAGCTGTATATTTCTTATACCTTGCTTGTTGAGCAATAGTTTTATCCTTGTAGGAAGATAAAATTAGCAAGTCTCTACTTTCCGGGAAAGCCAAGGGCATAATATAACCTACAAATATTTTGTTTGAATTATATGCAAGTGCCACTGGCCAGCAAATGCGAAAACTACTATTGCCTATAATATTTTTAGGCAAATTTTGTACCATAAAAGCAATGCGATCGTAAGTGTCTTGTGCCGCATCTATGTCTTTATATATTTTTACACAATAATCAGAGTACTTAGAGGTAGTAATGTTGTGTACACAACCTTGTCCTCCAGCACCTAAAGGTTTGTCAACAACATCGATTGTCTCAAAACTTGCCGATGGTGATGTTTTAATATAGATTTTCAATTTGATAAAATTTTAAATAGTTCTTTGCACCAATCTTCCATAGTAGGACGATAATTTGGTGCGTCAAAAGCTTTAATAAACATTAATTGTAATGAGCGAGGCATTCTTTCAAAGAATGCGTGAGGATTGGGTGAAAGCATTTCGATGTAACGCTTATTACTACCATATAGGAAGAGTGAGCGATGAATTACGGCTTCAAGTTCGCTATATTCATCGGTGTCGTAAGGTGGTAATAACTTTACTCCACAATATGGATGTAATCCTATCAAAATTTGATAGAAGATTACAGCTAAGGAGAATGCATCGTTTGATGATGTGAATGCACGTTCTTGCTCAAATTGTTCTTTGAATTCGGGAGCACAATATTCAGGTGTAACTGCTGCACCCGGGAAAAGAACCTTGTCTCCTTCGGCAATTTGGAAAGAATCGGTATCAACGATTGACACTTTTCCTGTACTTGTCGCCAAAATATTCTGAGGTTTTACATCAAGTACCACATACTTGTTACTTCTATGTATTTGGTAAAATGCTTGTGAAATATTAGTCATCATTTTTAATCTGTTCAGAATACCTTCGCCAGAGTTGCGCTCATATTTGTCAAACCATTTTGTGTCGGACTTAAAACGGTCGGCAATGGTTTTGCCTTTTGCATAATAACTAAGGATGTATAAGTCTCGACTTTTTGGAAATGCCATAGGCATATAGAAGCCGATAATCTCTTTCTTTTCGCTATATACAAATCCAGTTGGCCAACATATACAAAACGATTGAGAACAAGTAACCGCTGGTGGATTATCTATCATATATTGGAGGCGCTCAATTTTTTCAGGTTTACATCCATCATGATAAATTTTTACACAATGCTTATCGAGTGAGATGGGAAACATAATACCATACACTGCAGCTTGTCCACCTTTGCCTATCGGTTTCTCATTTATTATGAGAGGCTTAAACTCGTTAGATTTATCGCGATAAAATAATTGTTCCATAATATAGAATATTATAGTATGCTATTATTTTATTACGCCAAAAATCATA
The DNA here is from genome assembly GCA_045656705.1 of Muribaculaceae bacterium. Classification (GTDB taxonomy): domain Bacteria; phylum Bacteroidota; class Bacteroidia; order Bacteroidales; family Muribaculaceae; genus RGIG4576. Next base: position 181,666 of record JAZORR010000050.1, on the reverse strand, counting down.
GTACGGTCGTCTTGTTCGTTGCGTCCGGCTGAAGTTTCTACATTGATGATTTCTATTAAGCGATTTACTCTTGTGTCCTTGTCGATAGCTTCGTTCATTTCATTGAGAAGAGGGTTGAAGAAACCTGCAAAAGGTTCGTTAGGATCGTAGTATTTGCCTGTTTCTGTATTTTGAGCATAATGTCTCCATGTAATACTTTCGCATCCGTCGCTCATAAGTACAAATGCCTTTGGAATTTCTTTCACCACTCTCACTTCAGGCAAGAATACTCCCGACATAGTGAAAGCTGGAACATTGCGTTGAGCATTCCAATTGTTTGGAATGAAAACAGTAGCCGAAGCTTCGTCACCTTTATGTGGAATCATAAGCGCCTTCCAATTTCCGTCAGCATCTAAATAACCCATACGACCATCACCAATGTGAGCTGTGAGCATACCTTGAGGTGTGATGAGCATAAGCACTATAGTAGCATTGAAATCTCTTGCTTCGAGAGGTTTCTGTATATCCTCTTTGAGTGCGTTCACTCGCTTGAGTAGTTTCGTTTTTTGTTTGTCGGTAGTGGCATTATTTAGGTTTTCTTCAGCCTCGGCAAGCTCTTTTTGCTTGGTTTCGGTGTATGTAGCTGCTTGCTTTGCTGCACTACCTTGTATAATGGATTGAATGAGTTCGAAAATATTACGAATTTCTACATACCATTCGAGTTCGGTAGGGAAGTAGTTATTATCAATCCATTTCTTAGATTCAATGAGTTGACGCACTAGGCGAGTTGTGAGTTCACAGTTGGCCTTAGAGCCTCTTTCTGCCTCGCGAGCAGAACCGGCACCATCTGAAGTGATAGCAAGTTTCCAACCAGGTGCAAGTTCTTCGTAGGCATGGTAATCCTGACAATTTGTGCCACTTACGATGTGACTTCTTCCTTGAATAGAGAAACCAACAACATATCCGTTTTCGTCTTCGATGCTGGTGGTGAGTCTCACCTGAGGAGCATTGATGTTGATAGGTGCTTCATTTTCTACAATTTCTGGTTTGATATCATTATCGGTGGTAGGAGTAGTGCTATCCGTAGCTAGTGTTACAGTGTCCTTAGCATCATCTGTTGAAGTTGTTGTATCTTTTTTATTGTCGGCGTCGGTATCGGTAGGTTGTTGTTTCTTATCATCAACAAAGGTATTTTGTTGATGAGTTGTAGTATCTAATGCTGAGTCATCTTTTTTATTGTCGGTATCAGTAGGTTGCTGTTTCTTATCATCAACTAAGGTGTTTTGTTGATTTGTTGTAGTATTTAATACTGAGTCATTTTGGGCTGCATTTTTTGTAGTAGCATCATCGCCAGTAGTAGTTAATTTATTGACGTTGGCATCATCCTTCTGAGGAGGAGTATTAGGTGTGTCCTCTTTTTGGAAAATATTTTTAATATTTTTAAGTTTATCGAAAAAATCGCTCATAATAGTTAGTTCTTAATATGGTTATTAAAAAACAAAGATAGAGCAACCCAATGTTATTGAGCCTCTATCTTTGTTGTAATTGAAATGCGAAACTTAGATCTCAAATGATTTCATCCAATCGGTCGCGCCATCCATAATGTTGACCTTTTCACCTTCCTTACTATTAGAAATCACAGAAAGTGAGTTGCTCAACCATTCAAAGAATTTGCCGAACTTAGTTCCAGCAAGAGGCAGTGCTTTTCCGGCACACATTTGAGCAAGAAGAGGCATATTAGCTTCACCAACGCCGATACCCATCATCATATATTTCTTGCCTTCTGTTTCGCGTTTTACGCGTTCGCTGATAGCATCGATATCAGCTTGAGAAGCACGTGCGCCATAAGGCTCTCCATCGGTCATAAGTACAATCCAAGGGCGATAATACTTTTGTCCTGTTTCTTTATAGAAAGCTTTGCGGTCTTCTACAAGTTTGATAGCTTCTTCAATAGCTGCTACAGTTTCGGTAGTAGAACCTCTTTCTTCAAGAATTGGAGGTATTTCATTTTCTTCAAGAAGTTTAGGATCGCGAAGAATTTTCACTTCTTCGTCGTATTGAATGATGGAGATTTCAAGTTGGTCTACCAAGTTTTCTGCCACGCCATCGGCAGTTTGGATTTGAGTGAAGAAATCTTTAACCCCTTGGTTAAGTGCGTTAAGTTTCTCACCTCTCATTGAACCTGATACGTCCAATACAAGTACGCAAAGACACTTTTGGTCTAAGTTTTGTGCTGATTCACCAGCAAATCTTTCAGCTCCCATAGTTTTGGTTTAATTTAAAGTATATAATAATGTTTATTAGTTACGGTATATAAAAAACTAAAAATAGTATTACCCTACTACAAAGGTAGTAATAAAAAATAATAACACAAAGTATTTTATTCCATTTTTGAAATTTGATTAATTAAATCAAATTCCTTCATCCAATCAATATTAATATCAGTGTTTGAAATTCTGAGTGTTTCGGGAATAACATTATCTTGTTCGAGTATTTGATGGAATTGAGTGCTTTTAATTGTTGATAATAGGTTGAATCTATTGTCGAGAATTTCATGAATTCCAGTGATTTTTGTTATAAAATCAAGATCAGCATTGTAACTATGAATAAATTCGATTCCATACTTTTTATACTTCATATCATGATTGATACGTGCAATTTGCTCTTCGGAATATTTAATATTCTCACAATGTGAAAGTACTATTATTTTAGGGCGATAATACGTTATTGCCTCTTGTCTGTAAAATTTTTTTCGAGCTTGAATGAGTTCTATTCCTACTTCAATGGCTGCCATTAAATTAGATTTTACCGCTGTGGCCTCTAAAAATGGAGGTTTTTGGGGATTGTTTTTGTCTAATGTTTTAGGTGCAAGTCGCATTATTACATTATTGTGACTTTCAATAATACCCAATTCTAATATATCAATGAAATCATCTGTTTTATATATTTCGCTGAAGAAGGTTTGTAATGATTCGTTTAGAACATCGATGTGCCCCATATTCATCTCGACTGATGTGTCAATGATGAGAAGAATCAATAGTTTTCTTTCCATATTAGTTAATGGCTCGTTGGCAAATCTCAAAATATCCATAGTTGAAATGTTTTTTTTGACAAAGATAGTATTTTTTATTAACTTTGTTTTCCTTAAAAAGGATAACATGCAATTTTTTAAGATAATAAAGGATACTATAAAAGGAATGATGCCGCCCACTTGTGTGGTGTGTGGTGAGCTGATAACGGGTACTTACAAGTTGGATATGTGGGGGCAAGCATTTCATGCACATCACACTACAAAGTTATGTGCTTCGTGTGGTAGAGTGGTGACAGATAGCGATAAGCATTTGCCATACAATCGTTATGTGTGTACACATTGTGTGCGTGCAGTGGTGGCGAAACCCGAGCATGTGAAGTGGGTGTACGATCGAGTGTACTTGATATTTAAAAGTAAAGGATTGGAGTTGCCTGCAAATGTGCCGGTGGAAATAGTAGATGCCAAACGTATGGCTCAATTAAATGGTAGCAATGTGATAGATGTGAATAAGTTGGGACTTACTGTGTCGGGAGGAACCGGTTTGTTTGGTGCCAAACTTAATCATAATGTGTATATGCTCGACGGATTGCATAAAGTGATATTTGGAGGAGTGCTTGCACATGAATTGCTCCATGTGTGGCAAAATGAGCATCACATAAGACTACCCAAAGCATATTGTGAAGGCTTTTGTAATTTAGGTTCGTATTTGTTGTATCGATCGATAGAAAATGAGATGACCGATGTGCTTGTTAAGAATATGATGAATGATCCAGATGAGATTTATGGCGAAGGATTTAGAAAGGTAAAGGCTATGTTTGACGGAGAGGGTAGAGGTGACTTATTGCGCACAATGGAAATATTAAAAAATAAAACAATGAGATAATTAAAGCCGAGGGTGTTGATTCCTTGGCTTTAAGAGTATGACTTATTGGATAAACTATTTATAATTACTCTATCAGGGAGTGCCTTGCAGTTTGAATGTGATAGGTAATGTGTACCACACATTTACGGCTTTACCATTCATTCTTCCAGGGATAAATTTAGGTAAAGATTTGCATATGCGAATAGCTTCATTGTCGAGGTCTTGATCTACACTGCGAATCACCTTTACTTCTCCAATAGAACCATTACTTTTTACTACAAATTGCACGATAACACGACCTTGAGTGCCATTTTTATATGCTTCTTGAGGGTAGTTAATGTTGTTAGATATAAATTTCATAAGTGCAGCATCTCCACCAGGGAATTGTGGCATTTGCTCAACAGCAGTAAATACAGGTTCGTAATTTATATCATTATTATATTCATAGACTGAATTTGTCTCATTTGATTCATCGGTAATATTTTCAATTTCAGTAGTATCATAATAATTGTCGGCATAATCATCATCTGATGTCTCGTTAGTTTCCTCTATTTGTGAAAACGATTCAGATTTGTTTTTTTTGCGTAACTTCTTTGTTTTCTTTCTTTGTTTGTCACTTTTGCTGTTTGTGCTATCTGATAATTTTTTTAGTTCCTCTTTGATTGTATCTTCTAAATCTGTGAAAACATGGTTGAAAACACCAATAGATACTATTTTACTTTTGCCATCTATATTAAACTTACCTACACTGAACACAAAATAATTATCTACCAAAAGTTTCTTTTCGATTACATATTCTGAAATACCAGAACAAATAGATGATGCAAACATAGCAAAAGCCTTTTCTACATCGTTATCGGTGTTTTCGCTAAATTCCTTATCTATGACTTTGTTGAACTCTGCAATAATAGTTTTTGAGTGGTCTTCGTGTTTAGGACAAGTAATCACGCACACACCTGCTGTGAAAAGTAATATCAAAATAGATAGAAGTATTTTATTCATAATCAGTAAAGGTTAAAGACTTGGTTATCGGAAACAAATGTAATGATATTATTTGATATATTCAATATGATATTAAGAAAATCCTATAAAAATACCCACCGATGGTAGTCTAAAAGCTCTATCAGTGGGTAAGGATATTATCTAATAAGTTGGGGTTAGTCTTGTTTTTTCTTGTTTCCTATCTTGTGGCTGAAGTAATACACAATAGTCATTAAGCCTGTGAATACTATAAATTTGATAATGTAGACCAATAATGATGTTTCTTGGTTAAAAATGTAACCATCACCTATCCAAGTTAAAATCACGAAACACACACCTGCTAAAAGTGCTCTAATAATACTTTCCTTTACCATATTTGTAATTAGTTTATAGTGTTTAAGTTTTTGCGACAAATATAGTATTTTTTTTTTTTTTTTTCAAGCGATTTTGCGAAAAAGTTTGTTGTTGTTGTAATTATTCGCGTCTTTACAGACGCAAAAGGGTTGATTTTCAATGTCCCGTAAGCTTAAAAGCATACGGCTATTTTAAAAAGTCGTTCTTCGGACTATAATTAGAATCATAATGAAAAAAGTCTCTAAGGTCGGATAATGACTTTAGAGACTTTAAAATTATATCTAAGAGTGGATTTCGGTTGCTAACGTAAACGCGTGCTTCGCTATCGCTCAACCAACGCTCCTCGCTTGCGCTCGAAAAACGAAATTATTGAGGCGAGTCTCGGTCGATTTCATCGAACAGGCGCCAGCCTACGGCTGACACGCCTTCCTCGCTCGCACTCGAAAATTTTCCGTTGGAAAATTATTCCCACTCGATAGTTGCGTTTGGCTTTGGTGACATGTCGTAGCACACACGGTTTACATTCTTCACTTCGTTAAGAATGCGTGCTGTGATCTTGTCAAGGATAGCCCAATCGATGTGCTCGATAGTTGCAGTCATTGCGTCGATAGTGTTAACGGCGCGAATGATAACTGGATATTCGTAAGAACGAGCGTTGTCGCGAACACCTACTGACTTGAAGTCAGGCACAACTGTGAAGTATTGCCATACTTTCTTGTCAAGACCTGCAAGCTTGAATTCTTCGCGAAGGATAGCATCTGATTCGCGTACTGCTTCAAGACGATCACGAGTGATTTCTCCAAGGCAACGAACACCAAGACCTGGTCCTGGGAATGGTTGACGATAAACCATGTCGTAAGGCAAACCAAGTTCAAGACCACAAGCGCGAACTTCGTCCTTGAATAGTTGCTTCAAAGGTTCAACAAGTTCGAATTGAAGATCTTCAGGAAGACCACCTACATTGTGGTGTGATTTCACCATCTTAGCAGTCTTAGTACCACTTTCTACGATATCTGGATAGATTGTACCTTGTCCCAAGTAGTCGATACCATCAAGTTTGCGAGCTTCTTCTTCGAATACGCGAATGAATTCGCTACCGATGATTTTACGCTTTTCTTCTGGATCAACAACACCTGCAAGTTTGCTAAGGAAGCGTTCTGTAGCGTCAACATAAACGAGGTTAGCGTTAAGTTGGTTGCGGAACACTTCAACAACATCTTCTGATTCGCCCTTGCGCATAAGACCGTGATTAACGTGAACGCACACAAGGTTGTCGCCGATAGCCTTAAGCAATAGAGCAGCAACAACAGAGCTGTCAACACCACCTGAAAGAGCAAGAAGAACCTTCTTGTCGCCTACTTGACGACGAACAAGTTCGATTTGGTCGTTAACGAAGTTGGTCATGTTCCAGTTTGCTTCAGCTTTGCAAATATCAAATACGAAATCCTTAATTTGTGCCTTGATAGCTTCTTCGTCGTTAGCGAATTGAGCAAGTCTAACTTCGCATAGAGCTTTGTCGTGACCTGCTGCTATAACAGGAACGCCTGCGTTGTAGATTTCAGGGTTTACATCGATAGCAACACCATCGATAACATTGTTAGGACCACCATTGATGATGATACCTTTCACATTAGGCAATGCTTTAAGTTCATCTACAGTGATATCGTGTGGATAGATTTCACTATACACACCAAGCGCTCGAATAGCACGAGCCACCACGGTGTTTTCGTGACTACCCAAGTCTAAGATAACAATCATATCTTGTTTCATATGGGGAAAATTTAGTTTGAAATTCTACTTTAAAATTAATATGCAAAGATATAAAAAAGTTAGGAGTTTGATATTAGTATGAAAGATTTTTTTTTAAATGCATTAAGATTTTTTAAAAGCAAAAAAAGCAAGATACCTTATATAGTGGGTTCCTGCTTTATGATAGAGGTGAAATTATAGATTAAAATTTATAGGTAAAGCCGAGGTTGAATATTGCTTGGTCGAGGTTGCTTACAAATTGGTATTTTGCTTCCAGTCCCACACTCAATGCTTCTATAATAGGATATTCAATACCACCACCGAGGTTTACTCCAAAATTGCTTTCAGAAGCAGATAGATTACCTACATTTGCAATAACCTTTGTGAAACAGAAACCTGCTAATGGGTATACAGTTACTTTTTCGCTAAGAGGGAAAAGATAGTGACCAGTGACTTCAAAGTCCCACATCTTAGTGAAATCTTTGGTGAATGAATGGTTGAATGCAGCTTCTCCTCGTATCTCATCTGTGATTCCGTATTGAAATTTGCCTCCCAGTCCTATTGTTGAGATGTCGGTTCCATAATTTAAATTAACCCCTGCTGCCATTTGTCCTTTTTGAGCATATGCTGAGCCGATGCATAGTATCAAGCTCGCGATCAGAAACATTAACTTCTTCATATGATTTTATTTTTGTAATTTTAATGAGTTTTATTTATTTTTAATCGTTGTCTTGACTAACATTTACGTGATATCCGTAATGTTCTTTGAGTAATTCGGCTGCCGACATCTCTACAATTTCGCCATTTGGAAGACATTGAATGACGGGGCTGTTGTTGATGGCTTTCTGCTTGAGCATACGCTTTTCGGCGAGAGCAAGTCCCTTGCGGAGATCTGCACAGAAATTATTATTCTCGTACATATTTCAGAATATCGTTGTATCGTTGATTGTCGTAAATTACAGTTTTTAGTTCGTTCCCTCCTTCAGCCACCAAAGTGCGAGGTACTGCACTATTATCGGCAATAAGCCAATTGTCAACAATGGGGATGAAGATTTTAAATAAATTATTGATACCGGCCACATATCTTCTTCTTATGACAGGTTCGGGTATGTTGTGCCCGCCTTCTCTCACTCTTTGTGCCACACGTAGCACAGCCAATTTCGGACTGTTCAGCCAAAAGAAGAGCAACTTTACCGAGTACCCTTTGTCTTGTGCCTTTTGCACGAGAGTGCTGAGTGTGCGTGATGCCAATGTGGTTTCGATGGCAAATGTTTCTTCTCGCGCAAGAAGGTCGGTGATGCGTTGTATCATCACCTTGCCTGCGTCTATGGCCACACCTTCAGGATTGAAAGGTGATAGACCTTTTGCTATCTCGTCGGCATTGACAAACTCTTTGCATTGAAATACCTCGGGCAGTAGGGTGTAGGATGCTGTAGTTTTCCCGGCACCATTACAACCACTTATTATATAAAGTCGTTTTTGGCTGTCCATAATTCAATCCATTAATTTACAAAAATAATAATTATTATTGAAAAAGTGTGATTTTTTTTAATTAAAAACGTTTAAATGTGTGTTGTGTAGTAAGTTTTCATTAAATTTGTAGTTTAAAATAGGAAATAAAGTATATGATAGAATCTATTACAGTCGATATTATGTTGGGAAGGATTAACAATGCGATGTGTGATTTATCGCCTATTGCATAGCACTTACAAAAGAAACAAATAATTAATTACATACTTAGAAATGGATATAGAAGGAATGATAAGTGATTTGGCACTTATAATGATGTTGGGAGCAGGTGTTACGCTTCTATTTAAGAAGTTGAAGCAACCTGTAGTATTGGGCTACATTGTAGCAGGATTTGTGGCAAGTAGTAATTTTCATTATTTCCCATCGGTGGGAAACGAAGCTAATATTGAGTTTTGGGCAGAGATAGGTATTATTGTACTTTTGTTTTGTCTTGGACTTGAGTTTAGTTTCAAGAAATTGATGAATGTTGGTGGTTCGGCCGCAGTGACGGCACTCATCATAGTGAGTGGGATGATGGGATTTGGTTTTATGGTGGGTGGATTTCTCGACTATAATTTCATCAACCGCCTATTCCTCGGAGGAATGCTGTCGATGTCGTCTACCACTATCATCATTAAGGCATTTACCGACTTGAATATGCGTCAGCGCAGGTTTGTGCCACATGTGCTTGCCGTGCTGATATGTGAAGACCTCTTCGCTGTGGTGATGATGGTGATACTATCGAGTGTGGCATTGAATAATAGTGTGGAAGGTGGAGAAATGCTGATGAGTATTGGAAAACTTGTGTTCTTCCTTGTGATATGTTTCACAGTGGGTGTGTATGTGTTGCCTACATTCTTCAAGCGTTTCCGTCGTCTTATCAACGACGAGATGCTTCTTGTGATATCGGTGGGATTGTGCCTGTTGATGGCCGTGTTCTCTGTTTATTCGGGTTTCTCTATGGCACTCGGAGCATTCATTATGGGATCGATACTTGCTGGAACTAACGAAGCCGAACATATTGAAAAGGTGATGAAACCAGTGAAAGACCTCTTCGGTGCTGTGTTCTTTATCTCGGTGGGTATGATGGTAAATCCTACTGTGATTGGCGAATATTGGAGCGTGATATTGCTACTTTCGGGAGTGGTGATAGTGGGTATGATAGTGTTTGGTACACTTGGTATGCTTGCTATGGGACAACCATTGAAGATAGCAATAGAGAGTGGTTTTAGCCTTACACAAATTGGTGAATTTGCATTTATTATTGCATCGCTTGGTATGAGCCTTGGTGTGCTTGACGCTACATTGTACCCAATCGTGGTGGCTGTGAGTGTGATCACTACATTCTTTACACCTTATTTTATAAAGTGGGCTGTTCCGTGCTATGAAAAAGTGGAAAAAATATTACCTAAGAAGGTGCTTGCTATTCTTGCTGCATATAGCAATAATGCTAATTCTGCCGATGATACCGGCTCATTGTGGAAAATAGTATTAGGACGCTATGCGTGGCGTATATTACTATATTCGGTGGTGCTTATAGGTATGATGTGGGTATCGCTACACTTTGTGGTGCCATTTAGCGAAAGCCTGATAGGCGAAGAATGGGGCAAAGTGGTGGCACTTGCGGCATCGCTTGCTGTTATGTTCCCATTCTTTGTGGCTCTCACTTATCCATCGACTAAACGTGAAGAACGCGAAGAACTGAAGAAGCAAAACAATAAATCGATGGTGCCGATTGTGGTGCTTATTATATCACGTTTTGTGATTGTATTTGTGATGGTACAGATATATGTAGGTTTGCTTTATGCACATCATAATGGTGTGGCTGTGGCTCTTGTGAAGGTGGCAATACTTGCCTTTATGCACTATAAACTTTCGGGTAAAAATATGGATAAAATGGGCCAAGTGGAAAGTAAATTTGTGCGCAACCTCAACGAACGCGAATTGCGAAAGAGTGGTAAGGGTAATACCTTGGTGAACGATATTCATTTGGCATTTATGACAGTGGGGTATACTTGTCCGTTTGTGGGCGAACGCCTATGCAATAGCGATATGCGCAAAAAATATGGTGCTAATGTGGCGAGCATACAACGAGGTGCTAATGTGTATCCAATACCGAGTGCCGATATGCGTCTGTTCCCTGGTGATGTGGTAGGTGTAGTGGGTACTGAGGAAGAAATCCAATCTCTGCTACCAGTGATAGAGGATTCGGAAGAAACAGTGAACGAAGCTCATGCTATTGATGAAAAAGACATTTCATTCGTACACATTGAAGTGACTGAAGATTCAAGTCTTGCAGGTAAGACAAGTGCCATAGCACGCTTGCGTGAGGACTATGCATCGCTTCTCGTTGCAATTCAACGCGGTGATGAATACAAGAAACCTAACGGCAAAGAAGTGTTTGAAGTGGGGGATGTGTTGTGGCTTGTGGGTGATAAGCAAAAACTTTCTTCGCTAAAGGCTTAACATAGAATACTAATCTGCATAGAAAAAGTAATGGCGGTTGGAGTGTGATCTCCAATCGCCATTATTATTGTGAGGACAACGAGTTTGCAATACAAGAAACTCAGTAACCTTAGTGAGATTATAGCAGACTTACTGAGCGTTTTAGGAAGTTGTTGAGGGCTTCGCCTTTCAATAGACCGTTGCCAAGTAGGGCGATGTCGACCAATTGCTTCACTTTGTCGTTGGTCATTGCATAGTCGCTGATGAGTTTGCTTTGCTCGTTGCGAATTTCTTCGGCTTTCTTTTCGAGTGCTGATGCTTCGTCCTTCTTGCTATCGTCTTTGCTTGCTTCTTCGAGAGCATTATTGGTGTCAGCAAGTGATGCTTCAAGAGGTTCTACGCTCAATTTAAGGGCAGTTTCGGCCTCTGTGATTACTTTCTTGATAACTGCGTGCTCTGTGTTGATAATCATATTGTAGCTATCTGGCAATTCGCCATAGAAGCTCATTCCTGGTTGCATAGCAGCCATTTCTTTCATGCGGCGCATATACTCGCTTTGGGTGAGTACGATAGGGTTTTCGTCGGCGCCAAGAGCCTCGAACGAGATGAAGAAATCGCTCTTTTCGAGTGCAGGCACTTGCGACTTGAATAGGGTAGTGGTGATGGTGCGTTGAAGTGGAGTGATGTCGGCATCTTTCTTATCGTCTTTAGGGATAAGGTTGCTCACTACGTCGGCATCAACACGAGCGAAACGACTCTTTTCAAACTTGCGTTCGAGCAAACCGATGAAATGTGAATCCAATTGTCCGTTCATCATTAGCACATTGTAGCCCTTGTCGGTGGCTGCCTTGATGTGGGTGTATTGGTCTTCTTTGTCGGTAGCGTATAGGTATACAAGGTTACCGTCTTTGTCGGTTTGGTTGTCTTTGATAAGAGTTTTGTATTCTTCGAAATTGAAATATTGCTTTTCGGTGTCTTCGAGTAGGGCATACTTCATTGCCGATTCGCAGAATTTTTCGTCGGTGAGCATTCCATATTCAATGAATACCTTGATATCGTTCCACTTTTCCTCGAAGTTTTTGCGGTCTTTTCTTGCGATTTCTTCGAGGCGAGATGATACTTTCTTTGTGATGTGAGATGAAATTTTCTTCACATTGGCATCGCTTTGAAGATAAGAGCGAGATACATTCAATGGGATATCTGGAGAATCGATAACGCCTTGCAATAGCATCAAGAAATCTGGAACCACACCTTCCACTTGGTCGGTAACATACACTTGATTGCAATACAATTGAATGCGATTCTTATTGATGTCGATGTTGTTTTTTATCTTAGGGAAGTAAAGAATACCTGTGAGGTTGAATGGGAAGTCCACATTTAGGTGAATCCAGAAAAGAGGATCGTCTTGTCCTGGATGTAGTTCGTGGTAGAAGTTGATGTAGTCTTCGTCCTTCAAGTCGGCAGGCTTCTTGGTCCATAGAGGTTCTACATTGTTGATTACGTTGTCTTCGTCGGTGTCGACATATTTGCCGTCTTCCCACTTTTGTTGCTTGCCACAGATGATAGACACAGGCAAGAAACGGCAATATTTCTTCAGCAATGCTTCGATGCGAGATTTTTCTAGGAATTCCTTGCTGTCGTCGTCGATGTGAAGGATGATGTCGGTGCCTCGTTCAGCCTTTTCTATTTCAGCCATTTCATATTCAGGACTTCCATCACACACCCAGCTCATAGCCTTTGCACCTTCCTTATAAGATAGAGTGCGGATTTCTACTTTCTTAGAAACCATAAATGCTGAGTAGAAACCAAGACCGAAGTGTCCGATGATGGCATTAGCTTCGTTTTTGTATTTTTCAAGGAACTCTTCAGCTCCTGAGAATGCAATCTGATTGATATATCGGTCAATGTCTTCGGCAGTCATACCGATACCATGGTCGCTCACAGTGAGAGTGCCGTTTTCCTTGTCGATGGTGACGCTCACTGAAGTATTATCAAGCACACCATTAAATTCGCCGTGTGAAGCGAGTGTGCGAAGTTTTTGAGTAGCATCCACAGCATTTGAAACAAGTTCGCGAAGGAAAATTTCGTGGTCGCTATATAAGAATTTTTTGATTACGGGGAAAATGTTTTCGGTAGTAACCCCAATTGAACCTTTTTGCATAGTATATTTAAATTTTTAGTTATTATTCTATATCATTTACAACAAATAAGAGCAAAAAAAGTGCCAAAGGCAAGAGTATGACAAATTTGCAGTAGGGAAAAGTGTGTTTTACATTTTTTAAGATTGGTGTGCAATAAACTTGCCCACCGTGAGGGTAATTTTGCAGTGTAAATCAAGAGATAGATAAAAACAAAAACAATTAACGCTTAAATACATTATAAAATATGAAGACAATGGCTTTAAATGTAACTCACAACAATGAGGTGACTATGAAGGTAACACAAGTGAAGAACGCTATGACACGAGTGATGGCAGAATGTGTGAAGGGTGACAATCTTGCAGTGATTGTGATGGCAGTGAGTCTGCTTATGGTATTGGTGTTTGCTGTGCTTGGCGAACAAGTATTCATGGCCATCTCTGGCAGTGTGCTATTGGTGGCATTGTTCACAATGCTCTACGGATGGCTTAGGGAATAGTTTGGTGTGATGAATGTGGTATTCTGCTTGCAGAATCGAGATGTGAGCGAGTAGTGCGTGTCTGCTATAGATAGGCTACATGATAGCGATATTCACCTTAATTAGGAAATGTGTGAATGAAATGTGATTTTTAAGTAAAGTGTGGAAAGGGAAAAGAGGCAGTGTCAAAAAAATGATACTGCCTCTTTTGATTGTATTTATTGATTTTTTTACAATTCGATGGCGTCTTTTACTTTTTCAGGCAGAAGGGCGATGTCGATTACGTCTTTGATGGTGCTTACGTAATGGAATGTCAAGCCCTTTAGGTAGATATCTTTAATTTCATCGATGTCCTTGCGGTTTTCTTGGCAAAGAATGATATCGGTGATACCTGCGCGCTTAGCTGCAAGTATTTTTTCTTTGATACCTCCCACTGGAAGCACTTTGCCGCGAAGTGTGATTTCGCCTGTCATAGCAAGGTTAGGACGCACTTTTCGTTGTGTGAACGATGATGCGAGTGATGTGACCATGGTGACACCTGCCGATGGACCGTCTTTAGGGATGGCTCCTTCTGGAACGTGGATATGCACATTGTATTTGTCGAAAAGTTCGTAGTCGATGCCGAATAGCGAGCTATGCGATTTGAGGTATTGCATTGCAATGACTGCAGATTCTTTCATCACGTCGCCGAGGTTTCCTGTGAGTGTCAATTTTTCGCCTTTGCCACGAGATAGGGAAGATTCTACGAATAGAATTTCTCCACCTACGGCTGTCCAAGCAAGTCCGGTGACTACTCCAGCGAAGTCGTTGCCTTCGTAGTGGTCTTTGTTGTATTCTTCTGCACCGAGGAATTCCTTGAGGTTGTTGAGGTTGATAGTCTTAGGGAATTCGCTATCGGTGGCCTTGAGGCGTGCACAACGGCGAAGCACTTTTGCAATCTTCTTGTCGAGTTGGCGTACGCCCGATTCGCGGGTGTATGAGTCTATAATCTTAGAGATTGCAGGTTTGTTGAATTCGATTTCCTTTGGTGCGAAACCGTGCTCTTCGAGTTGCTTAGGGATGAGGTGCTTTCTTGCGATTTCCACTTTTTCTTCCATAATATAACCATTGATCTCGATGATTTCCATACGGTCGAGAAGCGGTTGCGACAGCGTTTGAAGTGAATTGGCTGTGGCAATGAAGAGGATTTTCGATAGGTCGAAGTCCATATCGATATAGTTGTCGTGGAAATGGCTGTTTTGTTCTGGATCGAGAACTTCGAGCAATGCTGAAGATGGATCGCCCTTGAAGTCTTTGCCAAGTTTGTCGATTTCGTCGAGTACGAACACAGGGTTTGAGCTTTCGCATTTGCGAAGAGCGTCGATGATGCGTCCTGGCATAGCACCGATGTAGGTACGACGGTGACCACGAATTTCTGCCTCGTCGTGCAAGCCACCGAGTGACACTCTGGCATACTTGCGACCAAGTGCGTCGGCAATAGATTTGCCAAGTGATGTTTTACCCACCCCTGGAGGGCCGTAAAGGCAGATGATAGGGGCTTTCATATCGCCACGAAGTTTAAGGACCGAAAGGTGTTCGAGAATGCGATCTTTCACTTTGTCGAGCCCGTAGTGATCGTGATTGAGTTTAGATTCAACCGATTTTAGGTTAAACTTGTCTACTGTGAATACATTCCAAGGTAGGTTTAGGAGAGTATCCAAGTAACTATATTGCACATTGAAATCGGGCGATTGAGGATTGATGCGTTCGAGTTTGCGCAATTCCTTTTGGAAGGCTTTAGCAGTTTCTTCGCTCCAATTTTTCTTTTTTGCACGCTTTTCGAGTTCAGCAATTTCGTCGTCGGAAGTGCCAAGCTCGTCTTGAATGGTGCGAATTTGTTGTTGAAGGAAGTGCTCGCGTTGTTGTTGCGAAAGGTCTTCTCGAGTTTTAGATTGGATATCAGCCTTTAATTCCAAATATTGAGCCTCTTTCGATAGGATAGAGTACAATTTGTAAGCGCGTTTTTTGATAGAACGCTCTTGCAAAAGTGCTTGCTTCTCGGTAGGCGAGAATGGAATATTGGTGGCAAGGAAATTGATAAGGTAAATAGGATTATCAATGTTTTTGATGGCAAAGGCCATTTCTTGAGCACCTTCGGCAAGGTTTCTCAATATGTTAAAAGTGAGTTCCTTGAGCGAAGTAGCAATTACCTCAAATTCCTTGTCGTTTTCGAGAGGTAGCACATCGTCGAGCAGAGTGATGTGTCCGCGAAGATATGGTTCGGTCTCGGTGATGCTGTCGAGATGAAACACTGAGTGTCCTTGTAGGATAACATTGGTAGAGCCGTCGCCAAGTTCGAGTACTTTAACAACGTCGGCAATTACGCCCACTTCGTACAAGTCTTTGAATTGAGGATCTTCTACCTTGCTATTTCGTTGGCACACCACACCAATGTGCTTGTGTGTGCGTTGGATTTCGTTGATAAGTTTCAACGACTTATCTCTACCTACGGCAATAGGTAGAGTGATGCCAGGGAATAAAACCATATTCCTAAGCGCCAAGATGGGTATGTCTTGTCCGTCGAGCGATTGAATATCTTCTTCGTTGCCAATTTCGCCTTTGATTTCGGCAAAAATAGGCATAATGCGAGCCGAACCTTCGTCGGACATATCAAAATCTTTAAATTTCATATTGTATTGCTATCTATATATTCAAAGGGAATTTCTTAAATTCCACGGATTAGTTAAATATTAATTGTTGGGATTTTTTCTTTTGTGTTCCCATTAAGTTATGCTATAACAAATAAAGTGCCAAAGTTACTGAATTTCGATGTAAAAGTGAATTTTATTAGGAATTTTTATAAAAGTTGGATTCGGTTAGGAGTTAGGAATGAGGAATTATGAGTGTGGTTAGGTGAAAATAGAGCGGAAAATCTGGGGTGATTTTTCGCTCTATTTGTTGTGAGGGTTTGTGGGGCTAATTGAGGAAGCTAAGTTGGCCTTGTTGGAGTGTGATGGTGATAGGGCGTGTGCTATCTACTTTTTGTGCTAATATGTCTTTCGACAATTGGTTTAGCACAAGTCGTTGGATGACACGTTTCACTGGTCTTGCTCCAAATTCGGGATCGTAACCTTCTGTGCCGAGGTATTCAAGTGCTTCGTGAGTGACATCAAGTGTGATGCCATTTTTTGCAAGCATTTTTTTGATGCTATTGATTTGCAATCCCACAATTTCGAGAATCTCTTTTTCGTTCAATGGTGTGAACATTATGATTTCGTCGATACGGTTGATAAATTCTGGGCGTATTGTTTTCTTGAGCATTTCGAGAACATCGTTTTTTGTGTTTTCGATTACTTCGTAGCGATTATGCTCGTTCAGATGCTCCATACGCTCACGAATGAGAGATGAACCGAGGTTGGAAGTCATAATGATGATAGTATTCTTGAAATTCACGAGGCGACCTTTGTTGTCGGTCAATCGTCCATCGTCGAGCACTTGTAGCAGCACATTGAACACATCAGGGTGAGCCTTTTCAATTTCGTCGAAAAGCACTACCGAATAAGGTTTGCGACGCACAGCTTCGGTGAGTTGTCCACCTTCGTCGTAGCCCACATATCCCGGTGGCGAACCGATGAGACGAGTGACGGAGAATTTCTCTTGGTATTCGCTCATGTCTATGCGTGTCATCATATTCTCATCGTCGAAAAGGTAGTCGGCAAGAGCTTTCGCAAGTTCGGTCTTACCCACACCTGTAGTGCCAAGAAAAATGAATGAACCGAGAGGGCGACGAGGATCGTTGAGTCCTGCACGACTGCGACGCACAGCATCGGCCACAGCACAGATGGCTTCGTCTTGACCTACGACACGCTTGTGGAGCTCTTCTTCGAGGTGAAGGAGTTTTTCGCGTTCGCTTTGCACCATTTTGCTCACAGGAATGCCAGTCCAGTGCGAAACCACATCGGCGATGTCTTCGGCATCAATTTCCTCCTTGATGAGAGCCTTGTCGCCTTGCATTGAGTGGAGTTGGTCTTGGATGGCGATGTTCTCGTCTTGCTTCTGCTTGATGCGCGAATAGCGAATCTCTGCCACTTTGGCGTAGTCGCCGTTGCGTTCGGCGCGCTCAGCTTCGAAGTTGAGATGCTCGATGTCGACCTTATTTTGTTGAATTTTATTGATTAGTTCCTTTTCGGCTTTCCATTTGGCAGTGTATTCCTTTTGTTCGTCGCCGAGGTTGGCAAGTTCTTGGTCTATTTGCTTCACCTTATTATTGTCGCCTTCGCGCTTGATGGCTTCTCGTTCGATTTCGAGTTGAGCTATGCGACGATTAATATCGTCGAGCACTTGAGGCACGGAGTCGATTTCCATACGCAGTTTAGCGGCAGCTTCGTCGATGAGGTCGATGGCCTTATCGGGCAAGAAGCGGTCGGTGATGTATCGTTCGGAAAGTTGCACTGCTGCGATAATGGCTTCGTCACGAATACGCACATGGTGATGGTTTTCGTATCGTTCTTTCAGACCACGAAGAATGGCGATGGCACTTTCTTCGTCGGGTTCGTCCACCATTACCTTTTGGAAACGGCGTTCGAGAGCCTTGTCTTTCTCGAAATATTTTTGGTATTCGTCGAGTGTGGTGGCTCCAATGCTACGCAATTCGCCACGAGCGAGAGCAGGCTTGAGGATGTTGGCAGCATCCATTGCCCCTTCGCCCTTACCAGCACCCACAAGAGTGTGAATTTCGTCGATGAAAAGGATGATTTCGCCATCGGATTGGATTATTTCGTTGACGATAGACTTCAATCGCTCTTCAAATTCACCTTTATACTTAGCACCTGCCACAAGAGCCCCCATATCGAGCGAGAAAACCTGCTTCGTGCGAAGATTTTCGGGAACATCGCCACGCACTATGCGTTGTGCAAGACCTTCGGCAATGGCAGTCTTACCTGTACCAGGCTCACCGATGAGCATAGGGTTGTTTTTGGTGCGTCGGCTCAGGATTTGCAACACACGACGAATTTCTTCATCGCGACCGATTACGGGATCGAGTTTGCCGGTGCGTGCTCGTTCGTTGAGGTTGATAGCGTATTTGCTGAGAGCGTTGTATTGCTCTTCGGCACTTTGGCTCGATGCTGTTTTGCCCTTGCGAAGTTCGGCAATGGCTGCTTCAAGTTCTTTGGTGGTCATTCCCGCATTTTTGAGCGTGGTGGCCATCGAGTTATTGGTGAGCAAAATTCCCATTAGCATCGATTCGATGGTGACATATTCGTCACCTTGCTTCTTGGCATAGTCGAGAGCTTTGGCAAGGGCATCGTTAGAGGCTCGACTGAGATAAGGATCTTGTCCACCACTTATGCGAGGGAATTTAGATATTTCGAGGTCGATAGATTGAGCAATCATTCGATCGTTTAATTCGAGTTTTTGGAAGATGAATTTTATTACCGATTCACCTTCTTCCATCATAGCTTTGAGCAAGTGAGCAGGCTCAATAGCTTGATTTTGGTGGCTACGAGCTAAAAGTACTGCTTTTTGTACTGCTTCTTGTGATTTGATTGTAAAATTATTGAAATTCATAACTATTGTTTTTGATGGTTTAAATTAAATTATTTTTTGGGCTATCATACTATAAACATTGTTGAAATAAATCTGTTCGTGGTAGAGATAAGCAAAATGTGTGCCAAATGCAATTTTGTCATACATTGGGTGACAGAAAGATTTTTTGTTTAGACAGAAAGACAAAAAGACATATTTTTTTGTGATTATAGACGGCGTACCTTATCGGTATGGGTGGTATCGCGGACGCATGAACCATGCGTCCCTACATTGCCATGGGGAAATATGCAGTTAGGAATTAGGAGTGAGGTAGCGAAAGAAAATCTTGAGCAAGGTATCTACATCAAGAAGCAAGGCAACAAAACTGAAAAAGTAATTTTGTAATAACCCTTGTATAATATTATCGTTTCTTAAAAATACAAGCGAATTTCAATGTAGGTTCGCTTGTACTTTTTTTAGTGAGGAAGTAATAGGATATATAGGACAAATAAGGTAACTAATAGTGGCCATAGTAATAATAGTAACTATAGTTAGGGTGAGATGATTAAAGCCAATTTATCCGAGTGGGTAAATTGGCTTTGATTGTGGATATATAATTGAAGTGAATTATCTCGATGGCACTCGGGGAGTGATTATTTGAGGTTTTCGCGTACGCGGTCGAGGTATTGCTTCATTGCTTGGCTGTCGCGTTCTTTGACGATGGTTTGCAAGTGGCTTAGTTGCGCCTGAATCTTTTCGAGTTGCTCGCTTGTGTGAGGGTTGAAAAGGATTTCTTGAAGTAGGTAATCGTCTTCTGACATAAGTCCGTGTGCGATGGCCATGTGACGCTTGAATGTGGTTCCTGGCGCTTCTTGGTGCTTCATTACACTGGCAAACACTAATGTGCTGGCAAATGGAATGGAAAGCGAGAAGGCGATGGTTTCGTCGTGTTGCTTGAAGGTGTATTCGAAGATGTTGAGATGCAGCTCGCTATAAAGGTCTTTGAAGAAGACTTTTCCCATGTGGTCGCTTTCGGAAATGATGATGGCATTTTCGCTTGAGAGGTTGCTCAATGAGGCGAAAGTGGGGCCAAACATCGGGTGTGTGCTGACGAATGGGTGTCCTGCTTTGGCATAAAATTCGGCAAGACCAGTTTTCACCGATGCAATGTCGGAAATGATACAGTTCTCGGGCAAGTGTGGCAATACAGCCTCAAATGCCGGGATAGTGTATTTCACTGTTGCAGCGTTGATGACGAGTTCGGGCTTGAACTCGGCTACTTCTTGGTAGGTGGTCATGCGTTGCGTATTGAAAGTGAAACGCAACTTTTCGGGGTTGGTATCGAATACAGCTACTTCGTGCTTGAAACTGAGTACATCGCAAAAGAATGTACCCATTTTTCCTGCACCTAATATAAGAATTCTCATAAAAGTTTAGATTTTACGACCGTTAATAACCTCTACTTGTTGCTTCACCGATTCTTCGTGGATGGCTTGAAGCACAGTTTTCATAAATTCGCCACTCATACCCATTTCTTCGGCAAGTTTGATGCGAGATTTCATGATGTCGTCGTATCGGCCTATTTGCACCACTTGCATGCGATGTTCCTTCTTGTATTGGCCGATTTCGCGACAGGTGCGCATACGCTTGTTCAATACTTCGAGAAGTTCGTTGTCGAGTTGGTCGATTTGTTGACGAAGAATGTTGAGGTTTTCAGTGCTTTGAGCTTTTTCTCGTGGTACGAGAGTGTTGATGATGTAGTTTAGTACATCGGGAGTAACTTGTTGGCTCTTATCGCTCCAAGCATTGTCGGGATCGCAGTGTGATTCAATGATAAGACCTTCAAAACCCATGTCTACTGCTTGCTGAGAGATAGGACCTACTAATTCACGCTTTCCTCCGATGTGTGAAGGGTCGCAGATGATAGGCAGGTTAGGAATGCGACGGCCTAACTCCATGGCAATGTGCCATTGAGGAAGGTTGCGATAGAGGTGCTTGCCGTAGGTGCTGAAACCACGATGGATGGCACCAAGTTTACGAATACCAGCATTGTAGATGCGTTGGAGTGCACCAATCCAAAGTTCGATGTCGGGGTTTACGGGGTTTTTTACGAGCACAATCTTGTCTTCGTGTCCCACGAGCGCATCGGCAATTTCTTGCATAGCGAAGGGGTTGGCAGAGGTGCGAGCACCAATCCAAAGCACATCGATTTCGGCTTCAAGAGCAGCTTCGACATGAACCTTAGTAGCCACTTCGGTGCAGGTGTACATTCCTGTGACTTCTTTCACTTTTTTCATCCAAGCGAGGCCTTCTACGCCCACGCCTTCAAAACCACCTGGTTTGGTGCGTGGTTTCCAGATACCTGCACGGAAATATTTGATGCCATTATTGGCAAGATTTATAGCAGTGTTGAGAACTTGTTCTTCGGTTTCGGCGCTGCAAGGACCAGCGATAATCATCGGTTTTTTGTCGATTTCTGTGGCGAAGATCGACTTTAAATCTTCCATCATAATGTGTATATATGTTTTTTATTGTTTATGAATCAAATTTTGGATACGGTTTAATGCTTCTTGCATCTTTTGCTCGGTGGCACAAAGCGATATGCGAATATAGCGATCACCATTGTTACCAAATATGAATCCTGGAGTGATGAATACTCGAGCATTGTAGAGAATGTCGTCGGCTAATGCTTCGGAACTTGTGGCATCGTCGGGAATTCTGCCCCATAGGAATAGTCCACTCTGAGCAGGATCGAAATGACACCCGAGTGTGTGCATAATTTCTTCGGCGATAAGGCGACGGCGAGCATAAACTTCGTTTACTTCTTGATACCATTCTTTACCTTGACTGAGTGCCGAGATGGCAGCTTTCATCATTGGGCGGAATTGGCCAGAATCGATATTGGATTTCACTTTTAATATCCATTGAATGAAAGTGGGATTGGATGCAAGCATACCAATACGCCATCCGGGCATATTGTGTGATTTGCTAAGTGAATTCATTTCGATGGCAATATCCTTAGCTCCCTCGATGTTGAAAATACTTAAAGGCTCATCGTTGAGGATAAAACTATAGGGATTGTCGTTGACGATAACGATGTTGTGCTTGCGTCCGAAATCAACTAATTTACGGAAAAGCTCCAACGATGCACGTTTGCCTGTGGGCATATGAGGGTAGTTAACCCACATAAGTTTGATTTTGTGTAAAGGAAGCTTTTCGAGAGCGTCGAAGTCTGGTTCCCAATTACTTTCTTCGGTGAGGTCGTAAGTGAAAAGTTCGGCTTCGGCAAGACGACTCACAGATGTGTAGGTAGGGTAGCCTGGATTAGGTAGAAGCACACCGTCGCCGGGATTGACGAATGCTAAAGTGGTGTGTAAGATACCTTCTTTCGAACCAATGAGTGGCTGAATCTCATCGGTAGGATTTAACTCTACCGAATAGAAACGCTTGTACCATTGAGCGAAAGCCTCGCGAAGTTCGGGCAATCCTACATAGGATTGATAGCCATGTGAATCGGTGCGTTGAGCTTCTTGGCATAAAGTGTTAATAGCATCGGCATGTGGAGGACGATCGGGTCCACCAATGCCTAATGAAATGATATCGGCACCTTCGGCGTTTAGAGCGGCTATTTCTTTCAGTTTGCGAGAGAAATAGTATTCTTTGACTTCTTGCACTCGGCGTGCTGGTTGTATGTTATTGCTTAGCATAAGCTTGATATTCTCCTAAGATTTTAAATTCGTTTAATAGAGGTCGCACGGCATCGATGGATTGCTTGTAACGCATATAATCGTCGAAAGTGACATCGATGTAGAAGCGATATTCCCATTCGCGGCCAATGATAGGCATAGACTGAATCTTTGTGAGATTGATGTCGTAGAATGAGAAAATGGTGAGAATCTTTGACAAACTGCCGTGGGTGTGGGGCAGAGTGAACGCAAGTGAGGCTTTATTGATGTTTCGGCCTCGAGTGAGTTC
Organism: Muribaculaceae bacterium; assembly: GCA_045656705.1. Taxonomy (GTDB): domain Bacteria; phylum Bacteroidota; class Bacteroidia; order Bacteroidales; family Muribaculaceae; genus RGIG4576. The sequence goes on along the minus strand of JAZORR010000050.1, from coordinate 158,660 downwards.
TTTGGCCTCAAGAGGGTCGGCTACGATGAGGAAACGAGTGAAGTTTCGCTTGTTGGTCTGAATGTCTTCGTCGAGGATGTTCAATCCGTAGAGCTGAGCAGCATATTTTCCACACACAGCTGCGTGTCCCATAAGCATGTTTTCGGCAATGTATTGTGCACTACCAGCTGTGTCGGTGGTTTCTACCATTTTTAGGTTGGGGTGACGAAGCAAGTATTGCTCACATTGCATAAGAGCCATAGGATGTGAATTGACCTCGGTGAGTTGGTCGATAGATTGTCCTGGCATAGCGCAAAGCACATGAGAGATGTACATGTGTTGCTCGCCCACGATAGTTAGATTGCTCTGACGCAAAAGTTCGTGGTTTTGCAAAAGGCTACCCGCTATTGTGTTTTCAATAGCCACAATGCCGATCAGCGACGCATCGTATTTAAGAGTGTCGAAAAGTATGGGGAATGTTTCACAAGGAATAGTTTCAATCTCAGCGTTGGAGAAGTATTCCTTAGCAGCAGCTTCGTGGAAACATCCAGCCACACCTTGTATAGTAATTCTCTTTTTCATAGAGTAAGTTTTTTAGTATGAAAAAAATCCTGACATCATTATGGCAGGATTTATATTGTTAATCAAAAAATCGTTTTTAACATTAATCACATAAATACCTGCCTTTATTTTGAAAATAAAAGTAATAAAAAAAGTAATATGCAAAAAAATGTCTCATAGTTTATGATAAAAATTAAATTTATAATGCAAAGTTATATAAAAGTTTGAAATATCAAATAAAATTGTAAGATTTTTTTATAAAAATACTGCATAAATAAGAAATGAAGAAGATGGATGCCGAAAATAAGAGAAGAAGGAAATAATAAGTAAAAACAATAAAAAAGAGTTGAAATGGTGTTAAATACGCGCTAAATTATTAAGAATTTGAAAAAAAGTATTTGGAAATTTGTTAAAAGCCTAAAGATGATGTAATTTTGCAAAGTTTTGCTGAAAAATTGAGAAAACTGCAAAATATTATATGAAATTAATCATTTAAAAATATATTCTACAAAATGAATGTAACATTGGAAAAAATTGATAATGTGAATGGTATCATCACACTATCAATCGAAGAAAAAGACTATCAAGACAAGGTAAAGAAAGAACTAAAGGCAATCAGCGTAAAGCACCCAATGCCAGGTTTCCGTCCAGGTAACACACCAATGAGCTTGTTGCAAAAGAAGTATGGTAAGGAAGTGCTTGTAGAAGTTGTAAACAGAGAAATCTATGACAACCTTCTAAATTATATACAAGAAAACAAGTTGAATCTATTGGGTGAACCAATGATCGCGAATGCAGAAGAAGTGAACTTCGATACAATGAAGGATTTCTCATTCAAGTTTGAAGTAGGTTTTGCTCCAGCAATCAACTTGACAATCGACAAGAATGTAACTGTACCTTATTATACAATTGAGGTAGACCAAAAGATGGTAGACCAACAAAGCGAAATGTTCTGCAAGCGTTTCGGTAAGCAAGTGAAGGGCGAACAAGTAGACGCTACAGCACTTGTGAAGGGCGCAATGGTAGAACTTGACGAAAATGGTGCAGTGAAGGAAGGTGGTATAAGCGTAGAAAATACTATCGTGGCTCCACAATACTTCAAGAGCGAAGATGAAAAGGCTAAGTTTGCTGAAAAGAAGCTTGGTGAAGAAGTGGTATTCAATCCATGGAACACTTGCGAAGGTAACCTTGGCGAATTGTCTTCAATGTTGAACATCGATCGCGAAGCTGCTGACGTGAAGAGCGACTTCAAGTTGACAATCAACGAAATCTTGGTGAACCAAGCATCTGAATTGAATCAAGAATTGTATGACGCTGTATTTGGTAAGGATACTGTGACAAACGAAGAAGAATACTTCGCTAAGTTGAAGGAAATGATTGCTGCTCAACTTGTGAACGATAGCAACTTCCGTTTCACTATCGATGCTGAAGAAGTGTTGAAGGCTCAAGTAGGTGCATTGGAATTGCCAACAGAATTCTTGAAGAAGTGGTTGGTGCGCCAAGACAACAAGTACACAGCTGAAAACATTGACGAAGAATTCCCTAAGATGGTTCCACAACTTGAATGGCAACTAATCAAGGAAGAAGCTGCAAAGCAACTTGAAGTGAAGGTGAATGAAGATGATCTATTGGCAGATGCTAAGCGTATTGCATTCCAACAATTCGCTCAATATGGCATGGCTAATGTACCAGAAGATATGGTAGAAAAGTATGCTAAGGAAATTCTTGAAAACAAGGAATATCGTCAACAAATCATTCAACAATCAGTAGATAACAAGCTATTTGCTGAAATCAAGAATGCAGTATCTCTTGACGAAAAGACTGTGAACGTAGAAGGTTTCAACGCACTTTTCGCTGAAAAGTAATATTTCCCTATAGGAATTTACATAAATGAGGAGAATGTTTTCGGCATCTCCTCATTTTTTTGTAGATTTGCAGAAAAGAACAATTATAGAGAAAATGGGACGCAAAAGAAAAGAATTACCCTTGATAGAAGGGCTTGAAATAACAGGCGTTGCAGCTGAAGGAAAAAGTATTGCCAGAGTGGATGATATGGTGGTGTTTATTCCTTATGGTGCACCTGGTGATATTGCCGATGTGAAACTCGACAAGAAAAAACATAGCTATGCCGAAGGTCACATCGTGAACTTGACAAAGCCAAGTGAAGTGAGAGTGAAGCCATTTTGCCAACACTTCGGAGTGTGTGGTGGATGTAAGTGGCAACATCTTCCTTACGAAGAACAATTGAAATATAAGCAACAACAAGTGAAGGATGCGATGGAGAGAGTTGCAAAAATTCCAATTCCTGCTATTAATCCTATTCTTGGCTCTGCTAATACACAATTCTATCGTAATAAACTTGAATTCACTTTCTCAAATAAGTGCTGGCTTACATTTGAAGAGATGAGAAGTGGAGTGGAATATCCCGATAGAAATGCGTTGGGATTCCATATTCCTGGTGCATTTGATAAGGTGCTAGATATAAAGAAGTGTTATTTGCAAGAAAATATATCAAATTTCATACGCCTATTTATCAGAGAGTATACAATGGCCAAGGAGTACTCGTTTTATGACTTGAAGGCTCAAAAGGGTTTGATGCGCACTTTGATGATACGCACTGCAAGCACTGGAGACATAATGCTTGTGGTGGTTTTTGGCGAAGATGATAATGAGAAAATAGGTGATGTGATGGGTGCAATTGCCGAACAATTCCCTCAAATTACTTCATTGCAATATGTTGTGAATCTAAAGGTTAACGATACTATTGGCGACCAAGAAATAATCCTTTATAAGGGTAAGGATTATATAGAAGAGGAGATGGAAGGATTGAAGTTCAGAGTGGGAGCGAAATCGTTCTATCAAACAAATTCTGCTCAAGCATACGAATTATATAAGGTAACTCGCCAAATGGCAAATCTTACAGGTAATGAACTTGTGTATGACCTTTATACTGGAACGGGTACAATTGCCAACTTTGTGGCTCGTCAGGCTCGTCAGGTGGTGGGTATTGAATATGTGGAAGATGCTATTGCCGATGCAAAACTCAATTCGCAAGTGAATGGCATTGACAATACTCTATTCTATGCAGGTGATATGAAAGATGTGCTTACAGAGTCTTTTGTGGCAGAACATGGTCGTCCTGATGTGATGATAGTGGATCCTCCACGTGCTGGTATGCACGAAGATGTGGTGAATGTAATACTATCGGCGAAACCTGAACGCATAGTGTATGTGAGCTGTAATCCAGCAACTCAAGCGCGCGACTTGGCTATGCTTGATGCTAAGTATGTGGTGACTGAAATTCAACCAGTGGATATGTTCCCTCACACACACCATGTGGAAAATGTGGTGGGCTTGTCGCTCAAGAAATAATTTGAAGCTTCTGATCTAAAAGATTGGAATTATAATAACGAGCATCATTTGTGACATTCTTTCCTACAAAGGGAGGAATGTCATATTTGTATTGGCTCGAAGGGATTTCGATTTCGGCTAAAGTGAGACCTGCAAGTGTACCTTTAAATTCGTCAATTTCCCAAGTGTTTCCATTGTAGAGCGCGATGTGACGAGTTTTTTCGATTATAGGTTGAACGCAAAGTTCTTTTAGCATAGTGAGTGCATCATCTACTGGGATAGGGTATTCAAATTCGGCACGAGTGTCGCCCATAGTTATGCCCTTGATGGTGATGAAGGCCTTGTCGTTGGCAATGCGAATGCGTACAGTACGCTCTTTATCTTTGGATAAATATCCTTGAAAAATATTTATACTTTGCGAAACAAATTCTCGGTAAGAATTGTCTATAACTATGTATTTATGTTCGATTTCTGTAGCCATATCAATATGAAATTAATGTTTAATTCTTAAAAAAGCCATTAATAAGGAATAAAGCGATAAAGAGTATCGCTGATTTTTAGTAATTTTGCAAAATTAATTTATAATACGATTTTTACAAAGAATTTAGCTGAATAAATGTATAATAGATTTATTTCTACTTTAATGTTGAGTGTACTGTTGATGATGGTGTTCGTGGTGAATGCAAATTCTCAGACCTCAAAAAGCCCTACTACGATAAAAGGTGTCGTTAAAGATTCGATTAGCGACGAGCCTATCCCATATACTGCAATCTTTTTAAAAGGATCGGATAAGGGATTGCTCACCAATGAAAATGGTGAGTTTGAGATGACCACAACGGCCGATTTTGTGGGTTTGAGTGTGTCGGTAATGGGATATAGAGAAAAAGAAGTGCAAGTGAAAAAAGGAGTGAATAATGACCTAATGATTCAACTTGTACCCACAGGTGTGGCACTGAAAGAGGTGGTTGTGAACTACAAAAAGGATAAATATTCAAAGAAGAATAATCCTGCAGTGGCTTTTATGGAGAAACTTCGTGCTCGAAGAAATGATAATAATCCAAAAAATCACGACTACTATAGTTACGACAAGCACACAAAAATAAATATGGCATTGAATGATTTCTCGCCAGAACAAAAGAAGAACTGGTTGATGAATAAGTTCTCGTTCATATTTGATTATCTTGATACATCGGAGGTGTCGGGTAAACCAATCTTGAATGTGTCTATGAAGGAAAAGATTTCTACCGAGTATTTCCGAAAAAATCCGAATGCCGAGAAGGAATTGGTGAAGGGAATGAAAAGTTCGGGCCTTGATGAGGCTATAGACCAGGAAAGTGTGCAACGATTTATAGAAGATGTGCTTCGTGAGGTGGACATCTTTGGTAATGATGTGACTATTATGCAAACTCGTTTCGTGAGTCCACTGTCAAATATTGGTGTGAATTTCTATAAGTATTATCTTACTGATACTATACCTGTGGATGGTGAGGATTGTATAGAATTGAGTTTCGTACCATTCACACCAGAATCGTTTGGGTTTACAGGTCGAATATATGTTCCTCTTGGAGATACATCGCTATTTGTGAAGCGTGTGAAATTGAATGTGCCAAAGTCAATCAATCTCAACTATGTGCAAAATATATATATGACTCAAGACTATGTGAAGGCCGAGAATGGTAGCAGATTGAAGGTAAAAGATGATATGACTGTGGAATTTCAGGTGATGCCATCTACTCAAGGTTTGTATGCACGCCGTCTTACAAAATATAATAATCACAACTTTTCTGAACCAGAAATGGCTGATATCTTCGATCGCGAGGGTAGAACCATAGTGGAAGAGACTGCTACATATATGCCAGATGAATTTTGGCAAGACAATCGTCTCACTCCTGTGAAGGCAAACGAAAGTTCTATAAGTAAAATGCTTATTCGTTTGCGTGAAGTACCACTATATTATTGGGCAGAAAAGGTGGTGGTGACATTGGTGTCGGGTTATTTACCTACAAAGGATAAGGATAGTAAGTTTGACTTTGGACCGATGAATACTACTATTAGTGGCAACCCGGTGGAAGGGGTGAGGCTGAGAGTGGGAGGTATGACCACTGCTCACCTAAATAATCACCTATTTGCACGTGGTTATGTGGCATATGGATTGGAGGATAAGAAACTGAAATATCAGGGTGAACTTGAGTATTCGTTCAACGAGAAGAAGAATCATTCGCTAGAGTTCCCGATACATTCTATAAAGGTGGCACATAAATATGATGTAGACCAAATAGGGCAGAGATATATGTTTACGAATGCCGATAATGTGTTTCTTGCGTTGAAGCGTAGAAAGAATGATAAGATGACTTATTTGCGTTCGAGCAGTTTGCAATACACACTCGAAACTCAGTGTGGTTTCTCTGTGACAGGGGGAATGAATTACAATACTCAAGAGGCTACTCAATGGCTACCTTTTGTAGATGGTAATGGAAAGGCATATGCGAAGTATAATGAGGCAATGTTTAATGTGACATTGCGTTTCGCTCCTGGAGAGAAGTTTTATCAAACGAAGAATTATCGTATACCTATAAACTATGATGCACCGATAATAGCACTCACTCACACTTATGCACCAAAGGGATTCTTGGGTAGTTTGACCGAGGTGAATAAGACAGAACTGAGTATGCAAAAGAGAATCTGGTTTTCGGCATTTGGTTGCACCGATGTGATAGTGAAGGCAGGAAAGATATGGAGTGAGGTGAACTACCCAGACCTGATGATTCCGAATGCCAATCTGTCTTACACTATTCAGCCCGAATCTTATCCATTGATGAATGCGTTTGAGTTTGCCAACGATCAATATGTGTCGTGGGATTTGACTTACTGGGCTAATGGAGCATTGTTTAATCGTTTGCCGTTGATTAAGTATTTGAAACTGAGAGAGGTGGTGTCGTTTAGAGGTTTGTATGGCACACTTAGCGATAAGAACAATCCAGCACTCAATGAAAACCTGTTCCGTTTCCCAGCCAATACTCATTGCCAACCAATGCAACGCAATCAGCCATATATGGAAGTGGGTGTGGGAATTGACAATATCTTCACTATCTTGCGTCTCGACTATGTGTGGCGTTTGACTTATCGCGACACTCCAGGGGTGGACAAAAGTGGATTGCGATTGCAATTGCACTTCTCGTTCTGATTTGAGGATTGGTGTTCAATATTTAATAGAAAATAAATTTCAGTATTATGAAGAAAAGAATGATATGCCGAGCAGTGGCTTGTGGTGTAATGCTATTGGCTCATAGCGTAAACGCTAATGCACAAAAAACACTTAGAGAGTGTGGCTTTCCGATAGGTATTTTTGAAACAGGTAAAAATAATGCTATAACCGATGTGGCTGATGTGAAAGTAGGTCATGTTACATACATCGAAGGTGATAGCATAAGAACAGGTGTAACGGCTATTGTGCCTCACTCGGGTAATATTTTCAAAAATAAAGTGCCTGCTGCTATCTATGTGGGTAATGGTTTCGGTAAATTGGCTGGGTATACACAGGTGCAAGAGCTTGGAAACATTGAAACTCCTATTGTGCTTACTAATACACTAAGTGTGGCTGCCGGAATAGAGGGTGTGGTGAAATACACTCTTGCTCAAAAAGGAAATGAGAATGTGCGTTCGGTGAATGCTGTGGTGGGTGAGACTAATGATGGAAAACTAAATAAAATCACTCAAATGCGTGTCACTCCCGAGATGGTGATGGAAGCAATAGCCACAGCTGATACTGGACTCGTGAAGCAAGGAAATGTGGGTGCAGGAACAGGTACTATTTGTTTCGGGTATAAAGGTGGAATAGGTACATCGTCAAGAGTGTTGCCTGAGTCGTTGGGAGGATACACCATAGGTGTGCTTGTTCAGAGCAATTATGGTGGTGTACTTGAGATAGATGGAGTGCAAGTGGGCCGAAAGTTGAACAAATTTGATTTTCGTAATCATGTGAAGAAAACCGAAAATGTGGATGGCTCATGCATGATGGTGGTGGTAACTGATGCTCCACTCGATTCAAGAAATCTTGAAAGATTGGCAATGCGTGCTATGATGGGACTTGCTAAAACCGGTGGCATAGCATCAAATGGAAGTGGTGACTATGTGATTGCATTATCGGTGGCAAAGGAAAATTTGATAAAGGATAATGAATCTATGCACAATCTGAAAATTTTGTCAAACGATAGGATGTCGCCACTTTTTTGTGCTACAATAGAAGCCACAGCCGAAGCATTGTGGAACTCAATGTTTATGGCAGAAACTATGGAAGGGTATCGTGGCTCAAAGGTGGAAGCTCTACCAAAGGATAAAGTGCTTGAAATGCTAAGAAATAGGGACTAAGTTAGATAAAAGAATAAAAAATACGGAGTTGCTTTATGAGTGGCTCCGTATTTGTTTTTTATGAACTATAGTTGCTAACTTGCGACCACTCGTCTGGGGGGCGAGTACTCTAAAGTGTAAAATATAGTATGGTTATTTAGTCCATTCATTAGTGTTTTTTATATGAGTTAAAAAGTGGCGATTTGGTTGAACTTGTGAAAAGGGGTTGGTGTTATAATGATATGATAAATTATAACTATGTTTAATTAAATTTTACACTGTGATGAAAACGAGAAAACTTATCTTAGCCTTAGGACTAATAACTACAGCATCTGTGTATGCTCAAACTCAAAATGAATCGCCAAAAGGTGTGTTGGTGGATATCACTGAGGTGACTATATCGGAGGTGGATTGTAAACCATTGTATTCTACTTCGTGGAATGAGAATTGGTATATTCAACTTGGAGCCGGTGGAAATATGCCTCTTGTGGAAAATTATTTGCCAAAGCAGAGTGCCGACCGACAAATTACACTTGCTATGAATGTGGCAGTGGGCCGTTGGTTTTCACCATATATGGGTTTCAGATTTTCGGCATTAGGTGGAGCTTTGCATTGGGAAAATGTGGATTATAGCAAGGCAAGATATGCTAATCTGAATGTGGATTTTATGTGGGATATGATGAATTCGGTGGCCGGTGTGAATCCGAGTCGTGTGTTCAGTATCAATCCGTTTGTGGGACTTGGTGGCGCCTATACTTGGGACATTGATAGCAAGGCATCGAATGTTTATGCCGATGGAAAGATTCGCACCGATACTTGGACTATGCCTGTGTCGGCTGGTATTCAATTCCGTTTCCGCACGAGTAAGTATGTGGATATTTTCGTTGAGGCACGAAGTCAGTTTTATGCCGATGTGTTCAATGGCTATGCCGGAGGTAAACCTATCGATATAGATTTGACTGCGATAGGGGGATTGAGTTATAATATAGGTGGTGTGACTTTCGCCAAGACCGACCCTTGTGCTTATATCGGGTATATGCACAATATGAACGATGAGATAAATGGATTGCGTGCGAAACTATCTAAGACTAAGAGTGACCTCGATGCTGCAAATGCGAAACTGCCTTGTCCTGATCCTGTGGAACAGATTACTGTGGTGGAAGTGGATAGCCCTATGCCACTTGCAACGGTGAGATTTGCACTTAATTCGTCGAAGATTACAAGCGAACAAATGGTGAATGTGTATAATATAGCTCAATGGCTTGAGGCTAATCCGATGGCAAGTATCACAATCTGTGGTTATGCTGATAACGAAACCGGTTCGGCCGATTATAATATGAAATTATCGGAACAACGAGCACAAACTGTGTATGACACTCTTGTAAATGATTATGGAGTGGATGCAAGTAGATTGAGTATGGTGGCATTTGGTAGCGAAACTCAGCCTTATGATACTAACAATTGGAATCGTATCGTGATATTCCAAAATAACTGAGATGGTGGATTCTGAAGCAAATCAGATAGTGATTTGAAGGGTAAAGGTGTACTTTATGATGAAAAGTACACCTTTATTGTGTGTGAAAATGTGTTATAGGGTGTGTGGGTGTGAGAATTAGTTATTATCTTTGCTATTTGAAGGATTTTTCAGTAATTTAATATTGCTAATGAAGAAGATATTTATAACTATAGCAGTGATTATGGGCATAGGTGTAGGTGCATATGCTCAATCGGTGACATTCTCGGGTAATTCGCACAAGGTGTGGGAGGAAACTCCAGAAAAAAATACGGGTTTGGATAAGATATATGTGCTACATAGAGTTTCGGGAGTAACGATGCACTATGAAGCATCTAATGCCAATGCTGTGGTGAAATGGTATAAGTATGGAACACAAGGTGGAGGCTATGCCGATGAAGTGACCACTGTGGTGAAAAATGGAGGTACAACGTCTATTTCGCAAGTGGGTGGAAACTGTGGTTATATAATAGAAGAAGGGGATAGACGCACCTACTTGTGGGTGGTGGATTATTCGCAATATTATTTGAATTTGTCTTCGATAGAACCAGCAACTGAACAAGATTGTGGAAGTGTGGCACTGAATGTGGTGGGAGAAGGAAATGATATCTATTACACTACAATCAATGGCGTGAACAGAAAATTGAGCCGTGAAATAATGCTGTCGTATAATACTCTTGAATGGGATAGTGAGGGCAAGCAATGGAAGCAAGTGGATGTGGTGAAAACCTATGATGGATTTAAATCATCTATCTATGAGATTGCTCCGTTGTGTAATACCTCATTCACATATAGTGGTGACAGATTTCTGAAATATTGGGGTGAGGAGCAAATAGTATCATATGATGGATATGCTGCTCAAACTGTGGATGTGCAAACATTGGCAGAACAAACCAATCGCGAAGTGCTAAATGAAAAGAAAGAAGGAGAAGGAGGTGTGTTGGGTGGCTCGGCTCCTGTGGATATCACATTCACTGCTTATCCTACCGATGCTGTGACACAAAGAGAGTGGCAGATGTCGAGAGACGCAGAGTTTGCTACAATAGAGAGCGTGTATAATGATGATGTACTTCAAGAAACACTAACCGAAGCAGGTACTTTTTATTATAGATATGTGTGCAAGAATGCCACAGAAACTTGCGAAGCTATAAGCGAAACTTATAATGTTACTATATGCGAATCGAGTTTGATTTGTCCGAATGCGTTCTCACCAGAAAGTACTCCAGGTGTGAATGATGAATGGAGAGTGCAATATAAGTCGATAGTGAAGTTTAAGTGTTGGATATTCAATCGATGGGGGACACAGATATGCGAACTCAACGATCCGTCGCAGGGATGGGATGGAAAATATAAAGGGAAATATGTGGGCTCGGGTGTGTATTATTATGTAATACAAGCCGAAGGAGCTGAAGGAAAAGAATATAAGTTGAAGGGTGACATTAACATTATAAAATATAATGAGAATAATGTATCTACCAACAATTCTGGAGAGGGAGTAGTGGAATAAAGTGTGATAAAGAAATAGGGAATAAGATATGAAACTAAATGGCGAAGATGTGGAAAGTGTATCGGTGTATGGTGCGCGTGTACATAATCTTAAAAATATAGATGTAGATGTTCCTCATGGAAAACTTACTGTGATTACTGGATTGAGTGGAAGTGGCAAGTCGTCATTTGCATTTGACACCGTGTTTGCAGAGGGACAACGCAGATATCTCGAAACTTTTTCGGCATATGCACGCAATATGCTCGGAGTGCTTGAGCGTCCGGAAGTGGATAAGATTACTGGCCTATGTCCTGTGATATCTATAGAACAAAAAACGGTGAATAAGAATCCACGAAGCACTATAGGTACCACAACCGAAGTGTATGATTTTCTGCGTTTGCTATATGCTCGTGCTGCTGATGCCTATTCTCATATATCGGGTGAGAAGATGGTGAAGTATACCGAAGAGAAAATTCTATCGCTGATAGTAGATAAATATGAAGGTAAGCGTATCTATATATTGGCACCTGTGGTAAATAATAGAAAAGGTCATTATAAAGAACTTTTTGAGCAGTTGCGTAAAAAAGGCTTTATGACTACTCGAGTGGATGGCGAAATAAGGGAAATAATGTTTGGAATGAAGCTCGATCGCTATAAGAACCATAGTGTGGAAATAGTGGTGGATAAACTGAAAGTGCAAACAAAAGATGTGTCGAGACTGAAAGAATCGGTGAATGTGGCATTCAAACATGGTGATGGCCAATTGATGATTCTGGATTCGGAAACCGATACTTTAGGGCATTATAGTAGGAAATTGATGGATCCTGTTACGGGATTGTCGTATGCCGAACCAGCTCCTCATAATTTCTCGTTTAATTCACCACAAGGAGCATGCTCAAAGTGTAAAGGTCTTGGATATGTGAATGAGATAGACCGAGAAAAAATAATGCCCGACATGGATGTAAATATTTATGATGGTGGTATCTTGCCTTTGGGTAAATATAAAAATGTGCAAATATTTTGGCAAATATCTGCAATTTGCGAGAAGTATGGAGTGGATTTGAAAACTCCTCTCAAGGAAATACCAGATGAGGCTCTTGATGAGATAATGAATGGTTCGGACGAACGCATAGCTATCAATAACGAAACGATGAGTCTTTCTAACTATTTCTCAACTTATGAGGGATTGGTGAAATATATAGAGATGCAGCAATCTGAGGATGCTGATGCGCAAGCGCAAAAATGGGCAGGGCAATTCTTCTCGCGAATGGAATGCCTGAAGTGTAAAGGTGCAAGATTGAATAAAGAGGCACTTCATTATTATATAGGTGGCAAGAATATTGCCGACTTAGCGTCGATGGATATACTTGAGCTACAAGATTGGATGCAAAATATAGAGAGCAAACTCACATCTCAACAATGGCTGATAGCTCGAGAAATTGTGAAAGAAATAAATAGTAGACTCGGATTCTTGGTGGATGTTGGACTGGGATATTTGTCGCTGAATAGAAGCTCGGCTACATTGTCGGGTGGCGAAAGTCAACGCATAAGATTGGCCACACAAATTGGCTCTCAACTGGTGAATGTGCTTTATATTCTCGACGAACCAAGTATTGGATTGCATCAAAGAGATAATCGTAGACTCTTGGATTCGCTGAAGACTTTGCGTGATGCTGGCAATACTATAATGGTGGTGGAGCATGATAAGGATATGATGCTTGAATCTGATTATATAGTGGATATAGGTCCGAAGGCAGGAAGAAAGGGTGGTAATGTGGTGTTTGCAGGAACTCCACACGATATGCTTGAAACTCATACTCTCACTGCCGACTATTTGAATGGAACTAAAAAGATAGAAGTGCCTACTGAACGACGAATAGGGAATGGAAAAGTGTTAACCCTTAAGGGATGTGTGGGACACAATCTGAAAAATGTGGATGTGGATTTTCCTTTGGGTACATTTATATGTGTAACCGGTGTGAGTGGGAGTGGAAAATCAAGTTTGATAAACGGAACACTTCAACCAATATTGAGCCAGAAATTCTATCGCTCATCAACATCACCACTTGAATATCGCGAGATAGAAGGTCTTGAATATATAGATAAGGTGGTGACAGTTGATCAATCTCCATTAGGGAAATCTCCTCGCTCAAATCCAGCAACGTATACAGGTGTGTTTGCTGATATAAGAAATGTATTTGTGAATTTGCCTGAATCTAAAATGCGTGGATATAAACCAGGGCGTTTTTCTTTCAATGTGAAAGGTGGACGATGTGAGGTGTGCAAAGGGAATGGTTATAAGGTGGTGGAGATGAATTTTCTGCCAGATGTACTTGTGAAGTGTGAAGAGTGTGGTGGTAAGCGTTACAATAGAGATACACTTGAAGTGAGATTTAAAGGAAAGTCGATTTCTGAAGTTCTTGACATGACGATAAATCAAGCCGTAGAATTTTTTGAAAACATTCCTTCAATTCTCAGCAAGATAAAAGTATTGCAAGATGTAGGGCTTGGTTATATCAAACTCGGACAACCATCAAGTACGCTATCGGGTGGGGAGTGTCAACGAGTAAAGCTTGCGGCAGAATTGTCGAAGCGTGATACAGGAAAAACCATTTATATATTAGATGAACCTACTACAGGTTTACATTTTGAGGATATAAAAATACTACTTGAAGTTTTAAATAAATTGGTAAAAAAAGGAAATACCATTATAGTGATAGAGCATAACCTTGATGTGGTAAAAAGTGCAGACTATATTATAGATTTAGGACCAGAGGGTGGACGCAATGGTGGCTGTATAATGGCTTGCGGAACTCCAGAAAATGTGATTAAATGTGATAAATCTATAACAGCACAGTATCTTAAAGCAGAATTAAATTGATAAAATAGGTAGAAATATCATTTTTGTGATAAAAAGGGAGGGAAAAACGTCTAAAATGAATTTTTTAGACGTTTTTTTGTGTCGTTATTTTAGTGTTGTGGGTTTTGTTTAAAGTGTTGATTTTTAGGTAATCGGGTTGTGAAATGTATTAATTTAAATGCTTGACATTTCTTTCAGAGTTGTAGATTTGAAATAGAATATGAGAGAGAATAAAATATCGCAAGGAAAATGAGTTAGGTAAAATACCAAAATTAAAATTAAAAAAACGGAATTTTATTTGTATTGGCGGTGTTTGTGTTTGTTAAGAAATACGGCTCTGTTTTGAAATTCTAAGACAGGTGTAAACAAGCAGGTTTAAATCTGATATCTTATATTAAAATGTAAATAAAAGCCTCTTTTTGTAAGGTTTTTACGTATTACAAAATTTAACAATACATATAATACGTGTATAATCAATGATATACATATATAATATTAAAGTTTTTATATAGTATAGTTTGATTTAGGTGAAAATTTGGTAAAGCATAAAGTGGTATATGTGTAAGTAGTTGAAAAATAACTATATATAGTGTTAAAGTTAAAGTGATAGTGTACTGTAAATAGTAAGAACCTTAAATTTATATGGTTTGATTTTTTAAACAGGTGGTGTTTAAGTTTTTGAATAAAAATATTTGCATTTCTCAATAATAGTGATTACATTTGCATAAGAATAATTTGTAAATTGAAACACTAAAAAATGAGCATTGTAAGTCGAATTAAAGAGTTCTTATCGGAAAAAGGAATTCAGAATTGTGAGTTTGCCGATAAATGTGACATACCTCGTCCTACTATTTCTCAGTTGTTGAATGGGAGAAATAAGAAAGTGAGTGATGATATATTGACAAAAATACATATCGCCTACCCTGAAGTGTCAATGATGTGGCTGATGTTTGGTGAAGGTGGTATGTGCTTAGATAATGGTCAAAATCAAACCAACTGCTTGGAGAGTTTAAACGATGAGAATTTAATATTTGAAAACGAATCGGAGTGTTCTGCGGATTACGAAAATGAGGAAAATAACGGTAATTCTATAGTGAATGTTTTGCAAAATTTTGTAGGTGCGAGATGTGGAAATTCCGATAATTTAGGCAAAAGCATAGTGAATGTAATGGTGCTTTATTCCGATAATAGTTTTGATACATTCAAACCGAGTAAGATTTAATTTGTGATTTCTTTAATTTTATGATAAAATATTTGTAGCTTTGTGGCTACATTATATAATTATAAAGATGAAAAAATATATATCAAATTTTGTTATAGAGTCGATAGAAAAGCTACATGCTAATTATGGACTTCTGAAACTAAAACCAGTGGAAGGAAAATTGCCTGAAATTTTGCCAGGGCAATTTTGTCAGGTGGAAGTAAAAAACTCTAAAAATACATTTTTGCGTCGCCCTATTTCTGTGAACTATGTAGACTATGAGGCAAATCTTTTGTGGCTTCTTGTGCGAAGAGCGGGAGAAGGAACTAATATGCTTGTCGATTCAATGGAAGGCGATGTAGTGAATGTGGTATATCCTATGGGTAATGGTTTTACTGTACCTGAAGATAAGCAAAAGAAACTACTTCTTATTGGAGGTGGTGTTGGTGTAGCTCCATTGCTTTATTTTGGTGAGATTCTAAAAAGAGAAGGTATAGAAGTGAATTTCTTGCTTGGAGCAAGATCGAAAAACGATTTGCTTGAACTTGAAGAGTTCAAGAAAAGAGGAAATGTGTATTTGTCTACTGAGGATGGCTCTGACGGTGAAAAGGGTTTTGTAACCACTCATTCGGTGCTTTCTCAAAAGTGGGATTTGATATCATGTTGTGGCCCTATGCCTATGATGAAAGCTGTAGCTAAGTATGCGGTGGAAAATGGTGTAAATTGCGAAGTGTCGCTTGAAAATGTGATGGCTTGTGGCGTAGGAGCTTGCTTGTGTTGTGTGGAAGATACTCATGACCATGGAAATGTGTGTGTATGTAAAGAAGGTCCTGTATTTAATATAAAGAGATTGAAATGGTAGATTTAAGTGTAAATATAGGTAAACTGAAGTTAAAGAATCCTGTGCTTACTGCATCGGGAACTTTCGGTTATGGTGAAGAATATGCCGATTTTATAGATTTGAATCGTCTTGGTGGTTTTATAGTAAAAGGAACTACATTAAACCACAGAGAGGGCAATCCTTATCCTCGTATGGTGGAAACGCCATCGGGTATGCTTAATGCAGTAGGTTTGCAAAATAAGGGTGTAGATTACTTTATAAATGAAATATATCCACGCATTAAGGATGTAGATTCACAAGTAATTGTGAATGTGTCGGGTGCTTGCCTTGAGGATTATGTGAAGGTATGCGAAAAGTTGTCGCCACTTGATAAGATAGAGGCTGTAGAGATTAATATTTCTTGTCCAAATGTGAAGCAAGGAGGTATGGCTTTTGGAACTACTTGTGCAGGTGCTGAAAGTGTGACTAAGGCAATTCGTGAGGCATACGACAAAACGATGATAGTAAAGTTGTCGCCAAATGTGACTGATATTGCGGAAATCGCACGAGCTGTAGAAGCTGCTGGTGCAGATGCAGTGTCGCTTACGAATACTTTCCTCGGAATGGCTATAAATGTGGAAACACAACGCCCTTATTTGTCAACTATCACAGGTGGCTTGTCGGGTGCTTGTATTCGTCCTATAGCAGTGCGTATGGTGTGGCAAGTGGCTAATGCTGTGAATATCCCTGTTGTGGGTTTAGGTGGTATTATGAATGGTCGCGATGCTGTGGAATTTATGTTGGCTGGTGCTACGGCTGTGCAAGTGGGTACTGCTAACTTTGTGAATCCTGCTGTGACTGTGGAAATAGTGGATTATATTGAAGAATATATGAAGCGTCATGGTGTGGAGAAAGTGACGGATTTAATAGGTGCTATGAAGAAATAAAAATAGCATTTTATAAATAATAATACTCATAGATTTTCCTAAATTCAAAGATAGAGCTTGAAAGGGAAAGTTTATGAGTATTTGTTTTTGAGTGGTATAGGTTGTATCTTTGTAGAGTTTTTGAGGAATTGATGTGGATTTCTCAGATTTGTTAAATGATGGTTATAGGGAGTGTTTTTTAAATTACATCGAGTAATTTCTTGGAGTTCCCTTAAAGATTAGAAAAGTGTTGATATGATATCGGTTCAAGGATTATCGGTAGAATTTAGTAGCAAATCGCTATTTAATGATGCAAGTTTTGTAATAAATAAGAAAGATAGAATAGCATTGGTGGGTAAGAATGGAGCTGGAAAATCCACTATGCTCAAAATCATAGCAGGATTGCAACAACCTACAAGTGGTATTGTGGCAGTGCAGAACGATATTGTTGTGGGGTATTTACCACAACAAATGGTGCTTGCTGACACTAAATCGGTGCGTGATGATGTGAGTGAGGCTTTTAATCACATATCTCAATTAAATGACGATATAAAGAAACTGAACGAGGAACTAATAGAGCGTACTGACTATGAATCGGAAGATTATCAGAAACTGATAGACCATTTAACACACTTGACTGAATTGTCAAACTATTATAATTCAGGAAATTGTGATGCCGAAATGGAGAAGACTCTAATGGGGCTTGGATTTGCTCGTGCTGATTTTGATCGTCCTACTGCTGAATTTAGTGGTGGATGGCGTATGCGTATTGAGCTTGCAAAACTATTGCTTCGTAAGCCTGATGTGTTGCTTCTTGATGAGCCTACCAATCACCTTGATATCGAATCTATTCAATGGCTTGAAAACTTCTTGAAAACAAAAGCTGATGCTGTGGTTCTTGTGTCGCACGACCGTGCGTTTATAGATAATGTGACCAATCGCACAATAGAAATATCGTGTGGAAAGATTTACGATTATTCTGTAAATTATAGTAAGTTCGAGGTACTTCGCAAGGAGCGCGTTGAGCAACAAATGCGTGCATATCAAAACCAACAAAAGGAAATCAAGGATATAGAGGATTTTATAGAAAGATTTAGATATAAACCAACCAAAGCTATTCAAGTGCAAAGTCGTATCAAGCAACTTGAAAAGATTGTGCGCATAGAAGTGGATGAAGTGGATAATTCGCATATAAGTTTGAAATTTCCACCAGCACCCCGCTCGGGTGATTATCCTGTGATAGCAGATGATGTAAAAAAGCAATATGGTGATCATCTTGTGTTTGAAAATGCTACATTTACTCTAAAAAGAGGTGAGAAGGTGGCGTTTGTGGGAAAAAATGGCGAAGGAAAGTCAACGCTTGTAAAGTGTATTATGGATGAAATTCCTTTTGATGGGGAATTGAAACTTGGTCATAATGTGAAGATAGGTTACTTTGCGCAAAATCAAGCTCAATTGCTCGATGGTGAGATAACTGTGTTTGATACAATTGATCATGTGGCTGTGGGTGATATACGCACTAAAATCAGGGATATTCTTGGTGCGTTTATGTTTGGTGGCGAGGCCTCAGATAAGAAGGTGAAGGTGCTTTCAGGAGGAGAGAAAACTCGTTTGGCAATGATTCGTCTACTTCTTGAACCAGTGAATTTGCTTATTCTCGATGAGCCAACCAATCACCTTGATATGCGTACCAAAGATGTACTGAAAGAGGCGTTAAAGGACTTTGATGGTACTATGATAGTGGTGTCGCACGATCGTGACTTCTTGAATGGTCTTGTGGATAAGGTGTATGAGTTTGGTGGTGGAAAGGTGCGTGAGTTCCTTGGTGGAATTTATGAATTCTTGGATTATAAGAATATGGATTCCCTGCGAGAACTTGAGAAAAAGAATGAAGTTAAACTTTCGTCTTCACCCACAAATAAACTTGAGGAAAAGCAAGAAGTATCGGCGGGGAAATTAAGTTATGCCGAGCAGAAAGAGCGTGAGAAGCTTATTCGTAAAGCCGAAAAGGAGGTCGCTAAATGCGAGAATCAGATATCAGATATAGAGGGGCAGATTGCAGAAATCGAAAGTATGCTTGCATCTGGAGCATCTGTGGATGCTGATGTATATACTAAACACGCTGATCTTCAAAAGCAGCTTGAGGATGCAATGTCTCAATGGGAGCTTGCTTGTGAAGAAGTAGAAAGGGTGAGAGGTTAAAATGCTAAAAATCAATAATTTTAAATTATATAAAATGAAAAAGTTAAACTATTTATTAATTTCACTTGCTATGTCAACAATGTGTATGAGTTGCGGTGATGCAGGTAAAGGAAAACCACAAGGTGTAGATAGAGCTAATCTTGATGAAACTGTGGCTCCAAGTCAGGATTTTTATCAATATGCTTGTGGTGGCTGGATGAAAAATAATCCATTGCAACCACAGTATTCTCGCTTTGGTCAGTTTGACCTTATGGCAGAAAATAACAAGGAGCAATTGAAAGAATTGATTCAAGGTCTTGCTAAACAAGAAAACGAACAAGGTTCGGTGGCTCAAAAGGTGAACGACCTTTATTTGTTGGGTTTGGATAGTGTGCGTTTGAATGCAGAAGGTGCAGCTCCAATAAAGGCAGATTTGGAACGCATAAATTCTGCTGATAAATCATCATTTAATGATATTATTGCTTGGATGCATGCCGATGGTATTGCTTCTCCATTCTTTAATGAAGGTGTAGACGCCGACTTGATGAATTCCGATCAAAATGTGCTTTATTTTATGGAAGCAGGTAGAGGTCTTGGTGAACGCGACTATTATCTTGAAGAAGACTCAAATTCATTGAAGATCCGTAATGCATATGTTGATTTTATGAATAAGATGTTCACTTTGTCGGGATATGAAGCATCGCGTGCAAAAGAAGCTACAGACAATGTGCTAAAGATTGAAACAGCTCTTGCTAAGGTGGCTATGAATCGCGAAGAACAAAGAAACTATGCAGGTCAGTATAATCCTCGCACTTATTCTCAATTGAAGAAAGATTACCCTAATATCGGTTGGGATGCGCTTGTTGAAGCTCTTGGTTTGGAAAAGGTGGAAAATGTAATCTTAGGTCAACCTCGTAGCTTTGCTGAAGTGAATGCTCTTATTGGTAAACTTTCTGAACAAGAAATGAAGGATTATTTGTCGGCTTGCTATATTCGTGCGGCAGCATCTTACTTGAGTGATGAATATGTAGATGCTAAGTTTGAATTGTTTGGTAAGGCAATGTCGGGCAAACAAGAGCAAGAACCTCGTTGGAAGCGTGCGCTTTCTGTGCCTAATGGTTTGCTTGGTATGGCTGTAGGTCAACTTTATGTAGAAAAGTATTTTGCAGGCGAATCTAAGAGTAAGATGGTAGCTCTTGTAGAAAACTTGAAGGTGGCACTTGGTGAACATATCAACAACCTTACTTGGATGACTGATTCTACTAAGAAGAATGCTCTTGTGAAGTTGAATACATTCAAAGTGAAGATTGGTTATCCTGATACTTGGAAGGATTATAGTGCAATCGTAGTGGATAATAGTGAATCTTATTGGGCAAACATTAAGAAGGCTATGAAGTGGCATGCTCAAGATAATTTGGCTAAGTTTGGTAAACCTGTAGACAAGGAAGAATGGTTGATGACACCTCAAACTGTAAATGCATATTACAATCCTACAACCAACGAAATTTGTTTCCCAGCAGGTATTCTTCAAGCTCCTTACTTTGATGTAGATGCAGATGATGCTTGCAACTATGGTGCAATTGGTGTGGTGATAGGTCACGAAATGACTCACGGATTTGACGACCAAGGTCGCAAGTTTGATGAAAAGGGTAATATGGCTGATTGGTGGACTGCTGAAGATACTGAAAGCTTTACTAAGTTGACCGATGTACTTGTGGCTCAATTTGATTCTATTGAAGTGGCTGAAGGTGTAAATGCTAACGGTAAGTATACTCTTGGCGAAAATATTGCCGACCAAGGTGGTCTTCGTGTGGCTTATACAGCATTTAAGAAGACTGCACAAGGTCAAAGCGAAGAAAAGATTGATGGTTTCACTCCAGATCAACGCTTCTACCTTGCTTATGCAAATGTGTGGGCGGCAAATATTACCGAACAAGAAATTTTGCTTCGCACAAAGACCGATGTTCACTCACTTGGTAAATGGCGTGTAAATGCAACACTTCGCAACATTGAATCATTCTTTAAGGCATTTGATGTGAAAGAGGGTGATGCAATGTATCGTCCAGAAGAAGAACGTGTGATTATCTGGTAAAATCATTTGAAGATATACTTAGAAAAAATGACTTGTGGCGTAATGGCTGCAAGTCATTTTTTGTAGATGCATAAATGGTTTAGAAAATCTGAGGAAAGATGATTTTTGTGAGAATATTTTTGTGGATATAAGTGTGGAATATTGAAAGATTTTGCGTATATTTGTAAAATATTATATGGTGCATAGTTGTGTGCTTATGTAATATATATTGCTAATTTGTAAATAACTAAAAATAAGATATTTATGAGATTTAATATTTCAAGTAAGAATCTGCTTAATCACTTGACATTGGTGAGCAAGGTTGTGAACTCAAAGAATAGTATTTCTATT
This sequence comes from Muribaculaceae bacterium, assembly GCA_045656705.1. Classification (GTDB taxonomy): domain Bacteria; phylum Bacteroidota; class Bacteroidia; order Bacteroidales; family Muribaculaceae; genus RGIG4576. The sequence goes on along the minus strand of JAZORR010000050.1, from coordinate 137,013 downwards.
TTGGATAACTTTTTGTTTGAGTTGGGTGAAGAATATTTGACTATTACTGGTAGCGACTCAGAGACCACTTTGTCTACTCGCGTAGAAGTGTTGGAAAGTGAAGGCTCTGGTAAATTTGCTGTAAATGTGAAGAAATTCCTTGATATGCTTAAGGAATTGCCTGACCAACCTTTGGCTTTTGAAGTAAATGACATTACATATGAAATCGTTGTAACTTATCTAAATGGTCAATACAACTTTGTAGGTATCAATGGCAACGAATTTCCATTGCGTAGTGCAATAGATAATACTGTAGCAAAGACATATTCAATCTCGGTAAAAGAAATTCAAGAAGGTCTTGAACATTCGCTATTTGCTGCTGGTACTGATGAGTTGCATCCAATTATGATGAGTGTGTTCTGGAATATTTCTCCAGATAATGTTGTATTTGTTGCTACAGATACTCATAAATTGGTGCGTTACACCAATAATCGTATCAATACTGGCGTGGAAGATTCGTTTATTCTTCCTACAAAGCCTGCAAACATCTTGAAATCGGTGTTGGTGAAGGCCGAAGGTGATGTGAAAATCTCTACCGATGCCAAGGGTGCGATTTTTGAATCATCTACATTCACATTGAGCTGTAGATTTGTGAACGGAGTGTATCCAAAGTATAATTCAGTAATTCCTCAAAACAATCCGTATAAGCTTGTGGTGGATCGCGTGGCATTATTGAACGCAATTCGTCGTGTGTCGGTGTTTGCTAACGCATCTGGTCTTATTGTTTTCCAATTGAAGGAAAATGAAATCTATATGAAGGCTGAAGACCGCGAATTCTCTACAATGGCAGAAGAAAGTCTATCTTGCGATTATCAAGGTGAAGAAATGGTTATTGGTTTCAATAATGCAAAGATGATAGAAGTGCTCAATAATATTTCAGCAGATACTGTGAATATTACTTTGGCTGGTCCTTCGCGTGCTGGTGTGTTCTTGCCAGACGAACAAGCAGAAGGAGAAGAAATGTTGGTGTTATTGATGCCAATGATGGTGTAAGAAAGATAGGAGAATTTAAAAATGAATCTGAATTTAAAAAATCCTATTATATTCTTCGACCTTGAAACTACAGGAGTGAATATCACTAAGGATAAGATAGTGGAAATATCTTACATTAAGGTGTATCCTAATGGTGCCGAGGAAGAACGAACTATCAGGGTGAATCCGGGTATGCATATACCAGAAGAAGCTACAGCAGTGCATCATATTACCGATGAAGATGTGAAAGATGCTCCTGTTTTCTCACAAATAGCTAAAGACTTGAGTAAGGTGTTTGAGGGATGTGATATTGCTGGTTTCAATAGCAATCGTTTCGATGTGCCTTTGCTTGCTGAAGAGTTTTTAAATGCTGGTGTGATAGTAGATTTCTCAAAGAGAAAGTTTGTGGACGTGCAAACTATTTTCCACAAGATGGAGCAACGCACACTTGTGGCTGCATATAAATTCTATTGCGATAAAGACTTGACTGATGCTCATTCGGCAAGTGCTGATACTCGTGCCACATATGAGGTGTTAAAGGCTCAGCTTGATAGATATTCCGAACTTCAAAATGATGTGGATTATTTGTCGAATTTCTCATCGCAAAAGAAAAATGTGGATTTAATGGGACGAATTGTATATGACGAAAAACAACGAGAAGTGTTTAATTTCGGAAAATACAAGGGTGTTCCTGTCGAAGAAGTGCTTCGCAAGGACTTAGGTTATTATTCGTGGGTAATGCAAGGCGATTTCTCGCAAGATACAAAGCGTGTGCTTACTCAGATAAAACTGAGAATGAATCAATAAATAGCGTAAAAGTGAAACATTACGGTGGAAAAATAATAGCATTGTTGACTCTTATATTGTGTGGTTTTACACACAGTATAAGAGCTCAAGAACTTAATTGCAGTGTAGAAGTGAATTCTGATCAAGTGCAAGGTAGCAATAGAGAGGTGTTCACTACATTGCAACAAGCTATTGCCGATTATATGAATACCACCAAGTGGACTGATGCACAGTTCTATGCTAATGAAAAGATAGAATGTAAATTGTTTTTTACGATTAAATCTTATGACGAAAGTAATGTGATGACTGGGGATTTGCAAGTGCAGTCTATTCGTCCAGTGTATAATTCAACATATACCACTACTATATTTAATTTTAAAGATACAAAGGTGGATTTTACTTATGCTCTGAACGAACCACTTATTTTCTCGGAAAATTCAATGGAAAGCAATCTTACAGCTATCTTGAACTTTTATGCATATATGATTTTGGCACTTGATTTTGATACATTCTCATTGCGTGGTGGTGATGCTTATTACGAAAAAGCTGCTAATGTGGTTAGGATGGCTCAAAGTTCGGGTGAGAGCGGGTGGAAGGCTTTTGAAGATAATAAGAATAGAAGTGCTGTGCTGAGTGCCTATCAAGATAAAAATACATCGTTAATAAGAGAAGTGTTATATAATTATCATCGTAAAGGTCTTGATGAAATGGTGCTTGGAGCAAATAAAGGTAGAGGAATGATAACCTCTTCGCTTGAAATGCTGAAAAAAGTGTATGATACAGCGCCAATGTCGGTATGTCTGTCTATTTTTAAGGATTCAAAACTCGATGAACTTGTGAATGTGTATTCAAAGGCATCATCTACTGAAAAGGATAAGGTATATGAATTATTGTATCCACTTTATCCTACCGAAACCACTCGTTTGGAAAAAATAAAATCAATAGAAACAAAATAAGGTTTATAGAATGCTGACTCATCTATTGATATCTAATTATGCCCTAATAGATAATCTTGAAATCAATTTCAAGAAAGGACTTACAATTATCACCGGTGAAACAGGAGCCGGTAAGTCTATAATTTTAGGTGCATTGTCGTTGATTTTAGGCGAAAGAGCCGATCTGAAAGTAATTCGTAAGACTGAAAATAAATCAGTAATAGAGGCCACGTTCAATATTGAAGCATATAAAGGAGTGAGAGAATTTTTCGAGCAAAATGATATAGAATATTATGACTCGGAATGTATTTTACGCCGGGAGATAGCTTCAAGTGGGCGTTCGCGTGCTTTTATCAACGATACTCCTGTGACATTGACTGTGTTGCGTGAGCTTACATTAAAATTGATAGATATTCACTCACAACATAGCAATACATTATTGGGCGATGCCACGTATCAATTGAATATAGTGGATAGTGTTTCGGAAAACGAAATGGTTCGAGCCGAATACAACGAACTATATAAAAAATACAAGAGAATAAGTGCAGAGCTCTCTAAACTGAAGGCTGATTATGAAAAGAATCGCCAAGACGAAGACTACATTCAATTTCAATTGTCGCAAATAGCAGATTTGAAACTTTTGAAAGATGAAGACATAGAACTTGAAAGGGAGCAGAATAGATTGTCAAATGTAAGTGAAATCAAACAAACACTATGGACGGCAGCGTCTACTTTGCAAAACGATGAAAGTTCAGTGTTATCACAATTGTCTGTGGTGTCAAGAAATTTTGGTCAGATTGAAGATGTAGATAATGAATTGAAAGAATTATCAGAACGAATTCAATCAATTATAATTGATTTGACCGATTTTGAACGAACAGTGTCGCGCATTCAAGATGCTTATGTAGATAATCCTATGGAACTTGAAAGAGTTACAGAGAGATTGAATAATATCTATGATTTGGAAACAAAGCATAAGGTGGCAAGTGTGAATGAGTTGATAGATTTGCAACATTTTTATGAAGCTAAGTTGGCTCAGATAAATAATTCTGATGAAGAAATAAAGCATCTTGAAAAGGAACTTACAAAGGTGGAGAAAGATGCTTTAAGTAAGGGTAAAGAATTGTCGCAATTGCGTAGAAATGGTGCTGAGAAGTTTAAGAAAGTGCTTGAGTCGGTAGCTATTCCTTTAGGAATGAAAAACTTGCGTTTCGATATATCTTTTGAGGAGTGTGAATTAACAGCAAATGGGGTGGACAAAGTGAAATTCTTATTTGCATTTAATAAGCAACAGCAATTGATGCCTATAGAAGATACTGCATCGGGAGGTGAATTGTCGCGTGTTATGTTGTGTATTAAAGCTATTATAGCCCAAAATATGCAATTGCCTACAATCATTTTTGATGAGGTGGATACAGGTGTATCGGGCGAGATTGCACACAAGATGGGTGAGATGATGCACGACATTTCTAAAAAGATACAAGTGATAGCTATTACACACTTGCCACAAGTGGCAGTGAAAGGCGAGAATCACTTAAAGGTGTATAAAGAAGATAGAGAAGATGCTACATTCACATCGATGTGTGAACTTTCAAAAGAAGAAAGAGTGGAAGAGATTGCACGAATGTTGAGTGGTAGAGAAATAGATGATGCGGCTATAAAGAATGCTCAGTCATTATTAGGTTTTTAAGGGTGTTCCCAATAACGAAAGTAATAAATCATACATAATATGGAGAAGAGTGATTATATATTTGGCATTCGTCCTGTGATAGAAGCTATTGAGGCTGGTAAGGATATCGATAAGATATTGATTAAAAAGGATTTGAGTGGCGAAATGGTGAACGAATTGTTTGCCTTGGTAAAACAATATAGAATATTGGTGCAACGCGTTCCACTTGAAAAAATAAATAGAATTACAAAAAAGAATCATCAAGGAGTACTTGCGATACTTTCTTCTGTGACTTATAGCAATATAAGCAATGTGATGCCAGAGATATATGAAGCAGGTAAGATGCCATTTTTGGTGGCTCTTGATGGCATAACAGATGTGCGTAACTTTGGCGCAATAGCACGCACTTGTGAATGTGCTGGAGTGGATGCAATAGTAATTCCAGAGCGTCATAGTGTAACTGTGAGTGGTGATGCTATGAAGACTTCTGCTGGTGCGTTGAATTATCTGCAGGTGTGTCGCGAACATAGTATGGTAGGTGCGTTGAATTATTTGAAAGCTAATGGTTGTAAAATAGTAGGAGCATCGGGTAAAACAAATGTTGCATACACTGATGTGGATTATACTGTGCCTACAGTAATAGTGATGGGAGCAGAAGACAGAGGTCTCGAACCTGAAGTGGAAGCTGTGTGTGATGAATTGGTGACAATTCCTGAATATGGGCATATAAATTCATTGAATGTGTCGGTAGCAGCAGGTATTTTGATGTATGAAGTGGTGAGACAGCGTAATAAAGAGTGATTTCTCTTAAATTTTTTTGAAAGAATAGCTTTTTTAAGGTAACTTTGCAAAATAAACTAATTGAATTTTATGATTACACGCATTTTAATAAGAATAAAGGTAGTGCAAATTGTGTATTCTTACCTTTTGACAAAGGAGAATAAAACAGTTTCAGAAGCTAAGAAAGAATTGCAGAATAGTCTTGACAAGGCATACGAATTGTATATTTCTATGCTTGTGTTGATGATGGATTTGACAGAATATCATGAATTGAAACTTGACGAGGCAAAGCATAAATATCTGCCAACTAAGGAAGATTTGAATCCAAATATGCGATTTGCTGAAAATAAGTTTATCGCAAAATTGAGAGAAAACGAAAAGCTTCAAGAAATACTTGATGAGAAAAATCTTTCATGGAGAGATGATATTATCTTCATGAAGCTTATGCATGATAAGATAATCAATTCAGAAGTTTATAAGGACTATATGGCCAAAGAGGAGTCATCTTACGAAGATGATTGTGACATTTGGAAAGACCTTATGAAGACTGTAATACTTGACGATGAGGATTTGCACGAAATGCTTGAATCTAAGTCAGTGTATTGGAATGATGACTTGAGCGTAATGGGCACATTTGTGGTGAAGACAATCAAGCAATTTAAGGCAAATCCTGAAGAGGCAACCATTCAAGATGATTATAACAATGATGACGATCGTGCGTTCGGTGAACGATTGTTTGGATATGTTGTTAGAGAAAATGAAGAAAATAATAGCATTGTAGATAGATTTATTCAGAAAGACCAATGGGATGCTGAACGTATTGCCTTCATGGATAGAGTGGTGCTAAGTGTGGCATTGTCGGAAGTGAAGAATGTGGATAGTGTGCCTACTAAGGTGACAATGAACGAATTTATCGAAATTGCTAAATATTATAGCACTGCAAAGAGTGGCCAATTTATTAATGGTATTCTAAGTTCGGCTATTAAATATTTGAAGGATTTTGGTAGAATATCAAAAGATTAATTAAACACTAAATAAAGAATAATATGTTAACATCAATTTTATTGCAAGAAGCTGCTGGTGGTAGTGGTATGTCATCAATCATTATGATTGTTCTAATGATTGCTATTTTCTACTTTTTTATGATTCGTCCTCAAAACAAGGAAAGAAAAAGAATGAGAGATTTCTTGAATTCATTGGAAGTAGGAAACAAGGTTAGAACAGCAAGTGGTGTGTATGGTAAGATTAAGGAAATTAAAGATGCAGTAATCATTCTTGAAATTGCTGATAATGTAAAAATCAAGATCGATAAGAACTACATCGTAGGTCCTGCTGAAGAACAAGCTCCTGCACAAAAGTAAATAGTTACTTTGAAATAAGTAAATTAGTAAAATAAAGAGCCATTAGCTTATGAGTGTATAAGCTTATGGCTTTTTTAAAAGATACGAATATGAATATAGATAAAATAAAAGGATTTTTAGAGAGAATTAAAGTGCGAACATTTGCAACAAAGACTGCGTTGCAATATATATTATTTGTATTCATATCGTTTGTCTTTTGGCTGTTTGTGTCATTGAATGATAATGTTCAATATGACGTGGAAATACCTATAAAAATAGGTGGAGTACCTGATAGTTCTACTATCATAAGTGATATACCTAAGCAGGTGAATGTGAGTGTAACTGGTAAAGGTCTGTCGTTGTTGAAATTTGTAGTGGGAGAAAGTCCAGAATTAAATTTGAAGTTTAAAGATTATATATCTACCGATGGCTCGTTCTATGTATCGAATGCCGAATTACGCAGATATATAAGAGGACTTTTTGAAAGTAATACAAATATACAAAACTTGTCGTTGGAAGATATAGATTTAAAGTACACCAATCTACCAGGTAAGAAAGTGCCAATTATACTTGATGCAGATGTACAACCAAATATTCAATACACTATTTATGGCGAAAATAAATTAGATTATGATTCGGCTATGGTGTATTCTGATATCAATACCCTTAATGCTATTTCATCTGTGCGTACCTCTCATTTAGAAAATAGAGATTTAAGAGATTCGTTATTTACTACAGTGGATATATTACCAATTGAAGGTGCTAAAATTGAACCTAATCAGGTTCGTTTAATGGTACCTGTGGAGCCATTGATTTCTAAAAAGATGGATATACCGGTAGTGGTGAAAAATATGCCTTCAGATTTGAATGTAATTACTTTCCCATCGAAGGCTATGGTGTCGTTTCTTGTGCCGATTAGTCTTTATCATAAAAATGTATCGTTTGAGGCTGTTGTAGATTATAAAGAGATAGAACGAGCAAAAAGTAATAAGGTGAGCCTTGATTTGGATAACACACCATCTACTTATATGAATATATCTTTGGAACAAGATAGCGTAGAATTTGTAATAGAGAGATATTGATAGAGCGATGAAACTTATAGCAATAACGGGAGGCATTGGTAGCGGTAAAAGTGTAGTGTCTAATATTCTTAGAATACTCGGATATTGTGTTTATGATTGTGATAGTGAAGCTAAAAGATTAATGAACACAAACGAAGATATAAAAAGAGATTTGGTAGATGCTTTTGGCGAGAATAGTATCACTGTAGAGGGTTATATAAATACGCAACACATAAGCAGTATTGTGTTTAATGATAAAACGGCATTGAACAAGTTGAATTCCATAGTTCATCCAAGAGTGAAGCAAGATTTACTTGAAAAGATGAAGATCTGCCGAGAGGATGTGATGTTTGTGGAAACTGCAATTCTGATGCAAAGCAATTTACTTGATATAATAGATGATGCGTGGATTGTAGATGCTCCAGAGGATTTGAGAGTGGAGCGTGTGATGAAGCGAAATTCAATAAGTGAAGATGATGTGCGAAGTAGAATAAAAGCTCAGAAATCGCAAGATTTTAGTAAATTGAGTAAGTGTAGTGTGGTGGTGAATGATGGAGTACATCCACTATTGCCTCAAGTGCTTAATTTGATTAAATACAATTAAAATAAATGATGATAAATGTAAAAGTGTGTAAAGTTCTTGATATAACCGAAAATGAATGCTAAATTTGCATTCGATTTTAAAAAATAAACATTTTTACAAAGAATAATATAATTATGTTGAAGAAAATATTATCAATTTCAGGCAAATCGGGACTATATAAATTGGTCTCTTATGGTAAAAATATGATTATTGTAGAAGGATTGGCTGATGGTAAAAGAGTACCAGCTTATTCTCACGATAAAATAATTTCTTTGGGTGATATCGCAATCTACACTTACGATGAAGAAGTGCCATTGAGTGATGTTATGCAAATCATTAGCGACAAGAACGAAGGTAAGGTTATTGATATTAAGCAATATGCAGATAAGAAGGCTTTGTTTGCTTTCTTTGAAGAAATTCTTCCAGACTTTGACCAAGAACGTGTTTATCCAAATGATATCAAGAAGGTAATTACTTGGTACAATCTTTTGATAGGTGCAGGTATTACTGAATTCGCAGAACAAGAAGAAGCTGAAGTGGAAACAGAAGTGGAACTTGAAAAGGAAGAAAACTAAGAATTTCATTCAAATAATCCAAATGAATAATAAAAGAGAAATGTGGCAGATGCTATGTTTCTCTTTTTTATTGAGTGCTATAGAAAGCATATATGGCACCCTGTGAAGATATTGAGTGGTAAGGGATATTAAGTTTATTACATTCATTTATAAGATTAGCTTCTCGCTCGTGATGAATATTAGCACTGAGGACAATCCTTTTAGGTGTATAATTTTGTAGTAAATTAGCAATATCTCCGTAATAGTCTTTTGTGATATATAAAAGATCCACATTAATCTTTGGTGTGTGTATAGTCTTTTTTGCTTTATTAGATGCTATAATTGCTACTTTATAATTTCCCAATATAAGAGTAGTGTCGGATGTAATATGGTTGGTGTGTAAGTTTGAAATATGATATTTCGCAAGAAACGCACGATGTTTGAATTTAAAGTCTGCAATATTAATGCTATCATTGCAAAATAACAACTCAGCATGATTGTTGTGTAGCGATAGTATAGCAGACGATTTAAAGTCGTGTAAAATCGCATATCCTGAATCAGGTGATTTAGTATGCTCTATAAAATTAAGCATTATCATTGAAGCGAAGGATGTAATAACGACAATAAAATAAAATCGTTTTCTCTTATGCATAATAAAAAATATTACTGAGATTATTGATATAATCCCAAGTATCAACATTGAAGGAGAAATATAAATGTTGCTAATGTGAGAATATGGTATAACTATGAAACCTGAAGAAATATCTACAATAAGCTGGTATGATTTATTGAGGATGTCTGTTATAAAGTCGATGTCAAATCCTAAGCAAAGTAATAGAGTGTAAATAATTCCTATGCCAAGTATGATGGGTAGAATAGGAACTATTAGTAAATTAGAAAATAAAGAGATTACAGAAATGTAGTTAAAATAGTATGCAGTGAAAATCATTGTTCCAATAGACGAAATCAAAGATATTATCACTAATGAATAGAAATAATAAAGAATTTCTTGTTTTGGCGAGATTATAGTGAGTTTGTCGGATAATATTAGAATGAGAAATACCGATATGAAACTTAATTGAAATCCGATTTCAAATAAAGAGAATGGACTTACTAAAAGTATCACGAGTGCCGATGCAAAGAGGGCATTTAAAGATGTGTTTTTGCGATGTAATATGTGAGCAAATAATACAAAACATATCATTACACACGCTCTCATTACTGAAGACGGCAAACCTATTACTATGGAGAAGATAATAAGTAAAACAATCGTGATGAAGAATCGTAGTTTCTTTAATTTGAAATAATCAAGAGGGAATAGAATGATACTTATTATAAAAGATATTATGCACACATGTAGCCCACTTAGTGCTAAAATATGAGAGACTCCTGCATAAGAGAAATTTTCTCTTGTATTATTATCTAAATATGTGGAGTCGCCCATAATAATAGTACAAAAGAATGCTTTTGCTTGTGGGGTAAGACTCGAATTATGGATAAATTCTATAATCTTTTGCTGAATGCTTCTTGAAAAGGAGATAAAAGAATGTTTGTTACCTATTATTTGATATTCATTTTGCTTAATGAAAAGATGGTAAAGAATACCCTTATTGCGTTGGTAAAAAGCATAGTCAAATTCTTCTGGATTTCCTGAATTGGATATTCTTTGAGGTGAGAACTTAAATATAATAATACTACCTTCTTTAAGGTCGTAGTTGTTGCCTTGAATCCATGCAGTCATTTTACGATTGATATGTGAACTATTGTCACAAGAATCAAAATGCTGAATCACATTGACATGTGCACTCATCGAAAAGTCGTTGTGGGTAATTCTTTCTATTCTTGCTATCGCTGTGGATTTTTCAAAGTTTAGTGTTGGTAACTCTAATGGGGTGTGAATTTTAGCACAAATACCACCGAGAGCTATAAATAAAATAAATAGAGGAATAGATAGGAAATGGTTTTGGCTGATTCTTATTATAGGCGTAGCGTAATGATTAAGAATAAATTGCGCCAAGCAACAGAATGCTAATATAGCTATAAGAATAGTATATGATGGTACATAAAAAAAAGTTGCAAGAATACCCACAACAAAAGGAATTACAATTTTAAGTATAGGTATTCTTGCAAATATGTTCATAGATAGGAAATTTTATGATTAGGAATTCCAAATTTCGTATCCAGCGAATGCTTGTAAGATGAGCATTTCAAGTCCATTTTTAGTTTCGGCTCCAAATGCCTTAGCGTTTTTCATAAACAGAGTTTCATCGGGATTGTACAAAAGGTCATAGCATAGATGTTTAGAAGATAGGCATTCATAAGGAATGTCGGGGCATTCATCTATATTAGGATACATACCGAGAGGAGTGGTGTTGACTATAATGTGATATTCATCAAGCACATCTTGATTTAGATCGGCATAGGATATTGCAGTTTCACTTTTTCTTCTGGATACATATTGAGTTTCAATGCCTAATTTCTTTAGTCCATAACACACAGCTTTAGCAGCTCCTCCTGTACCTAAAATCAAAGCTTTCTTCATATGTGGTTTTAATAGAGGTGCTATGGAATCGCAAAAACCGATAACATCGGAGTTGTAACCTTTAAGTGTGATATTTTCATCCTTGTCTCGAATAATTTTGATTACATTCACTGCTCCAATATTGGCAGCATCTTCATCAAGTTCGTCCAAAAATGGTATAACCTGTTCTTTGTATGGGATAGTGACATTCAATCCATTTAGGTTGTAGTATTCACTGATGACTTCCATCAGCATATTGATATCAGGAATCTCAAAATTGAGATATTCTGCATTGATGTTTTCTGCTTCAAATTTATTGTTGAAGTAGTTTTTAGAAAAAGAATGCCCGAGAGGGTAGCCTAAAAGTCCGTATATAGTATCTTTCATAATCTGTAATATTAATAAGTAAATCAGAAAATGGAGTAAATTTGTTACAAAAATAATAGTTTAGGAGCAATAATTCATTTCAATTTTCAGTTTTTTTTGTCGATATGTAACCAAAATACAAAAAAATGGAGTTGAATAGGGGCAAATTGTAGATGTTTTTGTAATTTTGCACATAATTCTTCTTATTTAGAGAATGAGTTTGAAAAATATTGAAGTAAGAATAAAACGCTATATACTTATTTTGCTGTCTGTGTTTGTTGCGATACAAATGAATGCAGATAGTTATACTATTGTGATAGATGCAGGTCATGGTGGTAAAGATGTGGGCGCTTTAGGGCAAAAAGTGAGAGAGAAGGATGTTAATCTCTCGGTAGCATTGCGCTTGGGGGAGATGATAAGCAATAATATGGAAAATGTAAAGGTTGTGTTTACTCGTGACGATGATAAATATTTAACCTTACAAGAGCGAGCTCAAATAGCTAATAAGGCAAAAGGAGATTTGTTTATATCTATTCATTGCAATTCGTTAGACAAGCGTAATAAAGATAGAAAAACTATAAAAGGTGCTTCAACCTACACTTTAGGTCTTCATAAAAGTGATGACAATTTAGAAGTGGCGATGAGAGAAAATTCTGTGATTGCATTGGAAGAAAATTATGAAAAAAAATATCATGGTTTTGATCCAGCTTCATCTGAATCATATATAATATTTGAAATAAATCAAAGTTCACATATGCAGCAAAGTGTGGATTTTGCTTCAAGAGTGCAAAAGAAGTTATCGTCTACTGCAAAGCGTGCAGATAGGGGAGTGAGACAAGCGGGTTTTCTTGTGTTGGCTCAAACTTCAATGCCTGCAGTATTGGTGGAACTCGATTTTATTTGTAACCCTACTCAAGAAAAGTTTTTAGGCTCGAAGAGTGGTCAAAAACAAATGGCAGATGCTATATATAACGCATTTGTAGAATATAAGGATATTAATGATAAGAAAGTAGCAGCAGTTAATACAAAAGGGAATTCTATACAACAGGATATTGATGAAGCCAACGATGTAAGCATAATAAGAAATAATAATAAAATAGAATATAAAATACAGTTTCTCACCTCTACCAAGAAACTTGATGTGGATGATAGTAAGTTTAAGGGGTTAGAAACTGTAGATGTATATAAAGAAGATAAAATATATAAGTACATATATGGTTCGTTTGACTCTGAAACAGCAGCTAAGAAGGAGCTGAAAAATGTTAGAAAGAAATTTCCTGAAGCTTTTATAGTGGTGTTTGAAAATGGCAAACGAATTAAATAATTACGAATAATTAAAAATAAAAAATAATGAAGAAAATCTTATCAAAAGAGGCTTTAATAGCAATCGTAGTATTGTTGAGTGTTGGATTGGTATATTGGGGAATAAATTATCTAAAAGGTGTAAATCTTTTTACTCCTTCAAACTTTTATACTGTAAATTTCTCTCAAGTAAATGGGTTGAAAGTATCGGCTCCTGTAACTATCAATGGTTTTCAAGTGGGGTTAGTAAGCAATGTAGAATATGACTATGCAAATAATGGTGGTATAATAGTAGAGTTGAGTCTTGATGATAAACTTAAGTTGCCAGTGGGAACAGTATTTTATATCGAAACAGATATGCTTGGCACTTCAACCATTGCACTTGATTTAAGTAATAATGCTGAACAGTATTATGAAGTAGGGGCAGAAATACCAGGAAAGGTGAAAGGTGGTTTGATGGAATCGGTTTCAAATGAATTGATGCCATCTGTGGCTCAAATTATGCCTAAAATAGATAGCATCTTATATAATGCTAATAAGTTGTTGGCAAATCATGCATTAACCGAAACTCTTAATAGATTAGATCAAATTTCGTCTAATCTCGAAAATTTGACATCGCAATTAAATAAGAGCGTACCTCAAGCGTTTGATAATGTGAATACTATTACAAGCGATTTCAAAGTTGTATCGTCAAATCTAAGTGATATGACTACCGAATTGAATTCTGTGCCATTGGATTCGGCTATGAATAGCTTGAATGAAACATTGGCAAATCTTCAAACTGTAACAAATGCGTTGAAGAGTACAGAGTCAAGTATTGGCCTTCTTTTGAATGACAAAGGATTGTATGATAATTTAAATCAAACAATTTTGAGTGCTGACTCTTTGCTGAAGGATATAAAGGAAAATCCTAAAAGATATATAAATGTAAAGGTGTTTTAATGCATAATTTGGAGTGTAAAAATACACTTTAGATTCATTCTAAATAAAGGATAGCATTTGAAATCATATTGAAAATTGCGATATACAAGAATTTTCAATAGATTTTTAGATAAAATCACTAATTGAGTCATATTTAAAATATGGCTCTTTTTGTGGAATATATTGATTTATAGGAAGATAATGATTTTATACATAGATAAAAGTGGGGTGTATTATTGCTTTTTGCTAAGTGCTTGATAATCAATATAAAGTAATATTACTCTAAAAAACAAATTTAAAATCATTTTTTTATATAAAATATTATTGCAAATTTTGTACTCGAAATTGTAGAAATAAGCGATTAAATGAACACTCAAGACAAAGACATATTGTGGGGAAAGTGTCTGGAAATTTTCAAAGACAACTTGACTGACGAGCAATACAATGCTTGGTTTAAGCCTATATCTGTATATAGTTATGAGGCTGAAACTAATAAGCTTGTATTGATGGTCCCTTCACGTTATTTTGTCGAAAGAATTGAGAGTACATACGCTTCACTTGTAAAAAGTACACTTCGCCGTGTATATGGTAAGTTTAATTTGTACTTTAAGGATTCTTGTACATCTACTGTAACTAAGCCTGAAGCACCTGCAGAGGTGGCTAAACCTATAAATAAGCCATTTGCAAATCCATTTCAAAAGGTGGAATATGGTGAAATTGATTCTCAATTAAATCCTAAGTATACTTTTGATAATTATTGTGGTGGTGTGTGCAATATGCTTGCAGTTACTATAGGTAATAAGATTGCTACTGATCCTACATGTCGCACATTTAGTCCTTTGTTTATATTTGGACCTACAGGTGTGGGTAAAACTCACCTAATCCAAGCAATAGGTACAAAGATGAAGGAAACTCAACCAATGAGTAGAGTGCTTTATGTAACTGCACGCGTATTTGAGAGTCAGTATACTACAGCTGTAAGAAATAATAAGGTGAATGACTTTATTAACTTCTATCAAAGTATCGATACTCTTATTTTGGATGATATACAAGAACTTGCTGGTAAAACTGCTACTCAAAATACATTCTATCATATTTTTAACCACTTGCATCAAAATCAAAAGCAATTGATATTGTCAAGTGATACTCGTCCGGTGGATATGGATGGTATGATGCCTCGATTGATTTCGCGTTTTAAATGGGGTATGACGGCTGAAATGACTAAGCCTGATTATTCTTTGCGTAGGAATGTGTTGTCGATGAAGGCCGATCGTGATGGTTTGGTGATTGATGGCGAGGTTCTTGATTACATTGCAAATAATGTAACTGATAGTGTGAGAGAACTTGAAGGTATTGTGGTGGCTCTACTTGCACATGCTACAATGCTAAATCAAGAAATCACTCTTGACCTTGCAAAGGCAGTGGTTTCAAATGCGGTTAAAGTGTCGAAAGCACAAATTACATTTGAAATGATTACCGAAAAGGTGTGTGAACGATTTAATATTGATACTGACTTGATTTTTGGTAAGTCAAGAAAGCGTGAGATATCAGATGCTCGTCAGATAATAATGTATTTGGCAAAGAAACATACACAATTATCATCAACGAATATTGGATATAAGTTATCACGAAATCACGCTACTGTGTTACATGCTTGTAGAAATATCGAAGAGAGATTATCGGTTGAGAAACCTCTACAAGATGATATCAATGAAATAGAAAATGGATTGAAGAGTTAATCTTCAATCCATTTTTTTATTGTAACATAAGACGATGACAAATGTTACAAGATTGTTATATAAAAATAAAATAGTATAATTAAATTTGCACTAACAAAATGTGTTTTTATGAATAGTAATCAAACAATTCTTGTTGTAGATGACGAACAGGCATTATGCAATGTTCTTAAACTAAATTTAGAACTTGAGGGATATAATGTAGTAATCGCTAATTCAGCAGAAGAGGCAATGCGTTTACCCATAGATAACTATTCACTTATATTGCTTGATGTGATGATGGAGCATATGAGTGGTTATGAATTAGTGTCGTATATAAGAGCTAATGAATCATTTAGTAAAATTCCTGTAATTTTGTGTAGTGCTAAGGATTCTGAAGATGACTTAGTAACTGGATTTCTTTGTGGTGCCGATGACTATGTGAAGAAGCCATTCTCGATGAAGGAATTATTATTGAGGGTGAAGAGTGTATTGCGAAGAAGTGAACTACATTCTATTAATACAAATATAATTTATAAAACCTTAGTTTTAGATATAAAACGAAGAGAATGCTATATTGATGGTGCAGAAATATCGTTTACTAAAAAAGAGTTTGGTATCCTTTCGTTATTGTTGTCTGACTGTGAAAAAGTGTTTTCAAGAGATGAAATACTTGATGCAGTGTGGGAAGATGATGTGATAGTAGTGGATCGCACTATCGATGTGAATATTAATCGTTTGCGTAAGAAATTAGGGGTATATGGTAATAATATAATCACCAAGCAAGGTTATGGTTATGGATTCAGAAAAGAAGAGTAGAGGATATCAAAACCGAATTTTTTGGATTATAAGCATTTTCACTTGGATTCTCACTTTTGCATTTTTTGTGTTACAATATACGCGTGAGAAGGAATTCAAGATAGGTTTGCTTGAATCACAAATGCAAGTATATAATTCAAATATACTTGGAGAAATCAAATGTAAAGGATTAGAACGATATTTGAATGAGTTACACTTTCAAGAAGAGGATAGTGTAAGATTATCGGTGATAGATTTCTCTGGTAATATAATTTATGATTCAAATAATAGTAGTCTATTGTCGAATCATAGTGACCGCAAAGAGTTTGTAGAAGCTATGGACACTGGTACGGGATATATGTTGCGTAGGACTTCAAAATCCGACAATAGAGTGTATTTTTATACTGCAACAAAAGGTGATAGTGTGATAGTGCGTTCTGCAATTCCTTATAGCGATTCCTTGTCACAAACATTACGCATTGATTGGATGTATACTTTGGTGATTGTGCTTATTGCTGTTGTGGTGAATGTAATAGCATATTTTGCAACACGACGCTTGAGTCACACTATTAAAAACTTGAAAGAGTTTGCAACAAAGGCTGAAATGGGAGTATTAGATTTGAGTGAAAAATATGAGTTCCCTCAAGATGAATTAGGCGATATCTCTGCTACAATTGTCAACTTGTATATCAATGAGCAAAGAATGCGTAAAGAAAGAGATGAGAATGTAAAAGCCTTATTTTTAGAAGTTCAAGAAAAGCAACGCATAAAGCATCAGCTTACCAATAATATTAATCATGAGATAAAAAATCCAGTACATGCTATTCAGATGTGTTTGGAAACTATTATCGAAAATGATGATAGATTGAATGATATTCAGAAAAAGGAACTCCAAGTAAATGCTTATGAGTATGTGAAACAGCTCTCGTCGTTGTTGCAAGATATGTCACTAATTACTCGTATGACTGATGCAAGTAATCAAATAGAGCGCACTGAGGTAGATCTAAAATCTGTGATAGTGAATTTAAGAAATGAGATGAACCTTTATCCTATAGAAAAACAAATGAGATTAAATATTAATTTGCCTGATGAAATGAAGATTAATGGCAATTTATCTCTTGTAGAATCTATCTTCCATAATTTAATGAGTAACTCGTTGGCTTATTCTGGTGGTAGAGATATATTTATCTCGGCCACAGATGAAGGAAATTGCTTTATGATAGAATTTGCTGATAATGGGGTAGGTGTAGATAAAGAACATTTATCGAAATTATTTGAGCGTTTTTATAGAATCGATACAGGACGCTCACGCAAATTAGGTGGAACTGGTTTGGGACTATCTATTGTGAAGAATGCAGTATTATTTCATAATGGAGCAATAAAAGTGTCGAATAGATCGAAGGGTGGTTTGCAATTCACCTTTACTCTACAGAAATGAATGTATTGATAATATAAAATAATAATTAAAAAGTTTTTATGGACCCTATTTTTATCGTAATTTTAGTAGTCTTAGGTATTCTTGCCGTATTAGACTTAGTTGTGGGTGTGACAAATGATGCTGTTAACTTTATAGGTGCATCATTAGGTACAAAAATTGCATCAAAGAGAACGATTCTAATAGTTGCATCTATTGGTATCCTTGTAGGTGTAATTACTTCAAACGGAATGATGGAAGTGGCCCGTAGCGGTGTTTTTCATCCTGAAATGTTCACTTTTACCGAAGTGATGTTTCTTCTTGTAGGAGCAATGCTTGCCGATGTTATTTTATTGAATACATTTAACCTGTTGGGATTGCCAACTTCTACCACAGTATCATTGATTTTTGAACTTTTAGGTAGTGCAGTAGCTGTAACTTGTTATAAAGTTAGCCAGGATGCAGGATTAACGCTTGCTGATGTGGGTTCATTTATCAATAGCGGTAAAGCATTAGCTATGATTAGTGCTATTCTTGTTTCTGTAGTACTTTCATTTGCTGTGGGTGTCGTAATAATGTACGTTTCACGCATAATGTTCTCTTTCCGATATGAAAAGCGAATGAAAGCTTTCGGAGCTTTATGGTGTGGTGTTGCATTGGTAGGTATCTTGTATTTTGCTATTTTTAAGGGATTAAAGAGTTCTGGTTTGATAAGTGCAGAAACAATGAATTACCTTAATGATAATATCGGTGCAATGTTGTTATATTGCTGGGTGGGTTTCTCGGTATTGTTATTCTTATTGCAAAGAGTAAAGGTGAATATAATGAAGATCACTATTCTTTCCGGAACATTTGCTCTCGCATTGGCGTTTGCTGGTAACGATTTGGTGAACTTCATCGGTGTGCCGTTAGCAGGTCTTGATTCATTTAATATGGCTATGGAAACAGGCAATGTGAATATGACTATGGACGGATTGAAAGGTGCTTCAAAAGTGAATCCTATGTATTTGATTACTGCTGGGGTGGTAATGGTCTTAACATTATTCTTCTCACGCACTGCAATGAAGGTGGCAGAAACTTCGTTGAATCTTGCTTCACAAAATGATGAAGATGAGCGTTTCAATTCTACAGCATTCTCTCGTGGATTGGTGAGATTTGCTGTGGCCTTGAGTAATACCTATGATAAATTAATTCCAAAGAAAGTAGCTCAAGCAATTGAGCGCCAATTTGAACCTATTCCGGAAGAAGAGCGTGAAGGCAAGGCATATGACAATATTCGTGCAATTGTGAATCTTTCGGCAGCCGCAATTTTAATTTGTATTGGTACTTCATTTAAGTTGCCATTGTCTACTACTTATGTGATTTTTATGGTGGCAATGGGTTCTTCTCTTGCCGATAAAGCATGGGGTAGAGAAAGTGCTGTGTATCGCATCACTGGGGTGATGGTGGTAATTTCTGGTTGGTTTATGACTGCTATTTCTGCATTTGTGATTTCGTTCGTAATTGGAGTTGCTTTGATGTGGGGAGGTTGGATTGCTCTTGTATTTGTAATACTTCTGTGTGGATATGCTTTATGTCATAATATTATATTCAAGTCTAAAAAGGCTAATGAAGAAAAGCAAGCGATGCTTAACCACAGTGATGCCGACCATGATGTTCTTATTTCTTGCACTAAGGTGGCTCATGAAACCATGGAAAAGGTTACATACATTTATAATCATATGCTTGTGGCTTTGTTTAATGAGAATAGAAAAGCTCTCAAGGATGCCATGTTGGAATCAAGAGAAATGTATACCGAAGCTAATGAACGCAAGTATGAAATTGTTTCCATATTGAAGAAACTTGAAGATGAGAAAATAGAAACAGGACACTATTATGTGCAAGTGGTTGACTTTATTTGTGAGGTGTCAAAAGCTTTGTATCACTGTACTCGTCCTTCGTTTGAACATATTGATAATAATCACCGTGGCTTTACCGAAGAGCAAATCGTTGATTTGAAGCAAATCAATGATGAAGTAGATGCAATCTTTGCTAAGATTAATGACATGCTTACCAATAAGGACTTTAGTGATATTGATGAAGTTATGGTAATGCGTGATAAACTATTCGGTACAATTGCCGAAAAAATTAAAAACCAAATTAAGCGTTTGAAATCAAGTGACATGAGTACAAGAGGCAGTATGCTATATATGAATATCTTGAACGAAACAAAAACGATGGTATTGCAATCTCGTAATTTGCTTAAATCTCAAGCATATTTCTTGAATGAAATTAAGGAAAAAAGAAAATAAGTGTTATCATTGGTACTCCTCAATTTTAGGTTAAGAAAAACCATTTTAATCTAAAATTGTTAATATGGCAAGGATTATTTATTAACTCTTGCCATATTATTTTTATGAAAAAGATGATTTTATTGTTTTCTATCATTCTAAGTAGTATGATAGTTTACGCTCAAAAGCCAAATTCAAAAGAAGTTAAAGCTATTCAGGTATTTCTAAACCAACCATCGGCTGATGGTACTTCAACCAATGCAAATGTGTTGGGTGTGGATATGATGTCACCCACTTCGTGGTATGGTGTTACATGGAGTGGTGGAAGTGTGGTTGCTATCAATTGGAAAGACAAGAAACTTGCTGGGGTGCTTAATCTTGAAGGATTTAAGAATATTAAAAAGGTAGATGTGTCGCACAATAAACTTACCGGATTGAGTGTGAGTGGTTGTAGTGTTTTATCAGAATTGAAAGCAAATCATAATCAAATTTCACAATTCAAGGTCGATGGATGTACCGAACTTGCGAAGTTAGATTTGTATCATAATAGACTCCTTGATTTGGAATTTTCTGGTACTCCGATGCTTGTGAATGTAAATGTTAGCAATAACCACCTTGTGAATTTGAATGTAAGTGATGCTATGAATCTAAGTGAACTAAATTGTCAAAATAACACTCTTCAAACTCTTCAAGTAAGTGGATGCACAGCGTTGAAGCATCTATATGCTGGATATAACAAACTTACTACTGTAAACCTTTTTGGTCTTGACAATTTGTTAACTCTTAACGTTGACGGCAATCGCATAGAAGCTATGTATGTGCAAGGATTGCCTGCATTGCTCACCCTTATGTGTAGCGATAATAATATGACTTCTCTTGTGTTGAAAGATTGTGATAATCTTGAAGATGTGATTTGTTCATATAATAGACTTTCATCACTTGAAATCACAGGTAGCAATAAATTGCTTTTTGTTGATTGTTCTTATAACAATTTAGCTACCTTGAATTTGAGTAATTTCCCACTTCTTCAACGCCTATTGTGTAACAATAATTCAATAACAGAATTAAATGTGACCAATGATACTCAGCTTACATTTATCAATTGTAGATACAACCAAATAGACTTAATGCTCACCGATGGATGCACCAATTTGCGTATGGTAGCAAATCAATGGAATCCATAAAATATTAAGATTTAAAAAAGAAGGCGTAGTCTCCAAAATAGAGGCTACGCCATTATTATGCTTGTAATTTATACTTATTATTCTTCGTCAAGAAGGATTTCAAGCATCTTAATTACTGAAGTTGCAACTGGGGTACCAGGACCGAAGATTGCAGCTACACCTGCTTGATACAAGTAGTCATAGTCTTGTGCAGGGATAACACCACCAGCAACTACTACGATGTCTTCGCGACCAAGTTTCTTCAATTCTTCAATTACTTGAGGAAGAAGAGTCTTGTGACCTGCTGCAAGTGATGACGCACCAAGGATATGAACGTCGTTTTCTACTGCCTGACGAGCTGCTTCGGCTGGAGTTTGGAACAATGGTCCCATATCTACGTCGAAACCACAGTCAGCATAACCTGTAGCTACTACCTTAGCACCACGGTCGTGACCATCTTGACCCATCTTAGCAATCATAATACGAGGTTGACGACCTTCTTTCTTCGCAAACTTCTCACACATTTCTTGTGCTTTCTTGAAGTTGTCATCGTTCTTAGCTTCTGATGAATACACGCCTGAAATAGTTTTGATTACAGCTTTATAGCGACCTACAACTTCTTCGCAAGCATCAGAGATTTCACCCAAAGATGCACGCACACCAGCAGCCTTAACTGCAAGATCAAGTAGGTTACCTTTCTTTGTTCTCACACATTCTGTGATAGCAGCAAGTGCTTGCTTAACTGCTTCTTCGTCGCGAGCTTCGCGCAATTCAGCAAGACGTTCTACTTGTTCCTTACGCACTTCTGTGTTGTCGATTTCAAGGATATCAAGTGGAGCTTCTTCAGCAAGACGATACTTGTTGATACCAACGATTGTTTGTTGACCTGAGTCGATGCGAGCTTGAGTGCGAGCTGCAGCTTCTTCGATACGCATCTTAGGAATACCAGATTCGATAGCCTTAGCCATACCGCCAAGTTTTTCTACTTCTTGGATGTGAGCCCAAGCCTTTTGAGCTATTTCATTGGTAAGAGCTTCTACGTAGTATGAACCAGCCCATGGGTCAACTTCCTTACAGATGTAAGTTTCTTGTTGGATATAAATTTGAGTGTTACGAGCAATACGAGCAGAGAAGTCTGTTGGAAGTGCGATAGCTTCGTCAAGTGCATTTGTGTGCAATGATTGAGTGTGACCAAGTGCAGCTGCCATAGCTTCAATACAAGTACGACCAACATTGTTGAATGGGTCTTGCTCAGTAAGTGACCAACCTGATGTTTGGCTGTGAGTACGCAATGCAAGTGACTTAGGATTCTTAGGACCGAATTGATTTACGATCTTAGCCCAAAGCATACGAGCAGCACGCATCTTCGCGATTTCCATAAAGAAGTGCATACTGATACCCCAGAAGAAAGATAGGCGAGGAGCGAATTGGTCGATAGTCATACCTGCATTCACACCAGCACGAAGATATTCAAGACCATCGGCAAGAGTGTAAGCAAGCTCGATATCGGCAGTTGCACCTGCTTCTTGCATGTGGTAACCAGAGATAGAAATCGAGTTGAACTTAGGCATGTTTTGAGAAGTATACTCAAAAATGTCAGCGATGATACGCATTGAGAATTCTGGTGGATAAATATATGTGTTACGCACCATAAATTCTTTCAAGATATCATTTTGGATAGTACCAGCCATTTCGTCGAGTTTAGCACCTTGTTCAAGACCTGCATTGATATAGAATGCAAGAACTGGAAGCACAGCACCATTCATTGTCATAGATACTGACATCTTATTCAATGGAATACCATCAAACAATACCTTCATATCTTCGATAGAACAGATAGATACACCAGCCTTACCTACATCACCAACTACGCGTTCGTGGTCGGCATCATAACCGCGGTGTGTAGGAAGGTCAAACGCTACAGATAGACCCTTTTGACCAGATGCAAGGTTGCGACGATAGAATGCGTTAGATTCTGATGCAGTAGAGAAACCTGCATATTGACGCACAGTCCAAGGACGCATTGCATACATACCACTATAAGGGCCTCTCAAGAATGGAGGAAGACCTGCTACATATTCAAGGTGTTCAAGACCTTCAAGGTCAGCTTTTGTATAAATAGGCTTAACTGGGATAAGCTCTGGAGTCAACCAAGTTTCGCCTTCAGCAATCGGATTATGCTTAACATTAAAAGCATCGGTTGCGATATCTATATTTTTAAAATTAGGTTTCATAGTCGATGTTATTTTAATAGTTTAGCGTTGAATGCTTGAAGAGTTTCAAGAACATTGCTCTTAACATTCACAAAGTTAGTAATACCAATTGCCTTAAGGTCTTCGCTGCAAGCAGGAGCACCAGCTACCACGAATTCAGCACGACCATCAAGATATTTATATGCTTCTGGAGCTAATTCTGCATATTCATCATCGCTTGAGCAAAGAACGATAACATCTGCTGCTTGAGCAAGAGCTGCATCTACACCTTCTTGTACTGTGTTGAAACCAAGGTTGTCAATAATTTCATAACCAGCACATGCGAAGAAGTTAGAAGAGAATTGAGAGCGAGCAAGACGCATTGCCAAGTTACCAATAGTAAGCATAAATACCTTTGGGCGATTAGCAGCACGTTCTGTAGCAAGACGAAGATCTTCAAATTCGCTTGCACCACGCTTGTCGGTCAATGCTTCTACAGATTCACCATTTTCGTCGTGTGCACAACCACAATTGCAACCTGTAGTTTCAATCTTGTCATTAGCCATTTCGTTGAAGTTAGGGAATTGGTTTGTACCAAGTAGATCTTCTTTGCGACGAGCCACATCTGTGTGACGTTTTGCAGCAGACGCATTAACAGCCTTTTGCACTTCTCCAGCAGCTACTTGAGCACCGAAACCACCATTATCTTCTACAGCAAGGAATACCTTCCAACCTTCTTGAGCGATAGCTACTGTAAGAGTTTCGATATAGTAAGAACCACCTGCAGGGTCAACAATCTTATCCATATCAGATTCTTCCTTAAGAAGAAGTTGTTGGTTACGAGCCATACGTTCAGAGAATTCGCCTGGAGTCTTGTATTGCTTATCAAATGGAACTACAGTCAAAGAATCGATACCTGCGATTACAGCCGACATAGCTTCAGTTTGAGAGCGAAGCAAGTTAACGTGTGCATCGTAGATAGTTTGATTGTATTCTGAAGTGATAGCGTGAACAGCCATTTTGCAAGGGCATTCGCAAGCTGGTTCATATTGCTTAACGATTTGAGCCCAAAGCATACGCACTGCACGGAATTTAGCAATTTCCATAAAGTAGTTTGTAGAAACGCCCATGTTAAACTTGATGCGTTTTGCTACTTCGTCTGCAGTAAGGCCTGCTTCTGTAAGAGCTGTCATCCATTGAGCACCCCAAGCAAGAGCATAACCAATTTCTTGGTAGATGTATGCACCTGCATTAGTAAGCATATAAGAATCTACTGCAAGTACACGAAGTTTCTTTACATCTGCTACAGCTTTTACAAGTTCTACTGCAGTAGCTGTGATATCCTTAGGGAATTGAAGGCCATGCTTTAGAAGACGCTTGTAAGGATTGAATTCGATAGAACCTTTGAAAGTTTCTTCAGCTTTGTTTGCCTTGATGTATGCTACAAGAGCATTAGCCAATTCTACAGCCTTGCCTGGACAGCATGCGAAGTTTACTTCTACTGCTTCAAGTACAATACCTTCAAGAAGTGCTGCAATATTTTCTTCAGTTGGTTCTACCTTAAACTTGAAACCAAGTGAGTCAACACCCTTGTTAAGGATGTCAAGAGCCTTTTCGTTGGCTGCTTTTACATCAGTAACTACGATTTCTTGACGGATATACCAGTTGTTGTTGGTTTTTGTACCACGAACAAAAGGATATTCTCCAGGAAGAGAATCTGTTGTTTTCAAATCTTTAATGTCTTCAGCACGATACATTGGCTGTACATTAAAACCTTCATTTGTTCGCCAAACAAGTTTCTTCTCGAA
The DNA here is from genome assembly GCA_045656705.1 of Muribaculaceae bacterium. GTDB lineage: Bacteria > Bacteroidota > Bacteroidia > Bacteroidales > Muribaculaceae > RGIG4576. Next base: position 111,824 of record JAZORR010000050.1, on the reverse strand, counting down.
ATCTGCACCCTTTAGGTCAGCCTCAACTTTAGCTTTCCATTCTGCGGTAGAAATCGGAGGAAATTCGGTAAACAATTTTTCTTTGTTTTCTGCCATAACTTTAATTATGAAATTTATAGTAATTTAGGTTTGTTAGTTTTTTTGTTCTACAAAAACATTTAGTTGTTATTAATCGTGCAAATTTAACAAATATTCTTGTGAAAACAAACGAAATGAGTATGGTTTTAAAACATAAAAGGTCCATTCTGTGAAGAATGGACCTTAAATATGCTTAAAAATGCTATTTTTTAGCCTTTGATAGCAGCAATACCTGGAAGAACCTTACCTTCGATAGCTTCAAGAAGAGCACCACCACCAGTAGATACATAAGATACCTTATCGGCAAGACCGAACTTGTTGACACAAGCTACAGAGTCACCACCACCTACAAGAGAGAATGCACCCTTTTCAGTAGCTTCTACTACAGCATCAGCAATCGCACGAGAACCTGCAGTGAAGTTATCGAATTCAAATACGCCAGCAGGACCATTCCAAAGGATTGTCTTAGCATCCTTGATAGCGTTAGCAAATTTTTCGCGAGTTGCAGGACCTGCATCAAGACCTTCCCAACCTTCTGGGATGTTACCTGCAGGTACTACTTGAGTGTTTGCATCGTTGCTGAAAGAGTCAGCACATACACAGTCTTCACCAAGAACCAAGTTTACACCCTTAGCCTTAGCCTTTTCCATAATGCTAAGAGCAAGATCAAGCTTGTCGTTTTCGCAGATTGATACACCTACAGTACCACCTTGAGCCTTAGCAAAAGTATAAGTCATACCACCACAAAGAATCAAGTTGTCCACCTTATCCATCAAGTTCTCGATGATACCAATCTTAGTAGAAACCTTAGAACCACCCATAATAGCAGTAAATGGACGCTTGATGTTGTTAAGAACGTTTTCTACAGCGTTTACTTCCTTTTCCATCAAGTAACCAAGCATCTTGTGGTCAGCATCAAAACTGTCAGCGATAACAGCAGTAGAAGCGTGCTTGCGGTGAGCAGTACCGAATGCGTCATTTACATAAACGTCAGCATAGCTTGCAAGAGTCTTAGCAAATTCCTTTTGGCTTGCCTTCATAGCTTCCTTAGCTTCTGCATAAGCAGGATCTTCTTTGTCGATACCTACTGGCTTGCCTTCTTCTTCTGGGTAGAAACGAAGGTTTTCAAGAAGAAGCACTTCACCTGGCTTTAGAGCAGCTGCAGCTTCAGCAGCCTTTGCGCAATCAGGAGCAAATTCTACAGCAGCACCAAGACGGTCAGCTACTACGTCCTTGATTTGACCAAGAGAGAACTTAGGGTTTACTTTACCCTTTGGCTTACCCATATGTGACATGATGATAAGGCTACCACCGTCAGCAAGAATTTTCTTAAGTGTAGGAAGAGCACCGCGGATACGAGTATCGTCAGTTACATTTCCGTTTTCGTCCAATGGTACATTGAAGTCTACACGAACGATTGCTTTTTTACCAGCAAAATTAAATTGATCGATTGTCATTTCTTTAAAATATTTAAACGATTAAAATTATTTTCTATAATAACACACAAAAATACTCCAAATTTTTGATATTTAGCTCCTTTGGGGCATTTTTTTTGATTTATATGTAGGAAATACCTTAAATTATTCCGTTTTCGGCAAGAAGTTGTGCCATTTCTTCTTGTAGTTCTTTCGCCTTTTCACCTGCTACTTCAGCATAGTTTGCTTCTTTTGAAGCGTGAATGATACCGCGTGATGAATTTACAAGAAGTCCACATTCTGGAGTGATACCATATTTCACCACTTCGCTAAGGCTACCACCTTGTGCGCCTACGCCAGGTACAAGAAGGAAACTTTTTGGTGAGATGCGGCGAATTTCTTCAAACATTTTTCCTTGTGTAGCACCTACTACATACATCATATTTGTGTCGTCGCCCCATTCGGCTGATTTGCGAAGTACTTTTTCAAATAGGGGAGTGCCATTTTCGTCTTTACCGAATTGGAAGTCTTGAGAACCTTTGTTTGAAGTGAGTGCAAGTAGAATCACCCATTTGCCATCATAACCAAGGAATGGAGTTACACTATCTTCACCCATATATGGTGCTACAGTAATAGCATCTACATTGGTATGTTCAAACAGACCTTTAGCATACATCTTTGATGTATTGCCTATGTCACCACGTTTAGCATCTGCAATGATGAAGATATCTGGATGGTTTTCTTGAATATATTTCACTGTGTCTTCAAAAGCTTTTACACCTTCCGAACCTAAAACTTCATAAAATGCAAGATTAGGTTTGTATGCTACAGTATATTGTGCAGTAGCATCAATGATAGCTTTATTAAACTCAAAAAGATTACCATTAAGATGTTCTGGCATTTTATCAAGATCTGGGTCAAGACCTACGCATAGGAATGACTTCTTTGCCTTGATGTTGTTGATTAAATCTTGCTTATTCATATATTATTCTTTTTTTCAAAAGTTTTATAATTCATTTTCTTTAAGTTTTTCAGCATTTTCGGCTACAATCAAATGGTCGATACAGTCTTGAATGTCTCCGTCCATAAATGCACCTAAATTATATATGGTATATCCGATGCGATGGTCGGTAATGCGACCCTGAGGATAGTTGTAAGTACGAATCTTAGCTGAGCGGTCGCCGGTAGATACCATAGTCTTACGACGAGACGCAATATCATCTACATATTTTTGATGCTCTTTGTCATAGATGAAAGAGCGTAGACGGGTAAGAGCTCGTTCCTTATTTTTAGGTTGGTCGCGAGTTTCCGTACACTCAATAAGGATTTCTTCGGTTTCGCCAGTGTTCGGATTTTTCCACATATAACGTAGACGCACGCCAGATTCCACCTTGTTCACATTCTGACCACCAGCACCACCACTACGGAAAGTGTCCCATTTGATCTCTCCTTCGTTGATTTCAACGTCAAATGGTTCGGCTTCTGGTAATACAGCTACCGATGCCGCCGATGTGTGAACACGACCTTGAGTTTCGGTTGCAGGCACGCGTTGCACACGATGCACACCCGATTCGTACTTCATAGTGCCATACACACCAGGACCATTTACAGTGAACACGATTTCCTTAAAACCACCAGCTGCACCTTCGTTGAAACTTGATACTTCTGTTTTCCAACCTTTGGTTTCGCAATATTTTGTGTACATACGGAAAAGATCGCCAGCAAAGATCGCAGCTTCATCTCCTCCAGTACCACCGCGTATTTCTACGATAGCATTACGGCTATCTTCGGGATCTTCTGGGATAAGAAGCAATTTGATTTCCTCTTCCATGCGAGGAATGGCGGCAGTATTGGCTTCAAGTTCTTCTTTAGCCATTTCGCGAAGGTCCTCATCGGTTTCTGTATCAAGTATAAGACGAGCCTCTTCTATTCCTGAAAGGGCATTTTTATAATTGTTTGCTGCTTTGAGCAATTCTTCAAGATCTTTATATTCTTTAGTGAGCTTAACATAGCGTTTCATATCGGCTATTACCGATGGATCGGTAATAAGAGTACCTATTTCCTCAAAACGTGCATCTAAGCCTTCAAGACGTTCTAAAAGTGGAGTTTTTGCCATAAAAAATGGTTTGTATATAATTTTTTACAAAGATACGAAAAAATTACACACAAACCATAAAATCAAACATAATATATATTATGCAAATAATTCTATCAAAATGTTTAATCTATCCAATTGAAGGCTTTGCATTTATCTAAATCTAAATTCACATCAGTGAATAAATGAGTAGCATCATGCCCAAAGATATTGGCTAAAGTTTCCAAATTTTTAAATTTCTTACTGATGTTGATTTTCTTTAATTTCTTACATGACGCAAAAGCATAATCTCCAATTTCTTCTACAGTTGAAGGGATCGTTATTTCAGTAAGTTGGGTTTCTGTAAATGCGCTTGCTCCGATTTTTTTGATATTTTCGTGGATAGTTATAGATGTCAATCCACTATAAGCAAAAGCATATGGTTCTATTTCTTCTACTGATTCTGGTATGTCGAAATGAGTGAGTTTTTTACACTCCCAGAAAGTATTTAGAGGTAATACTTTTAGTTGTGAATTTGGAGCAAAAACTACCTTTTTAAGAGCCTTACAATTTCGGAATGTCTCTCTATCCATCTTTTCAATAGAAGCTGGCAATTGCACCTCTTCGAGTTTGTCGTTCAGACCAAATACAAAAGCTTCAAATTTTTTAACACCTTCTTCTACAACTACTGTTTTTAACCAAGTTCCAGAGAAACTACTTGCTTTAAGAATTTCTACAGAGCCAGGTATCACTACCGATTCAATTAAAGAACCAGAATATGCATTTTTACCTATTTCCTTAATACCATAAGGTATGGTGGTAGAGAATAAAGGTTCTCCTGCAAAAGCAGCTCCAATATATTCTACAGGATAAACAACTCCATTATACAAAATACTTTCCCATATGTTAGCTTCTTCAAGTTCTCCTTTCTTTTCGGCTAATGCTCCTTGCACAGAAGCAGTGTATGTATCTAATCTGATATAATACACAATATCACCCACAGCCACATGTGCGGTTTTACCAAACACTTCGATTTCTATCGGATCACGGAATGTTTTATCGGTAAGTGGATGGTTTTTTCTCGTTTTCTTTTTAGTTGTAGTAGTGCGTTGTTTTGAACTACTTTGATTGTTTTTAGAAGTTTCATTTCTAACTTCTCTTTTAATACCTTTCTTAACTTCCTTCTTTACTGAGTTTTTAAAGTCTTTAAGGAACTTACTTTGAGCAACGGCTACTCCTGTCGATAGCAAAAGAGCCATTAGAATAAATAATAATTTAGTCTTCATATTATATAATAAATTTATTTCTGTTATAAACACTTTTTGTTAATCAGATACCGGACGAATTCTATGAGCATAATAGCGATAATCAATATTAACAGTGGTTTTAAAACTGTTGCCAAAACTTAAATAATATGCGTATATGTTCCAATCATCGTTTGGCATTGGAGTAGAAGTCCAATAAGATCCACTATTACCTGGATGCGTATAATCTCCTTGGCATGGAAGGAATATATAGTTTCCATTTACTTTGCTGGTTACTTTATATCCGTTACGACCACGAATGTAAGTCCATTCCCAAGTACAGTGTTCCAACAATTCATCCATCTCATCCTTTGTTGGGATTCTCCATGTAGCTCCCCATTTGGTTGTTGCTGCATCATATTTAGCACGTCCACTGATGTCGGTCATTTCTTTACGGTCAGTTTTATTTCTGAATGATGTAACTTCTTGAGGTGTTTTTACTTCGCCCCATTTATATTCATCACCAGATATTTCTGCCGATTTTGCACCTATATTGCAAGTTGCCCATTTTGTGCCTGATGGCAAACCTAAATCAACCCATTTATGACCATTGATTTCGCCAGAGTGGGGTACATCAGCACTCTTTTCAGCTCTTTCAGATACTGCACGGATAAATCCACCTGTGCTACGGTCGCTCCAGCCTGTATATCTGTCATAAGAGCCAAAGATAAGATGGTATGCAGTGATAACTGATTTTGGAGTAGATGTCCAATAAAAAGCATTGGTTGATACTAATGTAAGTTTATTCCCATCTTCAGGAACTCCTGTAGCTGGAAGGAATATTGAATTATTGTTTTTGGTACTTGTGAATTTATAACCTTTTTTACCATCTTGCGTGGTCCATTCAAAATTACAACATTGTAATAATTCATTAAATTCCTTTTCAGTAGGCATACGCCAATTACCGCCCCAATTGGCACGAGCGGCATCATATTCGGGATTTCCTCCAATGTCAGTTAGCTTTTTACGCCATGTTTTGCTGTTTTCTTGGGTAAATGTGGTTTTGGTTTTTGTTTCTCCCCAAGCATAACGCTTTCCTGCTTGCCCTGGAGTCGTAGCTCCAATGTTGCAAGTAGCCCATCTTATTCCCGATGGCAGACCTAAATCAACCCACTTGTGACCATTATCTGTTCCTGTTGTTGCAACTGTTGCAGCCTCTGCTCCACCTCCTCCATAAATTGGGCGAATACACATTCCCACATATCTCCATATTTCTCCATAGTTTTTTTCATCACTGCTAAATAGCATGTATGGAGCGTTATGAATATCAGGTCGAGGAAAAATTTTGTTCCCAAACCAGTAACAACCATATTCTCCCGCAAATTCAAAAGAAGAGCCATCTTTGTAGCCTGTAGCTGGGAAGAATATAGACTGATTATTTTTCTTACTTGTAACTTTATATCCATTTCGTCCGTTTTGAGTTACCCATTGCCAAGTGCAATTATTTTTTAATTCTTCAAATTCGTCTTTTGTTGGTATTCGCCATATGCTTCCTATATTAGCTGTTGCCACATCGTATGTGTTTTTGCCAGTAATATCGGGAATGTCTTTACCGAAAGTCTTACTATTTTCCTTTGTGTAATTAGTCTTGGTTGTTGTTTCCCCCCAAGCATAATAATTACCGTAATCCTCTGGTGTGGTGGCTCCTATATTGCACGCAGCCCATTTTGTGCCTGAAGGTAATCCTAAATCCACCCACTTTTGTCCGTTGGAACTACCGCTATTTTGTGCCGTAATGTTACTTAAAGAAAGAATCGTTAAAAGTAACACGAAAATTAACTTTTTGTTGTTCATATTTAGTTCGTTTTTAGGTTTATTTTACTACCGCGCGAATTGAATAACCATAATTTCGATGTGCCGAAATTGTGTATTTATTTTCAAATCCAAAAATCAAAGCACTAGCTTTAATGAGGGATGTGGGTGTAGATGTCCAATAGTAAGCATTGGTTTTAACTCCTTGAATAGGATTGTTATCTACATAATATCCGTTCATAGGAAGAAATATAGAATTACCATTATTACCACTGATCATATATCCGTACCTTCCATTTAATGTGGTCAAATTCCACGAGCAATAATCTATTAATTCTTCTATTTCATCTTTTGTGGGTGTGCGCCAACTGTTACCCCAATTTGTGGTAGCTGCATCATATTCTGCATTACCACTTATGTCGAGTATTTTTTTGCGAAAAGTAGTATTGTTTTCTATTGTGTAAGATTTTTTTGTTTTAGTTTCTCCCCAAGCATAATGAGTACCTGGTCCTTCTGGCGAAGATGCTCCTATATTGCAAGTAGCCCATTTGGTGCCAGAGGGTAGTCCTAAATCCACCCACTTGTGTCCGTTTATACTACCGCTCTTTTGAGCCATGGCGAATACACTTAATGCTACTATTAATAGCACGCATATATAATACCTTTTTGTATTCATAATAGTTATTCTTTATTGATTATTAGTGAAAAACTATATTTTAATCGGTCACAGGGCGAATTGTATGCCCTGTTCCAAGATAGTCGTCACTTGTTCCAGATGAGCCACCACTATGAAAATACAAATACTCTGCTCTTACAGGTGATACCTTATGAATTGTAGAACTCCAATATAAGCCTTTTGAGTAAAGACCTGCGGCAGATGCTCCTATTCGGCTACCAGCGCATGGAAGGAAAATATAGTGATAATTGGTCTTACTTATAATTTTTACTCCATTTTGTCCATTTATTGTTGCTGATTCCCAGTAACAATATTTAACAAGTTCATATAACTCGTCGATAGTTGGCATTCTCCATGAGCCTCCCCAATTGGCACGAGCTACATCATATTTGGCATCACCGCTTATATCTCCTCTATGTTTGCCATAGGCTTCGCTCTTTTGACCAGAATATATCATTTTATGTTTGATTTCTCCCCAAGCATAATATTTCCCGCATTCTTCTGGTGATGAAGCTCCCACATTGCAAGTAGCCCATTTTGTTCCCGATGGTAATCCCAAATCCACCCATTCGTGTCCATTGATTTCGCCCTTGTTGTTTTTGTCGGGTAGGATTACCGACTTTAAATTGGGACAATCTTTGAATGCATTAGGATGTAAAGTTGTTACACTACTCGGTATTGTTACCGAAACTATTCCTGTTTTATTGAATGCAGCATCTTCTATAGTGGTCACACTACTTGGTATTGTAATATCTTTTATAGCTGAACATTCGCTGAATGCACTGTGCCCAATAGATATAAGCCCTTGAGGTAGATTAATATGTGTCAAAGATGTACAATTGCTAAATGCTAATTGCTCTATTGACGTGATAGTACTTGGCAATTTTATTGATTTTATATTTACACAGAAACAAAAAAGTCCGGTGTCAATTTTTGTGACACCTTCAGGGATATCTATAGATGTTAAAGATTGGCATGCAGAAAATGCTCCATAACCTATTTTATTTACATTTGAAGGGATATTAATATCCTTTAGTCCTATACAACCATCAAAAGCATAATTACCAATTGATTTGATGCTACTTGGTAGAGTTACTGATGTCAAGTGATTACACATGCAGAAAGCCTTATCTCCTACAGCAGTTACTTTATATGTGTTTTCTTCATAGATTACTGTTTCGGGAACTACAATGTTTCCGATATAAGTCTTATAATTGTTATGACTTTTTGCTTTGTATGTGACCTCTACTTCATTTGATGAAAGTTTATTATAATAGATGTTGTCTACCATAAAATCAAAGGCATAAGACTGTACGCTTATCAGCAATGCCATTACCAATAATAATTTTCGTGGAATTTGGGTTCTCATAAGTTTGATGATTTTAGGCGATTTCTAAAAAAAAAAGAATAAAGGGCTGGCTCTTCTACCAGCCCATAAATTGTTATCAAGAAATTATGTTTATTTTTTAAGTATCTTCTTAAGGTCATTTACCTTCTTGTTCACCTTTTTGCTTACGCTGGATTTAGCTGATTTTTTTGAGCTTGTTTTCTTCTTAGGAGAAGCTGAACTATTGCGATTAGAAGAAGTTGTAGAACCACCTTTAAATCTAGGTATATTGCCCTTTACATAATATTCAGTATCAAATAGGAATACCGAATAATTGTAAGTCACGCCATTAAATCTCTTGTTGCAAGGTTTTAGTTTGTAAAGACCATTGTCTATCTTAACATGGGTTTTACCATCCTTTTCCATTATCTTAGCCGATTGAAGCACTTCTCCGTTGCGGTGGTAAAGGATAACCTTGCCGTCTTTCACTGCACAATCATCATCTTCTTCTTCACTTGCTGATGACTCTGCTACAGGTGCACCTGAAATTTGTTCTCTGATCATCAAATCCACACCAAGATATACGATTTTATTGTGATAAATCACATCTTTATCAGATTCAAGGCTATTATATGCTTCTTTACAAGGAATGATTTTACATTCATCATTTTTTATTTTTATAATATAATCTGAGCCTTTTTTCTCGATTTTAGCGGTAGTATATAATTGGCCACTTCTGTAGTATATATTTACTTTGTCACCCACTTTCACAATTTTAGGCTTTTCTGCTTTCATGTTCTTTGCTGCATTTTCTGCTGGGTTATAGTTTACGCCCAATTGATTCAAGTCTCTGATGGCAGCACTATGAGCCGTACCACTTTTATCGTATGAAACATCGGCACATTTCTTATACCATTTGATAGCTTCGTCTTTGTTGTTCTTTCCTTTGTAATATAATCCCAATGCGTACATTGCATTTGCATAGTCATTGTCGGCAGCTTTTTTCGCTAATCGTAGGAATTCCTTGTCATCTTTTTTCAATCCATGTTTTCCATCGCGATAAAATACTGCCAAATCGGTCATAGAACTATTATGTCCAAGATTGGCAGCTTTTTTCAACCAATAGATGTATTTCTCGTCATCTTTAGGAAGACCAAGTTTTCCCCATTCGTAGGCTGTTGCTAATCTGGTTACAGCTGATAGGTAATTTTGTTCGGCAGCTTTTTTGTACCAGCTTAATGCCTTTTTTTCGTCTTTTTCAAATTCTTGGCGACCATATTCATAATATCCTGCAACCAAGTATTGAGATGTTGCATCTCCGGCATTAGCCTTCTCAAGGGTTTGTTTTCCTCTTTCTGTTTGTCCCCATGCCATAATGTTGGCGCATACGAACATTAAAATTAAAAATACCTTTTTCATAATATGATTTTTTAGAGTTGTTTTTTGCACTATGAGGTTCAATATTATGCGGTTAAGTTGTCGTTTTATTTGTTACATAACGAAAGGTGGAACCTCTTTAACTTTCCATTTTAAAGGGAATGAAATGCGTTAAACGCCTTTTATTATGTAACATTACCCTACAAAGATAAATATTTTTCGGAATAAAATCAGTCGTTTTAGCATACTTTTTTTGAAGAAAAAAGGGTGTGATAATTTTTGTCTATACATCAATAGATAAAATATGTTGTATAATATATAAGGTGTAAGTAATTTTGTATAGAAAACTTTTACCCATTTATGTTGTTTAAATGATATATAGATATATGATAAATATGGAAGAAATAAAAAGAATGTTCGATGAGCGCACAAGTGTTCGTCGATACGAGCGTGAACCTATAAGTGATGCTGCTCTTAATGTGATATACTCTGCAATATTAAACACTCCTACGAGCTACAATGGTCAACAATTTTCCGTGATAGAAGTAAGTGATCAGGATTTGAAGGAAAGATTGTACGAACTAATCGGGCAAAAACAAATAAAAACTTGTAACAGATTTTTTGTGTTTTGTGCCGATTACAATAAAATTGCTAAGTTATCGGCAGAGAAAGGTCTTGTGATGCCAAATGTTACAGAGACCGTAGACGGTGTTATGGTAGGCATTATTGATGCAACATTGGCTATGGGTAATGCGTTGATTGCTGCTCAGAGTTGTGGACTTGGAAGTTGCTGCATAGGCTATACTCGTACTGCAAAACCCGAAGAATTGGCTGAGATTTTAAATCTGCCTAAGGGGGTATTTGTAGTGTGTGGTCTTGCTGTGGGTGTCCCTCGTGAGAAACCAGATGTAAAACCAAAGCAACCTCGTGGTGCTGTGATACATAGAAATAGATACGACGAAACAGGTCTTGTGGATAAATTGAAATATTATGACGATATAATAAAGGTGTATAATGCCAATAGAAGTGGCACAAAGAGCGATAACGATTGGTGTGGACACATATTAGAATATTATAAGGACATAATGGAATATAATATGCTTGACTATATTAGAAAGCAAGGCTTTGATGTGAAATCATAAACAATCATATTAAAATAAATTGAGGCAGTCCCTTAGGGATTGCCTCAATATTTGTCTGCTTATTTTTGTATTACATAAATAGTTGTGAGATATTAGATGTAATAAGTTTCACCGAGATAGCAAGAAGAATTACTCCAAAGAACTTTCTCACAATGAAAATACCACCTTCACCAAGCACTTTTTGAACTTTGTTGGTCATCTTAAGCACGAAGTATACCCATACCATATTTAGGGTAAGACCTAAAAGGATGTTGATTGAAGCAAATTCTGCTTTAAGTGAAAGTAGGGTAGTGAATGCACCCGGACCTGCAAGCAATGGGAACACCAACGGCACGAGAGTGGCTTCTTTGATAGGACCATTGTTCTTGAAAATTTCAATATCGAGAATCATTTCAAGAGCTACTGCAAAGATGATGATGCCCCCTGCTACCGCAAACGATGTGATGTCTACGTGGAAAAGTCTAAGCATAAGATCACCAGCAAGGAAGAATGCAAGCATCAATACGTATGAAATGATTGTGGCCTTGAACTCGCTAATAGGACGCTCTCTTTGCTTGAGATTGATAATAATAGGCACTGAACCGATAATATCGATAATCGCAAATAGCACAATAAATGCGCTAAGAAATTGTTGGAGATTAAATTCGTTGAACATATTAGAAATATTTTTTGCAAAAATAATATTTTTCATTTTTAATAACAAATATGATTGTTCTGTGGTTTTTTGAGAAAATATAAGTTTTGAGGCTTAAATAGTTTAATATTAAATAAAATTTAGATGAAAGTTCTTATATTTGTAAGTGTTTTTCGTTTAAAACGTATGAAATAGTAATTTTTTATGCCGAGAGAAAAAGTTTTTAGATTTAAGCAATTTAGTGTACTAAATCACAAAAGTGCAATGAAAGTGGGTACTGATGGTGTGCTTCTTGGTGCTTGGGCCGATGTAAATGAGGCACAGTCGGTGCTTGATGTGGGTACAGGTACCGGACTTATTGCACTAATGTTGGCACAGCGATGTATGGCTGAAATAGTGGGCATAGAAATAGAACCAAATGCAGCTGAGGAAGCACAAATAAATTTTTACGAATCTCCTTGGAACGATCGTTTGCGTGTGGAAATGATTGATTTTGTTGAATATGCCGATACATGTACCTCTCAATTTGATGTGATAGTCTCAAATCCTCCATATTTCGTGAATAGTTTGGAGTGTGATGATGAAAAGCGACAGAAAGCACGCCATACAAGTTCTCTGTCGTATGAAAATCTGATTTCTGGTGCAGTTTCGTTACTTAATGATAATGGGCATCTATGCTTGATAACTCCAAGTGATGTCGAAAATCTAATAGAAAACATAGTGACAAAAAATAAATGCTACATAATTAATAAGGTGTATGTGTGTCCTATCGTTGGTGGTGAAGCTAAACGCATATTATGGAAGATATCAAAAACTGAAGAAAAATGCGAAACAAGTCGCTTAGAGATAGAAAAAGCACGACACGAGTATACCGACGACTATATATCTCTTACCAAAGATTATTATTTGAAGATGTGAATTAATATTAAATAGGAGCGTTAATGATGTGATGATTAAATATTTTATACTATCTTTAGCAGATAAAATTAAACTTTTTGTATGAAGTTTAGTCTAAAGGGTAAATGAATTAAAATATAGCCAACTATGAATGTAAAAGAATCAATTATTTTAGTAATGTCGTTAGTGTTGTCCTTCGCTGGTTATGCGCAGGATTATGATGATGTATATTTTGATTATACCAAGTCTAAAAAAGTAGAAAAAAATAAGAAAAATACAGAAGATTTTGTTGATTACAATGCTGATGGTAGTATGCGTGATGTCGACGAATACAATCGCAGATACACCGCAGGGGAATATGTAGTAGACAGCTTGAACGGTGAACAAGGAGAATTTGTTTATACCGATAGAATAAAAAGATTCTACAATCCTCAAGTGGTAGCAGAATCCAACAATCCTCAAATTATAGAAAGATACTATACTATTACATCGCCAGAGGTGAATATTATAATCAATAATCCTTATTATTGGAATTCGCCTTATTGGTATGATTGGTATACTCCATCTTATTATTGGAGATATGGTGTTTATGGACCACGATGGTACGACTCTTGGTATGGTTGGAATTGGGGCTTCGGATGGGATTGGTGTTATTACGACCATTATCATCACCACCACCATCATCATCCAACTTACTATCCAGGTGGATTTTATCCTCACACTCCAAGTGGTGGTGGAGGTAATGTAGCACATCGTCCTTCTTATAATGGAGGTGGTCGTCGTCCGTTTGGTGTATCTACAGGAAATAATTCAAATGTTGGTCGCAGACCATCGGATAGCGACAGAGGTAGAAATAATTCTACTGTGAAAAATAATAGCAATCGTAGACCGAAAGTAAGTAACAGTTCATCTTCAAGCAGAAGAAGTTCGTCTATGAGTTCTTCAAGTTCTCGACGCTCAAACTATTCTAATAGTGGTAGTAGCAGCAATTATAATCATAGTTCTTCAAGAGGACGAGGTGATGGCAACTCTTCAGGCAGTAGTTACTCTTCAGGTGGTGGTGGAGGTTCACGTAGTAGTGGTGGTGGCTCTGGAAGAAGCGGTCGTAGATAATGCTTGAGTTAGATGAAATTTAGATAAAGTAAGTTAAATCTATATAAAGATTATAAAAAATGAAAAAAATAATAGCTTCATTTATGATGATAGCGCCTACAATGATAACTGCACAGACTGCTGTAGATGCGTACTCTTTATCGCAAACTGAGTTGAAGGGTACTGCACGATATATGTCGATGGCTGGAGCGTATGGAGCTTTAGGAGGCGACTTGTCATCGATTGGTCAAAATCCCGGTGGTATAGGTGTGTATCGCAGTTCGGATGTGGGTATAACATTGAGTTTGGATTTGCAGTCGACACAGGCCAATGGTAATGATGCGATAGGTAAGACAAATCAAACAAAATTTAATTGTAATAACTTCGGATATGTAGGCACTTTTAAGCTGGATTCAGAAACAATGCCTTATTTCAATTTCGGATTTTCTTATAATCGACCTGTGTCTTATAATCGTAGATATAAAGGACATATTAGCAATCTGAATGGATCATTGTCAAACTATATAGCAAATAAGACTAATAGTTATGGTTACACCGATTACGACTTGGCATTTGAATATGACAAACATAACAATGTGGTGTATGATCCGTATATCGACTCTAATGCTCCTTGGCTGAGTATTATGGCATATAACTCATTTATTATGAATCCTACATCAATTAATGTTGACGGAGATGGTACAAACTTTGTGGGATTGATGAATGCAAACACTTATGGATTTGGAGAGTTTGAAGTGATAGAAGAAGGTGGAGTAAATGAATTTGCTGTGAATTTAGGTGGCAATGTGTCTAATATGCTTTTCTGGGGTGCAGCATTTGGTGTAAGTAGTTTAGATATGTCAAAATATACTTACTATGGCGAATCGTTGACCGATGCTACAGTAATGGGTAATGATAAAGGTGTGTTAGATAAAAATGGTTTTGCATCATTCGGACTTGAAAATTGGGTTAGTACTAAGGGTGATGGTATGAATTTGAAGTTTGGTGTGATAGTGAAGCCTATTAATGAAATAAGAATAGGTGCAGCATTCCACACTCCTACTTATTGGTCGCTAAATGACCAAGCTTATTCTACCATTAGCTATGAAACATCAAATCTACAAGGAAATTATGTACTTGAAGGATTGGAAGAAGCAAATGCTGGATATGTGGATGAAGTAAACTATAGAATACTTACTCCATGGAAGTTTAATGTAAGCTTGGCAACTGTGCTCGGTGGTAGAGCTATAGTGAGTGCCGAATATGAACGCGTGGCTTATAATGATATGAGTATTGAATACGAAGATGGATATGGTGATTATTACGAAGTGCCTGAAGTGAGTGAATCTATCAAAGATTACTATAAGGCAATGGATATATATCGCATAGGTGCTGAATACAGATTATCGTCGGCATTGAGTCTGCGTCTTGGTTATTCTTATCAAGGTTCACCGGTGAATAAGGAGGCGTTAAATGGCCGATATAATGTGATTACTGCTGGCACTGTTACTTCTTATGTATTTGATAAGTCGACACAATATGTTACTGGAGGATTGGGGTATCGAAATGGTGGATTTTACACCGATTTGGCTTATGTGCATAAGACGAGAGAAAGTGAATATCATTCTTATGCAGAAACTCAACCTATTACAATCAAAGACAAAAATAGTCAAGTAGTTTGGTCGATAGGATATAGATTCTAACATTTAAAGATACAATAAATAAGTGTGAGGCAGAGATAATATTCTTTGCCTCATATGTTTTATAGGCCAATAGTTTTTTGTAATTTTGAGGAAATTTAAAGAATATGGTAAAAAACACAGATATAACTATAGATTTTAATAATCCAGATTTTATGAATGCATGGAATTTGGTGACGAATACCAATCAGTCGTTATTCCTTACGGGTAAGGCGGGGACTGGTAAAAGTACTTTTTTGCGTTATATTTGTGAAATAACTACAAAAAAATATGTAGTGCTTGCTCCTACTGGTATTGCGGCTGTGAATGTGGGTGGAATGACTATGCATTCTTTCTTCAAAATGCCCTTGAAACCATTACTTCCTGATGACGCAGATTTCTCACCTCGAAAAATCAGAAACACTTTAAAATATTCAAAGGATAAGGTAAAACTTATTAAAGAATTGGAGCTTATCATTATCGATGAAATTTCAATGGTACGCGCCGATATGATAGATTTTATAGATAAAGTGCTGAGAATCTATTCTGGAAATATGCGCGAACCTTTTGGAGGTAAGCAACTGCTACTTGTGGGTGATGTGTTCCAACTCGAGCCTGTGGTGACGGGTGAAATGCGCTCTTTGCTAAATCGTGCTTACAATCAATTTTTCTTCTTTAATGCGTTTGTGTTTAGAGAAATGAAAATTGTATCTATTGAATTGCGAAAGATATATCGACAAACAGATAGCAATTTTATTTCTATTCTTGATAGGGTTAGAGTAAACCAAATGACGAGAGAAGATTTGGCTACGATAAATAAGCGATTTATTCCACAATTGAGCTTGGATACGAAAAACGATTTCGTGATAACTCTCGCTACTCGTCGTGATACAGTGGATGTGATTAACGAGAAACGGCTTTTTGAACTTGAGAGTGAAGAGTATATATATGAGGGTGAGATAGATGGTGTTTTTCCTCTTCAAAACTTACCCACAGCACAAAATCTTGAATTGAAAGTAGGGGCTCAAGTGATATTTGTAAAAAACGATAAAGATGGTCGTTGGATAAATGGCACAATCGGGAAGGTGGCACGATGTGGCACTGACGATATTACCGTAGAACTTGAAGATGGGAAATCTTATGTAGTAGAGCCTGCTGAATGGCAAAATATGCAATACACTTTCGATGAAAAAGAGAAAACGATAAAAGAGGTGGTGCTTGGTTCGTTTACGCAATTCCCGCTGAAATTGGCATGGGCTCTTACTGTGCACAAGAGTCAAGGTCTTACTTTTAATAAGGTTATTGTAGATTTCTCGGGTGGTGCCTTCTCAAGCGGGCAAACATATGTGGCTTTGTCACGCTGTACCTCTTTGGAAGGTATAACGCTCTGCCAACCATTAAATGGTAGGGATGTGATAGTGAATCCGGCAGTGGTGGATTTTAGTAGGAATTTTAATAATCAGGCATTAATAGATGCTACGCTACAAAGTTCGAAAGCCGACAAATGTTATAAAGATGCTGTAGAGGCATTTGATAAAAGAGATTTCCGAGGTGCAGTGTCGTCGTTAGCTGAAGGTGTGAGAATGAAGAATATGCTGGAATTGCCAATTGTTCAGCGATTTATTAGTAGAAAACTTACACAAAACGATGAACTTAATTCTGTGATTGATACGTTAAAGAATAAACTTGAAATACAGACTAAAGTGCTACATAATTTGGCTAATGAGTATGTGCAAATGGGGCATCAATCGCTTGAATATTGTGCCGTTGATGAACCAGAAGTGGCGTATGGAGGTAATCGCGTTTCATCGTTGAATTCAATTGGTGTGAAATCGGCAATAGCTAATTATAACAAGGCTCTTGAATTATGGGAAGGTTGTGTGGATGCCCTTATTGGTAAGGCGAGAGTATATTACGAATATGATGAAGTAGAGAGTGCTGAAGAATTGTTTTTTAAGGTGTTGCAAATAGATAAAAATAATTTTGATGCAAACTATTATATAGGATGTATTTGTTATGATAAAGAACAGATAGAACTTGCTCTTAAATCTCTAAAGCGAGCTTTGAAATCCAATAAAAAGAGTAAAATGTGTCATAGAAAACTGATAGAGATTTATGAAGACTTAGGTTTTGATGATTTAGCCGATAAACATAAGAAAATTTTAAATGGATTATAATATAAAATTGATAGAATATCTATGAATAGAAAAGAGACTGTCTCAAAATGTGAGGCAGTCTCTAATTTTATTTTATTTGATTGAGGTAGTTAGATTCTCTTTATCTGGAGAAATATCCACTAATATTGTGTCTCCTTGCTTGATTTCGTTGCGAAGAAGAATCTCGGCAAGAATATCTTCGATATAAGTTTGTATAGCTCTCTTTAAAGGTCGTGCACCATATTGTTTGTCATATCCCTTTTCAGCCAAGAAATCTTTTGCTTCTGGAGTTATTTCAAGTCCAAAACCAAGTTCATATATTCGCTTGTAAAACGATTTTAGTTCGAGATCGATGATTTTGAATATTGAATCCCTGTTAAGGGAATCAAACATTACGATATTATCAATACGATTCAAAAACTCTGGTGAGAAACGCTTATTCAAAGCTTTAGAGATGACGCTATTAGAGTGTTCTTTAGTTACAGTTTCTGTATTGAAACCTACACCAGCCCCGAAGTCTTTAAGTTCGCGTGAACCGATATTGGAAGTCATGATGATGATAGTATTTTTGAAATCAACTTTTCTTCCAAGACTATCTGTTAGGCGACCTTCGTCCATTACTTGAAGAAGCATATTGAATACATCGGTGTGTGCCTTTTCAAGCTCATCAAGAAGTACGACTGAGTAAGGATGACGACGCACTTTTTCAGTGAGTTGTCCACCTTCTTCGTATCCTACATATCCTGGAGGCGCACCTACAAGACGAGAAACTGAGAATTTTTCCATATATTCACTCATATCTATTCTCACCAAGGCATCTTCGCTTCCGAAAAGAAATTGGGCCAATTTTTTTGCAAGATAAGTTTTACCTACACCTGTAGGACCGAGGAACATAAAACTGCCGATAGGGCGATTAGGATCTTTTAGACCTACACGATTGCGATGAATACATTTAACAATCTTCTCAATGGCTTCGTCTTGGCCTATTATAGCATCTTTAAGTTCATCGCCCATATTGAGTAGTCGTTCACTTTCGCCTTGAGCAATACGTTGCACTGGTACGCCTGTCATCATAGCCACCACCTCAGCGATTTTTTCAGCATCTACGGTTTCGCGTTTCTTTGCAAGTTCTTCCTCCCATTTTTGTTTTGCCTCGTTGAGAGCAGTTGTGAGTTTTTCTTGCTTGTCGCGATAACTTGCTGCTATTTCAAAGTTTTGAGCTTGTGCTGCTTTCACCTTGTTACGTTGCACTTCTACTATTTCTTTCTCAAGGTCATCTATTTCTTTAGGTACACTGATATTTGTAATTCTCACTCGCGAACCAGCTTCGTCAAGGGCATCGATAGCCTTGTCGGGGAAATTGCGGTCGCTAATATAGCGTTCGGTGAGTTTTACACAACTTTCTATAGCTTCGGGTGTGTATATAACCCCGTGATGCTCTTCGTATTTACTTTTGATATTGTTGAGAATTGTCAATGTTTCTTCGGCAGTAGTTGGTTCCACTATTACCTTTTGGAAACGACGCTCCAGTGCACCATCTTTCTCAATGTTTTTACGATATTCATCGAGAGTTGTAGCACCAATGCATTGAATTTCACCACGAGCAAGTGCCGGTTTTAGTAAGTTGGCGGCGTCCATAGATCCAGAAGCGTTACCAGCGCCTACGATATTGTGAATTTCGTCAATGAATAAAATGACATCTGGATTGGCTGACAATTCGTCAATGACAGCCTTGATGCGTTCCTCAAATTGTCCTCTGAATTTTGTACCAGCCACAAGTGCTGCCATATCAAGAGATACTACGCGTTTGTCAAATAACGTACGTGATACTTTATGCTGTGTGATGGCAAGTGCAAGCCCTTCCACAATAGCTGATTTACCTACGCCTGGTTCGCCGATGAGGATAGGATTGTTTTTCTTGCGACGACTTAGAATTTGTGCAAGTCGTTCTATTTCTTTTTCTCTGCCAACTACTGGATCGAGTTTGCCATTGTCAGCATCTTTTGTCATATCCTTGCCGTATTTGTCAAGGATAGGTGTGCCACTACTATTTTTTACTGAAGTTTTGCTTGTTGATGTTTTAGAAGAAGGTTGTTCTCCAGAATTTCCTCTATTCTGAGCGAATTCTTCTTCGTCATCATCGTCAGCAAAGTCCGCACCCATCTTTGGAAGAGAAGCGCATTCTTTTGACATATAGCTATATAAATTATTTTTCTCTAATTGTTCCATATATTTTCAAAAGTAAATATCAATAACTAATTTATTCTTGTAAAGGGTGTTTCGTAAGTGTAACCCCAAATTAAATTTCAATCTTTATTTAGGTATATAACAATTTTTGTGCCAAAAATGAAGTTTTTTTCGACGGTTATCCTTTTTAAGGAATAAATTCGTGAATTTTGGTATTAACTTTGCAGCATGAAAATTATAACCAATGTTTTAGAAAGAAAATTAATATAAAATTCTAAAAATCATCATAGGGTAATTTGTAGAAGTAGACTTGTTGGTTTTCTATTAAATTATTGGAGGAAAATAGGTGTAATGTCGTATTTTTTTTGTATCTTTGTATGTATTTTGTGTAGGTGTGTAAGCACTGCACAAAATGATGATTTTGAGAAAAGGAAAATATGAAGTAAATAAACAAATTTATGTCGGAAGATCGTATAAGAAAGATTAGTATTGAAAACGAAATGAAGTCGGCATACATAGACTATTCTATGTCTGTGATTGTGTCTCGTGCTCTTCCTGATGTGCGTGATGGTTTTAAACCAGTACACAGAAGAGTGCTTTTTGGTATGGAAAAATTGGGTAATGTATCAACAGCTCCTACAAAGAAATCTGCACGTATCGTCGGTGAAGTACTTGGTAAGTACCACCCACATGGCGACTCTTCGGTATATTTTGCAATGGTACGTATGGCTCAAGATTGGGCTTTGCGTTATCCTCTTGTAGAAGGTCAAGGTAACTTTGGTTCTATTGATGGTGATAGTCCAGCTGCAATGCGTTATACTGAAGCTCGTTTGGCGAAAATGGGTGAAGAAATGATGCGTGACATTGATGAAGATACAGTAGATTTTACATATAACTTTGATAATACACTTTTAGAACCTACAGTATTGCCTACAAGATTCCCAAATCTTCTTGTGAATGGTGCATCTGGTATCGCTGTGGGTATGGCTACAAATATGCCTCCTCACAACCTTACTGAATCTATTAATGGCTGTTTGGCGTTGTTGAATAATCCTGAGATTGATGTAGAAGGTTTGATGCAATATATTAAGGCTCCGGATTTTCCAACAGGTGGCACGATTTACGGATATGGAGGTGTGAAAGATGCATTTATGACAGGTCGTGGTCGTATTGTAGTAAGAGCAAAGGCTGAAATTGTTACAGAAGACGACCGAGAAAAGATTATCGTGTCTGAAATACCATATAATGTGAATAAACGTTTGCTTATTGAGGATATTGCAAGACTTGTCGAAGAAAAGCGTATAGATGGTATTTCAAATGTAAATGACGAAAGTGACCGCAAGGGTATGCGCATCGTTATAGATATTAAGAAAGATGCAAATGCAAATGTAGTATTGAATAAGTTGTTCAAGATGACACAATTGCAATCTTCATTCAGTGTGAACAATGTGGCTCTTGTGAATGGTCGTCCTCAAACACTAAACTTGAAGGAACTTTTGCAACATTTCCTTGACCATCGTCATGATGTAGTGATTCGTCGTACACGATTTGAATTGAAGAAGGCTCAAGACAGAGCACATATCGTAGAAGGTTTGATTATTGCTTCGGATAATATTGATGAAGTGATTCAAATTATAAAATCAAGTAAGACCACAGAAGAAGCACGTGAAAGATTGAGCGAAAGATTTAATCTTGACGAGGTGCAAACTCGTGCCATCGTGGAAATGCGTCTACGCAATCTTACAAATCTTGAACAAGATAAGTTGCGTGCTGAATATGATGACTTGATGAAACTTATTCAACACTTGAATGATATCCTAACTGACGAAAATGTTTGTCGTCAAGTGATTGAAGAAGAATTGATAGAAGTGCGTGAAAAATATGGTGATGAAAGAAAGACTCGCATTGAATATTCTGCTGGTGAATTTAATGCAGAAGATTTCTATGCTGACGATGAAATGATTATCACCATTTCTCACCTTGGTTACATTAAGAGAACTGCTCTTAGCGAATTCCGTGCTCAAAATAGAGGAGGCGTTGGTGCTAAGGGTAGTGATACTCGCGACGAAGACTTTATTGAATACATATATCCTGCATCAATGCATAATTATATGCTGTTCTTTACACAAAAGGGACGTTGCTATTGGTTGAAGGTATATGATATTCCTGAAGGAAGTAAGAACTCTAAGGGTAGAGCTATTCAAAATATGCTCAACATAGAAGCTGGAGATAAGGTGAATGCATTTATCCGTTGTAAGAACTTGACCGATCCTGAATATAATTCTACTCACAATTTGATTTTCTGTACAAAGAATGGTATCATCAAGAAGACAAAACTTGAGGCATACTCTCGTCCTCGTACTAATGGCGTGAATGCTATCATTATTCGTGAAGATGATCAAGTGGTAGAAGTGAGAATGACCGATGGTGATAGTGAAGTGTTATTGGCTAATAAGTCTGGTTATGCAATCCGTTTCCACGAAAGTGCTGTGAGAGAGATGGGTAGAATGTCGACCGGTGTTAAGGGTATGACATTAGCCGAAGGCGATGAAGTTGTGGGTATGATATGTATGCCTAAGGGAACCGAAAATACTGTAATGGTGGTTTCTGAACAAGGTTATGGTAAGCGTTCAGAACTTGATGACTATCGAATCACAAACCGTGGTGGTAAGGGTGTTAAGACTATTAGCGTAACTGAAAAAACTGGAGATTTGGTAGCTATTAAGAGTGTAAACGATAATAACGACCTTGTGATTATTAATAAATCAGGTATTACATTGAGACTTAATGTGGCCGATGTAAGAGTGATGGGTAGAGCCACTCAAGGTGTGAGACTTATCAATCTTGAAAAGCGTAACGATGAAATCGCATCTGTATGTAAGGTTGATAGCTCGGAATTGGAAGAAGTGGAAAATGTGGAATCAGTAGAAACGGTAGAGAATAATAGTACACCTTCAAATGAACCACAAGTTAATGAAGAAGAAATGAATTAAATCTAATAATTTAAAAAAGTTTATTTATGAAGAAATTATTAATGACTTTGGCATGCTCATCTTTGTGTTTGATGAGTGTAAATGCACAAGAAAAGCTTGTAAAAGAAGTAGAAAAGGAAATTGGTGCTGTAAAGACAGAAGCTTTGAGAGCAAAATTGGCGCCTGCTTTCACTGATGCTGCAACAAAAGATGCTGCTTACACGTGGTTTGTAGCTGCAAAGGTTGAACTAAAGTGTTTCGACGATTTGTATACACAAAAAATGATTGGTAAGAAAGTGGATGTGGCTATAATGGGTGATGCTCTTTTGAATGGTATTGATTATTTGAAGAAGACTATTTCGTTGGATACAGTTCCTGAATTGGATAAGAAGACTGGTGCTCCTAAATTGGATAAGAAGACTGGTAAGCCAAAGATGAAGACTGCTTATTCTGGTAAAGCTGTGGGTATGATGGCCGAAAATTATACTCCAATCAATGTGTTGATGAGTGAACTTCACAATGGTAAAGAATATAAGAATGCAATTCGTGCTTATGAATTGGCTATCACTATGCCAAAGGAAGCATATTTGGTAGGTAAGGTTCCAGCTATTGCTGATACTATCGCAGGCGAATTGAGATTCTTCCAAGGTATTGCAATGTGGCAATCAGGTAATCCTGCTGATGCAGTAGGTACTTTTGCTCAAGCACGCAAACTTGGTTACACTAAGAAAGAAGCATTTGACTATGCTTTGAACTGTGCAGCTGAAACTAAGAATGAAGCAGCTATCGTTGCTATTGCTGAAGAAGCTATGCCAATCTATGGCAAGCAAGATGGTCAATATGTGCGTATCCTTATTAATGCTTATTTGAATGCTCAAAACTATGAAGCTGCAAATAAGATTCTTGATGAAGCAATCGCAAATGACCCAACAAGTGCAGAATTGGTAAATCTAAAGGGAAACTTGGTGGAAAATCAATCTTCAATTGAAGAAGCGTTCCCATATTTTGAAAAGGCTGTACAATTGGATCCAACTTCATCTAAGGCTCATTTCGACCTTGGTCGTTACTACTACAACAAGGCTGTAAAGGTTCGTGATGAAAGAACAGATTTGGCTGGTGAAGAATTGGCTAAGTTGACAGATCCATTGTATCAACAAGCTCTTCCTTTCCTTGAAAAGGCATTTGAATTAGATAAGGATAATCTTGATGCAAAGAACGCTCTTCGTTCTATTTACTACCAATTGGGTGACGAAGCAAAACTTAACGCTATCGAAAATCAATAATCAATAAATTGATATTTAGATAAGAAAAAGCACTGAGATTAAAAGTCTCGGTGCTTTTTCTTGTACTAAATTTATATACGATTGTATTTATTAGCCTATTACTTCACTTTAGAAGAAAAGTATTTATAGCATTCTTCTACTTTCTTCACATAAGTGATAGTTTGACTACCTCTGAAATATCCATTTCTGCAAACTTCATCGTTGAAGTATTCGGGGTTTGCTTTCCATTGTAAAGTTACGCATACATTATTGTCCCATATTTGAGGATTTTTCCCATATTTTTCGGCTAAGGCAATAGCATCGAGCACGTGACCTGCTCCTGAATTATATGCAGCAATGATGAACTTTACACGTTCTTTGGGATCTGATATTCTTTTTGCGAATAATTTGTTCAAGTCTTTGAGATTGGCCACTGCAGCCTTTATGTTTTGTTCGGGATTTTCTATGTTTTCAATATTAACCCCATAGGCTCTTGCGGTTCCTGGCATAAGTTGCATAAGACCTCTTGCACCAGCCCAAGATATAGCTGTGGTATCGAAATGAGATTCGCTCCAGGCTTGTGCTGCAAGTAGTTTCCAGTCCCATTCAATCTCTTTTGCGTATTTCTTGAAAATGTCATCGTAGGGAGATATGATACCATTTACGAAAGTGAGTTTGGGTAGAGTAATGTCTATGTCACCAGCTTTGCTTAATTCAAAATACCTTTTGAGAATTTGTTTTGATTTGGTTTTGTTGTTTGAAATAAGCGACCATTGATTTATGCTATCGGCCAAAGCTGTGTTTGACTTGTTTACTGCCCACGATGCTCGTTGTTCGAAGCTTATAGGTAGGCTGATATCAATATTTCTAAAATAAGTTTTGTTTAATTTAGCAATATCACTATCTACTATAGTGAAAGGTATTTGATTATTGGCAACCATTCGTATCAAGTCCTCGGTGATAATAGAATCTTCTTTGATACTATGAATGTTGATGCCTCCACCTATTTCGTTATCAAGATTTTGTAGACGGATTTCGTACTTTGAACCTTTTTCCACATATATATCTTTGCCGATGAGTTGTGTAACATCAGTAATCGTGTTTCGGGATTTAGGTTGTACTAATACCTGATTTGTGATGTTTTCGGTACCACAATTTAAGATTATATCTTTGTATTCGTTGATGATAGGTATTTCGTAAGCGATAACATCAATGTGACCGGAGTCAAGCTTATTAATCATCTCGGTCATATTTTTGGATATGTGGAATTCTATATGAATGTTTTTGTCGATTGCAAAATTCTTAATTTGCTCATATTCATAACCAAGAGTGTCGCCACGAAATATAAAAAATGATGTAGGACTATAAAGAGTTCCTACTCTTAATGTATCTGGTAAATTAGAAGAAATCTCATTATTACTTGATTTGTGACACGATGTTCCTAAACCAAGCAATAATGAAATTAGTATAGAATGAAATGAGTAATTACTCATTGTGGTATTAAGTCTTAATAAATGAATGTACCGTATTCAGATTGAATTGTAAGTTTGTTCTCAGTAGCATCTTCTACGCGACCTACAATTTGAGCTTCAATGCCAAATGACTTTGCAATTTCAATTACTTTATCGGCATCATCAGCATCAAGATAAATTTCCATACGATGGCCCATATTGAACACTTTGTACATTTCTTTCCAATCTGTTCCTGATTGTTCTTGGATAAGTTTGAAAAGAGGTGGAGTAGGGAATAGGTTATCTTTTATTATGTGTTTGTTTTCTACGAAATGAAGAATCTTTGTTTGTGCACCACCAGAGCAGTGTACCATTCCATGAACTTTGTTGCGCATTACATCAAGAAGTTTCTTGATAACTGGAGCGTAAGTGCGAGTAGGGGAAAGTACCAACTTACCTGCATCTATATCCACACCTTCCACCTTGTCGGTGAGACTCACATTTCCTGAATAAATAAGTTCGTCGGGAACGTTTTTGTCGAAACTTTCTGGATATTTTTCAGCTAAATATTTGGCAAATACATCGTGGCGAGCAGATGTGAGACCATTACTACCCATACCACCATTATATTCTTTTTCGTAAGTAGCTTGACCAAATGAAGCTAATCCTACAATTACATCACCACCTTTGATATTAGCATTATTGATTACATCGCTTCGCTTCATACGGCAAGTAACTGTGCTATCAACTATGATTGTGCGCACCAAATCACCTACATCGGCAGTTTCGCCACCAGTAGATACGATGTTAACGCCTACTTCTCGAAGCTCTTGCAATAATTTTTCTGTACCATTGATTATAGCTGAAATCACTTCACCTGGAATGAGTAGTTTGTTGCGTCCGATAGTTGAGGATAGAAGAATATTATCGGTGGCACCTACACAAAGTAGATCGTCGATATTCATAATCAAAGCATCTTGTGCGATCCCTTTCCATACACTCATATCACCAGTTTCCTTCCAATATAGGTAGGCAAGAGATGATTTGGTGCCAGCTCCATCGGCATGCATTATATTGCAATATTCAGGGTCGCCACCCAAAATGTCTGGAATAATCTTACAAAATGCTTTAGGATATAATCCTTTATCTACATTTTTGATAGCGTTATGCACATCTTCTTTTGATGCAGAAACGCCTCTAAGGTCATAGCGTTGATTGCTCATAGATATATAAATTAATCAAATTAAAATTATTATAGGAAATAATGGTAGATTGCTAAAAAAGCGAATGCGATAGGGGATACCATCAAGAGGCTATCAATACGATCAAGTATACCTCCATGTCCAGGTAGGATATTACCTGAATCTTTTACGCCTAATGCTCGTTTTAATAGAGATTCACAAAGGTCTCCGTAAGTGGAAAATATCGATGTTAGAATGCCTAATGCAATCCAACCCCATATATTAGGTCCACCGAAGAAATCATTAGCATAATTTGAGAAAAGGACTGCAGAGATGACACATAATACAAGTCCACCCCAAAATCCTTCCCATGATTTCTTAGGAGAAATGCGTTCGAAAAGTCTTCTTTTACCGATGAGAGAACCCACACAAAAGGCTCCAGTATCGTTTAACCAAATAAAAATAAACAAGGCAAGAAGCATATGTGCACCATAATTATTCACCAAAATTGGCAGAAGTGAAATAGGTAGAGCCACAAATATTTGGCTCATTACCGAAAATGCCCATTGCTCTAAGATGTGTTCTGTTTTGTTATATAATTGGTAGATAAAAGAAGCTATCAAATAAATAATATAAGGCACAATAATAGCAAGTCCGATTTTAGAATCAGGATTTACTGCCATATAGTTAGCTGAATAAAGTAATGATAATCCTCCAAATACATTTAGGATTTTATTGAATAGAGTTGTTGGGTACTTAGTGGATGTAAGTGTGAGAAATTCCCATATACCTAATACCACGAAAGCAGCCAATAATAGAAGGAATAATACTTGTGATTTAATTACTAATGAAATCACAATCAAAGATACATATACAGCACCTGTTATAGCACGAATAATTACTTTTTTCACAATATGTAAGTTGTTACGGGAATCAAATATTCCACAGATTTAATTAAAAGTTTTGAAAGTAAGGAATTTCCTTGTATTTAAATTACAAATTTAGTGATTTTTTGCGTATATAGCAATATGTTTAGGTGGTTAAAGATGACTTTTAATATAAAGTCAAGTAGAAATAATGTAATTCACTAAATATTCACAATAAAAAAATAGAAAATTGTAGTGTTTTTATTAACTTTGTATTTCACTTAAAAAATGGGTAAAATGGGATTTTGGAAATTATTTAGATTTTTAATGATATTGATAGTTTCACCTAAGAAGGGGTGGAAGAAAATGGGAAAATTCTCTATACCGAATAATATAATACTTTCAAATTTGTATTATCCGTGTCTTGCAATGTTATCGGCATCGGTTTTTGTTCCATATATAAGTGGGTATGGATACTCTGATAAGAATTTGAGTGAGATGGTGATGATGTCTTTGATAGAATTTGTAAAGTATTTTATAAGTTTTTTTGTGGTGTCGCATATTGTGGCAGGGATTTACCCTAAAGAAACAAAGTCAGATGATGATGTAAATAAAATTGGTAATTTTGTAGCATTCAATTTGGCTGTTTTGATAGTGATTAATATATTCAAGAATTTGACACCAGATTTTCCGTTGTTTGATTTTTGTCCACTATTTATAATATATGTCGTGGTGTCAGGTATGACATACTTGAGTGTGGATGAAGATTCAAGAAATAAATTTATTGCTTTATCGTCGATATTATTGTTAGCAATACCGATTGGCATAAAATTTGTATTTGAATTAATGTTACCAAATGTATGAGTATTATGGCAAAGAATAATATAAAAAACAATCAGATAAATATAAAAAATAGAAGAGCCACCTTTGATTATGAAATAATCGAGACCTTTACTGCTGGGTTAGTGCTTACTGGAACGGAAATAAAGTCGATTCGTCAAGGAAAGGCGGGGTTGACTGATACATATTGTATCATTATCAATGGTGAAGTGTGGGTGAAGAATATGCACATTGCTGAGTATTTCTATGGAAGTTATAATAATCACGAGGCTCGACGAGACCGCAAACTCCTTCTGAATAAGAGAGAAATAGATAAATTAAGTAAAAGTAATGACACCGCTGGTTTTTCAATAGTGCCATTGAGATTGTTTATCAACGAGCGTGGATATGCAAAGCTTGTGATAGCTATAGGTAAGGGTAAAAAAGTATACGACAAGCGTCATTCTATCAAAGAGCGTGAGGATAAGCGAATGCTTGATCGCATTATGAAGCGATAGGGTATTCTTATACCTTTTTGCAAAGAATCATAACGGCATCGCCATTGAATAGGGTGGTGCCAAATAGGAAAAACTCGCCTCCATCACACACCTTGAGTTTTTTCTTTAATTCCTCTGCTGAAAATTTGAAATTACGCACGCTCACATTTATTTGTTTATATTTTCCAGCAAGTGCTTTGATCTCCTTATTGTTGAACGGAATTACCTCAAGAATAGAGAAACAGCGACCAGGAAAGTAATCTATAAAATTCTCACTTACATATAGGTGGGAATTTTTTTGAATATATGGAAGGTTAAATTTATTGGAAACATGAGCAAATAGTTGTGCTTTCATAATGCTACTATTTGGCTCATACAGATATTTACAATTACCTATAGAGTAGTCATTTAAAGGAATGGTGCTTTCGCAAGTGTTTATGGAGAATACTTGAGTGCCTGAATTGGTGAAATTAATGGTGTGAATGTTATAATTGTCGGAATATGTGTTGTTTAGCGAAACTTTAAATAACAATTCTTTACATTCGTTATTAATGCTAATAGCCCAAACATCACTTACCATATTATTAAGGTCGGATATGGATTGTTGTATATCAATCATTGGAGAGGCCTTAATAAATAATGTGTTTGTAATATTTGTTATTATGGGTAATATGGCTACTATATCGGGGGTGCAATCCTGCATACCGAAAAGACGCTTATTATTGGCTCCTCGACGAGCAGGGTCGATAAATATCGCATCATATGCTTTTTTACAATTAGTCACATACTCAACAGAATCACTGTTAATTACTGTCACGTTTTTTGTGTGCTTAGCCATATTAAATGCCGAAATTGATGCTATTTCTTTATTCATCTCAAAAGCAGTTACTTCTTTTACTTTTTGCGAAATGTGAAAGGCATCAATGCAAAGCCCAGCTGTCATATCTAAAACGGAATCATTTTCGTTTAATAGTGTTGAATGGAATTGTGCAATTCGTTCAGCAGTACATTGCTCGGTTGATAATAGATTTGGGAAATAGAAATCTTGTATTCTAAAAATAGAAGGTAATTTCTTTTTGATACGATTTTTGCATTCAATTTGTAGAATTGCAAATTTTGTGTCAAAAGAAAAATCATTCCACTTTTTTAAACGCAGTTTATTCACATCTGCATTTATGTTTTGTTGAATGAATTCATGAAATTGTTGGTTATTATCAAGAGTTTCTAATTCCTCAGTAGTCATATTATTTAAAACTTATTTTTGCAAAGTTAAGAAATACCATGATATTAATCAAAATTTAAGTTGCAAATAGATTTCTTTTAGAACTAAGAATTATCTGAAAAATCATTTCGTTTTTATGTTAAATAGTATATTCTATATATAATAAAGAATGTACTATAATTAATATTATGTTAAGTAATATGTGCAGGTTTTTGAAATATCCTACTTTTTTAAAATTGATGTGGTTATATGTGGTAATCTATTATTTATATACAAAGTGAATCGGCCTTACATTCTATAATGGATAATTGTACCTCCCCTCAAAATTATTTTGATAAAGTATATCTAAATATTTTTTTAAATATAGATTTAGTGTCATTGAGTAATCTATAATAGAGGTAAAAATAAAGCCCTAAATATTGATAATCAAATATTAGGGCTTTTGTATGTTTGATTAAAACTTAAATCCTCGTAAAAAATCAGCTGTTGTCATACGCTTTTTGCCTGCAAGTTGGAGCGATTTCACTTCAATAGAACCATCGGCACAAGCAATGGTGAGGGTGTCTTTTGTGGTGACTATTGTACCTGGTTCCCCTACTATATTTTCAATTGGAAGCTCTGTTTCGTAGATTTTGAGTGCATATTCAGTGCCATTAGCATCTTTAATTGTAGTCCATGCTGCTGGATATGGAGATAGTCCGCGAATATGGTTATAAACATCTCTTGCAGGGCGTGTGAAATCAATTTCGCAAGTTTCTTTGAATATTTTTGGTGCAGGAGTTGGCTCTTCATTTTTAGTGAGAAGTTCCTCTTGAGGTATTGGTTTTACAGTACCCACAATGATTGCATCAACGGTTTCAATCACCATACCTGCACCAAGCGTCATAAGTTTGTCGTGAATAACGCCAACATTATCGGTTTCAGCAATTTCAATTTTTTCTTGTTGAATGATATCACCAGTGTCTATTTCGTGCTTTAAGAAGAAGGTGGTCACGCCTGTTTCTTTGTCTCCATTCATCACAGCCCAATTGATAGGAGCTGCTCCACGATATTTTGGTAATAAAGATGCATGAAGATTGAAAGTACCAAGAGGAGGCATATTCCACACCACTTCGGGCATCATGCGAAAAGCAATAACTATTTGCAAATCAGCATTAAGGCTTCGCAATTCTTCGACGAAAGCAGGATCTTTGAGGTTGGCTGGTTGCATGAGTTTAAGATTATGAGCTAAAGCATATTCTTTTACTGGTGATTGAAACATTTTATGTCCACGCCCAGCAGCCTTATCTGGCATAGTTACCACGCCCACAATATTATATCCTCCGCTCACCAATCGGTCAAGACTTTCTACTGCGAAATCGGGTGTTCCGAAGAACACGATTTTGAGGGTGTCTTTTGTATATTTCATATTATTTTTTGATAGTTAAAAAAAATTAAAATTTAAATATATAAAATTTTAAGTGTTATTCGTAGGTGTATTGCTTCAATACTCTACGATATGAATTGAATATTTTTGATTTTGACACAAAACCTACATATTTGCCTCGTTCTACCACAGGTAGGTTCCATGCCTTAGTTTCGTCGAACATTTTCATCACTACATCCATAGAGTCCCCTATTTCTATCTTACCCGGCATAGCTGACATGAATTTGCGTACTCTCATTTTGTCGTACAAATCTGGACGGAACATAATATTGCGAATATCGTCGAGTAAAACCACCCCAATAAGCACATTATTGGCATCGGTTACAGGGAAAAGGTTACGATTGGATTGTGATATCACTTCACACATTTCCCTCAATGTCATATCTGGGTGTACTTCCTTGAAATCTTTCTCGATTACGCTATCAATTTTCAGAAGTGTGAGTACACTGCGGTCTTTGGCGTGAGTGAGGAGTTCGCCCCTTTGAGCAAGACGCTGAGTGTAGATGCTATATGGAGAGAATAATTTATAAGTACCATAAGAAATAGTAGACACGATAAGCAAAGGAAGGAAAAGATCATATCCTCCTGTCATTTCTGCTGCGAGGAAGATTCCCATAAGAGGTGCGTTCATTACTGCAGCCATCACACCAGCCATACCCATAAGAGCATAATTTTTCATTGACAATGTGCTGTCGATTACGCCAAGGTTATTTATTAATAATGTAAAGAAGAAACCTGCAAAGCATCCAATAAATAGAGATGGTGTGAAAGTACCACCACACCCACCACCACCATTGGTGGCACTCGTTGCGAATGCTTTTGTGAATAGTATCATACCCACAAATGCCACAAGGAGCCAAGTGTTGTTGCGATAATCGTAGAAAATACTACCATCAAATATTTGAGTCAAGTTGCCCTCGAGCATTTGATTCATTACATGGTAACCTTCTCCGTAAAGAGGTGGGAAAAGGAAAATCAGTGAACTTAATATTATAGAGCCTACAATAAATTTAAACCATGGATTTTTCAGTTTACCGAACATAGTTTCCATCATATTCAGCACTTTTGAAAAATATAATGATACAAAACCACAAAATATTCCGAAAAGTATTACATAAGGTATGCCCGAAGTGTAGAAAGGTTCGCTTTGAGTAAAGAATACTTCTAATTCGTATCCTGTGAATATATAGGCCACAGTAGCACCAGCCACCGATGCAATCATAAGAGGCATCACCGAGCCAGCAGTAAGGTCAATCATAAGCACTTCTACTGTGAAAAGCATACCGGCAATCGGTGCTTTGAAGATGCCTGCGATACCAGCTGATGCCCCACAACCTACCAAAAGCATTAGCAATCGAGGAGACAGGCGGAATAAACTTCCTAAATTGGAACCAATAGCGGCACCTGTGTAAACGATAGGACTTTCAGCTCCGACCGATCCGCCGAAACCGATAGTAACCGAACTTGCCACTACGGACGAGTATATGTTGTGAGGTTTGAGGCGACTTTTGTTTTGCGACAAAGCATAAAGCACACGAGTAACCCCGTGTGAAATGTTGTCGCGAACCAAATAGCGCACGAATAATCCGGCAAGAAGAATACCGATAACTGGATAAATCAAATAATTATAGTTATAATTACTTATTTCAATGTGGGCAGTGAGAAATCCCGACAAATGATGAATTAATTCTTTGAGGAGTAATGCAGCAAATCCACCAGCCACACCTACTGCCAAAGCAAGAATCAATACAAACGTTTTTTCTTTGATGTGCTTCTCGCGCCATTGTAGCACTCGCATAAACCATTGGCTTATTACGCTACCTTCTTTATCGTCTAATTTTTGCATATATTAAATACCTTTACCTGTTATTACTATTTTAATTGTATATATTAGAATTTTTATATCGTTTACGATTGACATATTTTCAAGATACAACAAATCATAGCGAAAACGAGCTATCATTTCCTGTACATTTTTTGCATAACCATATTTTACCATACCCATAGAAGTGATACCCGGTCTCACTTGGAATAGAAGTGAGTAAAGTGGAGCTTTCTGGGTGATTTGATCGACGAAAAATTGTCGTTCAGGTCGAGGACCTACGAGCGACATATCCCCTATTAATACATTCCAAAACTGAGGCAGTTCGTCAATGCGATATTTACGCATAAATTGACCAAGTTTGGTGATTCTTTTGTCGTTTTCACTTGATAGAGCTGGTGCACCATCGGCTTCGGCATTTGTAATCATTGATCGAAATTTATAAATAGTAAATTTCTTACGATGAAAACCTACACGCTCTTGTTTGTAAATGATTTCACCTTTTGAGTCGAGTTTTACCAAAATACTTACAACCAATAAGAATGGACTAAGTATGGTTAATGCCATAAAAGAGCAAATTACATCTGCCAATCGCTTAATGTTTTTCTCAAATTCGGTCATCCCACAACTTGAAATGTCGACGAGAGGCTCACCTCTAAGGTTGGACAATCTCATTCTTCCCACAAGAATCGTGTATATATCAGGAGATACCTTTATAGGAAGCCCTAAATGATATAGTTTGTTGATGATATCCATAGAGGATGCTACATCATTTCCATCGGGAACTACGATAAGCTCTTTTACATTGTTTTTGGCACACACCTTATCCAAATCATTTAATGAACACATAAGTGGAGTGCATTGCGAGCAAATATTGCCATTGATAGGCACATAGCCTACAATGTTGTAGTTCATATATGTATCCTTTTGGCTTAGGTGAAGTCCTAAGTCAATTGCTTTTTTGCTTGCACCTATTATTATAGCATTGTAATTCCATTCTCCAGTTTCAAATTTATGATTTGAATTCTTTGTTATCGTAAACCTCACAAGGTAAGTGAATATGAAGAGCGTGGAAAGTAGAATCAGAAGCAGTTCGTAGTTTGTGCCTCGATTTTCGAGAATAACATCATTGATAAGTGCTACGAAGAAAATGATGATGGTATTGGCAAGAGACGAGAAAAATGTGGTGATAAAGTCTTGCACATGCGACTTTCGGAACACCTCATTGTAGAATCCCGACAACCAATATACCGCAATCATAAGCAAAGGGAACGCAACTTCTCCAAGCAATACCATTTTAGAAGTCATAAACGCACCTAAACTCGAAAATTCATATAATGCCCTCCCCCCTAAATAATAGCGAGCTACATTGAATGAAGTCCATCCCACCAGCGACGATAAGATGTCGCCGAGAATGTATTGCGTGCGAAGTTTAGATTTGCTTATCACTTTCGTAATTATTTTCTGATGATTTGAATTGTAGCATCAGCACCAAGTTTTATGATGCTTGAGGCAGAGCTTCGATTATTGTCGTTTTGTCGATAGTTAACTACATAATCTACTCCATCTATTATTTCTTTAGAAATCTCTTTGAAGATGGCAGCTGATGGTTGGCCACTAATATTGGCAGAAGTGGACACAATAGGTCGGCGAAATTTACGACATAGAGCCTGTGAAAAAGCTTCGTTGGTGACTCTGATACCTATACTATTATTATCGCCAAGCAAATTTGGAGCAAGATTATAACCTCCATCGTAAATTATGGTAAGAGGTTTCACGGCGACATCTATAAGATCGTAAGCTATTTCGGGCAGATCGCGTACATATCGGTCGAGATTGTTTACACTATCAAGAAGAACAAGCATAGCCTTGTTGTCTTCTCTACGTTTCAAATCATAAACTTTTTTTACTGCATCGGCATTAGTAGCGTCACATCCTATCCCCCAAATAGTATCGGTAGGATAAAGAATAATACCACCACGATTAAGCACCTCAATGCATTTTTTTATATCTTCTTCCATTGATATCATTTTTTTACAATTTACAAATTTAATATCTTTTTTATTAACACACTATTTTTTTACCAGATTTTATAAGGTTTTATTTCTCTAAGAATACATTTATTAAATGCGTGAGAAATTTTGTGCAAGGATACAACCAAAATGAGCAGAAAGTTTCCTTAAAAAGGATAACGGTGGAAAAAAGTGATATTCAGTTAGGCGTTTTCGGACAGAAGGACATTTTTTGTTTTAGACAGAATGACATAATTTATATTCAGTGAGGAAGGAGATACTTTATTTTAGGTGACACGAGTGCATTTAAGACAAGTGTGACAACTAATAGTTTTTTTGTGATGAGTGATGGTGGGAGTTGAATTTTGAGGCAACAGGGTAATAGATTGCAATAATTATTGTATCTTTGTGAAATAATTTAAAATATAATTTAGATTTCATAATGAAACCAATAATATATCAATTATTCCCACGATTGTTCACTAACACTTGCACCACGTGTGTGCCAAATGGTACGATAGAGGAAAATGGTGTGGGTAAAATGAATGAGATAAATAATAAGGTTTTAAAATCTATCAAGGAACTTGGTGTAACCCATGTGTGGTATACCGGTGTGATAGAGCACGCTACAAAAACTGATTACTCGGCTTATGGAATAAATCCTGATAATCCACATGTGGTGAAGGGTAATGCAGGTAGCCCTTATGCAATAAAGGATTATTATGATATAGATCCCGATATAGCAGAGAGTGTGCCTGATAGAATGAAGGAGTTTGAGGCACTTGTGAAGCGTACTCACGATAATGGAATGAAGGTGATTATTGATTTTGTGCCAAACCATGTGGCACGTCAATATCACTCTGATGTGAAACCACAAGGAATAGAAGATTTAGGTGTGGGAGACGATTATAATATGATGTTTACACCTAATAATAATTTCTATTATATCACTCGTCAAGTGTTTTCTCCACAATTTGATTTAGGTACAGGAAAAGATGCTTATTTCGAATTCCCAGCAAGGGCAACAGGAAATGATTGCTTTTCGGCATTTCCATCGGTAAATGACTGGTATGAAACCGTTAAGCTGAACTATGGCGTGGATTATGGAAATGGTTCTCGTCATTTTGATCCGATACCTGACACATGGTTTAAGATGGTAAACATATTGCGTTTTTGGGCATCAAAAGGCATAGATGCATTCCGTTGTGATATGGTGTTTATGGTGCCTGTGGAATTTTGGGGTTGGGCTATTCCCCTTGTGAAGGAGAAATATCCACACATTAAATTTATTGCAGAGATTTATGATGTAAGCATATATCGCGACTATATATATAACGGACATTTTGATTACTTGTATGATAAGGTGTCGCTGTATGATACGCTGAGAGGAGTGCAATGTTGTAATATTTCGGCTGCATCGATTACCAATTGCTGGCAAACCGTGGACGGAATAAATGATAATATGCTTAATTTCCTTGAAAATCACGATGAACAACGATTTGCGTCGGAACAATATGCAGGAAATGCACATATTGTAACCCCATCGCTTGTGGTGAGTGCTACGATTAGTCGTGCGCCGATGATGATTTATCAAGGTCAAGAACTTGGTGAAAAAGGTGCAGATGCCGAGGGCTTCAGTGGGCGTGATGGTCGCACCACGATATTTGACTATTGGAGTATACCATCGGTGAACAGATGGTATAACAATGGTAAGTGTGATGGCAAACTGCTCACAGAAGACGAACTGAAATTGCGTAATCTGTATAAGCATATCCTTACATTATGTAATAAAGAAAAAGCGATATGCGAAGGTGAATTCTTTGACCTAATGTATGTGAATTATGAGAATGTGAATCCACATCGTCATTATACATATTTGCGTCATATAGATGGTGAAACACTTCTTATAGCTGTGAATTTCGGACACGAAAAAGCTAATGTAAATATCAATATCCCAGCCCATGCGTTTGATTATTTGAAAATTATGCAAGGTGCATATAATGGTAAGGAATTATTGAGTGGAGCGAAAGGTAAGTTTGAATTATCATCATCTACTTCGTTTGCAACAGAAATAGAGCCATTTAGTGCAGTAATATGGAAACTTACTCCAAGAAAGGCGAAAAAATCGTAAAAAAAGTGTTATAATACAACTAAAATGTGCTAAATTTGCAAAAAAATAAAAAATCCAACAATAATATATTATGAGCGACTCACCA
Organism: Muribaculaceae bacterium; assembly: GCA_045656705.1. Taxonomy (GTDB): domain Bacteria; phylum Bacteroidota; class Bacteroidia; order Bacteroidales; family Muribaculaceae; genus RGIG4576. The sequence continues at coordinate 74,288 of JAZORR010000050.1, read as the reverse complement.
AAAATTAAAGTCTTCAGCGGAACAAAGTCACGTTATATGGCTGAAGAAATTTGTAAAGAATTAGGCATTGAATTGGGTAAAATGAACATTCAATATTTCGCTGATGGCGAATTTGAAGTTTGTTTTGAGGAATCAATCCGTGGTTGTGAAGTGTATCTTGTGCAATCAACATTCCCAAACAGTGACAACCTTATGGAATTGTTGTTGATGATTGATGCAGCGAAGCGTGCTTCAGCGAAATCAGTTATCGCAGTTATGCCATACTTTGGCTGGGCAAGACAAGATCGCAAGGACAAGCCACGTGTGTCTATTGCATCAAAACTTGTTGCTGACTTGTTGAGCACAGCAGGAATCGATCGTCTTATCACAATGGACTTGCATGCCGACCAAATTCAAGGTTTCTTCAATGTGCCAGTAGACCACTTGTATGCGTCATCTTGCTTTATTCCTTACATCCAATCACTCAACTTGAAGGATTTGGTAATTGCATCGCCAGACGTGGGTGGAGCAAAGCGTGCTAATTCGTATGCAAAGTACCTAAATACACCTCTTGTGCTATGTCACAAGCAAAGAGCTAAGGCTAACGTGGTGGAACAAATGACTATCATTGGTGATGTAGAAGGTAAGGATGTAATCATCGTAGACGATATGGTGGATACAGCAGGTACAATCTGCAAGGCAGCTCAATTGATGATAGACAATGGCGCTCGCTCAGTACGTGCATTGGCATCACACGCTATTATGAGTGATCCTGCATCGGAAAGAGTACAAAACAGCCCACTTACTGAAATGATTTTCACAAATAGTATTCCTTATACTAAGGGTTGCACTAAGTGTAATATTCTAAGTGTTGCTCCTTTGTTTGCTGATACTATTCGCAGAGTACACAATTTTGAATCAATCAGTTCTCAATATCTTATCAAATAAGATTTAGGGGTTTTATGGATATAATAGTTCGGTAACAGAGGTTTGTTGCCGAACTATTTTTGTTTATTGCTTGTTGTGTTGTAAGATAAAACATTAATAAATAATAAACACTATGAGAACTTTAGTATCAATTTTTGCATTGATGAGCGTAGCATATGGTTTTGCTCAAATGTCGACAGAGGTGCATCCTACTACCCCTACCAATCAAAACCTTGATGTAGTGGTGGGCGATACACTCAAGAAAACCACAGCCAATGTGTATAATACTTTGGTGGGAAATGCACCAGCCACACCAAACAGTCAGGATTTGCCAAAGTTTAGTATTATTGGTAAAGATAATAAGTTTTACTTGTCGATAGGTGCTCAATTTAAATCTACAGTGAATTTTGATTGGGGAAATCCATTGTCGTCACCTTCGTCTTTTGAACCTTCATCTATCACACCAGCAGTACCAAATCATAAGACCAACTTGGATTATACGATGCAACGAAGTCGTTTGATCTTTAACTTTGTGGGTTTGCCAGACACGGATAATCAGTTGGGAGTGTACATTGCTATGATTTTCAATCAAGGGGGTAATGAGTATGGGGTGAAAATCAACCACGCCTATGCTAAATATCATGGGTTTACAATAGGTTACACATCTACCCTATTCAGTGATCAAACAGCTATCCCTTTTACTATAGATGCTCAATCGCCTAATAGTACAGCAAACTTTTCAAATACTGTTATCAGTTATGAAAAGAATTTTGAAAATAACATAAAATTAGGTGTAGGTGTTGAGAAACCAATTAGTTCGTATACGACAAACGATTATACTCAAGAAGCATCAACATTAGTGCCGGATATACCATTATATTTACAATATAGATGGCACAAGAATTCGCATATAAGAGTGAGCTCGATATTTAGAAATATGAGATATAGAAATTTGATAACAAATGAAAATCATAATGTTTTCGGATGGGGTGCCAAGTTGAGTGGAATTTTAGAATTTAATCGCTTTACATTGTACTATATGGGTACTTATGGCAAAGGAATGGCAAGTTATATAGAAGATAATTTAGGGGAAAATATTGACCTTGTGCCATCGGCAAAGCAAAACGGACATTTGAGTCGGTCTCGTTCGTGGGGTGCATACGGAGCTTTGCAGTATAATTTCTCGAAACGATTGTTTTCAACGATAATTTATAGTCATGTCACCAATGATATCAATGACTATACATCGGGCAATGTGGCACATGATAAGCAATATAAAGAAGGCGAATATATAGTGGCAAATCTCATTTGGTCGCCAAATAAATATATTCAAACAGGTGTGGAATATCTATACGGAAATAGAACAAATTTCGATAAGTCAAGCAATCACACAAATAGAATTATGGCAATGTTCTCGGTGTCGTTATAGGGTGAAAATTACTCAAAAAAAAGGTCTAAAGAGAGAAAAAAGCGGGATTTTATTAAGATTTTCCGCTTTTTTTATTGTTGAAAGATAGATATTTAGTAATTTTGTAAGCTTTAAAACATAGTTTTATAATGATGTTAAAGAAAAGTTCTTTAGAAAACATATTAAGTGAAGGTCTTTCAGAGATATGGGCGTTGTTGACTCCAGAGGAGAAACATCGCCTTGCTGATAATTTTGTAATACATAAATTTAAGAGAAATCAGATAATATATGCCGAAGGAGATGAGCCTGAATTTCTATGGTGTCTGCTTGAAGGTAAAGTGAAGAAATTTAAAGATGGCGTGGGAGGCCGTCAGCAAATTCTTCGCGTGTATCGCCCTATCCAATATATTGGTTATCGTGCATATTTTGCGAAGGAACGATATGTGACAAGTATCAGTGCATTTGAAGCATCTACATTGGGTGCTATACCAATGAGTATAGTAGAGGAACTTATCAATAAGAATAGAGAATTGGCATGGTTCTTTATTCACGAATTGTCGCGTCATCTTGGTGGTTCTGATACTAAAATCGTAAACCTTACTCAAAAGCATATCAGAGGTCGTCTTGCTGAAGCACTTCTTATTCTTGCTGATAGTTATGGATATGAGGAAGATGGTTTGACTATAAAGATATATATGGCACGTGAGGATATTGCAAACTTGTCGAATATGACAACATCTAATGCGATTCGCACACTATCTACATTCGTATCGGAAAAACTAATTACAGTAGATGGCAGACGTATCAAAATTATCAATGAACCAATGCTTCGCAAAATCAGTAAATTCGGATAATTTTCACTTATGATATTAGCTCAGATTAAAAGAAAAGAGAATATAGCAGAATATTTGCTATATATGTGGCAAATAGAAGATATTATTCGTGCCAACAATCTTGATATAGATATGATTGATGCTAATCTTATCTCAAAATATAACGTAGATGATGAGAAAAAGGCAGAAATCAAGGACTGGTATGAGTCGCTAATCAAGATGATGGAACTTGAAAACAAGAAGCAAGCTGGACATCTTCAAATTAACGTAAATGTGATAATACGTCTTGCTGATTTGCACAACGAGTTGCTAAAATCGCCTAAATTTCCTGAATATGGAGCTGAGTTTTATAAGACTTTGCCTTATATAGTGGAATTGCGCGCAAAAGCTGGAGAAAATAAGCAAGGCGAACTTGAAACGTGCTTCAATGCTCTATATGGCACATTGATGCTAAAGTTGCAAGGTAAAGAGATATCAGAAGATACACTAAAAGCAATTGCTCAGATATCTAAATTTCTTGCTACCCTATCGGCATTCTATCATAAGAACGAAGAATGTCCAATATTTGAAGACAAGGATAATATCTAAGACAGATATGCAAAAGAATATATTAATCACAGGAGCAAAAGGTCAGCTGGGTAATGAGATGAGGTTGTTGCTTGAGGGTAATAATTCATTTAATACCTTTTTTACTGATGTTGCTGAGCTTGATATCACAAATCTTGATGCTATTATTGATTATGTAAACAATAATAGTATTCACATTATTATAAACTGTGCAGCATATACGGCAGTAGACCTTGCTGAAGAGAACATTGAGTTATGTGATAAAATCAATCACATTGCAGTGGCAAATATTGCAAAAGCAGCCAAACAAGCCAGTGCAAAGGTGGTGCATGTGTCGACTGATTATGTGTTTGATGGTATGGGGTGTGTACCTTATACTGAAGATAAGGCTACAAACCCACAATCGGTATATGGCACTACGAAACTTGCCGGAGAGAATGCTCTTGCTGAAATATTGCCACAAGATTATATCATTATTCGCACGGCGTGGTTATATTCAAAACATGGAAAGAATTTTGTAAAGACAATGCTAAATCTTGGTCGCACAAAAGATGTGTTGAATGTGGTAGCCGACCAAGTGGGCACACCAACTTATGCAGGAGACCTTGCTAATGCAATATATTCAATAATATGTGGTGAAAAATGGGAATCAGGAGTGTATCACTTCTCAAATGAAGGTGTTTGCTCATGGTATGATTTCACTAAAATGATACATAAGATAGCAAGCATTAACACTTGTAAAGTATGCCCTATCGCAACATCGGAATATCCTGTGAAAGCATCGCGTCCAGCATATTCGGTACTTGATAAAACGAAAATTAAACGCACGTTTGACATCGAAATTCCATATTGGATAGATAGTCTTGAAAAGTGCATTGGCGAACTTGAAAATAATTAAATAAAACATTAAATATAACACTATTGTGGCTAATCTAAATTCTGAAATAGACAAGCGCAGAACATTTGCGATTATTTCTCACCCCGATGCGGGTAAAACCACTCTTACCGAAAAACTATTGTTGTTTGGTGGTGCAATCCATGTGGCAGGAGCAGTGAAATCTAACAAAATCAAGAAAACTGCTACATCTGACTGGATGGAAATTGAAAAACAACGTGGTATCTCGGTGGCAACATCAGTAATGGGATTCAATTATGGCGACTATAAAATCAACATTCTTGACACACCTGGTCACCAAGACTTTGCTGAAGATACATTCCGCACACTTACTGCAGTGGATAGTGTAATCATTGTGGTGGACGTGGCAAAGGGTGTGGAGCAACAAACTCGTCGCTTGATGGAGGTATGTCGCATGCGTCACACTCCAGTGATTATATTTGTGAATAAGCTCGACCGCGAAGGACGTGATCCGTTTGATATTCTTGATGAACTTGAGAGTGAATTGCAAATCAAGGTTCGTCCTTTGAGTTGGCCTATTAATATCGGTCTTCATTTCAAGGGAGTGTATAACATCTTTGAAGGTGGTCTTGATTTATTTACACCTGATAAGCAAAAGGTAACAGAACGTGTAGAAATCAATGATATCAACGATCCTATAATCGATGAAACTATCGGAGAACGAGATGCAGAAAAGCTTCGTGAAGATGTGGAATTGATAGAAGGCGTTTATCCTGAATTTAATGTGGAAGATTATCTTGCTGGTAAGGTGGCTCCTGTGTTCTTCGGATCGGCATTAAATACCTTTGGTGTGAAGGAATTGCTTGACTGTTTCGTGCAAATAGCCCCATCTCCACGTCCTATTCAAGCTATGGAGCGTGAAGTGAAACCACAAGAAGAAAAGTTTACAGGCTTTGTGTTTAAGATTCACGCAAATATGGACCCTAATCACCGTAGTTGTATTGCGTTTGTGAAGATATGCTCGGGTATGTTCCAACGCAATGCACCATATAAGCACGTGCGTCATGGAAAAACTCTTAAATTTGCAGCTCCTACAGCCTTTATGGCACAAAAGAAGGATATCGTAGATGAAGCATATCCTGGAGATATTATCGGTATTCCAGATAGTGGTAACTTTAAAATTGGTGATACATTGACCGAAGGTGAAGAACTACACTTCAAGGGGCTGCCAAGTTTCTCTCCAGAAATGTTTAAGTACATTGAGAATACAGACCCTATGAAGACAAAACAACTCAATAAGGGTATTGAACAGCTAATGGATGAAGGTGTGGCACAGATGTTTACCAACCAATTCAATGGTCGTAAGATTATCGGAACTGTGGGACAATTGCAGTTTGAGGTTATTCAATATCGCTTGTTACACGAATATGGAGCACAATGCCGTTGGGAACCAATTAGTCTATATAAGGCTTGCTGGATAGAAAGTGATGACAAGGAAGCTCTTGAAGCATTTAAGAAGCGTAAATATCAATTTATGGCAGTGGATAAGGAAGGTCGCGATGTGTTCCTTGCCGACTCGGGATATGTGCTTCAAATGGCACAATCAGATTTCCCTAAGATTCGTTTCCACTTCACAAGTGAATTCTAAGATATAGAGTTAAATAGTGTGTATATAAAAGAATGAGGAGAAGGTGAAAAGCCTTACTCCTCATTTTGTGTTATAAAGTCTAATAGTTATGAGTGTAGTATTTTGTAAATGAGTTCACGGAGAAGTTGGTATTCATTTTGTCGAGAATTAATACCTTTTGATTTGGTGTCGAATTCTCTCAAATACCCTATTATGTTTACGCATCCTGCAGTTGAGTAATATTTCATTGCTTCGATGAAGATTTTAGCACGATAAGCAGATTTTGTGCCAATTGCATCCATAATGCCTTGTTCGGTTTTTACTTTAGCAGTGCGTGCTAATAAAAGATTAGAGAAGAACGAGAATAGTATGCCCACTGTGACTACAGGTGGATTGCTTTTGGGGTTTTTCTCAAAGTAATTTATGATTTGATTAGCTTTAAGTACATTTTTTACTCTAATAGCATTCTCAAGCTCAAAATTATTGAAATCTTTACTGATGCCGATGTTGCGTTCTACGATCTCAGGGGTAATATGTTTGTTGTTTTCGGGAAGAATAAGAAGTAATTTATCCACTTCGCCAAAAATACGCGAGAGGTCGGTGCCTACAAAATCTTTAAGCATAGCTATAGCTTTGCTATCGATTTTTGCTTTTTGTGAAGCAACATAGTCGGTGATAATAGCCCCCACATGGTTTTCTTGAATTTTTTTAGATTCAAAAACGATACCAGTGTTGTTGGCACTAAGTGTTTTCAGAAACTCACCCGATTTTACATTGGAGTGTTTGTGAGAAACGATGAGAATTGTTGATTCTAATGGCTTTTCGGCATATTGGCTAAGTAATTCAAGTTCTTTGTTGTTTTGAGCTTCACGAAGAATTACCACTTGGTATTGCGACATAACAGGATAACGCTTGCATACATTGATGATGTTTTTTATATCGCTATCAAGTCCGTAAGCCACAGTAAGATTGAATGCTTTTTCCTCGTTGGTTAAAGCTTTAGAAACTATTAAATCTTCTATTTGGTCAATATAATAAGACTCCTCACCCATAAGCACATAGATAGGTGCGAAGATACCCTTTTTGATATTGTTGCAAATCTCGATATATGATAAAGTTTCTTTTTTTACTGCCATAATGCTGTCAATCTTAAATATTTTCAGTAAATTTACATAATTCTTTTAAATTGACAAAATGGATAAACCAAATTTAAATTTACCAAAAGCCGATTTACGCATAACGCAAGAAGGTGGAAAGGAATTGATATTTGATAAATTACGAAGAAAATATGTGGTTCTTACTCCAGAGGAATGGGTAAGGCAAAATTTTGTATCCTTTTTAGTCAATCAAAAGGGATTTCTTGCTGGATTGATGAATAATGAAGTGTCACTTGTGCAGAATGGAATTAAACGTCGTTGTGACACTCTTGTGAGTGACCGATATGGTAATCCTCTTGTGATAGTGGAATACAAAGCACCATCTGTGGAGATAACACAAAAGGTATTTGACCAGATAGTGAGATATAATTTTGTGCTCCGAGCCAAATACCTTATAGTGTCGAATGGAATGTCACATTATTGTTGTGCCATCAATTATGATGAGGGGAATTATTCTTTTCTGAAGGAGATTCCGAATTATTGCGACTTATAAAACGTTCTTGAAGGTGTTGCATTACATCCCAAAAGTTTGGTACGAATAAAGTGCCAATAATAGCATTTAATGCCATACCGAATACAACAGCTGTGCCTAAACTTATGCGACTTTCAGCTCCTGCTCCAGATGCAAACATCAATGGCAATATACCCACTACGAAAGCTAATGATGTCATAATAATAGGACGAAATCTCACATCTCCAGCATCAAGAGCTGCACTGTAGATACTCTCACCTTTTCGTCGGTAATCGGTGGCATATTCCACGATAAGAATGGCATTTTTAGCAGAAAGACCGAGTAGAAGGATAATACCAATTTGGGTGTAGATGCTAATGCTTTCTCCCATAACAAAGCAACCAAGTACAGTGCCGAGAATTGCAATTGGCATACTGAGTACAACTGCTATAGGATCGGTCCAACTTTCGTATTGTGCCGCAAGTACGAGTATGGTAACTATGACGGCAAAAATAAGTACTATAGAGATGGTGGCACCAGCTTGTGTTTCTTGGTAGGCTTGTCCAGTCCAAGAATAGGCATAGTTGTTGCCTAATGTGGATTTAACTATTTCTTCTGCAGCTTTGATTCCGTCGCTTGAACTCACATTATTTGCCGTATTGAATGTAATTGATGCAGAAGGATACATATTGTATCGAGAAACATTTGATTGTCCAAGTGTAGGTTCTATAGTAGTAAATGAAGAGAAAGGAACCATTTCACCAGAGTTATTTTTAACACTTAATTTCATAATATCCTCTATTTTTCCACGATATTTGGAATCGGCTCCGATTTTAACTTGAAAAATGCGACCAAATTCCACGAAGTCGTTGACAAAGGCTTGACCAAGATAAAAATTGAGTGTATTGTAAACATCTGATAGGTTTAGACCTTGTATCTCAAGTTTATTTCTATCTATATTTAGTTGATATTGAGGAATATTACCTTGATAAAGCGATGTGATAGAAGCTATTTTAGGATTGGAAGACGCTGTAGAAATCACATCGGCAATAGCCTTTTGCATTTCATTTGCTCCTTCGTTATTTATATCAAGAAGTTGCATCTCAAGTCCACCAGAATTGCCTAATCCAGGAATGGCAGGAGGATTGATAGAAAATACAATTCCTGATTGGATTTGTGAGGTGAGAGCATTAGCTTTATCAACAAGAGCAAACACGGTTTGATTTTTATCTTTTCTATCTTTCCAAGGCTTTAATACAACGAAGAGTGAACCAGCATTAGATGCAGCTCCCCCACCCATAAACGAAAATCCCGATATAGCAATTACTTCTTCCACTTCTGGCATAGAGAGAAGACGTTGCTCTACATCTTTAACTACTTTTTCTGTGCGTTCAAGAGAAGCTCCACTTGGTAATTGGATAGATGTCATAAAGTATCCCATATCTTCGCTCGGAATATAAGAAGATGGCGATTTAATTAATCCCCAAAATCCTAATAAAGCTAAAACTATAAATGCACCAAGTGTAGCTATCGGACGCTTGAGAAGTGTGCCTATTGAACGCTTGTATAGATTTCTTAATGACGAAAAATAGCGATTAAACCATCGATAAATAAAGAAATTAGAGTCGGATTTCTTTAAGAATATGGCACACAAAGCTGGTGAAAGAGTGAGAGCATTTATCCCACTAAAAGCCGTTGAAATAGCAATTGTAAGTGCAAATTGTTTATATAATTGACCTGTGATACCACCTATAAATGCTGTAGGTACAAATACAGCGAGTAGTACCAAAACTTCACCAATAATTGGACCTTGTAGTTCCTCCATAGCAATGAGTGTGGCTTCTTTGCGTGTGTATTTTCCACTATCGATAAGCCGCATACAATCTTCTACCACCACAATGGCATCATCTACTACAATGGCAATAGCAAGAACGAGACCGAAAAGAGTGAGTGTGTTAATCGTAAATCCCAATAATTTCATAACAGCAAAAGTGGCTATGAGTGACACTGGTATAGTAATCATAGGAATAAGTACAGCACGCCAATTCTGTAAGAAAAGTAGCATCACGAGCATTACAATAAATGATGTTTCGAGGAGAGTCTTCAGAACTTCATCAATAGATGCGTTTACGAAATTTGTAGTATCAAGTATTATTTTGTAAGTTACCCCCTTTGGGAAATATTGTTGAAGGTTGTTAAGCTCTTTTTTTACATTATTTGCAACATCAAGAGCATTAGCTCCCGGAAGTTGATAGATAGCGATAAGTGCTGTTTCACGACCAGAAACATTTGATACTGTATTATAGTCTACGCTTCCTAAGTCAACAGACGCGATGTCTTTCAATCTCAAAATACTACCATCCCTATTGGCTTTGATAATAATATTTCCAAATTGTTCGCTTGTGACTAAGCGTCCTTGTGATGTAATAGTGAACTGAAATGCTTCGTTAGAGTTGACTGGAGGAGCCCCTATACTTCCTGCTGATACTTCCATATTTTGTGCCTGAATGGCTTGGTATACTTCGGCAGGAGTTACCGAACGTACTCTCATAGCTTCTGGGTTAAGCCAAATACGCATACTATAATTACCAGCACCGAATACATTCACACCCCCTACTCCATTTATTCGAGAAAGGGCATCTACAACATTCAGGTTGGCATAATTGCTAAGATATAGTGAATTATAGCGATTGGTGCTATCACCTTCTAAAGAAAGAAAAAGCACGATGTTGGTTGATTGTTTTTGAGTTGTAATACCTTGTTGTATTACAGCTTCGGGAAGACTACCTTGTGCTACAGCTACGCGATTCTGCACCATAACTGTTGCCATATCGATGTCAGTACCTACTTCAAATGTGATAGTAAGTTTGTAAGAACCATCAGATGAAGATGTGGAACTCATATACATCATTCCTTCTACGCCATTCACTTGGGCCTCGATAGGCACACCTACAGTTTTAGCCACAGTTTCGGCACTTGCTCCAGGATACATTGCAGAAACTTGTACAGTAGGAGGAGTGATATCTGGATATTGTGCCACTGGTAGAGTGAAGATTGTAATCCCCCCTATTATAATCATAAGAATGGCAATTACTGTGGCAAATATAGGTCGATTTATGAAAAAATTGGAAATCATAATTTACTTGCTTAATATTGGTTTTACTTCCATTCCGTCTCTCACCTTTTGAATGGCTTGAGTTACATATTTTTGATTAGGTAGAAGTCCATCAGTGACTATTCTCAATGTGTCGTTGACCAAATCACTTATTTCTATAGGTGTGTATACTACTTTGTTGGAATCGTCGATAGTGTAAATAAATTTTCCTAATTGGTCGGTACTTATAGCAGAGTCTTTGATGAGGATTGCTTGTGAAATTTCTTTATAAGGTAAGTGAACTATGCAATACATACCACTCTTCAATTCGCCATAAGGATTGCTTACTTTAGCCTGTAATGTGATTGTGCCAGTAGTAAGGTTTACCATTGGAGATAAATAATTGATTTTACCTTGATAAGAATGAGGAAGTGATTCGTTGAAGGAGAGAAATACATCGTTGTATTCGTTTGGTTTTTGATTGTTCTGCTGTTCTGAAATCATACGCATGTATTGACTATCTTCTATAGAGAAGGTAACAATCATAGAGCGATCGTCGTAGATAGTAGCAAGCACTTGTGGAGATGCTGCGCCATTAAGATAATTGCCAATGTCAACATTCTTCTGTGTGATATGTCCATCGAATGGAGCTCGAATATAGCAATAGTTTAAATTGATTTTAGCATTTTCAAGAGTTGCTTCAGCAGATTTTACTGCAGCGATAGATTGATTCCAATTAGTTTCAGCTTGAACGAAATCAATTTGCGATACAGCATTTGTCATTACAGCTTCTTTCACACTTTCGTAGTTGATTTGGGCATATTCATTTTGACTTTTTGCACTCACTAATTTAGCCTCTGCTTGAGTGATGGCTTCTTCGTAAGGTTTAGGCTCAATTACAAATAATAGATGCCCTTTTTTGACTAATTGTCCTGGCTTGTAATTTACTTGTTGAAGAAAACCATTAACCCGAGCCACAAGATTGACTTCACTTTGGGCTTTTAATGTGCCAGGATAACTTTTTTGCAATGTGACGGTATCTATTTCAGGTACAGCTACATTCACTTTCATTGAGTATTGATTAATATCCTTTGTGTGACTATTATTGCACGATAACAAAGAGATAAATAAAATCAATGATGGTAATAAAATTATTGTTTTCATAAATTAATATATTAATAGTTGTTGATTATTGTTCCCATCCACCACCAAGAGCTTGGTATAGTGAAATAAGATTTAAGAGAGATTTACCTTTTGATACTACATAGGAGTTGTTGTACTGCAGGTAATCTTGTTGAGAAGTGAGAACATTAGAAAAAGGGGTGAGTCCACGTTTATATAGGTCTACTGATAGTTTTAATGAGTTAAGTGCTTCGTCGTTAACTTTTTCAAGTTCTTGTGTTTCGATTATGCTATAATGGTATGAAATCATAGCATTTTCCACTTCGGTTATAGCATTCATTACAGTATTATTGTAATTGTCTATTCCAATTTGTAATTGTTCTTTAGCGTTAAGAAATCGATAATTACGATTTAATCCATCAAATAATGTCAGAGATAATTTGGGCATAATGGAATAACCAAAAGCTTCTTTTTGAAATAAACCATCTATTTTATTTGATTTAAAACCTATATTACCATTTATAGAAATTGAAGGCAAGAAATCTTTTTTCGCAATTCCGATAGAAGCAGCATACGATGCAACATTGTATTCGGCTTCTTTAATATCTGGACGACGACGAATTAATTCGGCTGGAACGCCAACTTGGATATTGGTAGATGGTTGGGGAAGCTCCAATGTCGGAGCTTTAATTTCTTTGGGCAGACTATCTGGGAAAATGCCTAAAAGTGTGGCAATGGAATTGATTTGAGCCTCAATATTAGCCTTTAAAGGAGATAGAGACGAATGTGTATTTAGGTATAGCGACCGAGCTTGAGAAACATCAAGCATAGATGCAAGACCACTTTTAAATCGTGCTTCGGTGATATCCATAATTTGTTTTTGAGATTTTATGTGTGATTGAGCGACAATGTATTGTGCTTGCCATATGCGAAGATTTATATAGTGGGATGCAACATTTGCGCATAAAGTCACCATAGTTCCCTCATATTGAGCTTTGCTTGCTTGCCAAAGAGACTTTTTCTCTTTTGCTTGTGATGTTATTTGTCCAAATAAGTCTATTTGCCAATTAAAGGCAAGACCTAAGTCATAATAATCGCTTACTACTCCAGAACTACGTTCTTTAGTCCATCCAGCATCTATGCTCAAGTTAGGATAGTATCCACTTTGTACTATACGCATATCATTTTTTGCCATTGTTATACGTTTCAATGCAATTTGTACATCGTAGTTGTTGGTTATAGCCATCTCAATAAGAGTGTCGAGGCACTTATCGTTAAAAGATTGCCACCAAAGGTCGTCGGAAGGCAGAGTTTGAACAAACTCTGAAGCATAAGTCCATTTCTCTGGTAAATTATCGGCCACAGAGTCTCTATTTTGAGAATAAATTCTTGAATATCCTATTGAAATGAAATATAGGACTAAGAAAAATGTAGACTTTCTTAATTTCATAGTAAATGTGTATTAAATTTTAAATACTATAACTTTAATTTTGTCAGTTAGTTCATTTTTTCTTATAATTTTGCTAATTTTGTATCTCATATTTAGATAGGAATAAATTTTGGAAAACTACTTAGAAAAACTAAACGAGCAGCAACGCGTCGCGGTGGAATATATAGACGGACCATCATTGGTGATTGCGGGTGCAGGGTCAGGAAAAACACGAGTCCTTACCTACAAGATTGTACATTTATTACAAAATGGATATGAACCATATAGAATTTTAGCTCTAACCTTTACCAATAAGGCAGCAAGGGAGATGAAAGAGCGAATAGCTTCACTTATAGGTGAAGGCCTTGCTACACAGTTGTGGATGGGTACTTTTCACTCGATTTTTTCGAGAATATTACGAATAAATGCTGAAAGAATAGGATTTAGTCGTGATTTTACGATATATGATACTAATGATTCAAAGTCACTAATAAAGTCTATCATCAAGGAGCTGCAACTTGATGATAAGGTGTATAATGCTGGTAATATACAGAGTCATATTTCAAATATGAAAAATGCTCTTATATCGCCTTATGACTATGAAAATAACAGAGAATTGCGTCAGGCAGATAATCGAGCACAACGTCCTGCTACATACATAATTTATAAGAAATATTGGAATCGTTGTAAGGTGGCTGGAGCAATGGACTTTGATGATTTGTTGTTCTATACCAATATCTTACTGCGAGATTATCCTGATGTGCTCGAAAAATATCAAGATTTCTTCCGTTTTATACTTGTAGATGAGTATCAAGATACCAATTTCGCACAACATTTGATAGTTTCGCAATTGTGTAAGAAACATAACAAGTTATGTGTGGTGGGTGATGATGCTCAAAGTATTTATTCATTCAGAGGAGCTAATATTTCAAATATATTGAATTTGTCGAATGCATATCCCGATTTGAAAACATTCAAATTGGAACAGAATTACCGTTCTACACAGACTATCATAAGTGCAGCAAATTCATTGATAGAGAAAAATAAATATCAAATCAAGAAGAACGTATTCTCAAAGAGTAGTGTGGGAAGTCGCATAAATGTGATTCAAGCATATTCAGATTTTGAGGAAGGGTATGTGGTGGCTAACCAAATCATAGCTACAAAGGCCATACAAGGCGGTTCGTATGAGGATTTTGCTATTCTTTATCGCACCAATGCTCAATCGCGTGTACTTGAAGAATCGTTGCGTAAACGCAATATCCCCTATCGTATTTACGGAGGACTATCGTTTTACCAACGAAAAGAAATTAAAGATGCTATTGCATACTTCAGATTGACTATCAATCCTAATGATGATGAAGCATTGCGTCGTATAATAAATTATCCTGCTCGTGGTATAGGTGATACTACTGTGGGTAAAATACAACAAGCTGCATCACAAAGCAATCGTAGTATGTGGTCGGTGGTTACAAACCCTATAGCTTCTGGATTGTCGGTAAATTCAGGAACACTAAAGAAGTTGCAAGGTTTTGTTTCGATGATAAATTCATTTATAGAAAAGAATGAAAGTGGAGAGAATGCTTATGAAGTAGCGCAAATGGTATTGCGTGACACTTCAATATTAGCATCAGTTAGTAGTGACAAGACACCGGAAAATATCAGTAAGAAAGAAAACTTGGACGAGCTTTTGAATGGTATAAACGACTTTGTGGAAACAAAGCGAGAAGTTGGTAATTTACTTGAGTCGTCAATGAGTCATTTTCTTGCTGAAGTGTCGCTATCTACCGATCAAGATGAAAATAAGGATGATAAGACCGAGAGCGTGACTCTGATGACAGTACATGCAGCTAAAGGCCTTGAATTTAAGAATGTTATCATTGTGGGTGTGGAAGAAGAATTATTCCCATCGATGATGAGCTCGGATAGTCTTGCAGGTATAGAAGAAGAGCGAAGATTGCTATATGTGGCAATTACTCGTGCCAAGGTGAATTGTACTATGACTTATGCCTCGTCACGATATCGCAATGGTCAAACCAAATCGTGCCAGATGAGTCGTTTCATAAGAGATATAGATGATAAATATCTTTCAATGTCGCAAACATCTTCGTCAAGTGGAGGTTATTCCTCTCCAAGTCGTCATTCGTTTTGGGATAATGATGGCTATTCTTCGGCTCCGATTTATTCGCGAGAAAAGAAAACAACTACGACTTCTAAAGTACAGAAATCAAATACACAAGTACAATATACTCCACGATTGAGCAATAACGAAGAAAAGATGTCGCCTGATTTTACAATTCATGAGGCACACGAACTTGCTGAAGGAATGATGATTCAACATTTCCGTTTTGGAGAAGGAGTTGTGGAAAATATAGATAGCTCAGGTGCAGATTCAAAAATTCGCGTTCATTTCATCGAATTAAATGAAACCAAGCTACTGATGCTTAGATTTGCTAAATTTAAAATCTTGGATTAAATGAAAAAGATAATTATTGTAGGTGCTTCTTCAGGAATAGGTAAGCAAGTGGCACTTAATTATATTGCCGATGGATGGAAAGTGGGTGTTGCTGCTCGACGTGAGGAGTCGTTGAAGGAACTTAAATCTCAATTCCCAGCACAAGTGGAATATGAAGTAATAGACATCACATCAGATGATGCACATCTTCGTTTGCAAGCACTTATAGATAAACTTGGAGGTATGGATGTGTATTTTCATTGCTCAGGCGTTGGACACCAAAATACTAAAATAGATATTAAAGTAGAAGTTGAAACAGTGCGAACTAATGCAATGGGTTTCACTCAAATGGTAGACACTGCGTATAATTATTTTAAGGACACAAAAAGAAAAGGCCAGATAGCGGTGGTGTCATCAATAGCAGGTACTAAAGGTCTTGGCGTGTCTCCATCATATAGTGCAACCAAACGATATAATTATATCTATATAGATTGTCTTGAACAATTGTCGCGTATGCAGAATGTAAACGTATCGTTTACTGATATACGTCCAGGTTTTGTCACTACGGCTTTGCTTGATGATGGTCAAAAATACCCTATGCAGATGACGGTAGACTATGCTGCACGCAAGATTGTAAAAGCAGTAAATAGTCGTAAACGAGTGGCTATAATTGATTGGAAATATTCTATTCTTGTAGCCTTCTGGAAATTAATCCCGCATTGGTTATGGGTTCGTTTACCTATACGCACTCAAAATAGTTAGATGAAAGAAAAAAATTGTAATTTTGTGTCATTGAATATTGAAGTTAAAATAAACGAATAAGAATATGATTAAGAATTATCCAACACCATATTATGTTGTATATGAAGATAGACTTCGTAGAAATCTTGAATTGATAAAGTATGTGAAAGAATCTGCTGGTATTGAGATTATTATGGCATTTAAGGCTAATGCATTATGGCGAACATTCTCTGTGTTTCGTGAATATGGTGTGAAGTCTACTGCAAGCTCGCTCAATGAGATGGAACTTGCTAATGATGAATTGAAAGTGAAAGCTCATTCTTATTGTCCTGTATATACTGATGCTACTATCAATAAATTTCTTGCTGGAAGTTCTCATATTACTTTTAACTCTCTAAAGCAATTTAAACGATATAAAGAGCGAGTTGCTGAGTATAATACAGAAAATTCAAAAGATAAAGTTAGCTGTGGTGTGAGAATAAATCCAATGTGTTCGGTAGTAGAAACTGATATTTACAATCCAAGTAGTCCAGGTTCACGTTTTGGCGTTGTTGCAGAGGATATTACAGAATTGCCTGAAGGACTTGAGGGTTTTCACTTCCATGCACTTTGTGAATCTACATCTTATGACCTTGAAAAGGTGCTCCAAGCTGTAGAGGAACAATTTGGAAAGTTTTTGCCAAAGTTAAAGTGGCTGAATATGGGTGGTGGTCACTTGATGACACGTGATGGTTATGATGTAGAACATCTTATTTCTTTGCTGAAGAAATTCCGTGATAAATATCCAAATTTGGAAATTATTCTTGAACCTGGAAGTGCATTTACTTGGCGTACAGGTGACTTGATATCATCGGTGATGGATG
Source organism: Muribaculaceae bacterium (assembly GCA_045656705.1). Taxonomy (GTDB): domain Bacteria; phylum Bacteroidota; class Bacteroidia; order Bacteroidales; family Muribaculaceae; genus RGIG4576. Next base: position 56,779 of record JAZORR010000050.1, on the reverse strand, counting down.
TGGTGTGTAACCATGGCATAAAGACGGCAATTCTTGATGTATCGTTTGCTTGTCATATGCCTGATTGTCTTGAGATGCCATACCAACCAATCATCAGCGAGGCATTGAAGGAAGTGGATACAAATAAACCAACTTACAGAATGGGAGGAAATTCTTGTCTAAGTGGTGACTTTGTGGGTGACTGGAGTTTTGAAAATGAATTGAATGAAGGAGATGTGCTTACATTTGAAGATATGAATCATTATACTACAGTTAAGACTCATATGTTCAACGGAATACAACACCCAGCATTGCTATATCAACATAGTGATGGCACTACAGAAGTACTTCGCGAATTTACATACGAGGATTACAAGAATAGAATGAGCTAATTATAGTAGAATATAAAATAGTAGTGAGGAACTGAGGGTATTTTCTTAAGTTCCTCACTTATTTTTTTGCCTAATTAATGCAGTTGGTTAAATTGAGCTGCGAGTGCTTCGGCGCATCTTTCACCATCTATGGCTGCTGAAACGATACCACCTGCATAGCCTGCTCCTTCACCACAAGGGTATAGACCTTTAATCTCAATGTGGTTAAGTGATTCTTTATCTCTTGGAATGCGAATAGGAGATGATGTGCGAGTTTCCATACCTATCACGATAGCGTCGTTGGTGAGAAAACCTTTAGCTGATTTACCGAATACCTTAAAACCTTTTCTTAATCTGCTACTGATGAATTTAGGCATCCATTGGTCGAGGCGAGAAAGTTGAATTCCAGGAGGGTAAGATGATTTTGGTAGGTCTTTTGATGGACGACCTTCTACAAAGTCAAGCATTCTTTGTGCTCCCGCTTTTTGAGTACGACCAGCCTTCTCAAAGCAAAGCAGCTCTACATCTTCTTGGTATTTCATCATAGCAAGCTCACCATATTGTGCATATTTTTCTTCTAAATCTTCAGGATGTATTTCTACTACCATACCAGAGTTGGACCATTGTGTACCGCGATTAGAAGGAGACATGCCATTCACTACAAGTTGGTTGCAATCGCTTGCGGCGGGTACGATGAAACCACCTGGGCACATACAAAATGAGTATACACCCCTACCATCTACTTGAGTTACAAAGTTATATTCGGCAGCAGGAAGATATTTGCCTCTACCATTGTTACTATGGTATTGAATGCAGTCGATGGTGTGCTGAGGGTGTTCAAGTCTTACTCCTACAGCTATACCTTTGGCTTCTATTTTTATATTTTTCTCATTTAATAATGTATATATATCTCGTGCAGAATGGCCTGTAGCAAGAATGACCGGACCAGAGAATTTTTCTCCTTCAACGCATTCTACACCAATTGCTTCGTTGTTGTTTAAAATAATGTTGTTTACGCAAGTATTGAAATGAACTTCTCCTCCACAAGCAATGATGGTTTCTCTCATTGCCTTAATTACTTTAGGTAGTTTGTCGGTACCGATGTGTGGGTGCGCATCAATAAGAATGTCTTCGCTTGCACCATGTTGGTGAAATATGCCAAGGATGCGATCGATAGATCCTCGTTTTTTACTACGCGTATGCAACTTACCATCGGAATATGCACCAGCACCACCTTCGCCAAAGCAATAATTTGAATTAGGATCAATAATGCCTTCTCGAGATATTCGTGCCACATCTGTAAGGCGTTCTTGTACATCTTTTCCTCGTTCGAGAACTATTGGACGTATACCAAGTTCGATGAGTCGTAAAGCAGCAAATAGTCCACCAGGACCTGCTCCTACTACGATAGCTTGTGGCTTATCAGTAACATTGAGGTAATTAATAGGAGCTATGAGTGGTGCGTTGTTTGGGTGCTCGTCGATATATACTCTTACTTTGAGATTAATCATAACATTGCGTTGGCGTGCATCAATAGAACGCTTGATAATGCGAATGCCATAGATACGATTAATATCAATATTCTCTTGAGTTGAAATATATAATTTTAGTTCTTCAGTTATTGCTGAAGTGCGAGGATTTACTCTAATTTGAAAATCTTGTACCATTTTTTGTAATTTGGTTTCAAAATTAGTGCTTTTCTGTGATATTTTTGCTATCTTTGCGTGAAATATTATATGATAAATCAATCATCGTTTAGAAATTATGATAACATTCTTCAAAAAAGGAGCAAAAACAATTTTTGCGGTCGAATCAGACCATAAGCTATCCCCTAATGAAGTAGAGAAATTTAATTGGTTGTTTGATGGTGCAAAAGAACTTTCAGGCAACTCAGTGAAAGGAACTTATGTGGGTCCACGTCGTGAGATGATTACGCCATGGAGTACAAATGCTGTGGAAATTACTCAAAATATGGGTATCACAGGCATTACCCGAATCGAAGAATTCACTTATGCAGGCAATCAAACTCCTGAACATGATAAAATGCTTCAAAGAGTATATGAAGGCCTAAATAAGGATATCTTTAAAATTACAAAGACTCCAGATCCAATCGTATATATTGACAATCTTGAAGAATATAATGTAACAGAAGGTCTTGCTTTAAGTCAAGAAGAAATAGAATATCTTCAAGCATTGAGCGAAAAACTTGGTCGAAAGTTGACCGATAGTGAAGTGTTTGGTTTTTCTCAAGTGAATTCAGAACACTGTCGCCATAAAATCTTTAACGGTACATTCATCATTGATGGCGAAGAAAAAGAAATGTCTTTGTTTAAGATGATTAAGAAGACATCTCAAGAAAATCCAAATGGGCTTGTATCGGCATATAAAGATAATGTGGCATTTGTTAAGGGTCCAAAGATCGAACAATTTGCCCCAAAGACTGGTGATAAGCCTGATTTCTTTGAGGTGAAAGATATAAATTCAGTTATCTCGTTGAAGGCTGAAACTCATAACTTCCCAACAACAGTAGAACCTTTTAATGGTGCTGCTACTGGTTCGGGTGGTGAAATTCGCGACCGTCTTGGTGGTGGTAAGGCAAGTTTGCCTCTTGCAGGTACTGCTGTGTATATGACATCATATCCTCGTATGACTGCTGATCGTGCATGGGAACTTTGTACTATGCCACCTCGCCCATGGTTGTATCAAACACCAGAAGAAATTCTTATTAAGGCATCTAATGGTGCAAGTGACTTTGGTAATAAGTATGGTCAACCTCTTATTTGTGGTTCGTTGTTGACATTCGAACACGAAGAAAATGGCGAACAATTTGCATACGATAAGGTGATTATGCTTGCTGGAGGCGTAGGTTTTGCGAATAAGCGCGATGCTATCAAGGGCACACCAGAACCAGGACAAGACGTAGTGCTTATGGGTGGTGATAACTACCGCATCGGTATGGGTGGTGGTGCTGTATCATCTGTAAACACTGGTCAATATGCAAATGCTATTGAGCTAAATGCTATCCAACGTGCAAACCCAGAAATGCAAAAGCGTGTATCGAATGTAATTCGCACTCTTGCTGAATCTGATAATAACCCAATTATCTCAATTCACGACCATGGTGCAGGTGGACACTTAAATGCATTGTCGGAACTTGTAGAAGCTACTGGTGGTAAGATTGAAATTGATGCATTGCCAGTGGGTGACCCTACCCTTTCGTCTAAGGAAATCGTAGGTAACGAAAGCCAAGAGCGTATGGGTATGGTTGTTGAAGATAAGGATATTGAAAACATACGTAAGATTGCTGAAAGAGAACGCGCTCCATTCTATGTAGTAGGTAAGACTACCGACGATGATCGTTTCGTATTTGAACAAAAAGATGGTGTGCGTCCTATCGATCTTGGAATGAAAGATATGTTTGGCAGTTCACCTAAGACAATTATGCGTGATAACACAAAATCTCGCGTAATGGAAAATGCTTCTTATGAAGATGCTAAACTTAATGAATATGTAGAAAATGTATTGCAAATAGAAGCTGTAGCATGTAAGGATTGGTTGACTAATAAGGTTGACCGTTCGGTTACTGGTCGCATCGCTCGTCAACAATGTCAAGGTGAAATTCAATTGCCATTGAGTGACTGTGGTGTGGTAGCTCTTGATTATACTGGTAAGGCTGGTATTGCTACTTCTATCGGCCATGCTCCTCAAGCTGCTCTTGCTGATTCAAAGGCGGGATCTGTGCTTTCAATTGCCGAAGCTCTTACTAATATAGTAGGTGCAAACTTGAATGAAGGCTTGAAGAGTGTGTCGTTGAGTGCAAACTGGATGTGGCCATGTCGCAACGAAGGAGAAGATGCAGCTCTATATAGTGCTGTAAAGGCTTGTAGCGATTTTGCTTGCGCTTTGGGAATTAACATTCCTACTGGTAAGGATAGCTTGTCGATGACTCAAAAATATGGCGACAAGAAGGTGCTTGCTCCAGGTACTGTTATCATTTCTGCAGGTGCTGAAGTGAAAGATGTGAAGAAGACTGTGTCACCAGTGGTTCAAGCTAAAGAAAGTTCTATTTATTATGTAGATTTCTCTGCTGATGAAATGAAGCTTGGAGGTTCTGCTCTTGCTCAAGTATTGAATAAGGTGGGTAGCGATGTTCCTACAGTGAAATCATCGGATTACTTTGCTAAGGCATTTGAAGCTATTCAAAAACTTGTGGCTAAGAAGAAACTTCTTGCTATGCACGACGTATCTGCTGGTGGTATGATCACAGCATTGCTTGAAATGGTATTTGCAAATGTTAAGGGTGGTCTTGATGTAAATCTTGATGCATTTACATCAGATGATATGATAAAGGTGTTGTTTGCCGAAAATCCAGCTGTACTTATACAAGTTGCAAATAAGAATGAGGAATCAGTTCTTGCTCTATTGGCTGAATATGGTGTGAAGGCTGTGAAGGTGGCTGAACCAAATAATGAACGTAATATTGTGATCAATCATAATGATAACGAATATATGTTGTTTGTTGATTATTTACGTGATTTGTGGTTCAAGACATCTTACCTACTTGATCGCAAACAAAGTGGCGTGAAATGTGCAGAAATGCGTTTCGAAAACTATAAGAAACAACCAATTCGCTATCGTTTCCCTGCTGGATTTAAGGGTAATGCTGCCTCTTATGGTATCGAAGGTTCTCGTCACGCATCTTCAGGTATCAAGGCTGCTATTATTCGTGAAAAAGGCGTGAACGGTGATCGTGAAATGGCATATTCTCTATATTATGCTGGTTTTGATGTGAAAGATGTGCATATGACCGACTTGATGAGTGGACGCGAAACTCTTGAAGATGTGAATATGATTGTGTTCTGTGGTGGTTTCTCAAACTCTGATGTGCTTGGTTCAGCAAAGGGATGGGCAGGTGGTTTCTTATGGAACGAAACTGCTAAGAAGGCTTTGGATAATTTCTATGCAAGAGAAGATACATTGAGTCTTGGTGTATGTAATGGTTGTCAAGTAATGATGGAATTGAATTTGATTGCACCAGAACATAACAAGCGCATAAAGATGTTGCACAATGATTCGCATAAGTTTGAATCTCAATTCGTGGGGGTAACAATTCCAGAGAATAATTCTGTAATGTTCGGTTCATTGTCTGGTTCTAAACTTGGTATTTGGGTGGCTCACGGTGAAGGTAAGTTCTATATGCCTGAATCTGCTGATAAGTATAATGTAGTATTGCAATATTCTTATAAGTCATATCCAGCAAATCCTAATGGTTCTCCTCGTGCTGTAGCTGGTCTTGCATCGGCTGATGGTCGCCACTTGGCGATGATGCCTCACTTGGAACGTGCAATATTCCCATGGCAATGTGCATTCTATCCTGAAACTCGCAAGAATAATGAAGTGACTCCATGGATTGAGGGTTTCGTGAATGCTCGTAAGTGGATTGAAAAGAACAAAAAGTAATAAATAATAAAACAATAAAATAGAAATATAATGGCACAAAATAAGAAAATCAAAACTGCATTAATCTCAGTTTTCTATAAGGATGGTTTGGATAAAATCCTTGAACTATTGAACGCGAATGGTGTGAAATTCCTTTCAACTGGTGGCACTCAATCATTTATTCAAAGTCTTGGATATGAATGTGAGGCTGTAGAAGACTTGACTGGTTATCCATCAATTCTTGGTGGACGCGTGAAAACATTGCACCCAAAGGTGTTTGGTGGTATCTTGAATCGTCGTGATAATGAAGGTGACCAAAGTCAAATCGCTCAATATGAAATTCCTGAAATCGACTTGGTGATTGTTGACCTTTATCCATTTGAGGAAACTGTGGCTTCTGGTGCAGAAGAAAGTGCGATTATTGAAAAAATAGATATCGGTGGTATCTCTTTGATTCGTGCTGCTGCTAAGAATTTTAAGGATGTAGTGATTGTGGCTTCTAAGGCTCAATATGAACCTCTTTACGAAAGACTTGTGGCTAATGGTAATGCGGAAACTACGTTGGAAGATCGCAGATGGTTTGCTAAAGAAGCATTTGCTGTGTCAAGTGCTTACGATAGTCATATCTTCAACTATTTTGATAAGGACGAAACATCTGCACTTCGTTTGCCTGTGAATGGTGCAAAGGTTATGCGTTATGGTGAAAATCCTCACCAAAAAGGTTATTTCTTCGGTGATTTTGAAGAAATGTTTACTCAACTTCACGGTAAGGAAATTTCTTATAACAACTTGCTTGACATTGATGCAGCAGTGAACTTGATCGGAGATTTCACTGAAACTACTTTTGCCATCTTGAAGCACAACAATGCTTGTGGTCTTGCTTCACGCCCTACAGTGGTAGAAGCTTGGAAGGATGCTTTGGCTGGTGACCCTATTTCAGCATTTGGTGGTGTGTTGATTACTAATGCTGAAGTAGATAAGGCTGCTGCAGAAGAAATGAATACTATCTTCTTTGAAGTATGTATCGCACCTTCTTATACTGAAGAGGCTCTTGAAGTGTTGAAGCAAAAGAAGAATCGTATTATTCTTGTACAAAAGCATAACAATCGTCAGGCTATGCAATATCGCACAGTGTTGAATGGTGCTCTTGGTCAAGAAAGAGATTCACATATAGAAACTCCAGAAGAATTGGAAACAGTTACTACTAAGGCTGTTGCTCCAGAACAAATTGAAGATTTGTTGTTTGCTAACAAGATTGTAAAACATAGTAAGAGTAATGCAATTGTTTTTGCAAAGAATAAGCAACTATATGCAAGTGGTATCGGTCAAACATCTCGCGTAGATGCTCTTAAGCAAGCTATTGAAAAGGCAAAGAGTTTTGGATTTGATTTGAATGGTGCAGTAATGGCTTCTGATGCATTCTTCCCATTTGCCGACTGTGTAGAACTTGCACATGCTGCTGGTGTGAATGTAGTAATTCAACCTGGTGGTTCTGTGAGAGATAATGAAACTATTGAATATTGTAATAATAACGATATGGCAATGGTTATGACTCATATTCGTCACTTTAAACATTAAATATAGGAAAAAAATAGATTATGGGATTATTCTCATTTACAAAAGAAATTGCAGTAGACCTTGGTACAGCTAACACGATTATCATTCATAATGGTAAGATTGTTATTGATGAACCTTCTATTGTAGCGTTGGATTCTCGCACTGAGAATTTGATTGCTGTGGGCGATGAAGCTCAACAAATGCAAGGTAAAGAAAATGAACGTATCAGAACAATTCGCCCATTGAGAAAAGGTGTGATTGCTGACTTTAAGGCTGCAGAATTAATGATTCGTGGATTGATTAAGAAAGCAAGTGCAAGAAGTAACTGGTTCTCTCCCTCACTACGAATGGTGGTTGGTATCCCTTCAGGTTCGACCGAAGTGGAAATTCGTGCGGTACGCGACTCTTCGGAGCATGCCGGCGGACGAGATGTGTATATGATTTATGAACCAATGGCTGCAGCATTGGGTATCGGTATCGATGTGGAAGCACCAGAAGGAAATATGGTGGTAGATATCGGTGGTGGTAGTTCTGAAATTGCTGTGATTTCATTGGGTGGTATCGTATGTAATAAGAGTATCCAAGTGGCAGGTGATGACCTAACTGAAGATATTAAGGAGCATATGCGTAGAGCACATAATATGAAGGTAGGTGAACGCACAGCTGAAATGATTAAGAAGAAAGTGGGATCTGCACTTACTGAATTAGAAAATCCACCTGAAGATTATATTGTGTATGGTCCTAACTTGATGACAGCGTTCCCAATGGAAGTACCTGTGTCATATCAAGAAATTAGCCATTGTATCGAAAAAACTGTTTCGAAGATTGAAATGGCTGTGCTTGGTGCATTGGAACAAACTCCTCCAGAATTGTATGCCGACCTTGTGCATAATGGTATCTACCTTGCTGGTGGTGGTGCATTGTTGCGTGGTCTTGATAAGCGTCTGACTGATAAGATCGGTATCAAATTCCATATTGCAGAAGATCCATTGCAAGCTGTAGCAAGAGGTACAGGTGTGGCTTTGAAGAACATTGATAGATTCAACTTCTTGATTAGATAAATTTAATATCAAGAATAAGGTTTCAATATGAATGGAGAATGAAGGCATTGATTTTCGTCATTGCCTTCACTTCCGTTTAATAAAGTTAAGTGAACTTTTTAAAATTACTTTGTGATAATTTTCTCAAATTAGGGAAATGAGAAATTTATTTGATTTTTTTCTTAGGTATAGTTCAGGCTTTTTGTTCCTGTTTTTAATGATTTTAAGTGGTACATTGTTGTTTAGAAATAACCCTTATCAACAAAGTATCTACTTGACATCCGCTAATTCTTTTGTAGCAAGCATCTATTCGGGTATGAATAGTATAACGTCTTATTTCTATTTACGTGATATTAATGAGGATTTGCAACAACGCAATGCTATGCTTGAAATGGAATTACTTTCGTTGCGTGATAAAGTGAAGGAGTACAATATTTTGAGTGCTGATAGTGTTTTGACTCAAAATGAGAAAGGACAATATGAGTTCTTATTGTCGAGAGTTATAAGTAATAGTATCACGCTACAGCACAATTATATTACTATCAACAAAGGAACTGAAGATGGTGTGGAAAATGAAATGGGTGTAGTGGACCAAAATGGTGTGGTGGGTATTGTAAACGTTGTCGGTAAAAATACTGCACGCATTATTTCTTTGCTAAATCCGAACCTACGTTTATCTTGCAAGGTGAAAGGTAGTGAATATTTTGGTAGTTTGGTGTGGGATGGAAAATCACCCTATTATGCAATTCTTGAAGAAATGCCTCGTCATGTGAAATTTTCAACAGGTGATACTATCGTTACAAGTGGTTATTCGGCTGTGTTCCCAGAAGGTATTATCGTGGGACAAGTGGAAGAACAATTGAGTTCGGGTGCTGACAACTTTTATTCTTTGAAAATAAAATTGTCTACCGATTTTACTCAGTTGAGTACTGTTCGCTTGATAAAGAACAATCTAAAAAGTGAAATTGACTTGCTTAAGAAAAATGATGCAGAAAGTAGAAAGGAGGCAAAGCGATGATGAAAAACATAATTACTTCGGTGGTGCTTTTTGTGCTATTAGTATTCTTGCAAGCTATTTGCAATCGTATTTGTTTGTTTAATATTGCAGTACCATTTGTGTATATATATTTTATTATGAGATTACCTATGACAATGTCAGTAAATTGGGTAATGATATTATCGTTTGTGTTAGGTCTGATAATAGATATATTTTCGAATACAGCAGGAATGAATGCTATGGCTTGTACAATTCTTGCAGCTACAAGAAAACCTGTGTTTTCATTATTTTATCCAAGAGAAGATGAATTATCTGATACAATCCCATCTATAAAATCTCTTGGAGTAGCGAATTATACAAAATATATGTCGTTATTGACGCTTATATTTTGCTTGTGTATTTATATAATACAGATGTTTACATTCTATAATATAGCTCTTACTATATTTCGCATTATAGGAAGCACATTACTTACTGCATTAGTTATATTTGGATTTGATTGTATAGCTACAACCAAAAATGAGAAAAGATTATAAATTAGAAAAACGCAAATTTGTGATAGGTGGTATTATCTTCGTGATAGTGCTTATCTATGTTATAAAATTATTTGAGTTGCAAGTATGTGACTCAAAATATAAAGCTTTTGCCGATTCAAATGCATTTTTAAGAAAAACAATCTACCCTTCAAGAGGATTGATGTATGACCGCAATGGTAAATTGGTGGTGTTTAACCAACCAGCATATGATTTAGTGTTCATACCGAAGGATGTGCAACCATTTGATACTTTAGACTTCTGCAATACTTTACAGATTACTCGAGAAGAGTTTGATAAGCGTGTAAAAGATGTAAAAAAGAACCCAAGTTACTCATTGTTTACACCACAAAACTTTATTACTCACCTTTCGTCACAAGATTACGGACGATTACAAGAAAAATTATATAGATATCCTGGGTTTTATATCCAAAAACGTATTTTGCGTCAATATAATTATTCTGCTGCAGCAAATATTTTGGGTAATATTCGTGAAGTGAATAATAAAGATCTTCAAGCAGATGAATATTATAGAAGAGGAGACTACACCGGCGACCTTGGAGTAGAAAAAAGTTACGAGAAATATCTGCGTGGCGAAAAAGGTATGGAAATCCTTATTCGTGATGTGGTGGGAAAAATCAAAGGTCGATATATGGATGGTGAATTTGATGTGCAACCTGTGGCAGGTAAGGATTTAAAACTGAGCATTGATATTGAACTACAAAAATATGGTGAAGAATTGATGCGTAATAAGATAGGTGCAATAGTGGCCATAGAACCGAGCACTGGTGAGGTGTTGGCTCTTGTTTCAAGTCCAACTTACGATCCTAATATGCTTGTAGGTCGTGTGCGTGGGAAAAATTATAAGACATTAGTAAATGATAAGACAAAACCACTTTACGACCGCTCAATTATGGCTCCATATCCTCCAGGGTCAACATTTAAACCTACGCAAGGATTGATTTTCCGTCAGGAAGGTATAGTCACAGAAAATACACTTTATCCTTGTCATGGTGGTTTTGTGTTTGGGCGATTGAAAGTTGGTTGCCACCCTCATGAGTCCCCTATCTCACTTAAACCTTCGTTGAGAACTTCATGTAATGCCTATTACTGTTGGGGATTGAAAAATATGCTTGATAAAAAATCAAAATATGGTTCAACGAGTGCGGCATTTGAGGTGTGGAAAAACTATCTTGTAAAGATGGGATATGGTTATCGTTTGGGTATTGATATTCCAGGCGAAAGTCGTGGATTTATACCTAATTCTGGTACCTACAATAAGTATTATGGAGAAAACCATTGGAATGCACTTACAATCATTTCGGTGGCTATTGGTCAAGGTGAAATTCTTGCTACCCCATTGCAAGTGGCAAATCTTGCAGCTACAATTGCTAATAGAGGTTACTATATAGCACCACATGTAGTGAAAGAAATCACAGGCGAACAAATAGACTCAATTTATACCGAACGCAAATACACGGGCATTGATACACGCTATTATGAAGATGTAGTGGAAGGTATGCGTATGGCTGTAACTGGAGGTACTTGTAGGGTTGCAAATTTGAAAGAACACGAAGTGTGTGGAAAGACAGGTACTGCACAAAATCCTCACGGACGCGACCACTCTGCCTTTATGGGATTTGCTCCAATGAACAATCCTAAAATTGCAATTTGTGTGTATGTAGAAAATGCAGGTTTTGGTGCTACATATGGTGTGCCAATCGGTAGTTTGATGATAGAAAAATACTTAAATGATAGCATAGCTCCTGAACGAAAATATCTTGAGCAACGTATGTTTGAATCAAATACTATGATATTCAGTGGATACAAGAGGTAATAACAACGAATCAATATCAATATTCAAGTCGGTTGACGCGATAACGCTTGCAATATATCTTATTTTAGTGGTTTATGGTGCAATCACTATTTATGCTGCTACATACGATTTCGACCATGCAAGTATGTTTTCATTCGCAGAGTTTTCAGGCAAGCAATTTATGTGGATTGGAATTTCGTTTCTCGTAGGTTTCTCTATGATGCTCATTGATAAACGACTTTACGAAGCATATTCCTACCCTATTTATGGTGCAATGATGCTATTGCTATTAGTTACGCGTTTTATTAGTACAGATGGCGTGAATGGTTCGCACTCGTGGATAGTGATGGGCCCTATAAGTCTTCAACCAGCTGAGTTTGCAAAGTGTGCTACATCGTTGGCTTTGGCTAAACTGTTTAGTAGTTACAACTTCTTGCTAAACAAAAGTTTCACAAATTATCTGAAATGCTTTTTGGTGATTTTCTTGCCGATTGGGCTAATTATCTTCCAAAATGAAACAGGTTCGGCTCTTGTGTATTTTTCATTATTCCTCGTGTTGTATCGTGAGGGGATGAGTGGACTTGTATTATTTGTTGGATTATGTGCTATCACGTTCTTTGTGATAGCTATTAAGTATGCCGAAACTATGATACTTGGCATCCCTACCGGAATGTTTACAGTGTTTGTGCTTATAATGATTATTGTGGTGGGTATGTTGTTCTCTTATTGTAAATCTTATATTATGGGACGCAATATGTTGCTTGGTTATGCTATAAGTGGCGTACTTATGTATGTATTATCATTATTTGATATCAATGTAAATGGTTATATATACTTTGGTGTAATGCTTGTGTCTACAGTGGCATATATATTGCTATCAATGTTTAAAGAAGATGTTCGCAAATTGCTTGCCGTATTAGGTATAGTCTTATTTTCGGTGGTATATGTATTTTCGATCAATTACTTGTTTGAAACCAAATTACAAGATTATCAGCAAAATCGTATTAAAGTGGTGCTTGGTATTGTCGATGACCCTCGAGGAGATGGTTATAATGTAAATCAAGCAAAAATTGCTATTGGTTCTGGTGGAGTGTTTGGTAAAGGTTTCCTAAATGGTACTCAAACCAAACTTAAATATGTACCCGAACAACATACCGATTTCATCTTCTGCACTATAGGCGAAGAACGTGGATTTGTGGGTTCGGTGGCTGTATTGGGGTTGTTTTTGTTCTTGATACTTAGAATTATTACTATTGCCGAACGTCAACGCACGGCCTTTGCCAGAGTTTATGCTTATTGTGTAGCATCTATTTTTATGATGCACCTTATAATAAATATAGGTATGGTCATAGGTTTATGTCCAGTGATTGGTATTCCTCTGCCATTCTTTAGTTATGGAGGTTCTTCTTTGTTGGGTTTCACGATATTGCTATTCATTTTATTGAGACTTGATGCATCTCGCAGAGAATATAATTACTAAATTCTTTAAAAATAGTATTGAATAAATGGAAATAAGGGTAGAATATGTTGAAAGAAAATTCAACGAATTTAATGAACTGATGTTTGCAGGTAGATTGCCTAAAATACCCGTTTACCTTACAGAGTCAAAACGATTTCTCGGTTTGTGTAGATGGAGTATCAAAAAGCTACCAAATGGAAGAAAGGAATATTATGACTACCAATTGCGTATTAACACACGTATAGATTTGCCTGAAAATGAAGTGGAAGACGTTATAATTCACGAAATGATACATTATTTCATTGCATATAATGGATTGGAAGATACTTCATCACATGGGAATATCTTCAAAAGTATAATGAATAGCATTAATACCAATTACGGGAGAAATGTTTCGTTGAAATATAAAATGTCCGAAGAACAACGAAGTCAAATATCTGGTACAAAACCTCAATGGCATATGATTGCTGTGATATATCTCACCGATGGTTCTACTGGAGTGAAGGTATTACCACTATATGAGTCGAAAATATTGAATTATTATAATTATGTAGCTAATGCCAATAATGTGAGAGGAGTAGATTTATATATGCACTACGATCCGTTTTTCAATCAATATCCCACCTCGTCGGCATACAAAATACATCCAATAAACGAAAATATTCTCGAAGAGCATCTTATTGATTCCAAGAAATATAAAGTCAAGAATAACCGACTTGTAGAAGTCGAAGATTGACAAAATACAAACCCACCTATATCAATCTTTATGATATGAGTGGGTTTGTTGATTTAGATGTCTTTTGCGATTTTAAGAGTTTCGGCAATGAATTCATCATCAGATAGATTGTAAGGTAACCAATGAATGTGGAAACCTCTACGTTCCATCCCTCTGAACCAAGTCATCTGGCGTTTAGCAAATTGATGGATAGCAATTTCAAGCTGATTCACCATTTCATCATACGACAACTCCCCTATCACGTGTTTAGTAAGGAATTTGTATTCAAGACCATAGTAAATAAGATCTTCGGGACGTACACCACTTTCTATAAGTCTTTTTACTTCGTTTACCATGCCATTTTCGAGACGAGTGTGTAGTCGTTTGGTAATACGTTCTCGACGACTATCTCGGTCAATGTCCACACCAATCACTACAGCATTTTTAATAGGATTGGGTTCGGTTTTTGCCTCTAAATTTGGGTTTTGATGGTAGTATTCCTGAATTTCAATGGCACGGATAGCACGCTTTGCTGTGTCCACATCGGTGGTGTTGTGCAAAGTTTTATATTGCTTTAAAATCTCGGTGAGTTCTTCAAGTGATTTTCCTTCGAGCGAAGAACGAAGTTCTTTATTCTCGGGTACGGGGGGCAGTTGAATGCCTTTAAGTACCGATTCCACATATAAGCCTGTTCCACCACAAAGCACTGTACATTTGCCACGACTTTTAATGTCGGTGGCAGCAAATTGATAATCACGTAAATATTCAAAAAGATTGTATTTGTAGCCAGGCTCGCATATGTCGATTAGATGATAAGGAACATCACCATATTCTTCTATGTCCTTACCTGTGCCTAAATCCATTTGGCGATATAATTGGCGAGAATCAGCACTGATGATTTCGCCATCAATATGTTTCGCGAGAGCTACGGCTTTAGAAGTCTTTCCCGAGGCTGTAGGTCCGGTGACTATAAATAGTAATTCGTTTAAATCCTTTGCCATTATTTCAAGTGATTGTTGAAGAATTTTAGCACTTTCGCATATAAAGGTAAACGTACGCCACATCCGTTGATAGAATGGTTCATATTTGGATACACCATCATATCGCACAATTTGCCACGAGATGTGAGAGCCGACACATATTCAAGTGTATTCGCTGGATGTACATTGTCGTCAGCTGTTCCATACATAATGAGAAGTTCGCCTTTTTGGAATGCTACCTTATTGATAGGTGCGCTATTCTTATAACCTTCGTTATTTTCTTGAGGTGTTCGCATATAGCGTTCGGCGTAGATTGTATCGTAGAAACGCCAATCTGTAACTGGTGCTATAGAAACGCCAGCAGCATATTTACTCTTTTGGTGCGACATAGCCATAAGCACTTCGTAGCCACCATAGCTCCATCCCCATATTCCAATTTTTTTAGAATCAACATAAGGAAGTGATGCCATATATTCGGCAGCAGCAAGTTGATCGATAGTTTCGTAATGACCAAGGTTCATATATACGGCAGCTTCAAAAGCCTTTTCTCGCCCACCAGTACCACGACCATCTACACAAGCCACAATATATCCTTGAGAAGCAAAATAGTTTTCCCAATCAAGAGTCCATTTGTTTAGTACTTGTTGTGAACCTGGACCACTATATTGTGACATAATCACAGGATACTTCTTATTAGGGTTGAAATCGTTTGGCTTAATAATGTATCCATTGAGTTTGTATCCATCACTTTCAATAGTGAGGAATTCCTTTAATGGAATACCAGATGCAAATCTTGATGCATATTCGTCATTTGATTCAAGTGTACGCACCTTTTTACTCTTACCTACTGTGGTGAGCCATAGCGTGTATTGGTTTGGAGTTTTAGCATCGCTAAAGTTTTGTACATAATAACTGAATGTGCTATTGAAAGATGCAGAATAAGTACCATCGGTAGAATTTAACTCGGTGATAATGCCTTTAGCATCAACTTTTGCAATTGAACGATTAAGAGGACCACGCTGAGTAGTTTGCACATAATATACATTCTTTGTAGCATCATATCCATAATAATCGGTTACGTTCCACTCGCCTTTTGTTATTTGCTTGATCAACGCACCTGTATTAGAATATAGATAAAGATGTGTGTAGCCACTCTTATTGCTTAGCATAGTAAATGTCTTATCCATATAGACGGCTTTATTTGAAAGACTAATATCAATCCAGCTGTCAGATGTTTCGCTATAGATTAGTTTTGAAACCGATGAACGAGGATTTATTGCATAGATGCGAAGTTGATTTTGGTTGCGATTGAGAGTGCTCACCATCAATCTGTCGCTCGTTTTAGCATAGCGTATGCTTGGCACATAACCATCGTAATCAAGGGTTACCTTCATGTCTTGCAATTTGCGAGTTTCTACATCGTAACTCAATACTTTTACTGTAGCGTTCTTTTCTCCAGCTACAGGATATTTATATTCGAAAATGTTAGGATAAAGAGCATTTGCATCAATGGGATTACATGTACCTTTGTAGAAAGACATTTTATACATAGGTACTTGTGTTTCGTCCCATTGAATGAACGATAGCATAAGATTATCTGGTGACCATGTGAAAGAATTTAGTAGACCAAATTCTTCTTGATACACCCAATCAGGAACTGCATTTATAATTTTATTTTTTTCGCCGTTTTTGGTTACAGCCACTGTAGAACCATAATCCACCTTATATATATATACATTATTGTCTTTTACATATGCCACTTGACGAGCATCAGGCGACATTGTAGCTATTTCTTCTCCCCCATCTTCCGATATTTTAGCCATTTTATTGTGGCGAAGTTCGTATAAGTAGTAATCAGCCTTGAAAGAGTAGCGATAAATAGGTTGCGAATTGGTGTAAAGAAGAATTTTGGTTTCATCTTCGCTCATAGTGAAACCATCCCACTCTTTCACTGCACAATTGCGAGCTGTGGAAGAATTGAAGATAGTACTTACTACATCACCTGTAGAATAACTCACTTTTTCGATAGCAGAATTGTCATCATTGAATCTATAGAAGTGTTTTCCATCTATAGATGATACCATTTGTCCTATTCCATATGGGCGATTGTTTATTACTGCGTCGTATAGTTCAAATGCATTACCATTGAAAGTGAAGGCTGCAAATACAACAGCCAAAAGAGTTGCAATCTTATTTATTTTCATAATTGATTTTAATTTCTGTGTTAATTGAATTACAAAATTACACAATCTTTTCGTTGAAAATGCCTACTTTTGTAAAATATTAGAAATTTATTGAATATTATGACTCAAGAAATAGGTGTTTTATTTGATTTAGATGGTGTACTACTCGATACCGAGGGCATATATACCGATTTTTGGCAGGAAATAGACGATAAGTATCCTACAGGCGTTCCAGGATTTACTCATATTATAAAAGGTTCAAATCTTACTACGATTCTTGATACCTATTATCCCGATAAGGAATTGCAAAGAGTGATTATAGGCATACTCGATGATTTTGAGAAAGAAATGGTATATCGTCCGTTTGACGATGCTATGGATTTTGTGAAAGAATTGAAAGAATATGGAATTCGCACTTGTATTGTTACAAGTAGTAGCATGCTGAAGATGAACAATGCATTCGCTCAGTTGCCTGGTTTTAGAGAAATGTTTGATGGATTGGTTACTGGAGATATGGTAAAGAATTGTAAACCTAATCCAGAAGGTTACTTAATGGCTATAGAAATGCTTGGGTTAAAACCGGAAAATTGCTTTGTGTTTGAGGATTCATTGCAAGGTATACAGGCAGGTTTAAATGCTGGATGCAAAGTAGTAGCACTCACTACTACTGTATCAAGAGAGCATATTGAGAAACTAAATCCTAATGAAATCATCCATAATTTTATTGGGTTTGGTGTTAAGGAAATGCGTGCATTGTAGAATGTATGGATTGTATGTTGTGCTATTAATGGATTAAGAATTAATATATTATGAAAATATCGCTTGTAGTTATTGGAAAAACAAATGGTAAATTTTTGATAGAAGGAATTAATGAGTATACCAAACGATTATCCTATTACATTCCTTTTAGTATTGAATATCTACCAGATGTTAAAAATAATAAGAAACTATCAGAGGATCAACAAAAGACACTTGAAGGAAATACAATACTTAATGCTCTTGAAAAATCGGATTATGTGGTGCTTCTTGATGAGCACGGCAAAGAATTTACATCGATGGAGTTTTCTAAATATATAGAGAAAAAAATGACTACAGTTCCCAAAAGGCTTGTCTTTATAGTTGGCGGTCCTTATGGCTTTTCTCAAGAAGTGAAAGAGCGTTCAAACGAGAAGATATCTTTATCGAAAATGACATTTTCGCACGAAATGATACGTCTTATTTTCACGGAGCAATTATATCGAGCTATGACAATTATGAATAACGAACCATATCATCACGAGTGATTACGGAACGTATATTAATGTGCGTGTAATATAATCAGAGAGCATAATGCCTTTCTCGCTGAGGGCAATTGTGTTCTCTTTTTCAATTAATTCTCCATTGTCAATAAATTTACGACTATATTTTATAAGGTGGTCATAAAATATATCACCAAAAAGATTTTTAACTTTAAGGATATTAATGCCCCACATAGTGCGTAAATTTATCATTATAAATTCATTATACTGCTCATATAAAGTTTCGATTTCTTCTTCGTAGGCAAGGCCATTCTGTCCTATTTTAGTACTATATTCTTTGATAGATGCTGGATTGTATCTACGTGTTTTTCCATCAAAACTATGTGCAGATGCACCAAGTCCAAGATATGGTGTCAGATTCCAGTAGTTTGAATTATGGCGAGAATAGCAATCGGGTTTAGCATAATTTGAAATTTCATAATGTTCATAACCTACTTTAGTAAGTTCTTCTACAAGTGATTCATACATCTCGATGCATATGTCTTCGTCGCATTCATTGATATCACCTCGTTCTCTCATATTAAATAATATGGTACCTTCTTCATAACTTAAATTATAACATGAAATATGAGGTACATTCATCTCTATTGCCTTTTTAATAGAGTATTTCCATGACTCAATAGTTTGAAGAGGTAATCCGTAGATCAAATCTATGCTAATGTTGGTGATGCCAGCTTTTTTGATGTTTTTAATGGCTTTGGTAGCTTGATATGAGTTGTGGCGACGATTGATGATTTTTAATTCCTTATCGACAAAGCTTTGTATGCCTATACTCACTCTATTTATTCCAAGCAAACGGCATTGATTGATATAATCATAAGTAACATCGTCTGGATTTACTTCAATTGTGAATTCTTCAATTTTAGAAAAATCAAGATTAGACTTCAAAAAAAGAATCAATTTTTCTAATTGAGTAATAGAAAGCTGAGATGGTGTGCCACCACCTATATATATAGTAGTAATTTTTTGATGATTAATTTCATTAATTCTCGCTTGAAACTCTTTACACAGAGATTCAACATAGCTATCTACCAAATGACTATCGGTAGTTGAAAAGAAATCGCAATATATGCAACGTTTTTTGCAAAAAGGGATGTGAATGTATATACCTGCCATAGATACAAAATTACAAATTATATGATATTTATACAAATAATTAAGTGAAAAATGAAAAAATGTTTTATAACATATTATTTTTATGTTGCTATGTCGGAAAAAAATTGTAATTTGCACCCGCTTATTAAAATTAACTATATTAGAAACTAAAAAATCGCTAATATTATGAAAGTTTATCAAACTAACGAAATTAAAAACATCTCTTTGCTTGGTAGCAAAGGTTCTGGTAAAACCACACTTGCTGAAGCTATGCTTTACGAGTGTGGAGTTATAAAACGAAGAGGTACAGTAGAAGCTAAGACTACTACTTGTGACTATTTCCCTGTTGAAAAGGAATATGGTTATTCAGTATTCTCTACAGTATTCTATGCTGAATTTTTGAATAAGAAACTTAATGTGATTGACTGCCCTGGTAGTGATGACTTCGTAGGTAATGCAGTAACAGCATTGAACGTAACAGATACAGGTGTTATCCTTATTGATGGTCAATATGGCGTTGAAGTAGGTACTCAAAATATTTTCCGTACTTGTGAAAAACTAAAGAAACCTATTATTTTTGCAATTAACCAACTTGATGGTGAAAAGGCCGATTTTGATAATGCTCTTTTGCAATTGAAGGAACATTATGGTAATAAGGTGGTTCCTATCCAATTCCCAATCAACTGTGGTCCTTCATTCAATTCAATGATTGACGTATTGCTTATGAAGCAATATACTTGGGGACCTGATGGTGGTGTGCCTACTATTACAGAAATTCCTGAAGAATATAAGGATAAGGCTCTTGAAATGCATCAACAACTTGTGGAAGCAGCTGCTGAAAATGATGAAGGTTTGATGGATAAATTCTTCGATCAAGGAGCTCTTACTGAAGACGAATTGCGTCTTGGTATCCGTAAAGGTCTCATCGAACGTGGTATTTTCCCTGTGTTCTGCGTAAGTGCTTTGAAGGATATGGGTGTTCGTCGTATGATGGAATTCTTAGGTAATGTGGTACCTTTTGTTGATGATATGCCTGCTCCTATCAACACAGATCTTGAAGAAGTGCCTGCTGATTCAAATGGTCCTGTGAGTGTGTTTGTATTTAAGACCACTGTAGAACCTCATATTGGTGAAGTTACATATTTCCGTGTGATGTCAGGTACTTTGAAGGCTGGTGCTGACTTGACTAACGTAAATCGCGACAGCAAAGAACGCTTTGCTCAAATCTATTGTGTATGTGGTCAAGTGAAGACTGCTGTTGACGAATTGAAAGCTGGTGATATAGGTGCTACTGTGAAGATGAAAGATGTACGCACAGGTAATACTCTCAATGCTTCTGGATGTGAATATAAGTTTGATTTTATCAAATTCCCTGCACCAAAGTATCAACGTGCTATCAAGCCTGTTAATGAAGCTGATGCTGAAAAGTTGAGTGCTATCCTTACTCGTATGCACGAAGAAGATCCAACATGGGTAGTTGAACAATCTAAGGAATTGAAGCAAACTATTGTTTCTGGTCAAGGTGAGTTCCACTTGAGAACTTTGAAATGGCGTATTGAAAACAATGAAAAATTAGCGATCAATTATATAGAGCCTAAGATTCCTTATCGTGAAACTATCACTAAGGCAGCTCGTGCCGACTATCGTCACAAGAAACAATCTGGTGGTGCTGGTCAATTTGGTGAAGTTCACTTGATTGTAGAACCTTATGAAGAAGGAATGCCAAAACCTGATACATATAAGTTCAATGGTCAAGAATTCAAGATGAATGTGAAGGATACTCAAGAAATTCCTCTTGAATGGGGTGGTAAGTTAGTAGTATGCAACTGTATTGTTGGTGGTGCTATTGATGCTCGTTTCATCCCTGCTATCGTTAAGGGTTTGATGGATAGAATTGAACAAGGTCCATTGACAGGTTCTTATGCACGTGACGTACGCGTATGTATCTATGATGGTAAGATGCACCCAGTTGACTCTAATGAAATTTCATTCCGTCTTGCTGGTAGAAATGCATTTAGCGAAGCGTTTAAGAATGCTAATCCTAAGATTCTAGAACCAGTGTATGACGTAGAAGTTCTTGTACCAAGCGATAAGATGGGTGATGTGATGAGTGATTTGCAAAGCCGTCGTGCCTTGATTATGGGTATGGAAAGTGACAAGGGCTTAGAAAAGATTTCTGCTAAGGTGCCTTTGAAGGAAATGGCAAGTTATTCTACAGCTCTAAGTTCAATTACAGGTGGTCGTTCATCATTCACAATGAAGTTCGCTTCTTATGAACTTGTACCTGGTGATGTACAAGATAAGTTGTTGAAGGCTTATGAAGCTGAAGCAAATGAAGACTAATTGATTGAATAATTATATCTTTTAGAGGGTGGTATTCTGTAAAATAGATTACTACCCTCTTTGTTTTTATGAAAAAAGAGTAAAATTGTGGTGAAAATGTGAAAAAATAATCATAAGTATTGTGTTTTTTACATTTATTTGTTAATTTTGTGGTGCATTGTTAAATTTGAATTCTGTTATAGAGATTCGTTAAAAGGAACAATTTTTAAAACAGATTGTTAAACTTAAAAGCATTTTAAGATAAATTTGTTGATTATGAAGAAATCTACCATTTGGATTTTAGTTGTTATTATGGCTTTCTCTTTTGTGGGACTTCTCTTTGTGCAAATTATGTATATTGAGAATATCGTAAAAATGAGAAACGAACAATTCTCTGAGATTGTGAAGAGAAGTCTTTATGGTGTGACTACTAAACTTGAACTTGACGAAACAAAATATTATCTTGAACAGGACTTAAATGATTCTGATGTGTCGATGTCGGTTGAGTATACAATTTCTTCGCCAGATGGTTCATCAAGTTTCAAGATTCAAGGAGATTGGGAAACCGTTAAAGTGGAATCAATAAATGATTCAAATCTTGAAGGTATAGATGCACACTATAAAAATATGCAAGATGCTTTAAAAGATCAATATGTATATCAGAAAGGTCTATTGAATGAGGTTATTTTGAATATTCTAAGTCAATCAAGCAATAGACCAATTATGGAACGAGCTGATTCAGCTGTGGTAAATAGGTATCTCCATAGTGAATTAGCGAATAATGGAGTGAATCTTACATATGAATATGCATTGGTTGACCGAAATGGAATTGATTACTATAAATCATCTGGATTTGAGGATGGTGAGGATGAAAAGATTTATTCTCAAGTGGTTTTTCCTAATGATCCGGTAAATAAAATGGCATATTTGAAGGTTTATTTTCCAAGAAAAAGTGATTATATCTTTTCGTCGGTGAAATTTATGATACCTTCTTTTGCCTTTACTTTGATTTTGCTTATTGTTTTTTTGATAACCATTTTTGTGGCATTTAGGCAAAAGAAATTGTCGGAAATGAAGAATGATTTCATTAATAACATGACGCATGAATTTAAAACGCCAATATCCACAATATCGCTTGCAGCTCAAATGCTGAATGACGATTCGGTGAGAAAAAGTCCCACTATGTTGCAGCATATATCTGGCGTAATAAATGATGAAACTAAGCGTCTTCGTTTTCAAGTGGAGAAAGTGCTACAAATGTCATTGTTAGATAAGCAAAACGCAACATTAAGATTGCAAGAAGTGGATGCGAATGTAGTAATAATGAATGTGGTGAATACCCAAAAACTTAAAGTTGAAAAATATGGAGGTACACTCACATGTAATCTTGATGCTATAGATTCAATAATAAATGTGGATGAAATGCATTTTATAAATGTGATTTTCAATTTACTCGACAATGCGTTGAAATATAGAAGAGAAGATGTGCCATTAGAATTATCTGTTACAACAAAAAATATTGGAGAAGAAAAAATAGAAATTGTTGTGGCTGACAATGGTATTGGCATCAAAAAAGAAGATGTTAAAAAGATTTTTGAAAAATTCTATCGTGTGTCTACTGGTAATAGACATGATGTTAAAGGGTTTGGTTTAGGGCTTGCTTATGTACACAAACTTATAACCCAATTTAAAGGGACTATTACAGTAGAAAGTGAATTAAATATAGGTTCGAAATTTATAATAAAATTACCACTAATAAAATAAATAATTATGGAAGAAAAACTAAGAATTTTGCTATGCGAAGATGATGAAAATCTTGGTATGCTTTTAAGAGAATATCTTCAGGCAAAAGGTTTTAATGCAGATTTGTTTGCAGATGGAGAAAGTGGCTATAAGGCATTTTTGAAAGGTAAGTACGATTTGTGTGTGCTTGATGTGATGATGCCAAAGAAAGATGGTTTTGCGTTGGCTCAAGAAATACGTACAGTAAATGGAGAAGTACCAATTATATTTTTGACAGCTAAATCTCTTAAGGAGGATATTCTTGAAGGATTTAAGATTGGTGCTGATGATTATATCACTAAACCATTTAGTATGGAAGAGTTGGTTTTCCGTATTGAAGCTATTTTGCGTCGTGTGAAGGGTAAAAAGGGTAAAGAGATTACTATGTATAAGATTGGTAAGTTTACTTTTGATACCCAAAAGCAAGTGCTTATGTTTGAAGACAAGGTGACTAAGCTGACTACTAAGGAATCTGAGTTGTTGAGTCTTTTGTGTGCTCATGTCAATGAAATTCTTGAAAGAAATTTTGCTTTGAAGACAATTTGGATTGACGACAATTACTTCAACGCAAGAAGTATGGATGTGTATATCACAAAATTAAGAAAACATCTTAAGGATGATCCTACTATTGAAATTATCAATATTCATGGTAAGGGATATAAACTAATATCTCCAGAAATTGAAGCTAAATCAAAGTAAGTATTGATATGAATATTAAAAAGACTCCAAGTAGATATATCTATTTTGGAGTCTTTTTAATGTTTGATTGAAAATGATGTAAAATATTTATAGATTGTATTTTTGTAATTGCATTTATTTGGAGTATCTTTGTAGTGAAATTGTTTCAATAAGAAATATAGGAATATTATGATAAAGTTTTTTTACAACATTTATAAATGGCTTATAGCCTATCCCCTATTAGTGTTGATTACTATAATTGTAACACTTTGTATGATTATCGGTAGCAGATTGTTTGGCAGTAAATGGTGGGGATATTATCCAGCACATATTTGGGGTAAGTGTTGGTGTTGGTTGCTATTTGTACGTGTAGAAGTAGTTGGAAAAGATAATATAGACAAAGATACTTCATATGTGTTTGTGGCAAACCATCAAGGTGCATACGATATTTTTTCAATTTATGGTTTTCTTGGTCATAATTTTAAATGGATGATGAAGAAGAGTTTGGAAAAGATTCCTATGGTGGGTGCAGCATGTATTAATTCTGAACAAATAATGGTGGATCGTTCGTCACCTATGGCTATGGCAAGGTCGGTTATTGATGCGAGAAAGAGATTGTGTAATGGTATGTCATTAGTTGTATTCCCTGAAGGTACTCGTACTTTGGATGGAACGATGAATTCATTTAAGAAAGGAGCATTTAAATTGGCTGTTGATTTTAAGTTGCCTCTTGTTCCTATAACAATAGACGGTGCTTATAAAATTTTGCCGAGGACATCGAAATTTAATGTTCAATATGGTAAAATTATACTTACTATACACAAACCTATTTTGCCAAGTGATGGTAAACCAGATATGGAAACATTGATGCAAACCACTTACGACGCAATTCAGAGTGCTTTACCTGTGGAATTGAGAACAAAAATGAAATAATGTAGAAAATATTTTGTTTTTTACTTTTTTATTCTAAATAAAACTCGTACCTTTGCACTCGCGTTTTGCCCAATGGTGTAATGGTAGCACGTCGGATTCTGGTTCCGCCTGTGAGGGTTCGAATCCTTCTTGGGCAACAAGAAATAAGAAAAAATAAACTTCGAGTAAGTTTTTAATATATTAACAAATTTAAACTATTTAAAAAATGGCAGTAAAAATCAGATTGCAACGCAGAGGTCACAAGGACTACGCGTTCTATCCTATTGTTATCGCAGATAGCAGAGCACCACGTGATGGTAAATTTATTGAAAGGATTGGTTCTTATAACCCTAACACTGATCCTGCTACAATAAGTTTAAATTTTGAAAGAGCTTTGTACTGGTTGAATTGTGGTGCTATCCCTACTGACACAGTTCGTAGAATCCTTTCTTACGAAGGTGTATTGTTGATGAAGCACTTGCAAGGTGGTGTAAAGAAAGGTGCATTCACTGAAGAAGAAGCTCAAAAGCGTTTTGAAGCTTGGAAGAAAGAAAAAGTTGCAGCAATTGAAGCTAAGAAGAACAAATTGTCTGAAGAAAAGAAAGCAGATAAGAAGGCTCGTCTTGAAGCTGAAAGTGCAAAGAATGCAGCTAAGGCAGAAGCAGTTGCTCAAAAGAAAGCTGAATTGGCTAAGGCAGCAGCTGAAGCAGCAGCTACAGAAGAAGTTGCAACTGAAGAAACTCCAGCAGAAACTGCAGAATAATTTTAAGAAAGATTTTTTTCTTGTAAGAAGTCCTCAAAAGGGACTTCTTTTTTTATATGGTAACAAAAAAGAACCATTTCTATGGTGAAATAGTTCTTAGTATAGGCTTAATTGTAAGTATGTTGAAATTACATTAATCCTCGTTCGCGAAGTTTAAGTTGCCAATTCCACACAGATCTCATTGTATCTTCCAAAGTTGTGTTTGCTTTCCAACCTAATATGTTGTTTGCTTTAGAAGTATCACCCCACACTTTCTCAATGTCGCCACTTCTGCGACCTACTATCTTGTGAGGTACTTTTATTCCTGTAGCTTTTTCGAATGTGTTGATTAGTTCTAAGACTGAAACACCATTGCCTGTACCCAAATTATAGGTTTCTAATGGTTTGCATTCTTTGTTTTTAAGCATACGATTAAGTGCGCAAACATGTGCTTTAGCCAAGTCTACCACATTAATAAAATCTCTAATGCACGAACCATCGGGTGTGTTGTAATCATTTCCGAATACACTCAATTCTTTTCTTATTCCAATAGCGGCTTGTGCTAAGTATGGCAACAGATTGTTTGGAGTGCCATTGGGTAGTTCGCCTATTTCGGCACTTGGGTGAGCACCTACAGGGTTGAAGTATCGTAATATGATACTTCTAATATTTGCTCCAGATTTTATGTAATCAGTTATTATTTCTTCACAAATTTGTTTGGTGTTACCATATGGAGATATTGCTATTTTTATTGGAGATTCTTCGGTAACTGGATTTACGTCTGGTTCTCCATATACAGTGCAAGAAGAAGAGAATACAAAACCTTCCACATTATATTTTGGCATTAAATCCAAAAGGTTCATTAATGAATTGAGGTTGTTGCGATAATATAGCAACGGTTTTTCAATAGACTCCCCTACTGCCTTACTTGCGGCAAAGTTTATAATCCCTTTGATATCTGGGTATGTTTCAAATATATTTTCAAGGGTATTGATATCTGTACAATCTCCTTCTATGAAGATAGGTCGTTGTCCAGTGATTCGTTCAATACCATCAAGTACTGAAATATTGCTATTTGATAGATTGTCTATTATGATAACTTCATAGCCCGACGATTGAAGTTCAACAACAGTGTGCGAACCAATGTATCCCGTACCTCCAGTTACAAGTATTTTAGGTTTCATTTTTATGCAATTTTATTATTAAACAAAATTAATTAATAGTTACGTTTTGTGCAAATTAAATTTGCTTTTACAAGCATATTGGAGTATCTTTGTTATAAATTAGTATTGATATGAAAGTTTCGGAATTAATTAACTCAAATCCTACAAAAACTGGGTTTTCTTTTGAAGTCCTACCTCCGTTGAAAGGAAAAAGTATAGAACATTTATTCAAAAACATTGAAGTGCTTAAGGAATTCAATCCATTATATATAAATATAACAACTCATCGTAGTGAAATGGTTTTCAAAAGTACACAAGATGGATTGTATCAGCGTGTGTCGGAGCGTAATCGTCCTGGCACAGTGGCTGTAGCAGCAGCTATTCAGCAACGATATGGAATTCCAGCTGTGCCTCATTTGATATGTAGTGGTTTTTCTCGAACCGAAACCGAACACGCATTGATTGACCTAAATTTCTTAGGTATAAATAACCTTTTAGTGCTTCGTGGCGATAAGGCAAAGCACGAAAATAGGTTTATTCCGGTTGAAAATGGTCATCATTATGCGATTGAATTAGAAGAACAGGTTTCAAGATTTAATGAAGGTTATTTTGTAGATGGCACATCAATGGATGTGGCAAATAGCAATAAATTCTCATTTGGTGTTGCTGGATATCCTGAGAAGCATGAGGAGGCACCGAATATGGATATAGACTTGAAAATGTTGAAGCAAAAAGTAGATAAGGGAGCCGACTATATTGTTACACAAATGTTCTTTGATAATACTAAGTATTTTGAATTTGTAGAAAGATGTAGACTGATAGGCATTAATGTGCCTATTATCCCTGCAATTAAACCTATTGTAAATAAGAATCAATTGACTATTTTGCCTAAGGTTTTCCATGTGGATTTGCCAAGTGAATTAGCTGAGGCATTGAGTAATTGCAATGATGATAATCAAGCAAAACAGGTGGGCGTAGAGTGGTGTATTTATCAAGCTAAGGAATTAATTGCATCGGGAGTGCCAAGTATACATTTCTATTCTCATAATGCTACAGAGAGTGTGAGACAAGTCGCTGCAGAAATTTATTAAAACTATTATATGAAATTCAGTGAAGTTTTAGGACAGGAAAGTGCAAAAACAAGGTTACGCCAAATGGCGGATCTTGATGAGATACCTCATGCATTATTGTTGCATGGTGAATCGGGTGTTCCCAAATTGGCATTAGCGCGTGCTTTTGCTCAATACTTACATTGTGAAAATAAGATAGATGGCGATTCATGTGGTAGATGTCCGTCGTGCTTGCAACATCAATCGATGAATCACGGAGACACTTTTTATTCATATCCTGTGGTGAAAAAAGGTGATAATACTAATTCTGATGATTTTAGTGCAGAATGGAAAGATTTTTTGTTCTCAAACCCCATAGTTGAAGATTATGAGAAGTGGTTGAGTTTTCTAAAAAATGAAAATGCGCAACCTCAAATATTTGTGGGGGAAAGTGCTCGCATTGTGCATAAGATGTCTCTTTCTGCTATGTCTACCAAGTATAAGGTTCTTATAATGTGGTTACCAGAGAAGATTCATTTACAATGTGCTAATAAATTGCTTAAACTTATTGAAGAACCTACCAACGATTCTATCTTTGTATTTGTTAGTAATAATAAGAATGATATATTACCTACTATCTACTCTAGAACGCAAAGAATAGAACTTAAACGACTATCTACTGCAGATGTTTCTATGTATCTGCAACATAAATATCAATTGAATCCTGCCGACGCAAATGCTATTGCTGCGTCAAGTGAAGGAGATGCTTTAAGAGCTGAAAATAGTTTGGCACAAGAGAGTGAAACTAAGGATTTTTTTGCGGATTTCGTGAAACTTATGCGCTTGGCCTATATGAGAGATCTAAAACAATTGAAAGAATGGTCGGAACATATTTTTCAGTATAAGCGAGAGAAGATACGTCGATTTCTTGTGTATTCAAGTAGAATGGTTAGAGAAAACTATATCTACAATATTCAAGAACCAGAATTGAATTATATGACAAATCAAGAGGAAAATTTCAGCTTGAAATTCGCTCCATATATCAACGAGGTAAACGTAATAAAGATGTTGGAAGAATTTGATAAAGCTGAGATTGATATAGCTGGCAACGGAAATGGAAAAATAATCCTATTTGACTTAGCAATTAAAATTACTATTCTGATTAAAAGATAACAATTATGCAACGCATTCAATTTTTACAACAAATAGCTTCAACTTTTATTAATAAAGCGGAAAGTGAATTGATGGATTACTGTTTTATCTTTCCAAATAGAAGAAGTGGCGTCTTTTTTGAGAAATATTTAAAAGAGGAAGCAGGTAAACAAATCATTTTGCCTAAAATCACTACTATATCAGAGTTTGTCTGTGATATAACAGGTTTGGTTGAATGTGGTCGCATTGAACTTATGCTTGATTTGTATGAAGAATATGTAAAATTATTTAAAGATAACAGTGAATCTTTTGATGAGTTTACATATTGGGGAGATGTAGTCATTAATGACTTTAATGATGTGGATTTATATATGGTCAATGCGAAAGAATTGTTCCGTAATGTCCGCGAATATAAAGAAATTGGTACAGACTATTTAACTGATGAACAAAAAGCGGTACTCCAAGAATATTTTGGAGTAAATGAATCATTGTACACATCTATAGGTGATAGATTTTGGAAACATACGAGTGCCTATAATGCTAATGGCGAAAATTCACAAGATTATTATAAACTTTGGGCAAGTTTAGGTGAATTATATGACAATCTAAATAAGAGATTGCTTGCTAAAGGAATGGCTTACTCTGGTCGTATTTATCGAGAAGCAGTACAAGGTATAAAGCAATGTGAAGTAAAAGATTTTAATTGTAAGCAATATGTATTTGTGGGATTTAATGTATTGTCTACAAGCGAAATTATGTTATTTAAGTCTTTGCAGAACAAGGGCATTGTCGACTTTTATTGGGATTGCAATTCTCCAGCTTTAAAAGATTCTAATAATAAGGCCACAAAATTCATTAGTAAAAATATTGAACGATTTAAATCAAATTATGATATTGGAGAATTTGAAATCAAATCTTTCCCAAATATTGAAATTAAAGCAATACCGTCAAGTGTAGGTCAGGTGAAATATGCTTCATCTATAGTGAAACATCTTATAGATGATAATAAGATTGATGATAAGAATGATCTTATAGATACTGCTATAGTTTTGCCTGATGAAAACCTATTTATTCCATTATCAGGGTCAATAGATAAACAGAATTGTAAGGCTAATATTACGATGGGATTTCCTTTGAAGAAATCGTTAACTTCTACTATTTTGTCGTTGATAGCTAAATTGCATCGCCAAGCAAGAAAAATTTCAGGAGAATGGTGCTACTATCATGAAGATGTAAAAGAATTGCTTTCTCATCCATTTATGAAAGTGAAAACTCAAAAGGAATCAATAAATTTATTAGCTGTAGTTTCTAAAGAAAAGTCATCATATATAAAATCATCATTATTGCTCAATGAGTGTGATGCCTTTAAATTGTTATTTTCTCCTATTGAGGAAAAAACAGTTGAGGGATTGAAGAAATATATGAGCACAATTATGAAATTTATTGTCAACGAAGTTATTTCTACATTTAAAGACTCTAATAATGGCGAGGTAGAAAAAACTTGTGCTCAGAAATACAATGAACAATTTGAGTTGTTATTAGATATTATAGGTAATTATAATATAGAATATAGTGATAGTACTTTCTTTTATTTGCTTGATAGATTTGTGTCGGGGCTGACTATAACGATGGAAGGTGAACCATTGGAGGGTTTGCAGATAATGGGTGTGCTTGAAACCAGATGCTTAGATTTTAGAAATATTATAATATTATCTATGAATGAGAAGGTGTTTCCTAAAAAACACTTTTCGAGAAGTTTTATCCCCCACTCTATTAGAACATACTATCAAATGTCAACTATAGAGCATCAGGAGTCAATGTATGCGTATTATTTTTATAGAATGATAAGTCGTGCAGAAAATGTATATTTGCTTTACGATGCGCGTTCAAATGCAAAAGGTTCAGGGGATCCTTCTCGCTTTGTTCAGCAATTATGTCAAATATATGCTAAAGATAAAGCAAAAATTGATTTCGTCTCGTTTGATATATCAATTGCAAAGGAACAACCTATTGAAGTACGTAAGGATGAAATAAAGGAATTACTTCAAGAATATCGTAAGGTTGAATGTAAAAAATTCTTATCGGCAAGTGCTATTTCAACGTACATTAAATGTCCACTTCAAT
The DNA here is from genome assembly GCA_045656705.1 of Muribaculaceae bacterium. Lineage (GTDB taxonomy): Bacteria > Bacteroidota > Bacteroidia > Bacteroidales > Muribaculaceae > RGIG4576. The sequence goes on along the minus strand of JAZORR010000050.1, from coordinate 25,393 downwards.
TTTACTTTGAGCGTGTAGCATGTTTGCCTGCTATAGAAGAAGATGTGCCATTTATTGATTATGGTACATTTGGTAATATTATTCACGAAATAATGAGGCGATTATATAAATCAGCTCCAAAATGTAAGTATAATGATGTAGATGCGCATAAAATCACAGAAAGTTATATTTCTAATTTGTTAAATTCTACCAAATTAGATGATACCATTACTCGTGTGGTGAATTTAAAATATAACAAACTTAAAGTGGGCGAAGAAGCAAAAGAGCTTGATGGAATTGGATTTATGATATACGATGTAATAAAATATTACATTAAAGAGATTTTGAAATTCGATAAGCAAAATAATCCTGAATTTATTTATCTGCAAGGAGAAACAGAGGAATCAAGTTTTTGGAGCGAATTTGAAATTAATTTCAAGCAGTTTATCGATCGTGTAGATATTGTAAAAGATGCTGAAGGTAAGGACTATGTTCGTATCATAGATTATAAAACAGGAGGTGATGTAAAGAGTGGTAAGCTATCGGAAATATTTTCTATTGATAACACTCAGAACAATAAGGTGCTGATGCAGTTGATGCTATATTGTGCGTATTTTAATTATCGTAATGATGGAAAGTATGAAAAAATTCAACCATTAGTATATACAGTAAAAGATATGTCTAAACCTCAAATATCAATAGACGGTATAAAAGTGGATAACTATAGGAATGTATATGAATCGTTTGCAAATGCATTTAGAAATAAAATCGAAGAGATATTTGATTTGAGTATTCCTTTTACTCAAACCAAGCACGTAGATAATTGTACATACTGCAAGTTTAAAATGATTTGTGGAAGATAAATGAAGCGTTAATTGATTTGTGAAACGCAATTTTATATATTAAATGCTTGTGTATGTGGAAGTTTTTTTGTAATTTTGCACCGCTTTTTAAGAATACCGTGTGATGGGAAATTAGGAGCAACTTAATTTTGAGTAACACAAACAAAAAAACAAAAAATGAAAACATTTGAATTGACAGCAGAACCAAGATTGGCTCTTGGTAAAAAAGCAACAAAAGCTTTGCGTAAAGAAGGTCTTGTACCAGTAGTTCTTAATGGTGGTGAAGTAGTAGAACTTCCTTATAACGGAACTCTTGAAGAAGGTACTAAATTGGTAACTCTTCCTGGTAACAAGAGAGCTGAAAACGATAAGGCTATTTTCGCATCTGACTTGGTAGTAAAGTTGGCTGATGTACGTAAGTTGATTTACACTCCAGACATCTTCGTTATTGATCTAACAATCAATGGCAAAAATAAGAAGGCTGTTCTTAAGGATCTACAATTCCACCCAGTAACTGACGAAGTTCTTCACATCGACCTTTTGGAAGTATATGAAAACAAGCCAGTAGTAATGGAAGTTCCAGTTAAGATTGAAGGTCACGCAGCTGGTGTTAAGGCCGGTGGTAAGTTGACTTTGTCAATGAAGAAGATTAAGGTTAAAGCTCTTTACGCTGATATGCCAGAACGTATCGTTGTAAATGTAGACAACCTTGAACTTGGTAAGACTCTTAAGATTGGTGATTTGCACTATGAAGGTCTTGAATTGATGAATGCTAAGAACGCAGTAGTATGTGCAGTTCAATTGACTCGTGCTGCTCGTGGTGCACAAGCTCAAGCAAATGCTAAAAAGTAATTAACGAATGAAGTATTTGATTGTTGGATTGGGTAATATTGGAGCTGAATACCAAAATACTCGACACAACATTGGATTTAAAGTATTGGATGCCTTTGCTGAGGCATCCAATATTGTTTTCTCTACTCAAAGATATGGAGATGTGGCTCAAGTAAGAGTGAAGAATAAAATTCTTGTGCTTTTAAAACCATCTACATATATGAATTTGAGTGGTGAAGCCGTGCGTTATTGGATGAACAAAGAAAATATTCCATTAGAGAATGTTCTTGTTATTGTAGATGATTTAGCCCTACCTTTTGGAGCCATAAGAATCAAAGGTAAAGGCAGTGATGGTGGCCATAATGGTTTGAAAAATATTGCTGCTATGGTGGGTGGACAAAATTATGCACGTTTGAGATTTGGTATTGGCAACGACTTTCCTAAAGGTGCTCAAGTAGACTATGTATTAGGTAATTTTACCGAAGATCAAACTAAGGAACTACCTATTCGTGCTAAAGTTGCTATCGATGCAATTAAAGCATTTTGTCTATCTGGATTGACATTTGCAATGAATAATTTTAGCAATAAGTAATATTAGGTTATGGCAAAGGGTGAAGTAAGAGTTGATAAATGGCTTTGGGCAACACGCGTTTTCAAAACTCGAACTATAGCAACTGATGCATGTAAGAAGGGGCGTGTAACTATTTCAGGTATGAATGTAAAGCCTTCTCATGGGGTGAAAGTGGGAGATGTGATTCTTGTAAAGAAGCCCCCTATTACCTATTCTTTTGAGGTCGTAGGTCTTACTGAAAATAGAGTTGGAGCTAAATTTGTTCCAGATTATCTAAAAAATATTACTCCAAAAGAGCAATATGATATACTTGAAATGTCGCGAATTAGTGGTTTTATCGATCGCCAGAAAGGACTTGGTCGCCCTACTAAGAAAGAAGGTCGTGAATTAGCGAGATTTAACGATATCATCTTTATGGGATATGATGATATAGATGATTTTGACGATGATTTCGATGATGAAAATTGACCTATCTAACAGTAATTTGTTAATTTAATATAAGATTAATACATATATTTCTCAAAAGAGCAGAAATATATGTATTTTTGCATAAATGAGAGTGTTAGAAACTATTATATCACTTTTTATTGCAATTGTTGTATCATTTTGTTCAATTGCTCAATTTCATCATCATTCTACTGATGGGAGAATGATGATTTACTCTTGTAATATTACTAATTGCACACATAGCCATAATCATAACGAAAAGACTGTACCCCAAGAAGAATGTTCACACGGATGCCATGATGGGCATCATAAAGATGAAGCTAATTGTTCGCTTAAAATCAGTATTCAAAAAACAGAAAATAAGGTTACTAATGATATTTTAATATGTATAATATCATTATTTGATTTTAAGCATTGGTATGATGAAGTTATAGAATGCATATGCGATTGTGAAAACATTACAATCAATAATTTCTGGCAAGGGATAATACATCTAAGAGCTCCACCCTATTTGTGAAAAATATTTGGTGTAAAAGACAAATGATATCATAAATTAAACGAATTAATCACTCTAAAATCATATAAATATGAAATCTTATAAATTATTTTTTACTGTTTTTATGGCAGTAATAGTAACTTGTTTGTTCTCTTGTGGCAATCATGAGCATACGCAAGAAACTAATACTCATGACCATAGTAGTCATAGTCACAATCATGCACATAGCCACGACCACAATGGTCACAATCATAATCATAGTGGACATAATCACGATCACAGTGGTCATATCCATAATCATAGTGGACATAAGCACGCTCATAAGCATCAATCTACGGCAAAAGTTGAGAATCATGCTGCCGATGTACATAATCATTCTGAAGAAATTAATTTTACTGATAATAAAGCTGCACATTTTGGCGTAGAATCAAAGAAGGTTACTTTCCAACCATTTAATAATATTATTAAAGTAAGTGGTCAAATAGTTCCAGCTCAAGGTGATTTGTCGGTTATTGTTGCTAAATCGAGTGGCGTTTTGAAATTGAATGGCAATGCTATCGTAGGTAAGCAATTGTCGGTAGGCACATCTATTGGTTTTGTTTCATCACAAGATGTTGCTGGCGGTGATGTTAATGAAGTTGCAAAGATTAATTATGAAGCAGCAAAAAGAGAACTTGATCGTATAACACCACTCTATAACGATAAAATTGTTACTGAGAAAGATTATAATTTAGCAAAGCAAATGTATGAACAAGCGAAAGTTGCTTTAGTTAATAATGTTGGTGCTGGAAGTGCTGCTACAAGTAATATTTCTGGTACTCTTACCGAAATGTATAAGAGGGATGGTGAATTTGTGGAGGTAGGAACTGCAATAGCTCAAGTTTCTAAAAATAAGAAACTAATATTAAAAGCTGATCTTCCAGTGAGATATGCATCATTTGCCAAAAATGTGAAATCGGCAAATTTCCGCACATCTTACTCTGATCAAATTTATGATTTGGCTAAAATGAATGGTCGAATTGTTTCTAACGAAAATATTAGTGTTGTTACGCCAGGTTATATACCACTTAATTTTGAATTTAACAATACAGAATCTATCGTGCCAGGTTCATATGCTGATATTTATTTGGTAGGAGAATCTAAACCAAATTGTATCGTTTTACCTATTGGCTCTATTACCGAAGAGCAAGGTTATTATTTTGTTTATGTGAAGGTTCATCCTGAAATGTATGCAAAGAAAGAAGTGAAATTGGGTGTAAATAATGGTGATATGGTAGAGGTACTATCGGGTTTACACGAAGGTGAAGAGGTAGTAACTAAAGGTGCAGTATTTGTAAAACTTGCCTCACAAGAAGGTGCTGCTCCAGGTCATAGTCATGAACATTAATTCAAATCGTAAAATATATGCTAAACAAAATTATAAAATTCTCATTGAACAATAGAATATTGGTGCTTTTAGCCACTATATTTCTATTTGTTGGAGGGTGTCTTGTTGCTTATAATACTGAAGTAGATGTTTTCCCCGATTTGAATGCGCCTACTGTGACAGTAATGACTGAGGCACAAGGTTATGCTCCAGAAGAAGTGGAAAAGGCTGTAACCTTCCCTATTGAGACTGTGCTAAATGGTGCTACAAATGTGCGCCGAGTGCGTTCTTCTTCGACAAGTGGATTCTCGTTGGTATGGGTAGAATTTGATTGGGGTACTGATATTTATCTCGCTCGACAAATTGTATCTGAGAAATTGTCAACATTAGAAAGTAATTTCCCTAATGGAGTTAAGTCACCAGTGTTAGGTCCACAATCTTCTATTTTGGGAGAAATGCTTATTGTGTCTCTAACTTCTACCGAAACAAGTTTGTTGGATTTAAGAACAATTGCCGATCGCATTATTCGTCCGAGAATCCTTGCTGAAGGTGGTGTGGCAGAAGTACAAGTAATAGGTGGTGATATTAAAGAATATCAAATACTTGTGGACCTTGCAAAAATGAAATACTATAATGTTTCAATGAGTGAGGTGCTAGCAGCAACCAACAATATTAATAATAATATAGGTGGTGGTGTGCTATATGAATATGGTAATGAATATCTTATCAAAGGAGATATTAATACCAATAGATTTGAAGATATTGCAAGTAGTGTAATCAGAAGTGATGAGAATGGTACTGTACTTGTGGGAGATGTAGCTGAAGTGAAAATTGGTTCAAAATCACCAAAGTTAGGCCTTGCTTCTAAAAATGCAGAACCAGCAGTGTTGCTTACAATCACAAAGCAACCAGAAACAGATACAAAAGCCTTGACCAATGCGATACTTGCAAGCCTTGACGATTTGCAAAAATCGATGCCGAAAGATGTGGTAATTGCTACTGATACTTTCCGCCAAAGTACATTTATCGATAGCTCAATAGCTAATATTCAAAGCTCGTTGATAGAAGGTGCTTTGTTTGTGGTTATTGTGTTGTTCTTCTTCTTGATGAATGTACGCACTACCCTTATATCGCTGATAGCTATTCCTCTATCTGTGATAGTTACTATAGTGGTATTACATTTATTTGGATATACTATTAATACAATGAGTTTGGGTGGTATAGCAATTGCTATCGGTTCACTTGTAGATGATGCTATTGTGGATGTGGAAAATGTGTATAAACGCTTAAAGGAAAATAGAGCTTTGCCTATTGATCAGCGTAAATCCGTTCTTGATGTGGTGTTTGCAGCATCGGCTGAAGTGCGTATGCCTATTTTGAATTCGACATTAATAATTGTGGCTTGTTTCCTTCCACTATTTTTCTTAAGTGGATTAGAAGGTCGTTTATTGATACCTCTTGGAATTTCATTTATTGTGTCTTTGGTTGCATCTACTATTGTAGCTCTTACGCTCACACCTGTATTGTGTAGCTATCTTTTAAAAGGAAAAGATAATAAAGATGAAAAAGATCCATATGTTACAGCTAAACTAAAAAGTGCTTATAAATCATTATTGGTAAAATGTTTTAATTATAAGTATTATTTGTTAGGCTTTGTTGGATTAAGTTTTATTGTAGCATTTGGTTTATTTTTTACTTTAGGTAGAAGTTTCTTGCCATCGTTTAATGAAGGTTCGTTTACAGTAAATGTAAATTTAATGCCAGGTATATCACTTGAAGAATCTGATAAGATCGGTAGAGAGGCAGAACGAATTATATTGAGTATTCCAGAAGTAAAGTGTGTGTCAAGAAAAACAGGCCGTGCGGAATTGGCTGAACATTCATTTGGCGTGAATGTATCTGAAATTGAAGCTCCGTATGAATTGACTAATCGCACTAAAAGTGAAGTACTGAAAGAATTGCGTGAGAAATTAGCATTTTTACCAGGTGCAACAGTGGAGATAGGTCAACCAATTTCTCACCGAATTGATGCTATGCTTAGTGGCTCGAAATCACAGATTGCGATTAAATTGTTTGGTCCTGATTTGAATAAATTATATAATAATGGTTCAAAAATCAAGGAGATAATTTCAACTATTCCAGGTGTTGTAGATGCCAACCTTGAGCAACAAGTTGCTCGTCCACAATTACAAATCAGTCCAAGGCGTGATATGCTTGCTAAATATGGTATTACTATTAGCGAATTCTCTGATTTTGTAAATGTTACTTTGGCTGGAATTGTTGTGTCTCAAGTGTATGAAGATGGTTTGCCTTACGATATAACACTAAGAGTAGCCGATTCAGAACGAAACTCAATGGAGAAGATTAAGAATCTGATGATTGATAGCAATCAGGGTAAAATTCCATTCTCTTTTGTGGCCGATGTAAAATCGGCTGATGGTCCTAATAGTATCAGTCGCGAAAATGTAAGTCGTCGCATCCTTATATCTTGTAATGTGGCAGATCGAGATTTAAGAGGTGTTGTAAATGAAATTCAGGAGAAGATAGATGCTGAAATTACATTGCCAGAAGGATATTATATTGTATATGGTGGACAGTTTGAAAATGAAGCAAAGGCATCTAAAACTCTTGCTATAATGTCACTTGTGGCATTGATTATAGTAGTTATATTGTTGTATCAAGAATTTAAGGATGTAAAACAGTCTCTTATCGTACTCATAAATATACCTCTTGCCTTGATAGGTGGTATTTTGGTATTGAAGGTGGGCTCTAATGTGTTGAATATTCCTGCTATTATAGGTTTTATTTCATTGTTGGGTATTACTACTCGTAATGGTATGCTACTTATGTCAAGATATAACAATTTGAAAGAAGAAGGATACTCTATTCTTGATCGCATTTATATAGGTAGTGTTGATAGATTGTTGCCAATTATAATGACTGCACTTACTACTGCGTTGGCTTTAATTCCGATAGCAATTAAGAGCACAGAACCAGGTAATGAAATTCAAAGTCCTATGGCGATAGTTATTCTTGGTGGGCTTATATCTTCTACAATATTAAATGTATTTGTAGTGCCTATACTATATTATTTAGTAACTAAAAAAGAGGAGAAACTATGAAAAGATTAATGTCATATATAGCAGCAGTTATTTTATTTGTTGCTAATTCATATGCTATTACAATAGACGAAGTAATAGATAGCATTAAAAAGAATAATGTGGCTCTTAAAATTTCACATGAAGGATATTTAGGAGCGAAAAAAGAAATTAGTAGCACTAATAATTTGTCAAATCCTGAAATGGGATTTGAATATCACAAAGGGGCTAATGTTGAAGGTGATAAATATGGATTTGCTATAACTCAAAAGTTTGATTGGCCAGGACTTTATATTAGTCGTTCGAAATCGAATGACTCTAAAATTAGTGCTGAATATGCAAACCACTTAAATACGCAACTTGGTATATTGCTCGATGCAAAACAATTGTGTATGCAAGTAGTGAATTTGAATAAGAAGATTGAGACACAAGGTGAAATTTATGATAATATTTCTCAATTATACACTGAATATGAAAAAGCAGCTAAGCAAGGTGAGGTGTCTATCCTTGATATCAATAAGCTAAAAATAGAATTGCTTAATGTAAAGAATGATTTAGATGTATATGTTGCAGAATTGGAATCAGTAAAAGCTGCACTTTGTGGTATTAATGGTGATAATGAAATATCTAATATTTTATGTCTTAATGAATATCCAACTCAAGATTTGGAAAGTATAGAGTTTTATATGTCTCAAATCACTTCACTTGACCCTGAGTATATAGCAAAGTCTGAAGGTGTTAAGGTAGCTAGGGGTGACTATAGTGTTGCTAAAAATGGATGGTTTCCTGAATTCGCTTTAGGGTATAGATATACAAATGAATTAGGTACTAAGTTCAATGGTTTTGAAGTGGGAATGTCATTGCCTATATTTGCTAATAATAAAAAGGTGGGTGCAAGTAAATCCAATCTACTTGTGGCAGAAATGGCTAAAAATGATATTTTAATCAAGAAAGAAGCCGATTTAAAGGCTGAATATTTGCAAATAGTTTCAACGCGAACACAAATCTATAATTATAAATCTGTGTTGGAAGAAAACAATGAAATGTATCTAAAGAAAGCTCTTGATGGTGGAGAATTATCACTCTTGAATTATTTACTAGAATTGAGATATTTCTTGGAAGCTAAGCACACTTTACTTGATTTGGAGTATAAGTATAATACACTTCTTACATCGCTTAATAAATATTCGTTGATTAAATAAATCATTCGATTAAATATTGAAATATGGAGTAGAAATTCTACTCCATATTTTGTGTTTATATTATAAAGTTTATTTCTCCATATTGTATTCGGGAAGTAGTTTTACTGGGAAGTCTGAGAATAATGTTTTCACTGCTTCTGCAATTTCTTGCAAATTTTTAAATTGAGCATTTCCTGGTTGCATAATAGTGGAAACAGATGAAGAGTATAAAGCGATTTTTTTATCGGTATCTACTAACTCCATAGTAAGTACACCTTCTCGATAAATATCTGTGATAACTTTTGCATTAGCATAATAACTTTGCCAATACAGACTACGAGGATACATATAATATGGATACATTCCATTGTAAGAATAATAGCCAGGTGGTATAGCTGGAGCGGTTTCGATTTCGTTATGAATAGTAAGAGCAATATTTACTAATAATGGAGAAGTTTCCGACTCTGTAAATCCCCTATCCACCATTTGCTCTCTTATAGCAGCTGCTATATTGTAATATGTTACCATATCCATATTAGGAGGTAGATTACCTTCCGGAGGTGCTACAATACGAAATGTTTTGTACATTCCGATGTCGGAATTGTTGTAAGTTGTACTATTAACCAATGTGAAAGGACTACATGAAGTTAAACATAGTCCGAGAATACATAATAGTGTGAAAATTATCTTTTTCATAATCTAAAAATTTAGTTTTATTATGAAACAACATTTTTATAGCATTGGTTCTTTACTATTCTCTTGTTTATATGAAATAAATATGTTAAATTTGAACATTAAATTTAAATATAATTAAATAATGTCATTGATCGAAAACAATGAACGTCGTTTTATTGCCGAATGGGAACCTCAATCGGCTGTAATGATTGCGTGGCCACATAATGATACAGATTGGGCTTATATGCTTGATGAAGTTGAAAAATGTTACGCTAATGTAGCTAACGCAATACTTCAAAAAGAGAATCTATATATTATTACTGAAAATAAGGAAAGAGTAATAAGTATTATAGGTGAGAATCATCCATTTGAAGCTATATTTCTTGATATCAAAACCAATGATACATGGTGTAGAGATTTTGGAGCCATCACTATAGAAGATGGTAAATCCACTTTGTTATGTGATTTTAAATTTAATGCTTGGGGTGGAAAATTTAAATGGGAACTTGATAATCAAGTGACTTCTAAAATGAGGGATCTTCAAGTGTTTAATTGTAAGGTTGTGGATTGCCAAGATTTTGTCTTAGAAGGTGGTTCTATCGAAACTGATGGAGAAGGTACTCTTTTGGTGACATCGCAATGTTTACTTACACCTACTCGTAATCCACATATGACTAAAGATGAGATTAATTCTTATCTATGCAATGTGCTTGGTGTAAAAAAAGTGTTATGGCTTGATTATGGCGCTTTTGCAGGTGACGATACCGATAGCCATATAGATACGCTTGCGCGTATAGCTCCTAACAATAGTATCATATATGCAGGTTGTGATGATGAAAATGATGAACATTACGATGAACTTCGTAAAATGGAAGAGCAATTGAAGTCATTTACAAATTTGAAGGGACAATCATTTAATCTATATAAATTGCCATTCCCTTCTGCTATATATGATGAAGATGGCGAAAGATTGCCTGCTACATATGCAAATTATTTGATTGGTAATGGTACAGTATGGGTACCTACTTACAATCAACCTGAGAATGATAAAATAGCATTAGATGTTATTGGGCAAGTTTTTGCTAATTACGAAATTGTAGGTGTGGATTGTAATGCATTAATCAAACAACATGGTTCGTTGCATTGTATTACAATGCAATTTCCTGAAAAAGTTTTTAAATAATATGGAAAAAGTATTAAAAGTAGGAATAATACAACAATCAAATACAACTGATATCATTTCAAATAGAAGTAGGCTTATAGAAAAGGTTAGAAGTTTAGCTTCAAAGGGTGCTGAATTAGTTGTTCTTCAAGAATTACATGATTCTTTATATTTCTGCCAAGTGGAATCAACTGATAATTTTGATTTAGCTGTAGATTTAAATGGAGATGAATGCAAAGAGTATGCAACTGTTGCTAAGGAATGTGGAGTTGTGTTAGTTACTTCAATATTTGAGAAACGTGCAACAGGATTGTATCATAATACGGCAGTTGTATATGAAAGAGATGGAAGTGTAGCTGGTAAATATCGCAAGATGCACATTCCAGACGATCCTGCATATTATGAGAAATTCTATTTTACACCTGGAGACATGGGCTTTGAACCTATTCAAACCTCAGTAGGAAAATTGGGTGTACTCGTATGTTGGGATCAATGGTATCCCGAAGCTGCAAGACTTATGGCTTTGAGGGGTGCTGATATGCTCATCTACCCTACTGCTATTGGTTGGGAAAGTAGTGATACTGATGCAGAGAAACAACGCCAACAAAATGCTTGGCAAACTGTACAACGCGGACATGCTGTGGCAAACGGCTTACCTGTGGTTACTGTGAATCGCGTAGGTCACGAACCAGATCCATCAAAGCAAACTAATGGTATTCAATTCTGGGGATTTTCATTTGTTGCAGGTCCTCAAGGTGAAATTTTATACCAAGCACCAAGCGATGTAGAAGTAGAAACGATTGTTGATATTGATATGAAGCGTTCGGAGCAAGTGCGCAGATGGTGGCCATTTTTGAGAGATAGGCGTATTGAAAATTATTCAGGAATTACAAAAAGATTTCTTGATTAGTCAATTGCTATCGTTTATTTCTTTTATAATTTGAAATTATTTACTATTTTTGCAAATAACATTTTGCCTACTTATATCGTAGGTGTAAACTTGTAATAAATATTATTTATTATTTAATTATAATTCATATTTTTAAAAATTTATGAAGAATGTTTATACTTTCGGTAATGGCCACGCAGAAGGTCGTGCCGATATGAAAAATCTTCTTGGTGGTAAAGGTGCTAACCTTGCTGAGATGAATCTTATTGGAGTACCAGTGCCTCCAGGTTTTACAATCACTACTGAAGTATGTACAACTTACACTCAAGAAGGTAAGGCTGCAGTAGTTAAGATGATTGAGCCTGAAGTGGTAAACGCAATCAAGCATGTTGAAGAATTGACTGGTTGCAAGTTTGATGATTCAGAAAACCCACTTTTGGTTTCTGTACGCTCAGGTGCTCGTGTATCTATGCCAGGTATGATGGATACTGTTCTTAACCTTGGTATGAACGATACAGTTGCTGAAGCTCTTGCTCGCAAGTCTGGTAATCCTCGTTTCGCATGGGATAGCTACCGCCGTTTCGTTCAAATGTATGGTGACGTTGTTCTTGGTATGAAGCCAAAGAATAAGACTGACATCGATCCATTTGAAGAAATCATGGAAGCTGTTAAGGAAGAAAAGGGTGTTAAACTTGATACTGAACTTGATGTAGATGACTTGAAGAAACTTGTTAAGTTGTTCAAGGAAGCTGTATTGAAGTCTACAGGTAATGGTTTCCCTGAAAGTGCTTGGGAACAACTTTGGGGTGCTATCTGTGCAGTATTTGATAGCTGGATGAATGAACGTGCTATCCTTTACCGTCGTATGAACCAAATCCCAGAAGAATGGGGTACTGCTGTCAATGTACAAGCAATGGTTTATGGTAATATGGGTGAAACTTCAGCTACTGGTGTTGCATTTACTCGTGATGCAGCTACAGGTGAAGACATTTTCAATGGTGAATATCTAATCAATGCTCAAGGTGAAGACGTTGTAGCTGGTGTACGCACTCCTCAACAAATCACTCTTGAAGGTTCTCGTCGTTGGGCTAAGTTGCAAGGTATTTCTGAAGAAGAACGTGCTGCTAAGTATCCTTCTCTTGAAGAATCTATGCCAGTATGTGCTAAGGAACTTATCGAAACTCAACAAAAACTTGAAGATCACTATAAAGATATGCAAGACCTTGAGTTTACTATCCAAGATGGTAAGCTTTGGTTACTTCAAACTCGTAATGGTAAGCGTACAGCTGCTGCTATGGTTAAGATTGCTATGGATCTACTTCGTGAAGGTGTTATCGATGAAAAGACAGTTCTTAAGCGTATGGAACCACAAAAGCTTGATGAACTTCTTCACCCAGTATTCGACAAGGCTGCATTGGCAAGCGCTAAGGCTGTAGCCAAGGGTCTTCCTGCATCTCCAGGTGCTGCTACTGGTCAAATCGTATTCTTCGCTGATGATGCTGAAGCATGGTCAGAACGCAAGAAGAAAGTGATTATGGTTCGTATCGAAACTTCTCCAGAAGACCTTCGTGGTATGACAGTTGCTCAAGGTATCTTGACTGCACGCGGTGGTATGACTTCTCACGCTGCTGTTGTGGCTCGTGGTATCGGTAAGTGCTGTGTATCTGGTGCTGGCGAAATCAAGGTAGACTACAAGGAAAAGACTGTAGAAATGGGTGGTAAGGTTTACAAAGAAGGTGACTGGATCTCATTGAACGGTAGTACAGGTGATGTATATGATGGCTTGGTATCAACAGTTGACGCTGAACTTGATGGTGACTTTGCTGCAATCATGAACCTTGCTGAAAAATATACAAAGGTAGATGTTCGCACTAATGCTGACTCTCCACGTGATGCTTTGGTTGCTCGTAAGTTTGGTGCTAAGGGTATTGGTCTTTGCCGTACAGAACACATGTTCTTCGAAGGTGATCGTATCAAGGCTATGCGCGAAATGATTATCGCTCGCGATGAAGAAGGTCGTCGCATAGCTCTTGCTAAGCTTCTTCCTATGCAACGTGGTGACTTCGAAGGTATCTTTGAAGCGATGGACGGTCTTGGTGTAACAATCCGTCTACTTGACCCACCTTTGCATGAATTCGTACCTCATCAAACAGCTACTCAAAAGGAATTGGCTGAAGAAATGGGTATGACTCTTGAAGAAGTTAAGGCTATCGTTGACTCACTTGAAGAATTCAACCCAATGCTTGGTCACCGTGGTTGTCGTCTTGGTAACACTTACCCAGAAATCACAGAAATGCAAGCTCGTGCTATCCTTGAAGCTGCTCTTAATGTTAAGGCTAAGGGTATCGATGTTCATCCAGAAATCATGATTCCACTTGTAGGTGTTCTTAAGGAACTTCAAATGCAAGCTAACATCATTCACGAAACTGCACAAAAGGTATTCGCTGAAAGAGGTGAAACTGTAGCTTACAAGATTGGTACAATGATTGAAGTACCTCGTGCTGCTTTGACTGCAGATCAAATTGCAACTGTGGCTGACTTCTTCTCATTCGGTACTAACGACTTGACACAAATGACATTCGGTTACTCTCGTGACGATGCTCCTAAGTTCTTGAAGGTTTACAAGGAAAAGGGTCTTATCAAGACAGATCCATTCGAAGTACTTGACCAAGAAGGTGTAGGTCAACTTGTTAAGATGGGTACTGAAAAGGGTCGTTCAACTAAGCCAGAATTGAAGGTTGGTATCTGTGGTGAACACGGTGGTGAACCATCTTCTGTTAAGTTCTGCGCTAAGCTTGGTATGAACTATGTATCTTGTTCTCCATTCCGTGTGCCTATCGCACGCCTTGCTGCTGCTCAAGCTGCTGTTGAAGAATAAGAATAAATAACTTCTAAATAAAATAAGGTTGCAATTTCAAAAAAATTGCAACCTTATTCATTATAAGAGAATATTATCTTTTGCTTTTGAAAAACATATATTCAAACACATCTTTAAGTTCTTTCTTAGGATATAATCCCATGATATATTGAGGCTTACTATCTAATGGTAAGAATATTACCATCGGTATGGATTGTACTCCAAAAGCATCTCCTAATGCCCTATTTTTGTCCAAATCTATTTTATATACGTCTACCCTATCTTTGTATTCTAATGCTAATTCTTCTAATATAGGTGTGAGTTTTTTGCAAGGTCCACACCATGTAGCATAGATATCTACAACAACAGGTTTTTTAGCTATACATTTAAAATTTGAGAATCCTCCCTCATAATTACCTACAAGATTTTTGAATTGTTCTTGATTAATTTCTTTCACATTTGGTGATGTAGCACTAGCAATGCCACAAAACATGATTAGAATGCTTAAAAGTATTGTTCTCATTTTATATTTATTATTAAAATATTATTGCCCCCATATATAATGAGAGCAATAATAGAATTGTATATATATATATATCGAAATATCAACCTTGATGTTGAACACGAAGCAGATCGTTTACAGTTTTCACTGGATTGAATGTAGCAAGAGGTACATCAACAAAAATTGTATTCCAATCGCTCATAGATCCATTCCACAAACCTGGTAGTTCAAGAGCTTTGATAGTAGTACCAGACTTTGACTTTTCTGAAATCAGGCCAGTTTGTTTGTCTACATATTCCTTTAGATTAAATTTATTGCCTTTATAGTCTTTAATGTAACATACCAAATCTACTGGATTGAAGTGAGTGCCACTCTTGATTAGTTCAGCCGATTCAGGTTTACTCATATCAAATTGTGCTGATTCAAGGATTTGTGGTGAACAAGAACCATCTTGATTATAAGCAATGTAAGGACCACCACCAGGTTCGCCATCATTCTTAACCATACCACACACTCTGATAGGTCGGTTTAGTTTATTCTTAACATATAGTACAAGTTTACAGTCTTCGAAGTGTTTTGTATCTTCATGTCTTACGCAAAGTGTGTCATGCAAGAATTTAACCATTTCTCGCACATCGTCCATTGTGTAATTACCACCTTCAAGTTTTTCAAGATATGCCTTGATTTGTTTTTGGATTTTTACAAGGTAGCCTCCAATTACTTTCTTAAACTTAATAGTTTCTGCTCTCAAACTACTTGGTACCACATTGTCAATATTTTTTACAAATACAACATCGGCATCAATATCGTTTAGATTTTCAAGTAATGCCCCATGACCAGCAGGACGGAATAAAAGTTTACCATCTTCGCGATATGGGTTGTTTTCCATATCTACAGCTACAGTATCAGTAGACGATTTTTGTTCCGACATTGATACATTGTATTTAACTCCCCATTTCTCAGCAAATGTAGGTACCTTTGCTTCAATTAATTTGATGAATTCAGGTTTATGTTCTGGTGATACAGTGAAATGTATATTCACATTGTTATCTTTATCGGTAGCATATTGTGCACCTTCTTCAAGATGTTCTTCAAGTGGTGTATGCACTTCGTTTTCTACTCGGTGGAATTGCAGCAATGCTTTTGGTAGGAAGCCGTAATTCAAACCACATTCCTTTAGCATACATTCCACTATGGCTTTGTATTTGCCGTCAGCCATTAACGTCTTAATGTCTTTTGCGTGATTTTTAACGCAAGCTTCATTTAGAGCATCATAGAATGCAAATTTTTCAATTTCAGCAAAGAATTTCTTTTCAAAATCTGTAGCTGGTACTTCGTTTTCGCCATTCATAAATTCAAACATATTTTTGAACATACGGCTCGCAGCACCCGACGCTGGTACAAATTTTTCTACTACCCCACCATTTGCTAAGAAACTATCCCATTCGGCAGAGCATTCGTTTGTTTCTTCTTCACTGAATTTTACAATACCATTTCCTACTGAAGCACTTGCATCTATCTTTAGGAATGGGAATCCTGACTTAAATGCGTTAAGTTGTTCTTGAAGTGTTTCTTCTGAAATGCCTTTTACTTGTAAAAGTTTTAAGTCTTCTGAGTTAAGCATATTTATATATTGTATTAGTTGTTAAGTTTTGAATAATATCCAAAGTTACTCTAAAATAATAATAGTTGCAAATTTTAACCCTACAATTTGCATTTATGTTAAGGTTATATTAATTTTGGAGAAAATATATATCATTAATGATTATGAACACACAATATTACACTGAAGATGAACGCAAACAGATAGTTTGTTTATATAAGACTCTCCGTAAGGCTGTTTACGGCGTAATTGATGATAAAGATATAGCAAAAGTAACTGAGATTATAAATAAAGGTATATCTGAAAATCATTATATCCGTGATAAGTATGGAATTAATCCGGCTCTGAGACATTTGAGCACAGCAAATACTTTGATAGAGTCTTTTGGAGTCGACCGCAATATGATTATTGCTATTTTGCTATATAATCTTTGTCGTAATGAGGTGATTTCTGAATATGAAATTCAATCTCAATTTGGAGATGATATAGCGAGACTTGTAAAAGGACTTCTACAAGTGTCAAAATTATATAAAACTCGTTCTTTAATAGAGAGTGAGAATTATCATAAATTGCTTTTGTCATTTGCCGAAGATATTCGAGTTATAATAATCATGATTGTCGATCGCTTGAGTTTGATGAGAATGATAAATCATCACCCTGATGAGCGTTTCGTTGCCACTATTGCTAACGAAGCAAAGTATCTTTATGCTCCATTGGCACATAGATTGGGTTTGTATAAGATTAAATCAGAACTTGAAGATATGTCGCTTAAATATCTTCATAGAGATGTATTTACTCAAATTGCTCATAAGTTAAATAAAACCAAAATTAAGCGTGAAGAATATATAGCCAATTTTATAGCACCGGTTAAAGATGCACTCTTAAAAGCAGGACTTAATTTTGAAATTAAGGGACGCACAAAATCAATAAATTCCATCTATAACAAGATGGTAAAGCAAAATGCCGATTTAGATGATATTTATGATCTCTTTGCTATTCGTATTATTATTGATACCGACAAAGAATTGGAAAAGGCTAAATGCTGGATTGCATATTCTATTGTCACAGATATGTTCAAAGCTAACCCTGCAAGAATGAAGGATTGGCTCACAATTCCAAAATCAAATGGATATGAATCTCTTCATATTACAGTGTACGGACCAAATAATCAATGGGTAGAAGTACAAATCCGCACTAAGCGTATGGATGAGATTGCTGAGCGTGGTCTTGCAGCACACTGGAAATATAAAGGGATTAAGAGTGAATCCAATCTTGATGAATGGATGAATAATGTGCGAGATCTTCTGGAATCTGGAAAGGAAGGTGCAACGTCTCTAATGAAGGGTGTGAAAATGGATATCTACGATAAAGAGGTGTTTGTCTTTACTCCTAAGGGTGATTTGTACAAATTGCCACAAGGTGCTTCTCTTCTCGATTTTGCTTTCCATATACACTCGCGTTTAGGCTGCTCTTGTATCGGGGGTAAGGTAAATGGTAAAAATCAAAAAATCAATTATAAACTCAAGAGTGGCGATACAATTGAGATTCTAACTGCTTCTAATCAGTCGCCTAAGATGGATTGGTTGAATTTTGTGGTTACATCTAAGGCGAGAAATAAAATCAAGCAGTCTATCAATGAAATGAACGCAAAGACTGCTGAGTTTGGTAAGGAATTATTGCAACGACGCTTTAAAAATCGTAAAATAGAAGAAGAAGAGTCGCTTCTTATGCGCACTATCAAGAAACTCGGATATAAGACTGTTACCGATTTCTATGTGGCTATTTCCGACGAATCACTTAGTGTAAACGATGTTATAGATACATATATCGATATTGATAATAAGGATAAAGAAATAGTTACCCACGAAACTGCAGCCAATTTTGTATTACAATCAGTTGCAGAAAAGAAAGAAAGTACATCTAACGATGTGTTAGTGATAGGTGAAAATATGAAGGGTATAAATTACGCTTTATGTAAGTGTTGTAATCCTATCTTTGGCGATGAAGTTACCGGATATATTTCAAGCACAGGTTCAATTAAAGTGCATCGTTCTAATTGTAATAATTTAAAGCATCTGTTACGTAAGGATCCAAATCGTGAAATACAAGCTACTTGGTCCGGAAAACTTGGATCTCAATTTGCAGCAACATTGAGAATTGTAGGTAATGATGACATTGGTATAGTTACGAATATCACTTCTCTTATTACTAAAGAGAAGGATACTACACTCAGAAATATATCAATTGATTCAAATGATGGACTATTTCAAGGTTATTTGGTGGTAGGTGTAGCTAACATAACAATATTAAATGAGTTAATAAAGAAAATAAGAAATATAAAAGGTGTAAAAGATGTACAACGCAGTTCAAATTAAAAAAATACTACTTAGCTCGTCAATTCTTGCATTGGCGATGTTCTGTTCTTGTGGTAATTCGGGTACAAATGAAGCTTTGTCATTATATAATCAAGCAAAGGACTTATATGTAAGTGGAGCTTATGAGCAATCCATCACCCTACTCGATTCTTTGAAAAAGAATTATACCGATGATATTGATCTTTTAAAGAAAGGTTTGCATTTACGCACTCTGAATCAAGAAGGAATTATTAAGAAAGAAATGGAGCAAAATGATAGTTTGTTATCGGTTCTTGAATCGGAAGTGCAACAATTATCAGGCAAATTCAAGTATATCAAACTAAAGGATATGGTTGAAGGATACTATATCTATAATGATATTGCCAATAAAACTGGTGACGATAATCGTTCTACCATTGAGCCTCGAATTGATGAAGATGATGCATTTTTTGTGGTTTCATTCTTAAAGGGACAAGATATTAAGCACACTTCGGTGAAATTATCATCAAGTAATGGGTCGGTAACTACTTCAAGTGTAGCTTATGATGGTGCGCAAAACTATCGATATAAGAGTGATGGTGTTGCATATGAAAGTATCACTTTTACAAATGCTCAATGTGATACATTAGGTCAGTTTGCATTAGATAATCCAAATGCAAATATAAAACTTGTTTTTTGTGGTAAAAAGCAGTATTCAACGAAATTTGACTCTAAAATGCAAAAGGCTTTAGTCGAAACTTATAGATATGCTAATTGTAAAAAACAAGGTAAATCTGCGATTAAGAAAAAAATGTTTCTTGAACAAAAACTTCAATTAGCTCAAAAACAAATTGAACAAACAAAGATTTTTAATAAATAATTATAATTATGAAAAGTTTTATTTTACTTTCAAAAATAGCAATTGTTATTCTTATTTTATTACCTTCTATTAGTTATGCTGATGTCACAGGGACTACAACTACTGGTAGTTTAGACCCTTATGAACTTGGTTATGATTTTGTGTCTAATGGTATCTATTATAAGATAACTTCAGACTCTACAGTTTCAACTTCAGAAGGTGAAAAAGAATATTCTGGAACTATTATTATACCTGACATAGTTAGGTGGAATAGTATTGATTATAAGGTTACAAAGGTTAGTGGATTTAGAAACTCTCCTAATGTAACCGAAATTACTATACCTAAATATACTAAAACTATTTCAGGTTTTTATGGAAGAGTTCATAAGACTTGGGGAGGTCCTGGTATAAAATCTGGAAATGATGATGATACGGAAGATATTGAACCTCAAGATAGTACATCTCGAGATACAGCGATTACAACTGTATATAGTAAATTGGAACGAGTGAATTTTAATGCTATCAATTGTGAAAATGTATATTTTTCTATACATCAATCTAGTTTGTTAGGTGGTGGATATCATGGATACACCACGCCTTTCCCTTTTTCACTTAAAAGTATTGTTTTTGGTGAAGACGTTGAACGTATACCAAATGGATTGTTGTATGGTTGTCGGAAAATAGAGAGTATAGTATTCCCTAAGTCGGTAAAATATATAGGTTGGATGATTATAAGTGAAGATGCAGATAATGTTACTAAATGTGAACTTAGGTGTGAGGATTTGCAAGAAATTGCTTGGCTTCCAAAAAATAAAGGATGTGTTGAACTAAAATCAAGCTTTCAAACATACCCTGCTGGAAAGAAGCACTATCTTTGTGAAGATTTATATGGTTGGATTGATGCTTCCACATCATGTAATATGTTTCATGATTTTATAGGACTAAGAATTGAAAATGGGGAAATTCATTTACCAGAATGGGTGAAAAAAATTGCACCAAAAGCTTTCAGCACTTTAGACGTGAATTTCACTTTAGAATTATCTGAAAATATTACAACTCTTGAAGAAGAGGCTTTTGCTAATTGTAATAAATTACAGAAAGTTGTTATACCAAACACTGTTACACATATAGGTAATCGTGCTTTTAATGGATGCTCAAATCTTAAAACATTATATTTTAATGCAGGTAATTGTACAACAGGTACGCAAATATTTAAGAATTGTAGTTCATTGACTGAAGTAATTTTTGGAGAGGATGTTACAAAAGTTCCGAATAAATTGTTTAGTCATTGTACAGGAATAAAAAAAATAGATTTACCTAATAATATTACAGAGATTGGAACTAACTCATTTATGAATTCTAGTATTAGTGAAATTACTATACCTAATTCTGTAACTACAATTAATGACTATGCTTTTAATTCATGTGAAAAACTTAAAACTCTTAACTTTAATGCTGAAAATTGTGTTTTAGGAAGTAGTGTTTTTAGTGGTTGTGATGCATTGAGTGATGTGAATTTTGGTTTGAATGTAAAGAAAATACCGGATGGACTATTACGTAGATGTGAAGGAGTTAAAAAAATTGAAATTCCTAACACCGTGGTAGAAATTGGGAATTATGCGTTTCAATATTCTGGACTTACAGAAATTACAATTCCTACTTCTGTAGAAAAAATAGGTCAATATGCTTTTGGTTATTGCGATAATTTAAAATCTGTATATTATGATGCAAAGGACTGTACCACGAATCAATCATTCTATAAGTCTTCAATTAATAGTGTGGAATTTGGCGGTAATGTTGTTAAAATCCCAGAATCTTTATTTTTGAATTGTAATAATATCACTTCAGTTAAATTATCTGATTCTGTGAAAGAGATAGGTCAATATGCTCTATTTGGTATTGCGATTACAGATCTTACTATACCTAAAAATGTGAGTAACATTGCAAGATTAGCATTTGGAAGTGAAAATCTAACAACATTATACTATAATGCTAAAAATTGCGATTTTGAAGATGAGATGTCATTCGAATTATTAACAAATCTTGTTATCGGAGAGGATGTAGAAAAACTGCCAAGTTACTTTCTTTATGATTGTGATAATCTAACAGAGCTTACAATACCTGAAAATATAGATTCAATTGGAGGTTTTTCTATAAATTTCTGCGAGAATTTAAAGAAAGTATATTTTAATGCAGAAAATTGTAATATAGAAACGATAGCAGCACCTAATGAAATTTGTAATGTATTTTGGGCATGTACTGCATTAGAAGAAGTTGTCATTGGTGATAATGTTACTATAATCCCAAATAATCTGTTTGATAATTGTTCTTCGTTAAAGAAAGTTAGTATGTCTAATTCCGTGAAATCAATAGGAAATTATGCCTTTTCTACTACTGCATTAGAAACTGTTATGATACCAGAAAATGTAACATTTATGGGTGATGGCGCATTCTCATCATGTGATTCACTTAAATCTTTGTATTACAATGCTGAGTTTTGTAATATGGAAGGAAATAATGAGTCTCCAATATTTGCATTTTGTAATGCTTTGGAAAATGTAGTTTTTGGTGAAAATGTTAAAAATATTCCATTTGGATTGTTATATTATTGTCAGAATTTAACTGAAGTGCAAATTCCTAATTCAGTGGTTGAAATTGGGGCTCAAGCTTTTAATGGTTCAAATTTGAGTAAAATTGAAATTCCTGATAATGTTGTTAAGATTGGAGAAAGAGCATTTCAACATTGTTACAATGTTAGTTCGATTAAAATAGGAAAATCTGTAGAAGAAATCGGAAAATATGCTTTCAGAAATTGTTCAAGTGCTAATTTGGTAACATCGTTATCACAAATTCCTCCTATGGCCACAGATGTTATTTTTAATGATTATACTTATAACTATGGAAATCTAAATGTGCCTACTAATTCTGTGGATGACTATAAAAAAGCTACAGGTTGGAAGAATTTTAAAAAGTTTACTGGTGTAAATGTTTCTGGAGTGAATGATATTAGCAATGATGAAGACATCTCCCCTATTTATTACAATCTCCAAGGCAATAAAGTGGAGAATCCTCAGAATGGTGTCTTTATAAAATACCAAGGAAATAAAGTGACTAAGGTAACTATTAATTAAATTTTAGTTACTGACAAGTATTTAAATTTGTTTTAAGCCAATCAAATAGATATTTGTAAACGGCTTCTCTTAATGGCTTGCGTGATAAGAATATATCGTGCAAGCCATCTTTTATTACTACCTCTTGAACTTTTGGACCAAGTTTTTTTCCATAATAAGAAATATCATTTACATCAAGTACAGCATCTCCCCTATTGAAAGCTTCAGTCCATTCGCTTCCATATACAGAATTATCTGAACGCAATAATAATATAGGTATGTCAAAATATGCTTTATTTTTTAATTCAGATTGTGCTCGATATATTGCACTTATCCAGTTGGTAGAAACATCGGGTGAAAATGGCATTTTCCAATTTGTATTATAACTCCATTCTCCATGGTGCGTTTCTAATAAACTTTGAGCATATGCGTCGTTGCTGTTTTGTTTTATACTGATATTAGGGATAAAATCGTTAATCGTAGAAATAAATGGCAAAAGATATTTTTCTTCAAAATCCGATAAGTTGAAATCTAAAAAAGGACTATTTAGTATTAATGCGTCAATTTTATCATTGTTATTTGATTGCATTAGATAATATGAAGCAATAAGACCACCAGTGGAGTGTCCCATTAATATGATTTTCTTATTATTCGTTTCATTTATTATTTGTATCGCTGAATCTATTTCAGCAAAATATTCTTTTAGATCTTTAACCTCAAATGTTTTTTGTTCGTTTAATATACTTCTTCCGTATTTTCTTAAATCTATTGCATAAAAATTGTAGCCGGCTTTTGTGAAATTGTCGCCCATTTCGGTTTGAAAGAAATAATCATTGAACCCGTGTATATATAGAATATTATCATATTCCTCCTTTATAGGTGTTTTCTTAATTAATGTGGCAATTACTTTACCGGAATAGTCATCTTGTAAAAGTATTTTACTACTATAATAGTTATTCCCAAGTATATCTACACCCCATTCTCTTGGAAATGATATTTGAATTCCTAATATTAATATTACTATTGTAAAAAATGTTCTCATATATCGTTCAAATTTTTCGCAAAGTTACAAACTCATTTCTAAATTGGCTTAAACTGAGGATAAAAAGTTAATACATTTTTTTATGCTATTATATGACTTAATGTTGTGTAAATCAGAAATTATTCGTAACTTTGCAGTGCTCAAAATTGAGTAAAAGTATAATTAATTAATAATCAAAAAGTTATGAATCATTACGAAACCGTTTTCATTTTAACTCCCGTTTTGTCTGATGTTCAGATGAAGGAAGCGGTAGAAAAATTCACAACATTCCTAAGCCAAAATGGTGCTCAAATCGTGAATGTTGAAAATTGGGGCCTTCGCAAACTTGCTTACCCAATTCAAAAGAAATCTACTGGTTTTTACAACCTAATTGAGTTTGACGCTGAGCCAACTCTAATCAAGAAGCTTGAAACAGCTTTCCGTCGTGACGAAAAAGTTATCCGTTTCTTGACATTCTTCCTTGATAAGTATGCTGCAGAATATGCTGCTAAGAGAAGAAGTCTTAAGGGTGCAAAGAGTACTAACAATGAAGAAGTAAAGGAGGAAAAGTAATATGGCACAAGCTCAATCAGAAATCAGATACCTTACTCCACTTTCAGTGGATGTAAAGAAGAAAAAGTATTGCCGTTTCAAGAGAAGTGGTATTAAGTACATCGACTACAAGGATCCTGAATTCTTGAAGAAGTTCTTGAACGAACAAGGTAAAATCCTTCCTCGTCGCATCACAGGTACTTCACTTAAGTTCCAAAGAAGAGTGGCTCAAGCTGTAAAGCGTGCTCGTCACCTTGCTCTTCTTCCTTATGTAACTGATTTGATGAAATAATTTTAAAGGAGGATTAGATTTATGAAGATTATATTGAAAGAAGATATCGCTAACCTTGGATACAAGGACGATGTAGTAGAAGTAAAGAGCGGTTATGGTCGCAACTACCTTATCCCACAAGGTAAGGCTGTTATTGCATCAGAAAGCGCATTGAAGCAACTTGCTGAAACTCTTAAGCAACGTGCTCATAAGATTGCTAAGATTAAAGCTGATGCTGAAGCTAAGGCTGCTACTCTTGAAGGTGTAGCTCTTACAATCTCTGCTAAGACAAGTGCAACAGGTGTTATCTACGGTTCTGTTGGTAATGCACAAGTTGCAGAAGAACTTGCTAAGCTTGGTCACGAAGTTAATCGTAAGATTATCGTAGTTAAGGAAACTATCAAGGAAGTTGGTTCTTATGTAGCAGTTGTTAAGCTTCACAAGGAAGTTTCTGTTGAAATTCCTTTCGAAGTTGTTGCTGAAGAAGTAGCTGAATAATTTAAGGATAGAATTTTCTTTAAATATGAGGGTGTGGGTAGTTTGCTCACACCTTTTTTGTAACCATATTAGAAATGGAATAATAGTTTTATTTAGCTTCCTAAATAAAGGCAAGGTGGACAAAAAGTAGGATAAAAACGCTGTAATTAATTGAAATTCATATCTTTGTGTAGATTTTCATTGATATGGTAAAAAAAATGCTTTTTTTGTGACTCGCACAACGTCGTTAGAAACGGCTTGAGAAGCCGAA
>JAZORR010000049.1:0-32656 GCA_045656705.1 Muribaculaceae bacterium | reverse complement strand
ACTTGATAAAATGAAAACTAAATTATTAATTTCCTTTTGTTTCGTATTCCTGCTTAATATAGTATGTGCTTATGCAGGGGAAAAGAAAAAAATACGATTGCAACGTAGAGATCTTCCTATTAAGCGTGAGCTTGTGATGGCTCCTGAGGTTTGGTATGATACAGAATCATACGAAGTAGAAGTGTATATGCATAGTGCAGGGGTGCTGACTGTGTATTACACCGATGGAGAATCTGTGCATAGTGTAAATCATTTAAGTTTTGATCTTAATAGAGTGTTTTGCGACAAGGAATGCAATCTTATCATCCTTGAAACTGCCGATGGTGTAGTATATGAAGGATATTTAAAAGAAGAAGAAATTAAATAGAAACAAAATTAATTAACAACATAAATATTAACACAAACAATGAAAACTAAAACATTTAATCTGCTATTATGTATTATAGCAGTGGCATCATTTTTGATGATTTCTTGCTCTGAAGATTTAGGTTTCGGAGATTCTATGAAAGCCGATAACGGCTATGTGCAATTAGCAAAGCAAATATTCCAAAATCAAGGTAGTGCGGTGAGTATGCCTAATCCTAAGGCCGATAAAGCACCGGCTTCTCGTAGTTCTATGTCTTATATTGCCGATTTACAACCACAATGGGAAGAATCTTTCACTTACGATCAAGGCGGGCAAACTGTGGTGATAGTACCACTGAAATGCGACGAAGATATTCGCTCTACCTTATCTATAAAAGATGGTGACGAAACCACTTATCAATTTGCAAAGGTGTTTTCTCGAATGATAGTTAAGCCAAATGAGGGTGATAATGGAATATATGTGCTATCGTATATGCCAGAAAGCAACTATGCTTCAGCTTTTACCAATATTGAGAGTGAAATGGGATACGATCCATCGGAAGTAGAGTTTACTGGCCTTATCGTGTCGTCACGATTGAATGGAGAAATGATGTGGGGATTTTTGTATAACGAAGGTGTGTTAGGTCACTATTTTGCTCCTGCCGCAGAGGAGTGTCACGACCATAATTGCACCGAAAATCACAATCATAACCATTCACACGAAGGATTGTCTATTAATTTCAATTTGCAGAATGCAAACCAATCACGAAGCACAACTTATAGCACTCGTAGCGAGGAAAAACATTGTCCTTATTGTTATAAACTTGAAGGAAAGTGTAATTGCATTATTTTAGAAGAAATATGCCAAGAGTGTGGTGGATATAGAGAAAGTTGCCATTGTAAAGATAAGTGTATAACTTGTCGTCAAAATCCTTGTATATGTGATAAATATGAGGTTTGTTTGTTTTGCGGAAAAACTCTAACAAGTAAAGAATTAGCTGATGGACATGAGTGTGGTATGGAGCCAGATAACAAATGCCCTGTTTGTAAAAATGATAAATGCACATGTAACACTTCTGCATCTGAACAATGCAATAATTGCAAACAAAATCAATGTATTTGCGAAACAAATATGACGCCTATATTATACACTCCTCATAGTAGTGATTTTTTGGTATTGAGTAATATGGAGGGATGTGTGGTGAATAGTACATGTAGTATTTTTGCTGCATTGGAAACGGCTTGTATGGTTCATGGATCTACATCTACACAAAGTGAATTATATGCATGCTATGCTGAAATAAATAACGTAACACCACAAGATCCTCTTCAGTTGGATATAAACTGTGATTTCTTAGTGGATTATTTTATGGTTTCAGTTCCATTTAATATAAAATATGTGATAAGATATGGAACGCCTGTGTTAGTGTGGTATAATAATAAATATGTAACAGTGGTGGGGATACAATATGACGGAGATATAATATATGCCGATCATGAAAATGGAAATCTGTATGCTGTTCATGAAAATTACTTTAATGAATATGAAAATTTTGTAATAGAAGGTGTTTTTATATAAAAGTAAAATTTCTATTGCAAAATCAATAAATAGTTATTACTTTTAAGTCGGATTTTAAAACTTAAAGCTATGATTAAGAATAGATTATTAACCATATTGTCAGCTTTGATATGTTGGTTGGGATTATCGGCAAGCGAGAACCTTCAAATAGTGAATCTATTTGAAGGTGATTCGTTGGCTCAATTGAGCAAAGAACAAATAGAAACTTTGGATTTCGCTATAAATCTACTGGAAGAAAATGATAGTGTTGTGATTTTGCCACAAGAGGTAAATTTACTTATAGGGGATACTACTAAGGTTTTATATATTTCTTATCCAGATTGGCACTCAGCTTATTTTATGAAGGATGGAAAGAATAAAAAAATTGTTGTACCAACTTATGCTAAAACACCATTAGGCATTATTAGTTCACAAGTAATAATTAAAAATAAAAAGCAAGATAAATATGAATGTATTGTAATAACTAAAATATCAACGTGTGCAAACATGTTAGCTTTCACTGGCACTTATATGGAATCAAATATTCAAGGTGTATTTTTGAAAGGTAAAATGTTTAATAACGGTTCTATTGTTGGCGAAATAGAAGGAGAAAAACAAAATAAGGTGGCTATATATTGTAAAGGCAATTATCATAAAAAATATACAACACAAGAATTAGAAACATTACAAATTTTCAAATCTGACAGAACAGAACAATGGATACCTGAGAAAAATGGTATCATAAAGCAATGGTTTGAATAAACCTATTAAAAGTATTACTTAATGCAAGAAAATAAGATATATTCATTGTTTATCACTATAATTGTGTCGGTTCTGCCATTTGTGGGCAGAACTGCCGATTATGGTGATTTTCTTTTTCTTGCAATTATTGTGGCATTGGGTGCAGTGATACCGTGCATCAATGCATTTAGGAGCAAAGCGTCATTTAGATTGAACCTTGTGGATATTGCCGTTTTGCTATTTGGCATATATGTGGTGGTGAGAGATATTCAATCGTCGGGTATAACAGTGGAACGATGTTTGCAATATAGTATGCTCACCTTTCTATATCTTATCGTAAAACTTAAAACAAATAATTATCTTAAGACTATTATCATAGGCATATTACTATGTGGAGTGATACAAAGCACCATAGCTTATTTGCAACTTTTAGGATTTCAAAACTCCAATCATAGTGTATTTGCATGCACAGGCAGTTTCAGTAATCCAGCATTGATGGGGTGTATTGTGGCTGTGTCGCTCGTTATAGCCGTGAATGAAATAAAGCAAAAGTCGGGAATTATACGCTATATTCTGATATGCGTCATTGCTTATATGCTTCCTATTCTAATACTTTCAGATTCACGAGCTTCGTGGGTGGCATTCGGGGCAAGCACTATGGTGATAGTATTGCAGAATTTGCAATGGAAAAAATCGCTAAAGATACTTATAATTGGGGTGGTGATGATAGGTGTAGCTATACCATTATATAACCACAAACCTGTGTCGGCAGATGCTCGTGTGCTTATATGGAAAGTGTGTGGAGATATGGCGAAAGAGAAACCTCTGACAGGTTTGGGGAGTAATGCCGTGAAGCGTGAATATATGCACTATCAGGCTGAATACTTCAAAAATGGAGGTACGGATGAAGAGCGATTGACAACGGCTAACAATAATTATGCTTTCAATGAGTGTGTGGATGTGCTTTGCTCTTATGGAGCGATAGGGCTATTATTGTTTTTGAGCATAGTGGTGACTTATTTTGCATGTAATGGCATGGGCAACACACCCTCGGCGGGAATGATGTGTATACTCGTTTTTGGAATGTTTTCCTATCCATTTTCAAATATTACAATACTTACTATTTTTACACTGTTGCTTGCTGTGGGTATGGGTAAAAATATCGTATGTGTGCAATATGAATTCTCTAAATACATAATAGCATCAATAGTGATTGCTCTATCTGTGGTGACAGGTGTGAAATGGAAAGAATTTAAAAGGTATGATGATGCAGTGAAAGAATATTGTTGGGACAAGGGCGAGAAGGAATATGCTGAATCACATTTTGAGGATATGAAACACGAGCCATTGCTTGTGGGAAGATATGGCACATTATTATATGAAACAGGTGAACATCGGAAGGCTATACCAGTGTTGCTTGAGATGAGCCAACTGCAAGCATCGCCTGAGGTATATTATGACCTTGGTAAGTGCTACGAGAAAATAGGAGAGTATGCAAAAGCCGAATTTTGTTATAGGAGAGTGTCGTATATGCTTCCTGCATATATTACACCTCAATACAGACTGATGAGATTATATGAAAGTACCAAACAATATGATAAAGCTACAGAAACAGCTAAATATATGCTCACTATGCCTCTGAAAAAAGTAACAGAAGAAAGCATACGAATGAAACGGGTAGCAAAACAATTGATTGAAACATTATGAATATAATCATCTATGCGTTATTAGTGGTTATTTGCTTGGCTTCGGGTTGCAGTGGTGATGCCGAATTAGACTTTGCATTGGAGCAATCGGGGGAAAATAGGAGAGAATTGGAGCGTGTGCTTAATAATTACAAGGGTGATAACAAAAAATATGATGCTGCGAAGTTTCTTATAGAGAATATGATTGGAGCATACGGCTATGACAGCAAGATAGAAGAAGCATGCGATGAATTTTATGGCAAATATGATTCACTTATGCGAGTGCATGGTTACGACTCGCTACTGAAAGTTTTCGATTACGGAAAGATGGATGTGTGGGACAAGCAAGTGGATAGTTTATGGGCAGACTATAATGCAAGACATAATGATAATTTGGAATATAGAGAGGTATTTGATTTGCAAAATATATCGGCAGAATACTTAATAAATGAAATAGAACGTGCCTTTGAGGCATGGGAAAATAATTTGCATACTCAAGAATGTTCGTTTGAAGAATTTTGTGAATATATTTTGCCATATAGGCATAGAAACGGACTTATAACAGGAAATTCAAGACAAGAATTTTGGGAACTGCATAAGGGTAAATACTTTGTGGACGGGAGTAAGGAATTGACCGATGAAGTTGATAGCCTGATGTATAGATATAGACATATTTCGCATTCGGGTTTTGCTGGAATGCGTATACCTGTGTTAAGCACTCAGGCAATGGAACGATTGCGACATGGATTGTGCGAACAACGTTGCTGGTATAATACTCTTTTGCTTTCTTCGCTTGGGATGGCTTGTGCAACAGATTTCGTTCCAGCATGGGGAAACAGAAACAATTCACACACTTGGAATGTGGTGATAAAAAACGGAAAATCGTATGCCTTTGAGTCGTTTTGGGACGTAGACCGGTGGAAATACAAACGGATATATAATAACCAATCGTGCGACAGCATTTGGGGGCGTTATCGTCTGCCTAAAGTGTATCGCTACACATTCAAACGACATCTTGAAGGGCCGATAGCCGATGATGCAGAAGATATAGCCAATATTCCTACGTTTTTTAGAAACGAACGCAAGAAAGATGTATCGAAAGAGTATTTTGAAACAGCTGATATAACGCTTGATTTTGATAATTTAGATAAATCGGTAAGATATGTGTATCTATGTGTTCTAAACTACGGTAATTGGACACCTGTGCAATGGGGCAAAATAGAAAACGGAAAGGCTACTTTTGATGCAATGGGCAAGGAAGTGTTGTATATGCCTATGTATTGCAAAAATGGTATAATGCTTCCTTGTGCTAATCCTATAATAGTGAATAAAAATGGCGAAGTAGAAAATGTAAATCCAAGCCAAGAAACCGAAACTATTGTTGTGAGCCACTACTCAGGGGCTTTGGCTTTTGTGAAAAACAAGGAATTGAGTGAATGTATAGGTGGAACGGTTTTGCTAAATGATGATAATGATACTATTTGTAGATTCCCTAAAGAATTAGAGCTGAACACAATCAGAGTGAAATCAGTGTGTGATAAGGCTACAAAAACGGTGAAAATGAAATTATCAAAACGAAAAATTGCATTGGGAAGAATAGAATTTTATGAAAATACGGAAAAAGGGCTAAAGAAGATAGAAAATATTACGCTGAAAAACCGTTTACCTATATCTGATAAAGGAGAATATCCTACGTTCATTTTAGACAAGAGTTCGTCTACGGGTTATTGTAATGAAATTAGCACAGAATGCGTGGAATTTGATTTAGGCTATAAATATAAAAAAGCAGAAGTGCGTTTCTGCCCATATCTCAAAAATGAGTTTAAAAATGACGTGGAGTATGAATTATGTTATTGGAATGGAAAATGGAAGTCTATAGGCAAAAGTTTTGGAGGTGGTCCTATCAGCTTTGATAATGTTCCTAAAGGAGCATTATTGATAGTAAGACCAGCTAACAACACAGGTCGCATAGGTTATCGTCCATTCAGATATTTGAATGGAGAAGTGGAATGGTGGTGAAGAGTTTTATTCAGTGAGGAATTAGGAGTTAGGAGTTTTTAGACAGAAGAACATAATTTTTATGGCGGATGTGCGAGTTGTGTGTGTTTACGTTTCTTTTGATAATCAGTGGTTTAGGTGAAGGAATGTAAGGGTTGATTAAAAGCGTAGTAGTAGGATGCTTAGGTGGGTGCATGTGTAGCCTATGGCGAAGCCTGCAAGCACTTGTGCGAGGGTGTGATATCCTTGATAGATTCTTATAGAACCTACAATGCCCGAAAGGATAATCATAGTGCAAAATGGCCATAGCGAACCGAAAGTGTCGAGTCCTGTGATGCGGAGGAAGAATAGTAGTGCCACCAAGCCTCCCATTCCTGCTGTGTGCGCGCTCACTTTCCACACTAAATTGATGATGAGCATGGCAATGCATGTGGCAGCGACGCCGAGCATAAAGCCTGTCAACCAAAATGGTGCGTGCACATGCACGAGGTAGAATATTGCAGTGAGGCAACACGCTACGGCACAAGCGTAGGGGTAGGTGCGTTCGCTGCGATTAGATATTTCCATATCGTTTACCACTTTAGTCTTGTACAAAATGCCTATTACTGCGCATGGCAATAGGCAAGTGATGCCAAACACCACAAAAAGTACCACCAAGCGAGTGTGTAATGCTTGATGACACAAATATGATGCCCATAGTGCGAGAAACACGCCGTAGGTGGGTGTAAGCAATGGACTGAAGGCATTGGCAATATATTTAGACAGGTGTTGTAGCATAATTGTGGTATTGTAATATATGGAATTATATCTCTTTGCGTAAACGAGCAACCGGTATGGAAAGTTTTTCGCGATACTTGGCAATGGTGCGTCGTGCTATCATATATCCTTTCTCGTTCATAATAGAGCATAGTTGCTCGTCGGAGTAAGGTCGCGATTTGTTTTCTTCGCTAATAACCTTTTTCAAGATGGATAGGATTTCACGCGACGATACTTCGTCGCCGCTTTCGTGTTGCAAACCTTCGTTGAAGAAATATTTCAGTGGGAACACACCCCATTGAGTAGATACGTATTTATTGGCAATGGCTCGTGATATCACCGAGAGGTCGTAGCCAGTGTCTTCGGCAATATCTTTGAGTATCATTGGCTTGATTTTGGTTTCATCGCCTTCGATGAGGAAACTGCGTTGACGCATGGCCACGCTTCGCATAGTGTTGAAGAGAGTTTCCTGACGCATCTTCAGCACCGAGATAAAGTCGCGAGCTTTCTCGTAGTTGTCTTTCACCGAAAGAGCTGCTTCGCTGTCTTTACGCGACTTGGGTTTATTCTTTGAGTAAAAGTCGTAGATCGACGAGTAACTCTCAGAAATCTGCAATTCGGGGATGTTGTTGACGAGCGTGATGGTGATGTTTTCGCCGTCTACATCTATCAAGAAGTCGGGCGTGATTTGCTGTGAATGCGAATCGTCGGCAATACCAGTGATAGATGTGCCTGGTTTGGGCGTGAGCGACACAATGTCGTCGTTGATGGCGGTCATTGTGGCTTCATCTATATTGAGAGCAGATATTATACGATCGAAGTGCTTCTTTGAGAACTTATCGAAGTGCTCGGTCACCACTTTCAGCGATAATTGGCTTATGTGGTGTCCTTCGGCCACTTTGCGACGGAGTTGCAATTGCAGACATTCCTGCAAGTCGTGCGCTCCCACTCCGGCAGGGTCTAATTCTTGCACGATGTACAGCACTTTTTCCACTTCCTTCTCGGGAACATCAAGGCCTGTTTGGAACACTATGTCGTCGGCAATGGAAAGGATGTCGCGCGATAGGTATCCACTATCGTCGATATTGCCAATGATGTATTCGGCAATGCGTAGCTGAGTGTCGCTAAGAGATCGCTCGTGTATCTGCTCGGTGAGATATTCCACCAGCGACGTTTCGGATATGACGATAGCATTGGGGTAGTCGTCGTCGGCACTGCGATTGGAAGTGCCACGATAGTAGGGTATATCATCTTCGTCGGTGTAATCGGCTTTCTGAATGTCGTCGGCAGTTTCGTTGAATTTCTCGCCTTCTTCGTCTTTGTTGAGAAAATCGTCGATTTGCGCATTAGAATCTTCGTTCACTTCAAGAGCAGGATTGTCTTCGAGTTCGCCTCTCACCTTTTCTTCTATTTCCAGGCTGTTCATTTGCAACAAAGGCACAAGTTGGAGCTGCAACGGCGAAAGTCGCTGCGCCAATTTCTGTTCTTGTATGAGAGATTGTTTTCCTGCCATTTGTTAAGCCTATCAAATAAAAGTAAGTTCAAAGTTAACAACTTTTCTTGATATTATATGCACCGAACGAGATAAATCCAGAAATTATGCTTAATTTTACTCGCAAATATAAAATGAATATATCTAAAAATTATGGAAATAGTATTATTGATATTAGCGATAATTAGTGCCTTGGTGGGCGTTGTGGGGTGTATAGTGCCAGCATTGCCAGGTCCACCACTCACCTACTTGGCTATGTGGTTGGCACAATGGAGTGGCTATGTGGAATTTAGTGCCACTGCCTTAATAATATGGGCAGTGGTAACAGTGGTGGTGACTGTGATAGATTTTTTGCTTACTCCATTGATGACAAAGAAGTTTGGAGGAAGTAAGGCTGGTAGCTGGGGCTCGTTGGTGGGATTGGTGGCAGGATTTTTCCTTCCATTGCCTATCATTGGTCCGTTGTTGGGCCCGTTCTTAGGTGCATATTTGGCTGAGAAATTGTTTAGCAAGAAAACCGATAAGGAGGCATTGCACGCAGCCTTAGGTTCGTTTTTGTCGTTTTTCGTAGGCACAGGTATCAAGATGATAGCGTGCTTAGGAATGATAGTGAATGCTTTATCGGTGTTGTAAATAACTGTTTTAATGATAGAAAAAATGGAGGTGTGTCGTCGCGACAGACCTCCATTTTGTAATTATGAGAATTTTTGTTTTATGTTATTTGTTTGTGTTTTCTTATTTCTTATTTTCAATAGCCACCTTAATATCGGCAAAGATATCGGTAACCGAACCTGAGCCTTTGATAGGAGCATACAGACCTTCGTTGATATAGAAGTTGCGAAGGGGAGAAGTTTGCTTGTGGTAAACCTCAAGACGCTTAGTTATGGTTTCGAGGTTGTCGTCGCTACGACCAGATTGCTTACCGCGCCTGATAAGGCGGTCGATAAGTTCAGCATCTTCTACTTCAAGACCTACTACGATATTCAACTTTGTACCTCTATGGTCGAATAATTCTTTTAGAGCCTTAGCTTGCTCGATAGTGCGAGGGAAACCGTCAAGAATAACACCTTTTTCCACCTTTTCGGCATTTTCGTCGAGAGTCTTTTCCAAGATGTTTATCATCAAATCGTCTGGAATAAGATTACCGCCAGAAATGAAACTGTCGGCAATTTTTCCCAATTCAGTTCCTCTGCTTATTTGGTCTCTAAGCACCTCGCCTGTGGAAATGTGGAATAGTCCGTATTCTTCGATAAGCAAGTCGCTTTGAGTGCCTTTACCTGAGCCTGGAGCTCCAAAAATTACTAAATTAAACATATTTAAGTATAAAAATAGAAATATTAATTTGTCTTATAAATTGTGTGAATATAGGTAGATTGTGAATTAAGCGTTGTTTTCGCTCAAGATGTAAATATCTTTCAAGTCGCGAGCCAAGCCGTCAACGTCGAGTCCGTAACCGATGATAAATTTTGATGGAATTTCAAAACCTACATAGTCGGGTTTTGCATCGGTGCGCAATGATTCAGGCTTGAATAGCAAAGTTGCAAATTTCACAGTCTTTGGATTTTTCTTCTTGAGGTCGGCGATAAGAGCTTGTGCTGTGATACCAGTGTCTACAATGTCTTCGATAATCACCACAGTGCGATCGGTGATGTCTTCTTCAAGACCGATTACTTGCTTCACAGAGCCAGTAGTAGACATTCCGTCGTAAGATTTGTATCTGATGAATACAATTTCGCTACCTGCGATATTGCAAGCACGGAAAAGGTCGGCTGCAAACACAAATGCACCATTAAGCACGCAAATGAAAAGAGGCGCTTCGTTGCCACAATCATTCTTAATTTCTTGAGCCACGCGTTCTATTTGCTTGGCAATCTCATCTATTGTTAAGTAAGGCTCAAATGTGAGTCCTTTTACTGTAATTTTATTGCTTTCCATTTCAAGTGAAAAAATTTGGGACAAAGTTAGGAAAGTTTGTCCGTTTTTCCAATAGCACAAGTGTAAAATTCATTTCAGATGTGCTTAATTTTTGCGATTTGCAAGTAATTGTGTCCTCAAATAGAAGTGTAGGTTTAAAAAATGAAATAAATTGATTCTGTTTTTTCGCTATTGTCTAAAAATAATTACTAATTTTGGGGAAAATTAAGAATTATGGCATTTTTAAAGAAAGAACAAAAGTATAAATGGGAATTTGAAAACATTGGAGGTACTTCAAGAGTAATGATTTTCCGAGGAGAAGACATAGCACATCTTGATGAATTGGATACCAAGATGTGGACTGTGCTTTCTTGCCCAATTAAAGGATTGGAAATAGATGAAAAGAGTCTTGCATATATCGATTGCGATGCAGATGGCAAAATTCGTGTGAATGATGTTATCAACATTTCGAAGTGGATAACTTCGGTGCTGAAGGACTCTGATATTCTACTACGTCAACAAGATTCTATCGACTTAGAGCAGATAAATACAGAAATACCTGAGGGACAGAAGTTGTATAATTCTGCAAAGCAAATATTGTCGAATCTCAAAAAAGACGGTTCGTCTATTTCGTTGGCCGACACTGCCGATATTGCAGCGATTTTTGCAAAAACACGATTTAATGGGGATGGCGTGATAACTCCACTTTCTACCGACGATGAGCAAGAAAAGGCTGCAATTGCTGCTGCGATTGCCACCACAGGTGGCGCTCCCGACAGAAGTGGCGACACGGGCGTGAAAGCCGAACAAATAGAACAGTTCTATTCTGATATGGCAGTCTATGTGTCTTGGACCGATGCCACAGTGGCTCCTCCATTTGGCGATAAGACCGATGTTGCTATAGAGGCTTACAATGCATTGGATGCTAAAATCAAGGATTTCTTTATGCGTTCGAAGTTGGCTTCATTCTCACCTGAGAGTGTTTCGGCACTTGATGTGCAAACTGCACGAATAGAGTCGATAAGTGGCGAAAATATGCAAGCCAAGCAAGATGAAATAGCACAATATCCAATTGCTCGCGTTACGGGCAAATCGGAAATAGACCTTTCTGCACCTATCAACCCTGCTTGGGCCGATAAATTTGAAGTGATAAAGTCGGTGGCAATAGATAAAGATAAAAATGCACTTACCGAATCTGATTGGGCTGAAATAGGTGCTTCATTTACATCGTATATAGCTTGGCGTGATGGAAAGGCAGGTGCAGCAGTGGAATCTCTCGGAATAGACGCTATTAAAGAATTCTTGGCTCAAAACAAGAAAGATGCACTATTGACTTTAGTGGAAAAAGATGCAGCACTCAAAGAAGAGGTGGAAAATATAGAGATGGTAGACAAATTCCTTCACATATTGCGCGATTTCTACCGACTTCTCAAGAACTTCATTACATTCCACGATTTCTACAATAAGGAAAAGAGCGTAAAGGCAATATTCCAAAGCGGTACTCTTATAATAGACCAAAGAGCGTGCCATTTCTGTATGAAAGTGAATGATGTGGCGGGACATAGTGCATCGGCTGCAGCGTGTGGAATGTATCTTGTGTATTGTGACTGTTCAACAAAGTCGGGTGCGAAAAAGATGCAAATAGTGGCTGCTATCACCGTAGGCGATATAGGTAACCTCGTTGTGGGTAAAAATGCCATCTACTACGACAATGCGGGCGAAGAGTGGGACGCAGTGATAGTGAAGATTATCGATAATCCTATAAGCATAGCTCAAGCAT
Source organism: Muribaculaceae bacterium (assembly GCA_045656705.1). GTDB lineage: Bacteria > Bacteroidota > Bacteroidia > Bacteroidales > Muribaculaceae > RGIG4576. The sequence continues at coordinate 20,387 of JAZORR010000049.1, read as the reverse complement.
TCTGGAATCCATATCGCAGAATGGCTACTGCAGTGGAAAATCTGATAAACAAGAGTGCGGCAGAAAAGGATGCCAAGATGATGTCGGATGCAACAGCCAAAATCAATGCTATGCCATCGTCGATTCCTGCTACCGATGCTAATGGTGTTGCTGATGGCGCAACTCCAGCTGCTCCGCCATTTGACATTGCTAAGTTTGCTGGTATCTTTGCTGCGATAGGTATGGCTTTGGGTATGATAGGTACGGCGGTTGCAACTCTTGCTAAGGGTATCTTTGCACTTGAATGGTGGCAATTGCTCCTATCGTTTGTGGCATTGCTTCTTGTGGTTTCAGGTCCTTCTATGGTAATGGCTTGGATGAAGCTTCGCCGTCGCAATATAGCACCTCTGTTGAATGCAAACGGTTGGGCTATAAATGCTACTTCTAAGATAAGTATACCTTTCGGAGAAACACTTACCGATATTGCTAAATATCCAAAATTGCGTTTGAAAGATCCTTATGCAAAGGAGGGTATGGCCACATGGAAGAAGGTGCTTCTCTGGATTGTGACACTCGCAGTCATTGCAGGAGCAGTTACATTCTATTGCCTAAATTTCTGATAGAAACATTTGATGTTTTTTCAATAGATTACAAGGAGACTTCGGTCTCCTTTTTTTGTGGGGTTTTGTTGTATGGGGTGGTTGACTAAATAGTGGTTGGTGTAAGTTTTTTGTGCTTTTACGTTTATTTAGCGATAAATTTTGAGGTAAAGCCATTGAAATGCACTATCTTTGTAAATTGGAGTGTAAATTGCCTATTTTGTTGACTGATATGAGGGGCAAGATGCAACACTCGCAGGAATATTTCCTACAAATAACATTTTAACCAATCGGTGGGATTTTAATAATTCACAAAGTGGTACCCAAAAGAAGGTAAAAAATAAAGATATGAAGATATTTACAAACACAGGGTTTGAAGAGATTTTTGAAGCCACTATCAAGGCCGAAGGAGATGGTGGCGTGAGATTGGTGGAGCGTATCGCATCGTCGGTGACATGCGAGATTGACACCCGTTGGTTGCCAGGAAAGAAGCGTATTATCGTGTTTGCTGGCCCGGGTAGCAATGGCAGCATAGCATTGGCTACTGCACGTATGCTTGGCGAAGGAGGGTATAATGTACTCGTTTATTTGTTCAATATTTCCACTATGCCAATCTCTGAACTGTGTGAAATAAATAGAGATTTGCTCGACGGCATTGATAATGTGGTACTCAATGAGGTGACCACACGCTTCGATATGCCTCATATTAGCAAAGATGATGTAGTGCTTGACGGATTGTTTGGCACTGGACTTACATCTCCCCTAAAGGGTGGGTATACGATGCTTGTGCAACGCATCAACGAGTCAAATGCTTTTGTAATCTCTATCGATACTCCTACAGGATTGCTATCGGAATGGAACCAAAGCAACGACCGCCGTCACATCATCAAGGCAAATCTTACGCTGGCTTTGATATCGAAAAAATTATCTTTCTTCTTTGAGGAAAATGCTGAATACGTGGGCACATGCAAGGTGCTTGATGTGGAATTTGACCAAAAATCGATAAAAGCCACAAATAGCAAGTTTACGCTTGTAGAGGATAGAGAGGTGCGTTGCAAACTTCGCAAACGCAACGAGTTCTCTCACAAATATAACTACGGACGAATGCTTCTTGCGGCAGGAAGTTATGGCATGATGGGAGCGGCTGTGCTTTCGGCAAGGGCTGCATTACGCACTGGAGTGGGATTGCTCACAATACACACTCCTAAGTGTGGTTTCTATATACTTCAGAATGCCGTGCCTGAGGCTATCAATAATTACGATCTTCACGCGTCTTTCATTACCGAGTTTAATGAAGATTTCAAAGACTATGATGCTGTGGCAATAGGACCTGGTCTTGGTCGCAAGGGCGAAACTATGTTGGCAGTGGATTCCACCATCAAGCGTGTGGGTAAATCTTGCATTATAGATGCTGATGCTCTATATGCTCTGAGCGAAAACAAATCTCTATTGGCAAACATTCCACCTATGTCGATACTTACTCCACATAAGAAGGAATATGAACGCATATTCAAGAGTCACAATAGCGATGAATCGCGTCTGAGAGAAGCCATCCAAATGTCGCGTCGCTATAAGGTAATCATAGTGTTGAAGGGTAGATACACTATGGTGGTGCGTCCCGACGAACAGGTATATATCAATTCTACCGGCGGACCAGCTCTTGCTACTGCAGGCAGTGGTGATGTGCTTACTGGACTCATCGGTGGATTTATGGCTCAAGGTTACGAACCCGAACTCAGTGCCTCTATGGCAGTGTATGTGCATGGTGCAGCGGGCGATCGAGCAGAGCAAGCATTAGGCACTTATTCGGTGACAGCAAGCGATATTGTAGACAACATCGCACCTGTGATAAAAGATATGCTTATTCGCAATGAGAATAACTAAAAAATAACGAAAATTATGATAAAAAACAGCAAAATATGGCTTTTGGCAATGGCGTTGGGCGTAAGTTCAACAACAGTCGCGCAAACCACACAAAAACTCACTGCAGCCAAGCACAATGAATACGGACTCATATATTCATTGCCTAAAACACATCTTCGCATTGAGGTGGAGGCTGAACTCACAGTGAAAAAACGAGGAGAATACTACAACTATGCACCAAAATATATCGGTACTAACGATGTTATCACCGAAGACTCTCAATCGTGGACACTGAAAGGAGTGAGAGTGTATTCGTATGGTGTGCCTGAAAAGGGCAAGGAATACCTTATGCAGTTTAAGGCTGGCAGCACTCCTTATATGATTGTAGATAAGAACGGTATGCCTTTGTCAATCAATACCGAAAGTTATATCGTGGAGACATTTACTCCAAAAGAAGGTACGGAACTTACAGCAAGCGTGCTCGACAATAACACCTATGCCACTGCACTCAGTGGAGAACTTTTGGCAAGTGGATCGTTGGCGAAGCGTGCAGAGACTGCGGCAAATACGATTTATAAAATACGCGAAAGTCGCACCAATTATGCTATAGGTGAAGCCGACCAAATGCCAGCAGATGGACAATCGCTCAAACTTATTCTTGACGAGCTTCAACGCCAAGAAACAGCCCTTATGGCAATGTTTGTGGGTACTACGCAGACTGCTACAGCTGTGCGCACTTTCGATTATACACCTACCGATAAGGAGGGTGAAACTGTGCTACTACGCATTTCTGATGTGAATGGTATCTCTGCTCCAGACGATCTAAGTGGTGAACCTCTATACCTTAATATCAAAATTGAAGAAAGAGGAAAGTTGCCACTCGATGAGAAAGGTCTTGAAAGAGTGCTTCCTAAGGGTGCAGTGATGTATAACATTCCAGGTAAGGCTCGTGTGACTCTCACCTACGAAAACGAAGAATGGTACAACGAACTCTTTGATGTGGCTCAATATGGAGTGGAATATGGTATTAATCCTGCTCTTTTCACCGATAAAAAGAGTCCATCTTATGTGAAATTCCACCCTACTACTGGTGGAATAGTGGAAATAGGTGTCACAACGCCATCTACTCCAAGTAAAAAGTAATTTATTTTATACCTATAGAAAATAGCAATGAGAATAGATATTATTACGGTGATGCCAGAAATGCTCGTTTCACCTCTCAATACTTCAATACTTAAAAGAGCTCAAGATAAGGGCCTTGTGGAAATAGTGATACATGATTTGCGGGATTATTCTACCAATAAGCATCGTCGTGTAGATGATTATCCATTTGGTGGTGAGGCTGGTATGGTGATGCAAATCGAACCAGTGGACCGAGCTATTTCACACCTAAAGTCGCAACGACAATATGATGAGGTGATATTCACTTCGCCAGATGGTGAGGTGCTAAACCAACCGATGGCAAATTCACTTTCGTTATCAGAGAACTTGATTATCCTATGTGGTCACTATAAGGGTATCGATTATCGTATTCGCGAGCATCTCATTACCAAAGAAATATCTATTGGCGATTATGTGCTTACTGGTGGCGAACTTCCTGCTGCCGTGATAGCCGATGCAGTGGTGCGTCTCATTCCAGGTGCTATTGGCGACGAACAATCGGCCCTAAGCGACTCGTTCCAAGACAATCTGCTTGCTCCTCCAGTCTACACCCGACCTGCTGAATACAAGGGATGGAAAGTGCCAGAAATTCTTCTTTCGGGACATGAGGCGAAGATTTCGGAGTGGAAGCACGAAATGTCGATAAAACGCACTATGCAACTCCGCCCCGACCTTTTGGAAGATTAAGGATAAAAATAGATGAATATGAAACAGAAAAACATTAAGGACGACAAACGAAAAACTAAATGGATACCTGGCTGGCTTCACTTGCCGTTTTTTGCCGTTATAGGGTTCCTTATTATTATGATTTTCTTTGGTGATAATAGCTATATGAAAATCATAGGATATAATGAGGTGATAGACCATCTCAACAAGGAAATACAAGAAAACCGTGACTCAGCCGATTATTATATCAAGCAAACTCATAGTCTCGAAACCGATCCCGAGACGCTTGAGAGAATTGCTCGAGAACAATATGGAATGAAACGCGAAAAGGAAGATGTGTATATCACAGAAATTCCTTAAAAAATATAGAATGATTTATGAACGATAAACAGAAAATATCATCTTCGATGCTTGCCGTGGGAATGCTCCTATTGGTGATGATGGCTATTATGCCTTTGTTGGGTATGAATTATGCATGGGTGAAGTATGTGTTTGCTCTCGGAGCGTTGCTCACACTCATTGCTCGTATTATTGACCGTTACAAGGGTAAGAGTATTACACTTCAACGCCTTTATCGCATTCAATCGGTATCATCTCTTCTTTATTGTGTGTCGGCAGCCATGCTATTCCCTGCGTTGAGAAGTTATGTGCAAGAGAAAGACTGGTTGGCATTTCTCACTGCAGGAGTAGTGCTACAAGTGTACTCAATGTATCGTATTCAGGCTGTAGAAAAGAAAGAAAACGACAAAAAGTGATGAAATCAGTGTGAAAATATGTCATTACGGCAATTAATTCACAATGATTTACTATTTTTGTGGCGAAATTGGAGAATCTATTGTTTTTCTCCTTTAAGAAAATTTTAAAAATATTGATTTACAAGATACAATGAAGATTTTTAGAACCCTATTTTTGGTAGTAGTGGCATTGTGTTGCTCAATGGTGGCTAATGCACAAAATACTACAAGCCCATATTCTATGTATGGATATGGTATTCTTAATGATTATGCTACAAGTTCGCAACGCGCTATGGGTGGCGTGGGATATGCTATGAATGGAGGACGACAAATCAATGTGATGAACCCAGCTTCGTATGCTGCTATCGACTCGCTTACATTCTTGTGGGATTTAGGTATAGATGCAAGTATTATGAAGGCTAAAGAAGAAGACCACAGCGCACAAAATGTGGGTGGTGGACTTGATTATATCACTATGCAATTCCCTCTATCTAAAAAGGTGGGTGCAAGTGTAGGTTTGTTGCCTTACTCTAATGTGGGATATGAATTTGCTTCGGAAATAGAAAACGGATCACAAGCTCGTGCCGGTGGTGGTGGATTGAATTTGATCTATGCTGGTGTGGCTTATGCTCCTGTAAAGGGCTTGTCGATAGGTGTGAATGTGGGTTACTTATTCGGTATTAATATCTACGATAATTATCTTTATGGTACAAGTACCACCCTCTACGAACGAGTGCTTCAAGTACGCTCTTGGGATATGAAGGCAGGTATACTTTATAGTTTGGACTTGGATAAGAAGAATCGTGTGTCGATAGGTGCTACTTTCTCTCCTAAGAAGAGCTTGCATGGTAACACATGGGGTGCATACTACGATATGACCAATAGCACTCAGATAGATACAATCGGATACAAGTCGTTGAAGGGCAATAACGAAACTCCTATGAGCTGGGGTGGTGGTATCAGCTACGAATACGACAAGCGTTTCTATGTAGAAGCCGACTTCACTTACCAAAAATGGGCCGATGCGAAATATTCTAAGGTGATGGGTTTCGATAATGGCGAAGGCGACCTTGCTCTCGACAATCGTTGGAAGGCAGCATTGGGTATGCAATTCACTCCTCAACCTCGTGGCTCTTACTTAAAGCGTGTAAACTATCGCGTTGGTGGATATTATAGTCGCGATTATGTGAATGTGAGAGGAAACAATGTGCGTGAATGGGGTGTGACATGTGGTGTGGGACTTCCAGCACCTGCAGGAAAGACTGTTATCAACGTCGGTTTCGAATATAAAAATCGCACTTCGGCACCTATCCATTATATCACAGAAAACTATTTCAATGTGACTATAGGTGTTAATTTCAACCAAATGTGGTTCTGGAAAAACAAAATTGATTAATCTTGTATATAGGTAGAAACATATTATTAGCGATTTTGGTATCGCTAACACTTTGGGGATGTAAGAATGAGGTGAAGAGTGTGGTGGCTAATCCCATCGACACTCTTGCCGTTCCTAATGTTCTCACCACCGATATCACTTCGCTCGTGAGCGACTCGGGGATTACCAAGTATCGCATTGTGGCCAAAAGATGGGATATCTACGACGAAGGCGATACTCCTAAATGGACCTTTCCTAATGGATTGTATCTCGAACAATTCGATACTACTCTTGCTGTGGAGGCAACTTTCCAATGCGATAGTGCTATATTCCTCAAAAATGATAAATTGTGGAGGTTTATGAGCAATGTGCGTTCGTGGAATACCAAGAAGGAAATAATTCTCACCAACGAACTCTATTGGGACCAAAACAGAAAGAAGGTGTATTCGGACTCGTTTATTCACATCGAACAGCCTGAACGCATTCTTGAAGGATACGGATTTGAATCTAACGAGCGTCTCACCACATATCGTTTAAAGCGTCCGATGGGTATTTTCCCTGTCGACGATGCTAAAAGGGGAGGTTCAGCTCGTCGTGATAGTATCAATTGCGTAAATGAAGATGAAAGCAACCTCGCAGAAGAAACAGAAGAGCCTAAACTTCATCAATTCAAATAAACCATTTTTATTCTATCATACACTAAAAAAGTCAACTATATATTTTCATAATGGATACTGCTATAATGACTCTTGCTATAATGACTCTTGTGTCGATGCTATTCTCGGCTTTCTTTTCGGGGATGGAAATCGCATTTGTGTCGTCGAATAGTGTGAGAGTGAAACTTGATGCCGAAAAAGGAGGCATACTCAATCGCATAATTGCTCAGTTTTATCGTCATAAGGAGATGTTTATCACCACTATGCTTGTGGGCAACAACATTATGCTTGTGATCTATGGTATGGGTATGGCGGGACTTCTCGATCCTTATCTAAATAAGGTTTTCGGTGGAAATGAAGCCATTGTGCTTATTGTGCAAACCATTATCTCTACAGGTATTATCCTTATCACAGGCGAATTTTTCCCTAAGACTATCTTCCGCATCAATCCTAATAGTTCGTTGCGTACATTCTCGTTGCCTTTGTTAATAATATATTATCTGCTTTATCCTATCACATGGTTTTCTACAAAGATTTCGCAACTTCTTATGAAGCTGTTTAATGTGAAATCTGATAGTCACCACTATGGTGGTATCACTATGGTGGAGCTTGATGCCTATCTGCAAGAAAACATCGAAAACCAAGAGGAAGATAATAAAGAGGTGGAGCGCGAGGTGAAGATGTTTCAGAATGCGATTGATTTCTCTGATACGCACTTGCGTGATTGTATGATACCTCGCAATGAAATGGTGGCTGTAAATATAGACACTATCGACCGAGATTCGCTTGTGGAACTTTTTACACAAAGTGGTTTTTCTAAAATCATTGTTTATCACGATGATATTGATAATGTGATGGGCTACATACATGTGAGTGAGATGTTTAAACCCGAAAATAATTGGAAGAAATTTATTAAACCTGTTCTTTTCGCTCCTGAATCGATGCTTGCCAATAAGATGATGGAAAAACTTCTCAAGCAAAAGCGTAGTGTGGCCATCGTGGTAGATGAGTTTGGAGGTACTTCGGGTATGGTGACTCTTGAAGATATGGTGGAGGAAATATTCGGCGAAATCGAGGACGAACACGACCGTATGCGTTTTATCGCCAAAGAAATAGAGACAGGTGTGTTTCAATTCTCTGGTAGAATGGAGATTGAAGATATCAATGAAAACTTCCCTATTGAATTGGAAGAGAACGACGAATATCAAACTCTCGCTGGTTATCTTCTATACAAACTTGAAGTGGTGCCTCAAAGTGGTGAGCAATTCCAAATAGATGGATTTATCTTCACCATTGAAAAGATGGTGGGTGCACGCATCGACCTTGTGAGAGTGGATACTCGTAACCGTGAAACAGAATAAAGAATTCCTATACAAGGAAAACCTTATAAGCAGTAATCAAATCATTATGAAAGCGATATCTTATATGTTTTCTCTGCTTTTAGCGGCAATTGTATTAGTGGGTTGTGCTTCTACTACCAAATCCGATACACAAGTGGCTAAAACTGAGACTATCACCAATAAACGAGTGGAATTTAATGCCGATTCGGCTTATGCTTATGTGAAGGCTCAATGCGATTTCGGTGCGCGTGTGCCTAATACCGAAGCACATCGCCGTTGTGGTGATTTTTTAGCCGCAAAGTTGAGGGATTTTGGTGCTAATGTGATAGAACAAAAGGCAGAACTTACTGCCTACGATGGCACAAAACTACAGGCTCGCAATATCATAGGCGAGTTTGCTCCCGAAGCCAATCGTCGCATTCTCCTTCTTGCACATTGGGATTGCCGTCCGTGGGCCGATTGTGATGCTGATCCTCGAAATCATCGCAAACCCGTGATGGGTGCTAATGATGGTGCGAGTGGTGTAGGTGTGTTGCTCGAAGTGGCTCGATTGATGCAAGATAGTGTGCCAAATGTGGGCATTGATATTTTGTTTGTGGATGCTGAGGATTGGGGCGATAGCGAAGGAGTTTCGGCAGATCCCGACAAATCGTGGGCTCTTGGCACTCAATATTGGACATCACATCCTCATCGCATAGGATATAGTCCGATGTTTGCCATTTTGCTAGATATGGTGGGTGCGAAAGGCTCTGTATTCAGCCGAGAATATTTCTCGATGCATTACGCACCAGCTATAGTGAATGAGGTGTGGAATGAGGCTGCTCGCAGTGGATATGGCAATTATTTCGTGAATAGTAATGGTGGTGCTATCACCGACGACCATGTGTTCATAAATCGTGCTGGTATTCCTGCTATCGATATCATAGCTATGGACCCTACAAGTGCCAATGGCTTTTTCCCTCAATGGCACACCACCGACGACACTATGCGACATATAGATACGGCTACACTCAAGGCCGTAGGTCAAACTATTGTCAATCTAATTTATAAAATGTGATAACAATAAATATGAAGAAAACTACGATTATGGCAGGTATTATCTTAGGAGCTACTACTGGGCTCGTGGGATGTAATGGTCAAGCAAAATTTGATTATCCTGAAACAAAAATGGTGGACACAGTAGATGTGTATTTCGGTACTGAAGTTGCCGATCCTTATCGTTGGCTTGAAGATGATAATTCAACAGAAACAGCCGAATGGGTTAAGACTCAAAACAAGGTGACTAATGGCTATCTTGAATCTATTCCTTTCCGAGGAGAGTTGAAAGAAACTCTTACAGCATTATCGAACTACGAAAAAATGGGTACACCTTGGAAGGAAGATGGTAAATACTATTTCTTCAAGAATGATGGATTGCAAAATCAGAGCGTTCTATACGAATGCGACTCTCTTGGCGGTGAAGCTCGTGTGCTTCTTGATCCGAATAAGTTGAGTGAGGACGGAACTGTATCGCTCGGCTCTTTCAGTTTCTCTAAGGACAGAAAATATCTTGCTTATGTGATATCTCGTAGCGGTAGCGACTGGAACGAAATCTATGTGATGGATGCAGCCACCGGTCAATTGCTTGAAGACCACATTGAGTGGGCTAAATTCACAGGCGTGAGCTGGCAAGGCGATGGTTTCTATTATAGTGCCTACGATGCTCCAAAAGATGGTAAGGGACTATCGGCTAAAAATGAATTCCAAAAGGTGTATTACCACAAAATAGGTACTCCTCAATCGCAAGACCGATTGGAGTATATGAATAAGCAACATCCTCTTCGTTTCTATCAAATCGGTGTTACCGAAGACGAACGCTTCCTTGTTCTCTATGAAAGCGATGGCGAGGGTAATGCAATCTATGTGAAGGATACCAAGAAACCTAATGCTAAGTATGTGTGCATTGCCGAAGATATGTCGAAGGACAATGGAGTGGTGCATAGCGATTCGCAACGCATCTTGATGAAAACCAACGATGGTGCTCCTAACTATAAGGTGCTTGCCTTTGATATCAACAACCTTGGCGTGGGTAAGGGCAAAGTGCTTATCCCAGAAAGCGAAAACTTGCTTGAGGGCATAAGTATGGCAGGCGACAAGATGATTGTCACCTATATGGAAAACATTGCAAATCACGCTTATTTGCTCGATGCCGAAGGTAAGAAGATTCGCGAAATTAAGTTGCCTACAGTGGGCTCTGTTGGTTTCTCTGCAAGTCCTAAGCACAATGAGGTGTTCTATTCATTCTCAAGTTACACATTCCCTGGTACTATCTATAGCTATGATCTTGAAAAGGATGAATCTACTATGATTTTCACTCCAAATGTAGACTTCAATCCAGAGGATTATGTTACCGAACAAGTGTCTTATCCAAGTAAGGATAGCACTATGGTGAATATGTTTATCACCTATAAGAAAGGACTTGAATGCAACGGCAAGAATCCAGTGTTCTTATACGGATATGGTGGTTTCAATGTGAGCCTAAATCCTGGATTTAGTGCTATGCGTATCCCATTCATCGCTAATGGCGGTATCTATGCTGTGGCCAACCTTCGTGGTGGTGGTGAATTTGGCGAAGAATGGCATAAGGCTGGTACAAAGATGCAAAAGCAAAATGTATTTGACGACTTCATTGCTGCTGCCGAATACTTGATAAAGGAAGGTTACACCACTCCAGAACATATCGCTATCAACGGTGGCTCAAATGGTGGGTTGCTTGTGGGAGCAGTGGTAAACCAACGTCCTGACCTATTCCGTGTGGCTGTGCCACAAGTGGGCGTGATGGATATGCTTCGCTATCACACTTTCACTATCGGATGGAACTGGGCAAGCGACTATGGTCGTAGCGACGATAGCAAGGAAATGTTTGAATATCTACACGGATATTCTCCACTTCACACTATCAAGAACGATGGAACTAAGTATCCTGCAATCCTTGTCACTACAGCCGACCACGACGACCGTGTGGTACCTGCACACTCATTCAAATATGCAGCGCAATTGCAAGCATCCAACACAGGCGATGCTCCAAAGATCATCCGCATCGAAAGCAATGCCGGACATGGTGGTGGCAAACCTATCGCTAAGGTGATTGCTGAACAAACCGACATCTGGTCGTTCATTATGTATAACCTTGATATGAAGTTCAAGAAATAAGCCCTTTACAAGCGTTATAACGCAATTTTTAACGCATTGAGAGGGAAATCCCTATAAAACACCAACGAGGCTGCGATAGATATCCTATCCCAGCCTCGTTAGTTGTATTTATAAGAAAGATGTTGTACCTAACTTTATGAAATTTGGAAGTTAGGTGCTTTTTTTGTTTCTGTTTGGGCGTTTGTTTTGTTTGATTTGTTGGCGGAGGTGGTAGATGATGTCGTCTAATTGCTCATCGAAGTCACGATATTCTGCAATTTCCTCTGCTTCTTTCGCTTCTATGGTTTCTTCGATGTATTCATCTGCATCGTCTTCTTCGTCAATATCTTCTTCTATGTAGTCTTCAAAGTATTCTCTACCTTCGCCGGTGAGCATATAGCGTTCGTACATATCTATGGTGTAATCATTGTCCATGTGATAAATAGGATTTAAGGAAAAAATAATATCTCAGAATCTTAAAAAATTTAATCTGTGATACTTCTTGTTAATTCTGGGACACTCAAATCTCTAAAATAAGTATTTATATATCTAAAAATTCGAGTGTCGCAGAATGAATCTTTTATTTACTATTTAGAAAGGTAGTTCGTCGCAATCTTCATTACAAACTTCGTTTTTGTTTTGCTTTACGGGTATGCACGACTGTTCAGCATTTAACAGCTTCTCTATTTGTTTTTCAAGACTCTCACGATCAGTATCGTCAATATAATAACAATGAGGACAATACTCAATAGTGTAGTAATGTATAGAATTTTGATTATATTGAGTTTCTATCTCTTTTATTTTTGCATTAATATACTCGTCGTTAGCATCAATTGGTATGTCAACTACTACATCGTCTATCTCATCAAACATGACGCATAGATAAGGTTTAAAGAATTCATTTGTCGTATCATTTGTATAACCACCCATACCATTTGCTTCATCGGTGATTTCGTATATAAAATCTATATTTCTAAATGTGAGATATATACATAATGCATCTGCTCTAATGAAATCTGTTGTGAATCGTACATAGTTATCAGTGTTCTCTATTAGAACTGTGCTATGTACATAATAATCACAGTCATACTCTTCTAAATAGAATTTAAAACTAAGAAAAGAGCACTTTCTTTCTTCACAATAATTGTTGTTAAGAATCTTTATCAACTCATTAACTGAATCTTTCTCTTTAACGATAATCGAACAATGTCCACAATTACTCATAATCTTAAAATTTAACTACAACCTTTGTCGTATCAATATGTTCTTGCTATTCGCCTCAATGGCTGGCAAGATGAAATGTGTTATTATAGCACAAAAATAATAATAATTTTCCCGTTGGACAAATAAAAAAACAGCCACCATTTCGGCGGCTGTATCAGTGATGCTGTGTCTGATCAACACGAGCGAAAAAATAAACAAGGGAATTATATATATTTTGGCATAAAAATATCAAAATGTTGGTCAAATGTTGCCAAATTGTAGCCAAAAATAGGACCGAGAACAAAAGAAAAACTCCCAAATTGCTTGTATATTGCAGTTTAGGAGTTTTTTGTGTGGTGCCACCAGAATCCTTGAACTCGGCTATAATGCACTATTCTTCAATCATTTGCAGTCTGCTTGCAAAAAAATGATCACAATCTGAAAGCGCCTGTTTTTAACCGTTTTGCACCGAAATATACTTGATAGATAATATGTATTGTAGTTATGGCAACCTTATTTTCTGGGCATTATCTAATCTTCGATGACAATATGAAATGATACCTAGAATCTCTAATGCATCTTGTTCTGTTATATCCCAATCAATTTTTGGCTCGTGGGCTGTTGGGTTACGGAACATTGCACATAATCCTTTTAATAAATTACAAAAACCATTATGTTCATTTTTTTCAGATGAAGATTGATAGTTGTTAATTATTAAAATCGGGTTATTGCTAAATACCTGTTCTATAAGTGTATTACCATCTGTTGTGACTCCGGATAAATCTCGTATTCTTTGAAATAACCCTTTGTTTGCCTCCAATACAGAATGAAAATAGTTGTTTTGCAGTAATTCAACTTTGCAATATTTAAAGACTTCATTATGAGCCTTTCTGTTTTCTAGTTCTTGTTTGAGATTATCAACTTTAACTTGAACATCAGCAATCGTTGTTGCAGCTGTAATCTCTCGATAGCTACCATTTGCTTGCAGTTCAAAACCTACAAATGCCAATTGTTGATTTACAGCAGATCTCAATCTTTCAAACTCTTCAGCCTTATTGACAAATCTCGAAGGAGCTAAAGCCTGTTGTATAAAAATTAATATTTGATTTGAACATTTATTTGTATTTTGTGAATTAGCGAATGCATTAAACAGTCTTTTTCTTTTTGACAGCATTACACCATCTGATATATTATCATCAATATTAGATTGTAATAATAACCGATGAATTTCACTGCCTGTTAATCCAGTTTCGGTATCCCCCAGAATATTAGAGATCATTTCTAATACATTTGCAGGTAAGCATTTTCTTAAAACAGTAGACATAACCTTTATGTGCTTATTTAAATATTTCTAACAAAATTAGACAAAATATCGCAATTAAGGCATTTGAGTTGGTAATAATTTGTATTAATCAATATACGATCACACCATTATCACCCCAATAAAAAAACGAGAGCTCGAAAGAGTTCTCGTTGATAAACCTCAAAACTATAAGACATGTGCCGTTAGCGGCGGTAAACGATCGGAAACTACTCGGCGTTTTTATGCGAAAATGGCGGGACATAGTTTTTCTCCAATGCGGCACGCAGGTCGGACTCTCGGTAGAGCATCTTGCCCGGCAGGGCGACAAACGGAATAACGCCGTCATCACGGTATTGTTGCAGGGTGCGTTTAGTGATTTTGAGCACCTGGCATACTTCCTCGGTGGTGTAGTAGCGTTCGCCATTCATCTGCGGTTTGTAGTGTGTGCGCATCGTGCGAATGTAGTCACTCAATGTGTTCAACTCATCGAGCATTACTCGGCAATTTGTCTCTTGTACTAGTTCCATAGCTATTTGTTTATATGTCGTTTGATAAATCTCTCAACCTCACGGCGTTTGTAATAAATCTTATTGCCAATCATCGTATAACCAAGAAGGCCTCGCCCACGATAACCTTTCAGCTGATGTTTCGACAGACTCAACAGACGAGATAGCTCGTCATTCTCAATCCAATCCGAGCCGACGCTCTCTTGGTACAATCTGTACTCCTCACGAATCTCCTGCGATGCGGTGCTGACAGTCGCTACAATCTCATTGTAGAGTTCCTTGTCAATTGCGATGTATTCCATTACCATAGTCTTTTTTATTTTAAGAATAGGAGCGTTTTTCGGAGAAGTTTGAAGAAAGTGAGATTTTTTCGAAAAAATTTACCTCCGCCTAAAATTTACTCCTTTTTCGGTACGCAGTCCACAAGAGGAGCAATCCTATCCATCTCGCGAGCGAGGCTGTCGTTCATCACGTGGGCATAATGTTGCGTCATTCGGATTGAGGTGTGACCGAGCATTTTCGATACATTTTCGAGCTTAACATCGTTAGCAAGTGTAATTGTTGTAGCGAAAGTGTAGCGGGCAATGTGGATATTAAGTATTAAAGCAAACGATTTCAGATTTGAATAAGTTAAACGTAAATGGTTGAGGAACAACAAAAAGCGATTTTCATGCATAGTATAGGCTACGCAAGAAATTACGGTTTTGAGCAAGTGTTCAGTTACCAAATCGTTAACTTGGCTGTTACCGAAAGCCGAGAGGTAACGAAATAACCTGCAAAGGCATCACATTGCGTTGATTGTCACCATTTTGCATAGTAAAGAACGCTTATATACAGGCTAACTTTGCCACTAAAAATATAAGCGTATGAAAGTAGAAAAATTCAAGGTGTTGCTCTACCTAAAAAGGAGCGGATTAGACAAGTCGGGTAAGGCTCCTATTATGGGACGTATTACCGTAAACCGAACGATGGCGCAGTTCAGTAGTAAGCTATCGTGTACTCCCGAATTATGGAATCCTCGTGAAAGCCGACTCAACGGCAAGAGTAAGGAGGCTGTAGAAATCAACGCCAAGATTGACAAGCTACTGCTTGCCATAAACTCGGCATTCGATTCCCTTTTGGAACGCAAACAAGATTTTGGTGCTACAGATGTCAAGAATGCGTTTCAAGGCAGTAAGGACACTCAAATGACTTTACTTAAACTTTTCGACAGACACATTGAGGAGGTAAAAGCAAAGGTAGGTATAGATGTTTCGCATCGTACACTTCCCAACTATCTATATACCCGTAGTCGTCTTGGTGAATTTGTATCAAAGCGATTCAAGGTTGCAGATCTTGCTTTTTGTCAACTTAACGAGCAGTTTATTCGGGAATTCCAAGAGTTTGTAGTTATAGAGAAAGGATTGGCAGTAGAAACTGTGCGCCACTATCTGGCGATTCTGAAAAAGATTTGTCGAATTGCATTCAAGGAGGGTCATTCAGACAAATGTTATTTTGAACATTATTCTTTACCACAGCAGAAAGAGAGACCTCCACGAACCTTAAGCATGGAAGAATTTGAGAAGATCCGTGATGTCGAACTTGTCGGATGCAGACCTGAACATTCCATTGTTCGTGATATGTTTCTTTTTGCTTGTTATGCTGGAACATCGTATGTCGATGTAGTCGCAATCACCCCCGATAATCTATCAAAAGATGATAAAGGTGCGATGTGGTTAAAATATCGTAGAGGCAAGAACGGTCAGTTAAGCCGAGTAAAACTGCTTCCTGAAGCCATTGCACTTATTGAAAAATATCGCGATGAGACACGTCCGACATTATTTCCTGTTATACCATATCAAGCATTGAAGTGGTGTTTGACAAGCATAAAGACAAAAGTTGGCATCAAAGGGCGTTTGTCCTACCATATGGGAAGGCATTCGTTTTCAACATTGATGACTCTTGAAAACGGTGTACCTATTGAAACTGTAAGCAAGATGTTGGGACACTCGGATATTAAAACAACACAGGTTTATGCTCGTGTAACTCCGAAGAAACTCTTTGAGGATATGGATAAATACATCGAAGCAACAAAAGATTTGAAACTAATACTCTAACCAACAAACAACTACCATTATGAGAAGTACATTTTCGATTTTATACTATATCAACCGCAGCAAGATAAAGGCTGACGGGACAACCGCTATTATGTGCCGCATTACCATTGACGGTAAAAAGAGCGTATTTGCCACAGGTTATTATTGTAATCCCAATGCCTGGAATGCAAAGACCGGAGAGGTCAAAGATATTAGAACGAACAATATGCTCAACGACCTAAGAGAGAAACTAGACACCTCATACGAAAGTCTCTTAAAGGACGCAGGTATGGTCACAGCCGAAATGCTGAAGAATGGGATTACTTGTGTGGCAACTATACCAACTACTCTATTGAAAGCAGGCGAAGAGGAAAGAGAAAGGTTGAGAATCCGAGCAGAGGTCATTAACTCAACCTCATCCTATCGGCAATCTAAATCTTCTCAAGCTTACTTGCACGAATATCTGCTATCGCTCAATATGAGAGATATTGCCTTTGAGGATATTACCGAAGATTTTGGTTGGGGCTATAAACTATATTTGAAAAGTAAAGGTTGTGGAGCTGGTCACATCAATCATTGTCTTACATGGTTGAATAGATTGATATATGTCGCAGTAGATAGAGAGATAATCCGTTTCAATCCACTTGCCGATGTACCATATGAGAAAAAGCCCGATTATAAGTTGAAACATATCAGTCGTGCCGAACTGCAATGGATTATGGATCATCCAATGAGTGAAAGATTACAGGAACTAACACGTAGAGCATTTATCTTCTCAGCGTTTACGGGCTTGTCGTATGTGGACTTACAAAGACTATATCCTTCAAATATTGGAACAACCACAGATGGACGCAGATATATTCGTATAAATCGCAAGAAAACAGATGTAGAGTCATTTATACCACTTCATCCCGTAGCAGAACAGATATTGGCGTTATACAATACAACAGATGAAAGCAGACCGATATTTCCTTTGCCCAATCGAAATATGATATGGTACTGCATACACGAAATCGGGATAATGGCTGGTGTGAAAGAAAATCTGAGCTATCATGACAGTAGGCATACATTTGGAACGCTTACGCTCTCGGCTGGTATTCCTATTGAAAGTATAAGTAAAATGATGGGACATACTAATATCAAAACTACACAAACATATGCCAAAGTAACCGATGACAAGATTTCGGAGGATATGGATAGATTGATGGAACGAAGGAAGAAAAAAAACTAATTTCAATCAATGGTGTATGTTTCTTTTTTATAGACACATTTGCTAATGTCACAAATTTACCGTATTTTTGTGACATAATATAGAGAATATGGATAGTGTAACATCTAAAATAGAGCAACAAATCATGGCATTGGAGAAAGGCAGTATCTTCTTTCCTGATGATTTTGTTGATTTGGGTACACCTGATGCTATTAGGCAAACTCTGACAAGGCTATGCAAAGAGGGACTGATAATAAGGGTTGCTCAAGGTATATATTGTTATCCAGAAGTTGAGGAGAAATTGGGTTTGGGAATATTGCAGCCATCTTTTGATCAAATAGCAGAAGCAATGGCAAAGCGAGATCATGCCCGAATTGTTCCAGCAGGTGCTTATGCACTGAATGTACTCGGACTTTCAACACAAGTACCTATGAACTATGTCTATCTGACTGATGGTTCAAAGAGGCATGTTGAAATTTCCAATGGAAGAGGCATCACATTCAAGAACACAGCACCCAAAAATCTGGCATTTCAAAGTCGTTTGGCAATGCTTATAACATTTGCTCTTAAATCATTGAAGAAAGAGAATGTTGAAGATTGGCAGATAAAACGAATTAGGGAACTTTTACAGAATGAACCAAAAGAATCAGTTATGGCAGACTTTAAATTAATGCCTGTATGGATTAGAAATATAATTAAACAAGCGTATGAATAACTACTTTTCACTTACAATAGAGGAACAGAGGCAAGTTTTACAAGCTGCAGAAGGACGAATAGGATTGCCAGCGCAAGCCATTGAAAAAGACTTGTGGGTTACAACCATTTTGCAGATAGTTTTTACTCTTCCTTTTGCCGATAAGTTAATATTCAAAGGTGGAACATCACTAAGTAAAGTCGGAAAACATATCAGTCGATTTTCAGAAGATATAGACCTTGCGGTTGACCGTTCACAATTTGAATTAGAGGGTGACCTGACCAAGAAACAGATTAAGAAGCTTCGTAAAGAATCATCAATATTTGTCCGCGAAGAATTTTATAATGCCCTATCTAATGCCATCAAGCAATATGGATTAGACACATTATGTACGATTGAAGCCGAGAAAGATGGTGAGGGCGATAACACATATCCTGAGCCAAGAAAAATATGGATAACATACAAGAGTGTCATTCAAGGCGAGTTGGACTATTTGAAGCCTGTAGTTATGTTGGAAATTGGGGCTCGTTCTCTGTCAGAGCCATACGCAATGAATAAGGTCAAGAGCCTTGTAGAAGAGAACTTCCCAACTATTCAAACAAGCGTTGTTGATTCTGAGATTGCAACTGCAGTTGCAGGAAAAACATTTTTAGAAAAAGTATTCTTATTACACGAATTATTCTCTGTTGTAGGATATGGTGCTAATGCGAATAGAAAATCTCGCCATTTGTACGACCTCTATCAGATGATGGATAAAGATTTTGCAAAAGTTGCTGTTAAGAATGATGAGTTGTGGGAAAATATTAGACACCATAGAGAGATATTTACATCGGTTAAAGATATGGACTACACGCCTGATGTTCGCAAAAGAATCGTGCTTATCCCTCGTGAAGATATTATTGCTGTATGGGAAAAGGACTATGCAGAAATGTTGGTAAATATGATTTATGGCTCTAACAAACCAACATTCAAACAGATAATTGAGAAGATGCAAGTTCTGCAAGACAGATTTAGGGGATAGTAATTTTCCCAGATTATATTCAATCAAATCTTTAGAATCATATTGAGTATTACCCGTCAGTCGCTTGTTCCCGTTGCTGTCCATTAAGTTAGTACAGACTCTTCTGAAAGCGAAAAGGTCAAGCGGCGAGCCGTTTCGGTCAGAATCTTCCTCCTACGGAGAGTATTCAGCCCGAAAACCTTTCCCCTTTCACGTCTGTACAATGGACGCTTTCGGCAACGGAAACAAACGACTGACGGAAAAGTAATTAAAACACAAAAATAACAGCGTACAAATAGGTCTATGAGTTGAAGACCTAAATGTACGCTATTTTCATTTCTGTACATAGGAGGGAGATCTCTTAGAAATCATAATAAATTGGCAGACGGAAAACTGCACTCCCTCCAGAAAATTAATTTTCCTTAGTCTCTTCTGAAACCTCGTAGCAGTAAACAATATTGGACTCATTGTTTCCTCCTCCGTCACCGCCTTGCATACCCTTGTCCAAATAGTATTTCTCTACTTGGCGAGCTGTATTAACATCATCGGCAGGGCAATATATCCACCAATGATTCTCTTTTGGTACTCTATGAAAACCAAACAATCGCCTATCTACATCGTTTGTAATTCCCACATAAAGTTTGCTCGCATGATTTCTGTTGTGCTTGCGTCTATACGCATCAATTGCTTCTATAATCTCATCGAAAGTCATAATAAATAAATTTTAATTTACGCAAAGGTAATATCTGAGATTGCTAACATTGTTGCTAAATTGACACATTATTTTCAAAGCATATATTATCCGCCATCCCGTAGCCTATACGCTTCCTTGAATCCACTCATTATTGTTCG
>JAZORR010000048.1:0-31280 GCA_045656705.1 Muribaculaceae bacterium | reverse complement strand
TCGAGCTTTACAAGCCATACTAAACTCTTGTTGTGCTTTATCGCATAACATTTTGTCTTCGGTTGCTCCTATAATCCCCCTTTTAGTGCCGTTTACTTCAATCTTAACCGTTGCACCATTTAGTGTACATTGTAGTTTCCACACATTATACTTTGGAGTTACTTTTTGTCATTTTATTACTAACGCTAAATCTATAATTATAACTAAAACAACCTTCGTATTATTTGAATTAATATTATGTCAAATTTGCATTTATTTTAAATAGCAACATATAATAAGAAAATATAACATATATATAATTTTTGGCCCATTTTTTGTAGTGCATCCTTACGTAATCAACTTTGCAAGTTAAACTAATTACAGGAAGGAGGTGTTAAAGTGAAAGCAAGTGTACAATATAATGATTTTATTGGAACTGCAGCTGCAGATATAAGCGATTGGATAAATTTAGAAGATTATTTAACGCAAAAAGGAATTGATATAGAACGATACGAGCCTATTGGCACAGAGTTTTATCATGGAGAACGCTATTTTGGTGCTTCGATTATTTGCAAGGATAATGAATCTGAGAATCCACAAAAAGCTGTAAAAATATCTTTTGAAAAGGGGTTAAGCACAGAAGAGTTTTTCAAACTCTTTAAAAGATTCAATGTAATTATCACTAAAAAACAGGGTGACTATCAAAATTGGGAATTAGATGAAGATACTATTATCATAGATGACAAAGACTAACTTTCTAAGTGATTAATAGATGATTCACAGCACCCTTTGAGCTCAAAGGGTGCTCCTGTGTTTACTCATACAGAGTGTGCCAACAAAATCGGCAACCAATCGGCTGCCGATTTTGTTGAATTTGCGAGAAGATTTATCTTCTGAAAACATAACCATTATCGAAGAAGTAATCGCACATGAACAAATCGCGTGCGAAAGCATCATAGTCGAAATAATATGAAAGACTACCCAACATCTTGTCAAGGTCATAACATACGTCAACGATATGTCGAGCGAAATCCTCTTCACTGTCAAATTCGCCTTGATAAGCATCTTCGAATTTGTCAAGCTCATCAATGCCGTAGCAAGTAAGAAACGCATCGACAGCATCACGGTCAGAGTGATTGGCATACTTGATGATTGTGTCGAATGTATCTTCATCGAAGCAACTTTCCGAATACAACTCGCGAGGAAAATTCTCGTAATCTTGGAACATAAGCTCAGGATCTTCTTCATCGGCGTGAAGATTGTAGCAGAACTCGATGAAGTCATCATAATCGAAGAAGGTGGTCAAATCAATCCACATACCAGCAAGTGAGCCACTATTGTATTTGCCGTAAGTGCCACAATATACAGCAGGATTATCACTATCAAGCGAATGCTTGTGATATTGAAGCTCATCACTTGTGGGGAAAGAGCGACCACTGATTTCATTCACGAAAGCGACCTTGTTGTCGCTGTGGGCTGAAAGAGAAGAAATTGTATTCATGCGAAAATGAATTAAATGATTAAACACTATGCTCCGTAAAGGAGCGACTTTTACACTGCCCACAAAGTGCCGACACGCCAACATTATGCAAGGTTCGAGGAATAAATACTACCCAACGGTGTGGAGATTTCTGCCCCGACACCTGTTGCTATGACCTTGCAGTTGAAAGTGAGGTAATAACTTTGCGGGGTAAAAGTGCTCGACGGACTATTGTTTATTTAATTCTCGTATGAGGAGATTTAATTCAGCCTATGCAGAAACGAAAATGGTCAAGCAATGAAAACACTGCTCGACCACAAAGAAATATGAGAACATGAAAGAAAGTGATACTGCGTTATATGGCACAACGAATCGGCTTACAAATAGAAGTCCACTTGATTTCATAGGTAGTGGCATTAGATTCACCTTGAGGCGTGCCATTGGTAGCCGACGATTTGATGACTGGGTACAGCCTTTCACGCGAGCCGATGATATAGGAAGTTCCGGAAGCGTCCGTGATTACGAAAGCGAGGTGCTTATAAGTCGGAATGTTGTCATTCGTCACAAATTTGAGAGATGTGACCACCTTACGCCCATTGCTTTCGTATTCCTCTACGGCTTCGCAAGTAGGCTGACCGAAGAAGCCGATGTCAGTAATCTCAGCGAAGATACCTACAGGAGTGCCTGAAGAATGTTTGAGTACAATGTTGGGCTGAAGTTTTTCGCACTCGACATAGCCGATTTGTGCGATACCCGATAATGAGTGATTAAAGTTTTCCATAGCAAATTGGGATTTTGGAGTTGATGACGATGGTGACTTTTCCGACTCGCAAACTTTTTTGCCTCAAAGTCGTTTACTTTTCTCAAAATTGTCGAACAAAATGACTCAATTAGTCCCTCTGATACAAAAAAGTTTGTATCAGTTTTGTATCACGGTGTTTGTATCATTGTATCAGTCAATAGCTGGACACAATTTTAGGCAATCTTTCGACTGCCTAAAAAGGAATGAGAAGAACACTCCCGACTAATAGGGAGATTCTTGTGCTTTCATTTTATACTTGCAAGCCATAACGGAGAAGCAATTAAAAGCGAAAGTGTTAAGCATAACAAACTCGTCAATTTGGTGGAGATATTCTTCATTATCGGCATAATGCTTTTTGATACAATCGACAATATCCATTGCGTGAGTGAACATATTATCCAATTCATCTTCAGTAAACTTGTAGTATTCCATAACTTAAACTATTGCGATTCGTAATTCGTATTTTGCAAAACCATCTTCACGGATAATGTGATGAAACTTTTCGTCATCTCTCCAGCTGTAGAACAATGCCAATCTCATAGCATCATAGTCATCAAGGGCTTCAATAAGCCAACTTCCTTTGTCGGTAAAAACTTTGTACTTTTTCATTTTACTTGCGATTAAATAGTTCGACATATTATGTTATTGCTCAAAGCAAGCGAGGCTTATGCCTCTTTGCTTGCCTCGAATTGTAAGCGTTCGTAGATATTAGTGGAAATGACTGCACCGTAACGATGTTTAAGGAGCTGCATATAACGGAGAGCCGATTTAGCTGTTTTACAGCCACAGCCTACATTGTCTTCAGGGCGAACACCTTGGAAATAGACATACCAACGCTCGAAGCAACGCTTTGCAACAATGAGCTTAGGCTGAACAGTGGGAGCTGTGTTGATAGGCTCTTGCACCTGAGGGGCTTGTTTTGTCTTGCGAGTGCGAGAAGAACTTTTTTTGTTAGCCACTGATTGAGAATTAGAAACCGAATTTTTAGCTGTATTTGCCATAATTAAAATGATTTAGATGATTATTAAAATGATTATGTGCAAACAAGTGGGTATGCAAGAGAATGAGCATATCAAGGATTATATCGGCAATTTACTACCCGAAAGGGTTGGAGAAATTTCGTAGAACCAGTGGCATGTCCTTGTATAATGAACGATACCCTAACTTCGCACTTTAATCATTATAATCATTCTAAATCTGCTCGATTTTAATGGCAAAGGAAGCGTCAAGAAAATGCGGTCAATTCTTAGTGGCAAACAAGTAAAGTTAGCACGAGAGAAACAACCAAGGTGCGTGTGCCTATCTCAGCGAGTTCAGCCGAGCGAAGCAAAGCAAAGATGAAGAGTAATGAATCGGTATGTCTCGAAGTGTTGCCCGACAATGAGGTGAGAGAAACCAATCGGCGTTTATATGTTGCTACTATCGCTACTGGTGCAGATCCACTATCGGAGAATGCTCAAGAGAGGCAAAAAGGAGTACACGACCGAACAATAACAATGTCGATCTATTGGAAGTAAAATGTGTACAGAGTTCGGCAAAGGTGGCGAAGCCTAACTGATGACTGCGAGAGTTTGGCTTTGTGTGCCGGAGAGAAGAAAAGTAGCATTATCGATGCAGATAGCAAGATACGGCGAACGGCAATAATTTTACAGGGCAAATATACTAGTTGTTTAGATATTAAATAATTAGTAAATTTGCCTAATTAAAAGAGAATAATTTATGAAAACAGATTTTACTATATTTTATTCGTGGCAATCTGATTTGCCAAAAAAATGTAATAATTACTATATCAAGAAATGTATTGAGTATGCAATAAAGAAGATAATAGCAGAACTTAAGGTTAATATAAAATTAGAAACAGATACACGTAATAGTTCAGGAAAAGATTCAATAGAAGATACTATTTTATCCAAAATAGGCGCCTGTGATTTTTTTATTGCAGATATAACTCCAATATATAAAATAGAAAATGAAGGTAAAGTTAAAGGGTTACCCAATCCTAATGTAATGTTTGAATTAGGGTACGCAGTAAAAACATTAGGTTGGTCTCGAATTTTAATGATAAATAATGACACATTTGGAAATAGAGAAATAGCTCCGTTTGATATAAATCATCATAACATTATTGGATATTATTTCGATAATGTAAATGATAACGCTAAATCAGAGTTGAATTTATATAATATTCTAAAAGAAAAGACATCTCACTATGACAATCTATTGAAAGAGTTCCAACAATCAGATGAAATTGAATTCGATTTAAAGTTGTTTTATGAGACAGAAAACATAGCATGTGAATGCGAACTATTAGATTCAATAGAACTCGTTCAAAATAATTTGGCATATTATAGACGACATTCTAAAATATGGGATAGTTTAATAGATAGATACAACAATAAACCCTCAAAAAAATATTTAGACGAAGAATTGAATGATTCTTATTCTGAATTTATCGAAAAATTAAGTAATTTGCGGATTGAATCTGCAGTATCTTTTAAAGAAATTGAATTCCAATCAAGAGAAGATGACGATAGGTTTTTTAAGATCCGAAATTCATATGAGATTTTTGATAATCAAGACGAAGCATTTGCAGATGAAAATAATAATATAAAGAAGTTTTATAAACTCGGAGAAGATGCTCTGATAGCATATAAAAAATATCGTAGGGTTGTTCAACGTAAGTTAAAGATATAGCAATAAAGTACTTGCTTGAAGCAAGCAGCTTTGAGAAGGTGATGTAATCTATCTTTTACAATAGATAGACATACATTGTATAGATGTCGCCATTGAACATTTGTTCGGCTATTTCAGCTGCTTCTGCATCATTGTGAGCTTCGACTTCGTAAGAGTACATTTCATTGTCGAAATCTTCAATATCCACTTGGTAGAACTTCATTGCTTTAGGATTAAAGCGAGAACGATTATTCACTGAATTGTTATCGAGACCAAGATTCATTACCGATGTTTGAACTGAATGTGTCATATTATTTTACGATTTAATGATTTAACAATTATGTGCTTTCGCACTTGATTTTTACACGCAACCAAGTGGGTATGCAAGTGAGCAGGCAGGTTGCCGTTAAACATCAAGGATTAACTTAGAAATTTACTACCTGAATAGGCTGGAGAAATTTCGGGTAACTCGTCTTGTCCTTGTGTAGTGAATGATACCCGAACTTTGCGTAGTGAAATATCAAAGTGTGACGAAAAGCGACAGCGATTGTATCATCAAATCACGGTGTAAAATAAGGCACAGTATAGGAACATCGAGCAGTGATGAAACGCCCGATAACAGAAAGGAAAAACCACTCGGCTCGCCCTAACAGCAGGGAAACCAAGTGGTCTAATATTGAAGTGATGAAATGTACTATAACATTCGAGTGTAAGCGAACAATAAAAGTCAGTGAAGCTGGTTTATGGTCGGCATAGACGAGTGAGACTTACCTCAATTGTCTCTAAGTCGGTTGCGACCGATAGAACAGCCAAAGCCAACAATCAATCCGACATCATCGTATGTCTATCGTAAAGATAGTTTCCCAGTTATTCAATGGAGCTACTTTCAAATGTGTTTATTAATACAGTTGGATTCTGTTCAAATCCAGATAATATTCCATATCTTAGGATTGGAGCATGTTTTATTATTATTTGACTCTCATCGTTTTCATTGATTACTAACGTTCTATTAATAGAAAATGATTTTATACCAAATTTATGTAAGTAAGTTTTGTAAAAAGGTTGAGATTTAAAATCTAAAGTTAGATAATCAATAACCTTTTCCATAAACATATCAAAATGCTTATTATTAATATCTTCTGTAATAAACTGCATTAATTGGCGACCATGAAGAATAGCTGGATCCGGTGTTATGGCATAAATTAAGGCACTCGGAGATAGCTGTAAGATTGAAATGCAATCTTTTCTCTTTTTTTCTGGGATAGGCATTCCACATTGAATCGTTTCTATCTCAGAAAGTAAGTTGTCGTTTATATGGTCCTTATAAAAGGAACACTCTAACAGTTCCGATTTTATTGGTCTATGCAGAATATATCTATAAAATTCAACAATGTCAATATCAGTGACCTTTTTTAAAGAGATTTGGTCATTAGAACATTCTATGAAAGTGATTTCATTTATAAATGTAACCAATTCTTCTTTTGTTACATACAAATCTGTATGAGAAGATAAATCTTGTACTAATTCATCATATGTAATAAATGTTTGCTTTAAACAATTATACAGAATTTGGCCTTCAATATAACGCTTTCGATGTAAGGCTTTATTTTCAGCTTCAATA
Source organism: Muribaculaceae bacterium (assembly GCA_045656705.1). Lineage (GTDB taxonomy): Bacteria > Bacteroidota > Bacteroidia > Bacteroidales > Muribaculaceae > RGIG4576. The sequence goes on along the minus strand of JAZORR010000048.1, from coordinate 24,725 downwards.
TCAATAAAACCTATTAAATTCGTAAATTTTTGTATATAAGGATTTAATTGTTCATACTTATCCATCGGAATAAATCCTTGTTGAGATTCCATTATAGTAAATTCTCCAGTTATAAAAGAAATAACCCAATATATTTGTTTAGAATAATACATTAATGAAATGTCATTGATTCGTTTATCGGTATATTGTGCAACAAAATCTTTTACTACTTTTTGTGTTGGAAGCTTGTAATATGAAGTCAATAAAGAGACCAGTTCATCACCAGTAATGAATTTAACAGAATCACATTTCTTTTTAAAATCATCATATGCTCCCAAAACATTTCCATTAGCTCCTGATAATGATATTAAATATCCTTGAGTCCGGGAGTTATCCAAAGTTTTTACATAGAATTTCCCCAAAAACTTCAGCCAATCGGTCAAATTAATGGGATTAGAATGAGCTTTACATTCGCAAATAATTGGAATATCAATATCTGATAATGCAGTATTACAGATTATTCCCGAAACATCTATTTCATCGCCACCAGATGAAATTTTACTTCGGCATAAATTCTTAACAAACTTTTGTTCAAGAATTATTTGAGTCAATTCTTCAAGTTGATTACCTTTATCTTCAGTATCTTTTCCTATAATATATAATTGCATGATTTTAATTCACATCGTTTATATGATTATATTAAAGAGGTTTAATAGTCTTTGCAATAATCAAGAAAATTACGTTTATTCCTATTCCAATCTGAAATATTCAAATTAGACCGATTAAATTTGTTATATATTTCATCTAGAGCTTTATCGTCATCTATTTTAATTGCTCTATCATAAAAGTTAAGCCAACCTACTTGCTGAAATGACACATGAGGAAGTAGTATTGGGATTACTTCTTTATCTAAAGCCCAAGCAGCGCCCATTTCATTTAAGCAAATCTCACTATTTTTGAAGTTGTCAGAAATCATAAAGATTACATATGACGATTCTTTTATAGTTTGCTTTATGTATTCCTTAATATCTTTACCTGCATTTACGCCTGTAGACTCTAAAGATGTATACACTATATTATTTGCTAAAAGACCGCACGATGAAAATAAAATTTTATCAACAAATTCTGTTATAATCCTTTTGTCTAATGAAGAATGACTGATAAATATCTTGTGAATGTAATCAATTCCCTTGATTTTTTGAAGGAAAACGGAGCCCCATTCTTTAGCAAGATTTATTATTTCTTGGAAATATATTACTCCAATATAAATGCTTGATTGATAAGTATAAGGACAACAATAAACATCGAAAGATGCATTATAAATTGACTCTCGAATTTGAAAGCGATAATTTGAATCGAATTTATATGAAAATTCTAAACAAGAGCAATCTTGATAAATATCAAAATCGTTTAAGTTTATGCCCAAACTAATAAAAGTATCTTGAAGACTTTTATGTTGAATTTCATTAAGCAAACAAAAAGTGGCATAAGTCATATATTACAATAATTGTATTTTAGATTTGAAAAATTTAATAGATTATATACCACTCAAATTGTATAGTATGATTTGAGTGCTAGTGTACATTATGAGAATCTAACCTACACCATTCCAAAATGGGAGAAATATATAATTTAGATTCTTCCTCAAATTTTGATTTTAGAGTATCAAAATCTTGTTGACCTTGGGACTAGTGTCGCTTAATTCTCACGCAATTCAATAGGTAAGAACTTATTAATTTCGTCTAATGACCAAGTAAAAGATTCACCTTGCCCTTTTAAGCCCAATTCTATTTGAGCATTTGTATAATCTTGTTCATTTGTAGGTAATGAATACTTTCCTAGTATACTATAGTCATGTAAATATAATTGGAGCCTATCTTCAATTATATTCTTGTCACCGCCAGATTTAATTTGGCGAATGATGTCCATAAATAAATCTCTTAATTGTTTATAATCTTCTGCTGTTTGTTTATGATAACACATGAATTCTGTTAAGTCTTCCTTGTTATATAGTTCAAATATCATTGATCCTGCAGTAAGTATAATTCCCAAAAAAGATATGATACGGAGCAGTAATTGACAATTAGATTCCCAACCCAATATTGTTAAACATAATATAATTATTGATATACTTGAAATCCATAATGCTATTTTATGCCTTAAATCACGTTTTTCTTTGTATCTATTATAAGCTTTATACTGACAACTTGTATTAAATACACATTGTGCAAAATAAAATCTAGCTTCACCTAATAATTTATCCATCTCCATCACTCTTTCGACATGTAATTTAATACTTTTTTTAATGTTTCTATACTATCTGTTGTGTTAACATGCATACCACTCCCCGGAGCATATAAATCTAGAGTCCAATAAGGACAATCTGCATAAAGTTTTTTCTCATAAGTTCCACATGGGCTACCATCACCTTGCTCTCCATCTCGTAACCAGTGCCACCCACCAATATAGTGATAAACAAAACTATCAATTACTATACCAGGTAATTTATTATTACTAAAATATTGATCTCTTATTTGTCGTATATGTTTACAAGTGTCAAACAGTAAACCATTACTTTCAATATTTTTCTTTTTCATAGCATCTTGTTCAGCTTTGGGGTCTGTAGTCCTCCAATTACCACCCATATTAGTATCGGGATAATCATATTTCCCGGTCCAATTGCCACTCCAATCTTTTTGTTGAAATGCTGGTAATACTTCAAATTTAGTACCATCAGAAAAGTTAATAACAATAACTTGTCCATCTGCATGAATATCAGATCTTGGAAAAGTCGATAATATTGCATTCTTTACGCTTTGGAGTAATCTTGATTGGCCATTTCCTTTTGATTGGTCATATCTTTCATATTCACTTCTGGGCAATTCTACTAAGATATCAATATCGCTTGTATTAATTGCTGTCCCTCTGCCGTAAGAACCGACATACAAACTATGGGCTGTTTCACTGTCGATATTCCTAAATTCCAAATTTACGGCTTTTGTAATTCTTCTATATCTTTGAGAAATCAACGAACGCATATCAGCACTGATTATTTCACCTCTTCGTGTTACTCTATCCATGTAAATAACTATTTATTCCTCTAATTTTTTAATTAATTCTTTATTTAATTCCTCGTCTTTGCCTATCAGTTGTCGAACAAGACGATAAACTGTGGTACATGGGTTTTGTTTCGCATATCGCGTATCTGTATATTCACAATGTTTAGTCTCAGCATATTTCATAGCAGCATCCATAGATCCATAGGTTGTCATTATCTCAAAATTATTAGGATCGTTCTTAGCATACTTATACTTCTTTTGGGATTTGTATTTAGGTGAAGAGTTAATAGCAATCGAAATTTTCTCTTCATATTGCTTTCTTGATACACCTGTCGTTACATTATGGAAGTGATATAAATACCATAATTCAAAGGCTTCGTTGCTCCATGCTACCTCAATACCATTTTGATTACCTAAAGTTATTGCATCATTAAAATCCTTAGCCGGAAATTCGTCTTTATCAAAAACTGCCCAAACTCGATCGTAGTTATTCTTACTCTTCAAGTTAATGGCTTTTTCTACCACATCTTTTGTCCCTCTCCCAAGTCCTTTAACCTCAATATCGTACACGATTACGCCTTGTTGTTTCTTTGCAAATGCTTCAAAATAATTAGGCTCTGTTTTAGTCCCCTCACAAACAATAAGAACAGAACAACGAACAACTTTTGAAACTCTTTTCTGAGATTGTCTCTTGAATTTAGTTGAGACATTATCTATTTTGATTTTTTTTGCCATAAATTGAAGAGTTTAATCGTTTAGAATATAAGGTATTGCACCATAACGACCAGCTATGTAATTTTTTTCATAGTTTGCGTCATTACGAGGCTTTGAGCCATCTGGGAGTATAATATCCATCAAGCTATACAAATCGGTTTGCTCTTTTGAATCTTTTTCAGTAAACCAAATTTGGTCACGTCTGAGTATTCTTTGAGATAACAGATGTGTGTCGTGAGTGGTAAATATCAATTGAGCATTATTGGGGTTAGTCTCTGAATTATTAAATAGTTCTATGATATACTGTGAAATAAGTGGGTGCATTTTTGCATCTAATTCATCAACAACAAGTATAGAGCCATTATATAGAGTCTCAAATATAGGACCGGACAAATCAAACAATTTGTTCGTTCCTGAAGATTCTCTTTCTTCAAAGGAGAAGTTTATTGAACCAACGACTTTACCTTTGTCAGAATATACATGATGAATGGAATCCAATTCAATACTTTTCTTTCCTTGCATTTCTCTTTGCATTAGAGCTTTTAATTCCATTGGTATTCCTTGAGGAATGATAGGTTCTTCTTCATGGGTAAGAATATTACTAAATCCTAGTTTCAATTTTTGGAAAAACTTAAGAGCTTCTTCGCTGGACTTTTCTTTTTTATGAAAGAAGAGTTTTGAATATGACCTATATTGATGATTATTCAATCCGGAAATAACATTAAAGCCCGATTGAAACCATGACATTACTTGACGAGATATTTCTCCACCTAATTGCTGACAAAGCGACAAAAACAATCGATTGTCATTGGTCTTTTCCTCGCAACCAACACCTTCCGGGAAATTACTTTCTTCCACATAAATACCTTCCTCATTTCTAACGAACATCATTTGCTCCTTTGAACGAGGTGTTGTTTTGCGAAATAACCATTCTTCTACAATCTTTTCAAGATTATATCTAAAACCGTAACGATAACAAAAATTCCCTTTTAAGAATATAACTTCAAACATTGTAGGTTTAGTATTATTCTTTAATAAAAGGAATGGATCAAAATCAAGTTCTTCATTGTCGTTCAATTTTACAGATGACAATACGCATTTTGCCATAGTATACATGGCACTTACAAGGTTTGATTTTCCACTTGAATTAGCACCATAAAGGGCTAATGTTTTAAGCAAAATAAACTTGTTATGTTCAAAAAGATTTGAATCATTACATTCTTTGATTGCTTTATCGGCTTCAAGAGTTAATGTCTTTTTGCCATAAATTGACCTATAGTTTTCAACTGTAAAATCAAGAATCATATCATTTTTATTTAGGTTACTTACTGCTTTCTTATAAATTTGTTGCAAATATAACAATTATTTTTCGATATTGTGCTCAAATTTGAGAAAAAAACTCAAAAACAAACACAGATATAATACTGTGGGGTTTAAATCACAATATAAACCACCACATAAGCGAAAGGTAATGTGGTGATTTTGAGTTGTATAATTCATGTAATGGTTATGTATGATGACTTATTCCTTAACGATAGCGAAGGTCACGCGGCTGTCGGTGTTGTGTTTTAGGTGGAACTAGCTACTTACAAACATAGTATCAGGCTATAAAGATACCCCTCTTATGAATTTACGACGAAAATTCGTAGAGGGGTACAACATAGAGGGATATGCTTTTATCTTTTAATTAAACTCTCGCAGTTCAGCTAACCCGTCTTCAATATCCTTTAATAGACGATTGTGGCGTTTGGTCTGATTGATTCCTAATATTGTCCCAGCAATCAGTGCAATAACAACTGCAATAATCGCATTTGCAGTAAAAGCACATTCTATAGCATAAACTATACCTATAACAACTACTGCAATTGCACCACCAAAGCGTTGATTCATGCTATAAAGACGTTTGTATGTCACGATATAACGCATTATTAGCTCCGAAGTAGGTTTACTACAGTCTACACGAGACAGGACTTTAAGCATATAGCTTGTTAACGCAATTATTGCTAAAAGCACAACTTCTATCAATATAAAGCTACTCATATGAATAAGTTCTGTGCGCATCTGAAAAGGTAAAGCCAAAGTTGCCATAAGAACTAATGTGCCAAGAATGAACTTGTGACCACGTGCAATCTTATCGAGATTTGTCTGATTGCGATTGGTTATCAACTCGTGTACTATACGAGTGTTAATAGCATTATTTTTCTCAAGTTGAGCACTTACTTTATTCCAGTTTGATTTCATTTGTTCTAGATCCATAGTAATCTAATTTTATTTGTTCGACATCTTTTTTAATTTCTCTTTTGTACGATGAAGCATTACAGCAACATTGGTTTTGGAGATGCCGAGTATTTCAGCAATCTCGACATAACTATGATCTTCTAACCACAACAAAATCAGAGCGCGTTCTAATTTGCCTAAGCGGTTAATCATAGAATAAAGTTCTTGCAAATGATAATTTTTATCGCCGTCAGTATTAATGTCCGACTGTAAATCAAATGGCAACTCAGTCGTCTGAGGCCTCACAGACGCTTGTCTCATATATGATATACAAGTGTTCATTGTTACGCGATAAATCCAAGTAGAAAGTTTGCACTCTCCACGAAAATTGGGATAGGCACGCCACAAATTGAGTAAAGTTTCCTGTGAAAGTTCCTCAATAGTATATTCATCCGTAGTGTAGAAATAGCAAACCTTAAAGATTATCTTGCGATTTTCAATAATCATCTGCGTAAACTCTTTCTCCAAATCAAGTTCTTTCATCTTCTTCGTTTTTGCCTCATTAGTCGCAGAGATTACAGAAAAATTACAAATCGGTTGGAATAATTTCAAAAAATAATAACACGCGGCTATCGGTGTTGTGTTTTAGGCGGAGGGAGCCACCGTGAAGACGAAGGATTTGGAGTGAGACTGCCAAACCGATGCCTGAGCCGTCGGTTTTGGTTGTAAAGAATGGAGTAAAGATATTTTCGGCGACTTCGTCGGGAATTGCAGCACCATTATTGGTAACTTCTATCTGAATGCGTTCCTCGGACTCGATACTTGAATGAATAGTAATAATTCTATCGGCAACGGATTCTTGCTCCGATAGTGCTTCAGTTGCGTTCTTGAGAAGATTAACCATTACTTGCGACATCAATGCTCGGTCGGCATAAAGCATCGTATCTTCAGGCTCGATATTCTCATCTACCTTAATATTATCGCGTTGTGTCAACACCAATGCTTCCGACAGCAATTCTGAAAGATAGAATGGTGCTTTTTGAGGTGTAGGTATGCGTGTTACTACACAGAAAGAATCGACAAAGCGAAGCAACCTGTCAGATGTCGAATGTATCGTTTCCAATCCTTGACGCATAGTCTCGGCATCGCCCGATGATGATAGAAGAGTATGGCTGATAGAAGTTACAGGAGCGAGCGAGTTCATAATCTCGTGAGTGAGAATACGCGTAAGTTTCTCCCACAACCCAGTTTCTTTCAGCAATGGTTATCCTATGACCATAGTCGTTGACAAGGCTGGTACTATCGCAATGATTGAATACGGCACATCGCCCACACAATGCACTAAATTGAAAGAAGAGATCAGAATACTCATAGAACAATAAAAACAGCTTTTTCAAATGTTATGGCGACTCCTTAAGCGACTGAAGCGGCCGCCATTATTACATTGACTGCTTAAAAACAAGAAACCCGAACCTTTCGGACCGGGTTTCTATACTTCCTTTTTAGAGTGCAGATGCGACGACTAAGCTCGCATGGGCACTATTTCTTCTGCAAAGGTAAGCATTTTTTTTATAATACCAAAACAAGTGCTGCTTTTAACAGTTAATTTTAAAGTACTATTTTGGAGCATTGAGATATAACATTCTTCGCTTCCTTAGTTTGAATAGAGTCTATTAATCCCTTTATATCGTTTTCCAAATCCTCTTTTCGAGCATTAGAGATACAACCTAGTATATGCCTTATAACACTTATCCCGCCATTAATGTTGTGTCTGCTATCAGATGATATATTGGCTGGTAAGCTTTTCATACCTTTAGGAAAATCCATTCGATAGATACAACCACCATGCGCACATTTGTTGCGAAGCACTCGAATAGTTTCAAGATAGTTGTAGAAAACGCCACGAGAACAACCATAAGTTTTTGCAACACTATCCTTGGCATTTGCATCTTTAAGCGAATCATAAAGGTTAATTAAATTGCCTATGGTCATAAACTCAATTGTTTTCCATGCTGGAGCATATATCCCATTATGATTTGCATGGTGATGCTGTATTACGGGATTTTTACGCATTACTGCATATACTTGCTCTTCAAAATCATTTACAAATTTTGCTGACATATACTTGCGATTTGAAAACCAATAAGGGTCATCAATATATAGCAAAGATATTTTATAAATAATCGTGGTTCGAATATTAACTTCTATACGGTCAAGTGCTGTAAGAAGAATTCGTCTTAATTTTGTATCAAAATCATATAGGTCATATACACTTTTAAATGTTGTACCTTGAACAAGTTTGTGATCTCTTTTATTTAAATTCGGAAATGAAACTTCGTAAGGAAATGAATAGAATCCGAGTCTATAATATCCCACATCAAGAAGAATTTCTTTAGCTTTTTCTTCATTATCGAAAACCATTCCGTAAGACTTGAGTTTAGCGATTTGTTGTTCTATTGTATATGCTTTTTTCATTACATTCAAATTTACTATGCAAAGTTAATGCTTTTTCGGCGATTTATTAGTTATACAACTCCACTAATATTATACACAATTAAATCTCTGTAAGGGATTTTTTCGCATCCATTGTCCAATGCAAAATGTTACGCTTAAAGTGGGCGAATTGCCTAAATAGAATGGTTCATGCGCTATGTGCCTTGCATGCATACATCGTTGCCCTGTACGAGCCATAGAATATGCACGTGCCACACAGAAAAAAGGAAGATATTTTTTTAGAAAATTAGAAAAAAATAGCGAGTAAAGAGAACTTAGAAATCAATAGTGGACGAGTGTTCGGAAATGAACATCCGTTTTGTTTTGATTTTGATTGAAAATCAGATGGTTACAAATTTGGCACGATGATTGCAAATAATGAGGCAAAAACGAAAAATAATGACAATGGATAGAGAAATACCTAAAGAAATTAAACAGAAAGAACGCCGCAAGAGCATATTGAAGTATGTGGCTATTGTGGGCATGGCTATAGCAACTATCGGATTAGCTATTTATATGTTGCAAGATACCGTAGATGCCGAAGATTTGGAATATTGTACCGTAGAGGTTGGCGATATTGAAGAGAGTGTGAGTGCTTCGGGCAAATTGACGCCTGCATTTGAACAAGTGATAACCTCGCCTATTAGTTCGCGCATTGTTGAGGTGTATTGCAAAGCCGGTGATGAAGTAGAGCAAGGAACACCATTGCTAAAACTCGATTTACAATCGGCACAGACCGATTACGACAAACTTGTAGATCAATCAGAAATGAAGCGCCTTGAACTTGAACAGCAACGAATGAACAATCGCACATATCTTAGCGATTTGCAAATGCGCATAAAGGTTGCTGAAATGAGCCTTAATCGTCTTGAAGTGGAGCTTCGCAACGAGCAATATCTCGATAGCATTGGAAGTGGAACAACTGATAAGGTATGGGAAGCCGATTTCTCATGCCAATCTAAGCGTCTTGAACTTGAACAGCTTCGCACGCAGTACGAAAATGAGAAGCAAGTGAAAGAAGCAGGGATTAATGTAAAAGATCTTGAATTATCGATGCTTGATAAATCGCTTGCCGAGATGCGTCGCACGCTTAACGATGCTCAGATTCGTTCGCCTTACAAAGCCACACTTACTTTTATCTCCAATCAAGTAGGAGCGCAAGTGTCGCAAGGCAGTCAGGTGGCAATCATAGCCGACTTGAAACATTTTAAGGCAGATTGCGAAGTGGCAGAAATGTATGTAAGTCGTGTTCAAGTCGGAAATATAGCTCGTGTGCGAGTGAATAATCGTGATTTTAAAGGAATGGTGAGCACTGTGGAACCTACAGCAAAAAATGGTGTTACCGCTTTTTCTGTTCAGCTCGAAAACGACACCATTATGCAATTCCGTTCGGGGCTTAGAGCCGACATCTATGTGTATAATGGCGTTAGCAAGAATGTAAAGCGCATCAAGAACGGAGTGTTTTTCAAAGATCCCGGACATTACATCTTATATGTGCGTCGTGGCGATGAACTTGTGGCACGCAGTGTGCAACTCGGAGCAAGCAATTATGATTATGTTGAGGTTGTGAGCGGTCTTGAACCCGGCGACGAAGTTGTGGTAAGTGATATGAGCGAATACAATAGTGAAAAACTAAAGATTAAAGAATAATAATTAAATACAATAAATTATGGAAATTATTAAACTCAGCGGTATTAATAAAATTTACCGTACAGATGAGATTGAAACTCAGGCTCTTGAAAATGTAAATATTGAAGTTGAAAAGGGCGAATTTCTTAGTATTATGGGACCTTCGGGTTGTGGTAAGTCTACGCTTCTCAACATTGTGGGGCTTCTTGATTTGCCTACAAGTGGCACAGTGGAAATATGTGGCAAGCAAGCTGAGAATATGAAGGAAAATGACCTTGCGCGCTTCCGCAATGAGAAACTTGGTTTTGTGTTCCAAAGTTTTCACCTTATCAATACGCTTAGTGTGCTTGATAATGTGATGGTTCCTCTTTTGTATCGCAATATGAGTAATAGCGAACGAACTCGCCTTGCAAAAGAGGTGCTTGCAAAGGTGGGATTGAGTCATCGTATCAATCACAAGCCTGCACAACTTTCGGGAGGTCAGTGTCAGCGTGTTGCGATTGCGCGTGCAATAGTGGGAAATCCTGAAATTATTCTTGCTGATGAGCCTTGTGGTAATCTTGACTCAAAAATGGGAGCTGAAATTATGGAACTGCTTCAAAAGTTGAACAAAGAAGATGGCAAGACCATAGTAATGGTTACGCACAACGAAGAACAAGCTCGTCAAACCGACCACATTGTGAGATTCTTCGATGGAAGACAAGTGGGTTAATCAATGAGGCGTTAAGAGTGAGGAATGAAAAGAGAGGAGTTGAAATGAAACAATGTGTTTTAGTTATAATATTAGTTTTTCAGGTGTTCGTCGCATGGGCTGATGAGGTGCGTAAAATCACGCTCGATGAGGCGATATTGCTTGCTCGTTCGCAGAGTGTAGATGCAGCAATGGCTCTCAATGAACTAAAGTCAGCCTACTGGGAATATCGCTCTTATAAAGCTAATCTGCTTCCCGAGGTGAGTTTTGCTGCCACTCTGCCAAGCTATAACAAGAGCTATAGCGCATATCAGCAGAGCGATGGTTCTTACACATTTGTTCGCAACAACAATATTGGACTGAACGGAGAATTATCGGTAACGCAGAATATATGGCTTACGGGTGGTACGTTGTCGGTTAATACATCGCTTGATTTCTTGCGACAGATAGACGGCAATGTTGGGAATAGATATATGAGCGTGCCGGTGGCATTGACACTTAATCAACCGATATTCGGTGTGAACTCAATGAAATGGGATAGAAAAATCGAGCCTTTGCGTTATGCCGAAGCAAAAGCAAACTTTTTAAGCGAAACCGAAGGCGTGGCAATGCTTGCAGTGCAATATTTCTTCAATCTGCTTGCGGCGTGTGAAGATGTGTCGATTTCTAAGCAAAATCTTGCTAATGCCGAAAAACTTTATGAGGTGGCACAGGCAAAGCGCAAGATGGGGCAAATAAGCGAGAACGATTTGTTGCAGATAGAACTTAACGCACTTTCTGCTCGCCAATCGCTTACGAGCAATGAAAGCTCAATGAAGAATGCTATGTTTCAGCTTCGTTCGTTTCTTAATGTTGAGGATAATATAGAGCTTGAACCATTGATGCCCGAAGAAATCAGTCTTGATGCAGTGAACTATGATGCGGTTCGTTCAAAAGCGATGTACAACAATGCTCACGCAAAGAATATTCGTCGTCGTCAGCTCGAAGCCGATTATGCGGTGGCACAGGCGAAAGGAAACCTTCGCAAAGTGAATCTTTTCGCTCAGATAGGATATACCGGTACAAATAATACGTTTACCGATGCTTATCGTGGATTGAAGGACAATCAAGTGGTGGAAGTGGGTATTTCTATTCCTCTAATTGACTGGGGCAAGCGAAAAGGAAAGGTGAAAGTGGCTCAAAGCAATCGTGAAGTGGTGCAAAGCCGACTCAAAAAGGAAGAAATTGATTTTTATCAGAATCTGTTTATTCTGGTGGAACGCTTCAATAATCAGCGTGATCAATTGGAACTTGCTAAGCGTGCCGATGAGATTGCACAACGACGCTACAATACCAATGTGCAGACTTTTATGATTGGAAAAATCTCAACTCTCGACTTGAACGACTCGCAAAAGAACAAAGATTCGGCACGAGCCGAACACATTAACGCTCTTTTCTACTACTGGTACTATTATTATCAGCTTCGCAGTATCACGCTGTGGGACTTTGCCGGTAACAGTTCGATAAATGCGGACTTTGATAAGATAGTAAAGAGTTAAGCATAGGTTTATTAATCATTAAAATAAGAGATTATGTTGAAACTATATTTTAAACAGGCTGTGGAGCTGATGAAGCAAAATAAATTGTTCTCGGGGATTTATATCTTCGGTACAGCTCTTGCTATAGCATCAACTACTATACTTGCGGTGGTGATTTATCTTGATATTGCTCCGATTTATCCCGATACAAATCGTGATAATGTGTATTATCTTGAAATATGTTCGTTTAAGTCAAAAAATGATAGAGGCAGATATGTGTCGGCTTATTCTTATGCGGCTGTGAACGAATGGTTCTATCCGCTCAAAAATGTAAAAGTGGTATCGGCCGAACATGAAAGCGTGAATTTAATCATCAAACAAGACAATAAGAACTATGAAATTAGGGGACGATATACCGATGTGAATTTTTTTGATGTCTACCACTATAAATTTATCGAGGGTAAGCCTTTTTCTAAGGCTGATTTTGATGGTGAATTGAAGAAGGCTGTGATTTCGGATAAAATAGCCAAGGCTTTGTTTGGAACAACAACCGGTGCAGTGGGGAAAACTGTGAAAATAGGCTATCAAGACTACACAGTATGTGGTGTGATTGAAGAACCAAGTATTATTGCAGGTGAATCTTTTGCACAAATTATAATGCCATATACATCAATGGCAGGTTATCGTTTTAAACATAGTGATCTTGCCTATATGGGAAATTACACATTACGTTTTGTCGTAGAGGGAGATGTACAGGCAGAGGCTTTACGTGCCGAGTTGGTGGATATTTTCACTCGTTTCAGTAATTCAAATCCTGATTGGGAGATTGATTTAAATTACTTGACTTTAAGATCGGCAATGCGTCAATCAAACGATTTAGAGGGTTGGGATGAACTTTTTGAAACTTTGGCAGGGATGTTACTCATAATAGGAGTATTTGTCCTTTTGTTTATACCAGCGCTTAATATGAGTGGAATGATTTCGAGCCGTATGGATATGCGTAATATGGAAATGGGTGTGCGCAAGTCGTTTGGAGCTACTCGCAGTTCGTTATTGAAACAAGTGATATGGGAAAACCTTGTTCTAACCATTTTAGGTGGAATTGTTGGTATTGTATTATGTTGGCTGATAATATTTTGTTTCAAAGATATGTTGTTTGCAACATACGCAAGTGAAGGTGTTGTTTTGAGAAATGAAGATGTGAGTATTACTGCCGAAATGATATTTGCTCCTGCTATATTCATTTTCTCATTTGTGTGCTGTGTAGTGTTAAACTTGATGAGTGCATATATTCCTGCAAAAAGAGCATTGCGCCGTCCTATAGTAGAAATGTTGAACGTTAAAAAGTAATCAAGGTTATGTGGAAAGTTATATTTCATAATTTGTGGAGCCGTCGTAAGAAGGTGGGCTGGATATTTACCGAATTGGTGATAGTAACAATGATATTGTGGGTGCTTATTGATGTAAGCGCAGTGTTCTTATACAATAAGTCTTTACCTACAGGCTATGACAATGACCGCTTATGTCTTGTTAACATAAGAACTTATTCGGAGAAAGATTCGATATCTAAAAAAGAATATGCTACCGAGGAGGCATATAATGAATATATCGAACGAATCCTGCGAAAAGTGAAGAGCTATGAAGGCGTGGAGAATGCCTCTTATATTTTTACATCTTGGCAATATTTAGGAACTGCGAGTGTGCAGAATTATTATATGAAATCAGGTAATGAAGCGGTAGATTCATTGATTGCCCCTATCCATGTAATGCGTTTTCACCCTAATACCAATTATTTTGAAACTTACGGAATAGAAACGACAGAGGGCAGTCCGTCGCCCGAAGAATTGTCTAAATTGAATTTTGCTTGGAACGATGCAGTAGTAACCGAGGATGTTGCTAAACGTTTCTTTGGAAAGGAGAATGCAGTGGGCAAGAAATTGTTCTTTATAGATTGGAAAAAAGACACAATTTGGTGTCCTATCAGAGCTGTAGTGAAAGATGTACGCCATCAGTCGTATAGGCCTAATTGTGCGCTTATGTTCCGTCCTTGGACGAAAATTGAGAATTATGGTTATTGCAAACTTGTGGTGCGAGTGAAAGAAGGTGTGGATATGGGAGATTTCCTTAATGGTTTTGAAGAGTTTACAAACAAAGAACTCAAAATGGGGAATTATTATTCGGAAACAGTGACAACACTAAATGATATAATAAAAAAATCGGAGAATAATTATGTTACGTTGAATAATATCGCATTGATTCTTACCGTGTTCTTCTTGATAAATCTTTGTCTTGGTGTAGTGGGTACATTCTGGCTTCAAACTCGCAGCCGAGTGGAGGAAATGGGTGTGCTTCGTACATTTGGAGCCACTAAATGGAATATCAGGGCAATGCTTCTTGGTGAAGGTTTTGTGTTATCGACATTAGCTGCGTTTGTGGGTTGTATGTTGTATTTGCAGATTGCATTGTGTACAGAATTTGTGGGAACCAAACTTGCTATGTCATTGGCATATCATAATGAGACGAATCTGATGGATTCATGGATATTGCACTTTGGTGAACATTTTATGGTTATTTCGCTTTTGTGCTATGCTGTGATTACCTTAACAGTGCTTGCAGGTATCTATATTCCTGCTCACAGCATAAGCAATGTGAATCCGATAGACGCGCTAAGAGACGAATAAAAATTGAGAGTAAAGAGTATTTAGTAAAGGGTAATAAAAACAGAAACTACTCTTTACTATTTACTCATTACTAATTTTTTATTACTTTTGTGTTGTTATGATACTGATAGTAGATGATGATAAGTTGATATGTTCGTCGCTCGCAATGTTGCTTAAGCGTGTGGGCTACGAAACATTGTGCGTGAATACTCCTGCCGATGCAATTGATGTCGTTAGGAATACCACGCCTCAACTTATTTTAATGGATATGAATTATTCTCGATTGACTTCGGGAATTGAGGGTATCACATTGCTTAAGCAGGTGAAGATTTTTTGTGCAGATGTTCCTGTGATACTGATGACGGCTTGGGGAAGCATCGAACTTGCCGTTGAAGGAATGCGTGCAGGAGCTTTTGATTTTATCACTAAGCCATGGGATAATCGAGTGCTGTTTCAACGTATTGAAACGGCGCTTGATATTGCCAAACGTGGTGCTGTAGAGCAAGAAAATGCTGCAAATGGTTTTCTACGTGATAATATTATAGGTCGTAGCGAAGCATTGAAAAAGGCTTTAACGCTTGTGGAACGAATTGCTCCAACCAATGCTCCTGTGCTTATCACAGGTGAGAGCGGTACTGGTAAAGAGCTTATAGCAGAAGCTATTCACAACAATAGCAAACGACGCGGAAAGCCTTTTGTAAAGGTAAATCTTGGCGGAATCTCTCAATCACTATTTGAAAGTGAAATGTTCGGGCACAAAAAAGGTGCGTTTACAGGAGCTTTTGCCGATCGAGTGGGGCGTTTCGACCTTGCCGATGGAGGAACAATCTTTCTTGATGAAATAGGCGAACTTGATTTGTCATGCCAAGTGAAACTGCTTCGTGTGTTGCAAGAACAGAAATTCGAAGTGCTTGGAAGCAGTGAGACTCATAAAGTGGATATAAGAGTGATTTGTGCTACTAATGCCAATCTTCCCGAAATGGTGGCTAATCACACGTTCCGAGAGGACCTTCTTTATCGCATAAATCTTGTGACGGTGAATGTGCCTCCGCTTCGTGAACGAACAGAGGATATTTCATTGCTTGTGCGTTATTTTGCCGAAAAAGTATGTAAAGAGAATGGACTTGAAATGCAGGAGTTCATGCCTGAAGCATTTGCCTATTTGAAGACGCTGCCTTTCACTGGAAATATCAGAGAATTGAGAAATCTTGTAGAGCGCACTATTCTTGTGAGTGGCGCATCGGCTATTTCAGCTGATGATTTTCGTGGTCAGCAATCGCAAGTGTACACTGTGACTCGTGACACTGATGCTACTACGATTGTAGATGTGGAACGAAATATGGTGAAAGCAGCACTCGATAAGCATAATAACAATATATCTATGGCAGCGCGTGAACTCGGATTAAGCCGAGCTGCGCTGTATCGTAGAATAGAGAAGTATAAGCTTAATTTTAGTTAGAAATTAGGAGAGAGGAGCTTGGAGTTGTGAGATTGCGATATTTTTTCATAATATTGGCTGTTCTTCAACTGTCGGTGTGGGCTGTGATGCTTGCATTCAGTTTCGATGTGCGAAGCACTGCATTTTATGTTGTGGAAGCCCTTACTGTGATGAATATTGCTTTTTTGTTTTACTTTTATCATAAGGTGATGAAGCCGATAGATTCGCTTACTACCGGTTTTGATCTTCTAAAGGAACAGGATTTTAGCAGTAAGCTTGCGAAGCGAGGGCATTATGAAGCTGATAAAATTGTTGATCTATTCAATACAATGCTTACACAGTTGCGAAGCGAACGATTGAAAAATCAAGAACAGAATCACTTGCTTAATCTGCTTATTGAATGTTCGCCTATGGGGGTGATTATGATGAATAGCGATAGCAAAATAATACTTGCTAACTCGGCTTCGCTGAAAATGCTTGATACAGATGATGCATTGGGGGTGAGACTTGATGAATTACGTTCGCCATTGGCTCAAGATTTGTTGAAATTGAAACAAGGTGAGGCTTCGACTGTACGCACAAGAAATTCTATGATTTATCGCTGTTCAAAGCATTCGTTTGTGGATAGCGGAGTTCCCCACCCATTTTATCTAATTGAGTCGCTTACTGATGAAATGATGAAAGCCGAAAAGAATGCTTACGAAAAAGTAATTCGTATTATGGCTCACGAGGTTAATAACACTGTTGCAGGATTGACGGCTGCTATCGATACAGTGGATTCGGTGTTAGAACAAATGGGAGATGCCGAAGATGTGAGAGAAATGATGCAGGTGTGCGTGGAACGAAGCTCGAAGATGAGTGCTTTTATTACAAATCTGTCGAATGTGGTGAAAATTCCTGAGGCTGCATTGAAAGAAGTGTTGCTTAATGATGTGATAGAACGCTCGTCGGTATTCTTCCAAGCCTATTGTGGAGAACGGAATATAAAGTTACACGTAAATTGTTGCGATGAAGATACAAGCGTGAAGCTTGACGTACCGCTTTTTGAACAAGCATTGCAAAATATCGTGAAGAATGCTGTAGAAAGCATAGGGGAAAATGGAAACATATATGTGACTACATCAATTGTGAAAAAGAAAGTCACTCTTGAAATTGCTGATACAGGAAAAGGCATAAATGAAGAAACAGAAAAGAATCTGTTCAGTCCGTTCTTTACAACAAAACCTTCGGGGCAAGGAGTCGGGTTGATGTTTGTGCGAGAAATATTGGTGCGGCATCATTGTGCTTTCTCGCTATTTACAGGCAGCGATAATATCACTCGCTTCACTATTTTATTCCCTTAAATCATAGAAAACTATAGCAATAAGTTAGCACCTCGAATGCTCTCAAGCCCAAAAGTCTAAGTGTAAATTGTGAATTGGGAAATATTTCTAACTGATAGGTGCGAGTGTTGTTATGTTAGGAAAGAGTGATTATATGAAAAGATTTATATGGATAGTTAATGATGACGCCTTTTGTTATTGATGTGTGCTAATTATGCATCGCCACGACCTCTATTTTTATGACAGGCAAAACATGTCAAACAAGATTTTTCTCAAAACAAGAAAAAGAATTGCCAAAAGTGGGATAAATATCGTTGCAACAACTGCAACATTTGCAATAAATTATTAAAGCATTGAAATATAGCACATTATGCAATCAGGATTATACAGCGTTATACTATATTTGTTGTCATTTGTTGCAATAGATTTCTAATAATTGATAAATGTTGCATCGTGTTGTATTCGTGCAGCAGAAAGTTGCGTTGTAAAGTGATATAAATCAGCGTTGTAGCAATGTTGTCATATGTTGCATTAAAAATCGGCTTTTGAGAACGCAAAATTGTGTTTTTTAGGCAAAAAAGAGGATACTCCGAAGAGTACCCTCAAATAAAGAATGGAGACAAATTGTTATTAGAATGGAAATTCTGCTTCTATCATGGTATTAGTGTCATTTATAGGAAGTGCTTCCTCTTCGATGTCATCGTTAATGTCGGCAGTTTCTACTTCAAGACTTAATTCATAAAGATCTTTAAGCACCGAGTAATCAAAACAAAGAGCAGGTTCAGTGCATGAGGTTTCCTTTACCTTGCCGTCAATTGTTGTAACCTGGTTTAATCCATTAGATGAAATCTGCTTAAATCGCACCGATCGTTTCGTACCAAGATAACCTTTGCTATTCTCCAAATAATATAGAAGTGACGCTTCGGGAATGGTTACATCACCGGCTGAACGGCCTTGCTTTTTGTAGAGCATGAAAATACGACTCTTACGAAGCAACAGAATAGGCGTGAGTTTTGCAAATTCTTGCGAACCTTTAGGCTTATCAAACGACATCTTTGAATAAGACTTGACCTTATAGTCGGCGTCATTAAAGATGAGACCGTCGGCTTTAAGGTAATTAAGAATACCCCAAAACTGAGCCACATCATTATTGCGTTTGCATTTTTCATTTTGATTAAGCATAAACTTAACGACAGAGTCAAAAAGTTTATCGTATGAGAAAGGTACATTCAAAACTTGTTTGAGCGTACGAAATGCAGCAAGAGGAATAACCCAGTTCATCAAATTGCGAGTTTCAACCATTTTGCCATCAGTGGCATTCTGTAACTCCTTAGTAGCCTCACGATAGTTTTGTGAGAACTCCAAACAAAACTTTTCACGAAAGCGAAGCATCTCAAGTGTAATATGAGTACAGCCTTTTTGACGGATCTCTTTGAGTTTGTCAAAACGACGCTGTTGTTCTTTAGAGAACTCGCAATTATTGAACTCAAGAAAAAGCATACGAGAGAAAAGAGCCACATCGGCAGTTGCCATTTCTTGACCACTAATAATTACTCCACTATCCACTTGGGTTGTTTCTTTTTTCTTGTCGTTATCCATATTCATCTTGGTACGACCGGTTCCGTCCCAAAGCCCTTTCAAGAACTCTCGCTTACGCAAGTCAATGTCATTTTTGAACTCGTCAAGATGAACAAGAGCATTGGCTGTCTGTTCCACCACCGAGGCAAGAGCTGCGATAGTAGAATTTTCTATATTCGGAGCTTCATTCTTTGCTACAAAGAATGACATCAAACAGTGCCCTAATTCTGATTTGCCCGTGCCTTTCGGTCCAAACAGATTAAGCATTGGAAAATGCTGAGTGTGCTTGTAAATGACATCACGAAAAAGCGAAGCGAGATAGTAACAGATTCCCACCATTCCGTTTTCACCAAACACAGTAATAATGTGATTGCAAAAATCGTAGAATGAAATGCCATTCAGCGATTGGTGGATAAACTTACGCTCCCAACGATAGAGTTTAGGATAACTGCTCCAAATACTGCTGAACGCAGGTAAGTAGTAGTTTTCGCCATTAGGAAGACGAACAACACCATTATCGTCCACAGGATACCATTGGTCATTGTAGAATATACCATTGCCAAAAACAAAGAAGCCATTCTCGTTATAACCAAGTTGTGTAATTTCTATTGCCGTGTCAGTATTCTCATAGAGAAACTGTTTTAGCTTTGTATGATTGCTTTCAGTTGTCATCCAAAGGAAATTGCCACGCCCCTCGATAGCGTGCTTAAACTTAGCTATTGATACGAGTTCTTCTTGCTTGAACTCAATCAATTCAGACTTGCCAAATGTGTTTATAATACGATAGATTCGCTTGGGATTAATAGCGTCTTTGATATGTAACATTGGCTCAAGAATGAAGTTGCTCCATTGGACTTCATCGCCATCTCTGCCGATAGAGAAATAACGGTTGTTATCTACAAAGAAACCATATTTGGCATACGAATCACGATCAAGAGTCTTTGCACTTGATTGCTTGTCGTTGTCTTGATTAGCTTTACAAGCCTCTTTAATGGCAGTATTCCAAAGACTCTTTTGACCGAACAACATGCCAAGCTCATCGATAAGCATTTCTTCCTTTACCGGATTCTTGTAGAGAGCGACGAGCTGTGCTATCTCTTGCACGATCTCGGTGCGCTTGGCAACAGATAACGACTTGGAATAACATAGAGTTGCATACCAAATAACAAAATCCATTTCTTTGGCAGAACGAAAATCGTTAATATCCTTAAAATAGGTATCAGGGTCTTGTTTAGAGCCGTCTTCTTCGAGGGGAATGTTAATTACCGACACAGAGATTCCTTTTTTAAGGGCTTCTTTGCCGTTCTTAATAACAAACGAATATCCGGCACCAATAATAGCACTATCTTTAGGCTGGTCTGCGTCTGGGATAAAGCATATATTAGTCACGAGCTTTTTCAGTAATTCAAACTGATAATCACTCCATGCTCCACCTAAAGATGCAACGGTGTTTAGTACGCCGATAGAATGCAAACGCAATGCATCAGGGGCTCCCTCTACAAGATACATTTTATCATCTTTGCGTGCTTGACGAATTGCGGTATCTATGCCAAACAGAGATTCTGCCTTATGAAATAAAGGCGACTCAGCAGAGTTAAGGTATTTAGGGGTATCTTTAGCATTGGTAAGGTCGCGTGCCGTGAATCCAATAACACGATTAAATCTGTCTCGAATTGGAATAGTGAGACGACCACGAAAGAAATCGTAATATTTTTTTTGCTCCGACTTGCGAATCAATGAAAGTTCTTCAAGAATATCAAGTGAAGCTCCTTTGCTTTTGGCAAAGTTAAGCAGACCATTCCATGAATTAGAAGCAAAGCCAATGCAGGTTTCATTAACGAATGATTTATTCCAACGATTATAAGCATACTCACGAGCGTTTTTAGCTTCTTGGTTTGCTTCGTTAAAGGATTTTACGAAAAATTCTTGAGCTAAAGCGTTGGCTGAGAACATAGCCTCGCGCTTGCGAGATTTTGTTTCATCTTCTGATGATTGCTCTATCTCTTCGTATGTGATACCATGATTATGAGCAATGGCCTTTACTGCTTCATAGAATGAGCAGTTGTTGTATTTCATAACGAAAGCGATAGCATCGCCACCTTCTTGACAAGAGCCATAGCAATACCATTTGCCTTTTGCTGAATCAACCTTAAAAGAAGGTGTCTTTTCATTATGGAACGGACAACAGCATTCATAGTAGCGACCTTTGTGTTTTAGGGCGACATAGCCACCAATTACAGTGGCTATATCAAGGTCGTGAATTTGTTGTATAACAGATTCTGCTATCATAGTTCAAAATAGATTAAGATTAACTAATCTGTTGGCGATTACATGCCACTGGTTGCTTCGAACAATGGGCGACCTACAATCATCTCGATAACCTTTTTCGCAAAGGTTGGAATGCGAGCATAGCCATCTTGCCAATTGTAGAAGTGACGGCGTGGCACATCGCATTTCTCAACTATTTTAGCGATGAAATACTTACGGTCAACATAGGGCATTGCATGAACGATGTCATACAGAATCTTAGATTCAATTTCTTTTATTTCTCTAGTTGTGTACATAGTGGTATTTGTTTTATTTACAATATTATTCTCAGTTGTTGATTCGTTAGCTACAATATTATCAGTAGCAGTTTGATTGGCTTGCGCGAATGATGTCATTGTCATGTTAAGATATAAGTTTAATAATTTCAGAATACGATATTTTATATGCTCTTGCGTTCTTGGGGCGTTGAGCTTTTAGGTTTCCGGCACGAATTTCTTGGCGAACAGTATATTCTGATACTCCGAGAAGTTTCGCTGCCTCTTGCACTGTTATCAATCGGTCACTCCGTTTAGTTTCCTCTTGAATTTGCTGACGAAGCCTTTCGACCTTGCTCGATAGCTTCTTAATTTCTTTTAGTATCTCATTCTTTGCAGATGTATCCATAGCATTTGATTTATTTATATTTTACAGACTATTTTTTCTAAAAAATGTTGGTTTGTTTAGGTATATTCTTTACCTTTGCATCGCTAATACTAAATTACACTAAACATTGTTTAGTATTTCGCCGACAAAATTAATGTAAAGACAAACTAAAAACAAATATATCCAACATTAAATTTGGTTGTGTTTGCATTTTTAGCAAACCGACCTATGTAAACACAAAACTAACGATATGGCTCAAGAAAATGCAGAACGCGTTAAGAGTGTTATAAATTGGTTGATTTATAATCGCATAGCTAAATCTCAAAAAGGAGTCGCTGAGTTGATGGGTTACAATCATTGTGTATTGTCCCAAGCCCTCAATAATAAATCTCCAATCACAAAGAGGTTTATAACTGCCTTATGTAGCATTGATCAGAGACTAAATCCTGAATGGGTGCGTACTGGAGAAGGGGAAATGATTCTTCCTCAAAAACAAGATAATGCTAATGAGGTAACAATAGCGATGTCTAATTTCAAGATTCTTGAGGAAACAAAAATTAATACGGGAGAACTTATGAGAACGACAATGGAATTAATTGGTAAGCAAATTGCTGAGATTTCAATATTGCGTTCGGAGAATGAAAAGCTACGAGCTGAGAATGAAAAGTTCCGAAAGGAATTAGGTCTGCCAAGTGGGATTTCTGATGAACTTCCGTTTTGATACACTTTGTACAGTGTAAAAAGTAAATTCTCGTCAAATAATAACAAAAAGGATAACTCATGATTGTGAGCTATCCTTTTTACTTTTATATATGTGTATAGAGTTTATTTGCGATTATATGCAAACGACGATTTGCTTTTGAGCAGACTGAATCCGTCCACAACCTGTTTGTTTAGGACCTTTGCGTAGTTTATGGTCATTTCTATGCTTGAGTGTGCAAGCATATCTTTAACGGTGGCAATGTCTACACCATTAGATAATGCCCATGTGGCGAAAGTGTGTCGACCGACATGAAATGTCAAGTTCATATGGATATCAGCTTGCTGAGCAATAATCTTCAAATATTCGTTACACTTTTGGTTTGACATGAGATTCAAATCATAGTTATACTTGCGCAGAATATTATACGCAGGTGGCAAGAGCATAATGGTATACTCATTGTTTGTTTTCAAGCGACGGTCTCTTATGAAATGCTCGCCATTCTCCTCATAGATACAATCACGGCTGACGCGAATAAGGTCGGAGTATGCAAGTCCTGTATAACAAGAGAAGATGAACATATCACGAGCCTTTTCTACCGGTCCATATGTTTCAAGTTGCTCAATGCGATTGCGCTCTACTTCGGTGAGATATTTGATGCCCTCTGATTTACCACGAGAGATTTTCATACCATTATAAGGGTTCTTATTGATAAGTTCGAGCTGGATGGCTTCAAGAATGTATGGTTTCAATCTCTTGTGGTAACCATGAACTGTTGATTGTGTGCCAAGACGCTCACGCAACATGTCGTCCCATAGTTTTATGTTACGAGTGGTCAAGTCTCGGAAGTTTTTTATCTTGCCGAACTTGCGAAGCTCGTTGAGCATTACGAAATGCTGACGACGAGTGGACTCTTTTACATCACGCATATAGATGCGTTCTTCGAGCCAATCAAGGAAATTAGCCGATTTGCATTCTTCTTCGACTTTCGCTTCTTTTAGACGATTAAGGTCAATTGTACCACGACGACGCATGGTTGACAGACGATCGTTAAGAGAATCGTAGAGATTGATGATTTGCTCGTTCATCTTGGTCTCTTCCAAATGGTTTACTACTTGACCGCCTCTCCATTGTTGTTTAAGCACATTTACACCTGTAGAGAAGCGCACGCGTTGACGATTGTAATATACCTCGATTTCAACGCACCCTTTTACTGTTGGACGCTTTCTTGCGACGGTCAAAGATTATTCTGATACTTGCTTCAAGAGCCATAGTATTTTTTGTTTAATGTTTAACAATTGATTTATAGCACACAAAAATGTGTACCACACACGATGAAAAATGTACCACACTTTGCTAAAATTTGCATCACAACCTCGAAAAGGACGCCAAAAATCGAGGTTTTCTTGCCCCCCCTTTGTGGTACAATTTTGGTACATTTTTGCCTTTCGTGGACCAAAGTTACAACACTATTTTGATACTACCAAATGCTAAATTGCCCTATAAAAATTTAGCACAAGAATTGCTAAATCATTATAAATCAAATTGATAAGAAATGCTAAACGCGGTTACCTGGACAAAAAGTAGGATGAAATTAGAGTGAAAAACTCTTAGTAGACAAAAAGTAGGATGAAATTAGAGTGAAAAACTCTTAGTAGACAAAAAGTATGATAGATATTCCCATAGGTGCGCGCCCCTATGGGAATATTTGCGCTTAATAGCGCCTTTTAATATACTCATCTAGTAATCTCTTGCGATTATTTTTACTTATACCTCTATGTACTCTAACTTTACTTTTGATATCCGAAAACACACCTT
>JAZORR010000047.1:0-72595 GCA_045656705.1 Muribaculaceae bacterium | reverse complement strand
TCGGCTTCTCAAGCCGTTTCTAACGACGTTGTGCGAGCCACAAAAAAAGCATTTTTTTTACCATATCAATGAAAATCTACACAAAGATATGAATTTCAATTAATTACAGCGTTTTTATCCTACTTTTTGTCCACCTTGCCTGAAAAAACAGATATATTACACAGGAACCACTAATAGTGGCACGTCTGAGTGAAATACCATTCTATGTGCTACGCTTGGAGTGAATAGTCTTGCAAATATGTTTCTTTTCTTATTAGGTATTAGCATCAAATCAATGTTTTGTTCTTTTACATATTCATCAAAATCTTGTATGTAATTATCGTGTGATAAAATTTCTGTTTTAAAATCAAAATCAGGATAGTGTGTTTGACAATATTGTACCAATTGAGCCAGATATTTTATAGTGTTTTCATCTTGCTTTTTTGCTTCGATTGGAATGATAGTAATATTAAGTTTTCTACCTTGAAATAATCGTGCAAAAATGTCAAATGATAATAAATCTTGTTGGATGAAATTACTGAAAAATGCCACATCCTTCAGTTCGGATATTTTTTGCGTTTCCATACCTTCCGGTACTGAGAAAACTGGGAAATTACCTTCATCAAGAACTTCTGCTGTAACACTACCTATTAATTCCTCTTCTTTTTTGCTTTTTCCTCGTGTGCCCATAACAATAAGTGATGCACATTCTCTTATTGCGCATTCGATAATAGAGACCTCTGGTACACCTTCTTCTACTATACACTTATATTTTACATTTGGCAGTTCACCTGTTGCTATTTTATCTTTCAGTGAAAGTTCAAAGTCTCTCATCTTTTTATTTGACTTTGATTCCATATGTTTATGATCGTGTTCTTCGTTGGAAAAAGGCATCATAGCCTCAACATAGGATAGTCCTTCGTATGAATGTAAAATAGTCACATTGCCACCCATTTGTTTAGCGAAATCAAATCCTATTTGACATGCTTTTAGCGAATAATCCGAGAAATCTATTGGAATCAGAACCAAAGGATGTTCTGATTCCTTTTCACCCTCATCTTCGTTCATTTGTTCGATAATTTTCAAAGCAAGAGGTAAATCTCTTTCTTTAATTCTTACTCTTACACCCGATGATACTACGGGTTGAATGAGATTTACATTGTTTATTACCACAGAAATTCCTTCATTCTCAAGCATTGTTTTGAGAATAAGAGCTTTGGCATAGGTGTGTATGGCCACTGTTATGAGTCTATCATCTTTTTTCATATAGGCATTAGTATTAAATGTAGGGTAGTATCTATAAATTATCGGTATTATGATTAAACAAATATATTACAAAAAAAGTCTAAAACATAACGAATTACACGTTGTTTTAGACCTTTCTTTTTTGTATGCTTTGTTTTTTACTCCTTATTTTTTTGCTCAAGCATTTCAAGAGCCATATCCAAAATAAGTGTGTCGTCCAAAATTACATAACCTCCATCAGGCCCTGGTTCAATGTGAAGACCACAATTGTTACCATACTCGTAATCTGAACCACCAAAATAATTTCTCACTGTTTGAACTGTCAAATTCAATTTATCTGCAATTTGGTGCATTGAGCCGTCAGGTAAACTATCCTTGATACGGCGTAGTTCATTAAATGTTATAGTCTTAGGCATAATAAATATAGTTTTAGATTGTTAATACTATTATTTTTGGATAAATTTACAACAAATTTTATATATCTTCCAAATAAAAAATGAACTTTTTTTTATGCTACAAAACATAAAATCGCTGAAACTCCCACAGTAATAAGGAGATTGCTCAAAATTGCGATGATTAATATTTTTGCGTTTTTTTCTGTAAAATGTGAGAAAATGAATTTTTTATTTACTTTTGAATTGTTTTTGGTACGATTGTAAAGATAATAAACAAAGAGTCCACTGAAAGTCCCTACGCACATCCCACCCAATATATCTCCAGGGTAATGTACTCCTAAATATATGCGACTATATGCCACTATAATTGCCCACGAAAATAGTGTAATAGTAAGTATTCTATTTTTGAATAACAGAGATAATAGGGTAGCCACACCTATGGTATTGGCTGCATGACTTGATACAAATCCATATAATCCTCCTTTATAACCTCTTACTAAGTGCACTAAATCGCATATCTCAGGATTCCTTGATGGACGGAAACGCTCAACTGCTCCTTTCAAAATGCCTGAAGCTATTTGGTCGGCTATTAGAATGGTGAGTGCTATTGCTATTACTATAATAATGGCCTTTCTCCAATTTTCTTTGAATAATATATACATCAGCACGAGCATCATCAGCGACCATGTAGCAGTTTTTGATATGTACCACATTAGGGTGTCGAAATATGGAGAATGTATGCTGTTAAGATATAAAAGTAATTCTTTGTCTATTTGATCTAAATATTCAATCATAATTTTCAAAATCTTTCCGTTAGTGCAAATGTACGAAAAAGTAGTTTAAAAGTAAAATTTTGAGATATTTGTTGGTGAAAAAGCGAAAAAAACAGTGCTTTTTGAGGAGCGATATAGTAGATTGTTGTTTGTTGTGATTTATTTTGTAAATTTGTGATTGCATATAAATATATAGTAAAAGTTAAAATCTGAAATGATATGAAGGAAAATCTAAATAGAAGGCATTTTCTGAAATCTGTGTTTGCGGGTGGTACTATTGTAGCTGCTTCAGCAGTCGGATGTGATTCTCCCCAAAAGGAGAATTTGGCAAATCAAGAAGTACCAAAGGATAAGATGACTTATCGCCTTAATAATAAAGGTGAGAAAGTGTCTATTCTTGGATATGGTTGTATGCGTTTGCCCACTAAAAAGGTTGATGGCGACCAAGGAACTGAAACTATAATCGATCAAAATATGGTAAATCATCATGTAGACTTTGCTTTAGAACACGGAGTAAATTATTTCGATACATCTCCTGCCTATTGTAAAGGTAAGTCTGAGGCCGCTATGGGTATTGCACTCAGCCGTCATGAGCGTAGTAAGTACTTTATTGCTACAAAACTATCAAATTTTGCAAAAAGCACTTGGTCATATAGCGAGAGCATAAAAATGTATCATAAGTCATTTGAAGAACTCCAAGTAGATTATATTGATTATATGCTTTTACATGGTATCGGTATGGGTGGTATGGAGAATCTTAAAGCTCGCTATTTGGATAATGGTGTGCTTGATTTCTTATTGAAAGAGCGTGAAGTAGGAAAAATCAGAAACTTGGGATTTTCATATCATGGTGATGTGAAATGTTTTGATTATTTATTAAGTCTTCACGATAAATATCA
Source organism: Muribaculaceae bacterium (assembly GCA_045656705.1). Taxonomy (GTDB): domain Bacteria; phylum Bacteroidota; class Bacteroidia; order Bacteroidales; family Muribaculaceae; genus RGIG4576. The sequence goes on along the minus strand of JAZORR010000047.1, from coordinate 69,304 downwards.
CTGGGATTTCGTTCAGATTCAAATGAATTATATCGATTGGAAAAATGCAGTGCGTGATGCCGATGCTGAGTATTTGTATGCTGAACTTGAAAAGAGAAACATACCAGTGGTAATAATGGAACCTCTAAGGGGTGGAGCCTTGGCAAATGTCAACTTCACTATTTTATCAATGCTTAAAAGAAGGGACGCTGATGCGTCGGCAGCTTCATGGGCTTTTAGATATGCTGGAACACCAAAAGGTATTCTTACTGTGTTGAGTGGTATGACCTATATGGAACATCTCGAGGAGAATATACGCACTTATTCGCCTCTTGATCCACTTAATAACGAGGAAATAGAAATGATGCATTATGTAGCAGAATTGATATTGAAATATCCTTTGATAGGGTGTACTTCCTGTCAATACTGTATGCCTTGCCCTTATGGTCTTGATATACCATCGATTTTCTCTCATTATAATAAATGCATCAACGAGGGAAATTTCACCGATAATATAAACGACGAAAATTATGCACGTGCGCGTAAAGTTTTCTTAGTGGGATATGATAGGAGCGTACCTCGTTTGCGACAAGCCGACCATTGTGTTGGTTGTAAGATTTGCGAAGAACATTGTCCGCAAAGCATAAAAATATCAGAAAAGATGCAGATGATAGATAAATATGTAGAGAAATTAAAACAAAACAATAATGTATAAATAAGATGATATGGATAAGTTAAGAAAAATAAGAGTAATATTAGGAACATTATTTTTTGCGTTAATTACTTTGCTCTTCCTTGATTTTACTGGCACTATTCATAGTTATTTCTCATGGATGGCTTCTATTCAATTTTTTCCTGCAGTTTTAGCATTGAATGTGGGCGTAGTAGTTTCTCTTATTGCGATTACCTTGATTTTTGGAAGAATATATTGTTCGGTTATATGTCCTTTAGGGGTAATGCAAGATATTATTTCTTGGTTTTCAAGTAAGCGAAAGGGTATGAAGTTTAGATATAACTATTCAAAACCAAAGAATTGGCTACGAGTATTTATGCTTGGCCTTTTCATTATCGCTATGACTTTGGGATTTGGAGCTATTGGTAGCATTATTGCTCCATATAGTGCATATGGTCGTATTGCATCAGAATTATTTGCTCCTTTGTATTATTGGGGAAATAATTTGCTCGCCTATTTAGCTGAGAGGCTTGATAGTTATGCCTTTTACTCTGTTGATGTGTATATGAAAAGTGTAACCACTTTGTGTGTTGCAATTATTACATTCTTAGTAATATTTGTTTTATCATGGCATGGTGGTCGCACTTATTGCAATACAATTTGCCCAGTAGGTACTATTCTCGGATTTTTTGCGAGATATTCAATGCTCAAGCCTATTATAGATAAATCTAAATGTAGTGGGTGTAAACTTTGTGAACATTCGTGTAAGTCATCTTGTATAAATGCTGATACAGCAGAGATTGATTATAGCCGATGTGTGACATGTATGAATTGTATGTCGATTTGCAAGAAAGGTGCGATAAAGTATTGTCGTACTCAAAGTGATAGCAGTAAGTCACAAATACAAGGTGGTCGTAGACAATTTATTACACTTTCAAGTGTTGCATTGGCCACTACTGCAATAAACGCAAGAGATAAGCGTATAGATGGAGGTTTAGCCTTTATAGCTGATAAGAAGATTCCAAATAGAAATCTTCCTGTGATACCAGGTGGAGCTGTTTCGTTGCAACATTTTGCCGATCATTGTACAGCTTGCCAATTATGTGTAAGTGCTTGTCCTAATGGAGTTCTACAACCATCGCAGTCGTTAGATAATTTTATGCAACCGGTGATGAATTTTGATAAAGGATTTTGCCGACCAGAATGTACTTTATGTGCTGAAGTGTGTCCCACAAATGCTATATCTCCACTACCAAAGGAAGAAAAGATGATGAGAAAAATAGGCACAGCTCGTTGGGTAAAAAAGAATTGTGTTGTTTTTACCGATGATGTAAGTTGTAGTAATTGTGCTCGACATTGCCCAAATGGAGCCATAAGTATGCAACCAATTGATTCCGAAAATCCTGATTCTAAGAAATTTCCAGTTGTGAATCCTGAGAGATGTATAGGATGTGGAGCATGTGAATATGTGTGTCCTTCTCGTCCATTTAGTGCTATATATGTAGATGGAATTGAGGTGCATCGCTCAATTTAATGAAAATATCAGATTTTTTCACTAAATTTGCACATTAAAAGCGAAAGATAGAATAATTGATGAAAAATATTAGAAATTTCTGTATTATAGCGCATATCGACCATGGTAAGAGTACACTTGCCGATCGTTTGCTTGAATATACCAATACTGTAGGAGCCAAAGAGCTCCAAAACCAAGTACTTGACGATATGGACTTGGAGCGTGAGCGTGGTATCACTATCAAGAGTCACGCTATTCAAATGAAATATATGCATAGTGGTGAGGAATATACTCTCAATCTGATTGATACTCCAGGACACGTTGACTTCTCTTATGAAGTGTCGCGTTCAATTGCTGCATGTGAGGGTGCTTTGTTGATTGTAGATGCCACTCAAGGTGTGCAAGCACAAACAATCTCAAACCTATATATGGCTATTGACAATGACCTTGAGATTATACCAGTTATCAATAAGGTTGACCTAGATAGTGCTAATCCAGAAGAGGTAGAAGACCAAATCATTGAATTGCTTGGATGTAAACGCGAAGAGATTTTGCGTGCAAGTGGTAAAACGGGTATTGGAGTGAAAGAAGTGCTTGATGCTGTGGTAGAACGCGTGCCTGCTCCTGTGGGTGACCCTAACGCACCTTTGCAAGCCTTGATTTTCGACTCTGTGTTTAATCCATTTAGAGGTATTATCGCATATTTTAAGATTCTAAATGGTAAGATTAAGAAAAACGACTTTGTAAAGTTTGTGAGTACTGAAAAAGAATACTATGCCGATGAAGTAGGTGTTCTAAAACTTGATATGGTACCTTGCAATGAAATTTCTGCGGGTAATGTAGGTTATATTATATCTGGTATCAAAACCTCAAAGGAGGTGAAAGTAGGGGATACCATCACACATGTAGATCGCCCTTGTGATAAGGCTATTGATGGTTTCCAAGAAGTGAAGCCTATGGTGTTTGCCGGTGTGTATCCTATTGAAACCGAAGACTACGAAAACCTACGTGCTTCGCTTGAAAAATTACAATTGAACGATGCTTCGCTCACATTCCAACCAGAATCTTCTGTGGCTCTTGGTTTTGGCTTCCGATGTGGATTCTTGGGGTTGTTGCATATGGAGATTGTGCAAGAACGTTTGAGTCGTGAGTTTAATATGGATGTAATCACTACTGTGCCTAACGTATCTTATAGAATTTTCGATAAGAAAGGTAATATGACTGAAGTGCATAATCCAGCAGGTATGCCTGATTTGACACTTATTGATCATATAGAAGAACCTTATATTCGTTCTTCTATTATTACCACTACCGATTACATTGGTCCTATTATGACTCTATGTTTAGGTAAACGTGGCGAGCTTGTTAAGCAAGAATATATATCAGGCAATCGTGTGGAGATTTTCTTCGATATACCACTTGGTGAAATTGTGATTGACTTCTATGATAAGTTGAAGAGTATTTCTAAGGGGTATGCATCGTTCGACTATCATTTGCATGACTTCCGACCTTCAAAACTTATCAAACTCGATATTCTTTTGAATGGTGAACCTGTAGATGCTTTGAGTACACTTACACACTTTGATAATGCAGTGTCATTTGGACGTCGTATGTGTGAAAAATTAAAGGAATTGATTCCACGTCAACAATTTGATATTGCTATTCAGGCTGCTATTGGTGCTAAGATTATTGCACGCGAAACCATCAAGGCTGTACGTAAGGACGTGACTGCTAAATGTTATGGTGGTGACGTGAGCCGTAAACGAAAACTTCTTGAAAAGCAAAAGGCAGGTAAGAAACGCATGAAGCAAATCGGTACAGTAGAAGTACCACAAAAAGCTTTCTTAGCTGTTTTGAAACTTGACTAATAAATATAGATAAAGGCTACAATAAAACATGTGATTATTGTAGCCTTTATTGTGTTTGTTTCTATTTCAAGCGATATGAGTAACCTAATGTAAGCATTAACGACATGCCTGTAGAACCTGAGAATGCATCTTTTTTGCGACTTCCAAATATATTACCAAGTCCGTAATAAAAACGACCTTCCACAATGAAGGAATGTTTATGTTTTGCGATTAATTCCATACCCGCCCCTAATGAGATACCATAGTCAATTTTATTTTTTACAGGTAGGGTTAGTTGTTCATTGTGTCGATTTACAATAGGGAAACCATCTACAGTATTATAGTTGTTGTAATCAAAATTAGCTGACGTTGATTCTCCTATGAGAAAACCCACTTCGGGACCAGCGTTGAAGAATCCCTTCACCTTTGAACTGCCGAAAAATATATGTGTCATAATTGGTACTTGCAAATATGTGAGTTTGCGTGAGTATGAAAATGGAGCTTCTTCGAAGTTTTCTTGCCATCCTCGTTGTGCGAGATTCATTTCTATAAGTAATCCGAAATTTTTCTCTTCAGCATAGCTAAAGGTAACACCTGCCGTATAACCAGGAAGGAATAATTGTGGTACCGAAGGAGAGAACATAGTTTTGGATAATGTCATACCGGCCTTTGCACCTATATTTATTCGAGATTCATATAGGGTTTGAGCTTTAGCCATTATAGTCAAGTTTGCTATAATCAAAAGTATTATTAGTTTGGCGACTTTCATTTGATCGTAGTATATGTATTGTTGTTGTTACTGAAATTGATGATAAAAATTGATTTGTTTACAAGTCCACTCCAACTGCTGATGCGTTCAAAATTTAGCGCAGATTGCAAGCCTTTATATTGGGAGTCTACTGAATTCATATCATTTCCATATTCATTCAATGCTTCAATAAAGAATCTACCTAAGTCATAACCCAAATAAGCGAAGCAAGGTGCTCCTTGAGTAACTTCTTCTTCATACCATTCAGTATACTTCTCGTTATAGTCTTTAATATCATAATTAGATTCATCAGCGAAAAAGCGTGAATATAAGAATGTGTTTACTGAGTGGAAATTTGCTTTCCAATCATCTACATAGAGAATCCATTCAGGTTGACCTAAAACTGCAAATTCTATTTCAGGATTTTGTGATTTTAGTTTCTTTGATGCTAATACCACATTTGTCATTACTGAATTAGTGCCAGATGTAGGAATAAATAAATATTTCTTGTTAGGTTCTAAATTATTTTTCAAGATGTCATAAGTAAGCACCTTATTGTATTCTATTTCTTTTGTAACGATGTGGTTTTGTTCAAGATGATTCTTTATATCCTTTGTAAGTTCTTTATAATTAGTCCCTGTTTTATGAATGAAAATCATTTCATAATCAAGGAATTTCTCGCTAATCCATTCTATTACATCAGAATACAAATAATCTTGAGGTGTATTTATTTGTATCATATTAGGATTTGTGCTATAATCTTCAGTCTTCAGAGAGAATGAATTTACAAAGTATATGCTATTTTCGGCACAAAACTTAGAGATGGAATTTAATTGATCAATATTTTCCGGAGCAAATATCAAATCCATTTCTTTCATTTCTGGCAAATCTAGTATTGAATCAAGAGTGAGAATATTACTTCCTATATCGTAGGCATTAATATTCACATTATTGCGTAATTGATAATTAAGATCATTTATGGCAATAAGGAAACCCTTGTAAAATTCGGTATATAAGTTAGTTTGTTTTGATATTTCTTCATTATCAAGCATAAAAGGAAGTAACAATGCAATGTTTATAGCATTTTTTTGCTCAATAGTATGGATAGAGTCATAAATTTCTTGAATACGAAAAGAATTATTCGACATCAATTCATGTTCATGACCTTCGCTTAGAGTCACCTCTACAGATTGAGTGGTATCAACAGGTATCTGAATTGTCATACCTGGTTTTACCTTTGAAATATTAGGATTAGCCGACTCTAAATCATCTATATCTACACTCGTTTTCTTTGCAATTTTCTTTAGGTTATCACCTTTTTCAGCGATATATGGTTTGATGATGGTAGATTCTACTTCTATAGTGTCACTCTTTTGTGAATTGGCTACTATTTTCACCACCACACCAGTCTTGAAATTGTTTAATGTAACACTTGGATTGAGTTTTAAAATGTTCTCAATAGACGTGTTGTACATTTTCGACAATCTATATAGAGTTTCCCCTTTTTGTATAGTGTGATATGTTATAACGTCTTTGTTATCATCATTGTTGTTAATTCCCTTTGTTTTGGGCTGAGGTATGATGAGTATTTGTCCAGATTTGATTCCAGCATTTGCCGAAGGATTTTCGGCAATAATATCTTCTTGAGAAATTCCGTATGTTTTGGAAATGCCATAAAGCGTTTCACCTTTCTTTACTGTATGTGTGAAAGATGTATTATTTATTTCAATATTAGAATTATTCTTACGTGAATCCAAAAGATTTACAGGCAAAAGCAAAACATAATCTTTCTTCAATCCGTCTACAACCGATGGATTGTATTTTACAAGTTCATCTTGTGTGATACCAAATTGTTTTGAAATACCAAAGAGTGTTTCTTTTGATTTCACTTTGTAGCAATAATATTCCGAATTGCCTATTGTGCGAGTAGGAAGATTATATGATTCGGCATTCATTGTGATAATGCCAATCATTGCGATGATTATTGTGAGAAAAAGTTTTTTGTTCATATCTAATTTATCTACAAAACATATTATCATACAAAAATACATCAAAAAAGTGAAACTATAAAAAATGGCGATACAAAGATTGTATCGCCATCAAATTTTATTGTGAAATGAGTTTTTAGATACCCAATTCTTTAGCTATTACTGCAAGTTTTTCTTCTGCAGCAATGTTTGTAGCTTCGTATTCTTCTCCGTTTGCCAAAGTGCCATGTACTTCCATATAGAACTTAATCTTAGGTTCAGTACCAGAAGGACGGATTGATACCTTTGTTCCATCTTCAGTGAAATATTGAAGCACATTTGATGTAGCTGGCATTTCAAGCTTTTCTACATCACCTGTAGACATATTCTTAGCTTCAAGACTTGCAAAATCCTTAACAAGTACCACTGGAGAACCAGCAAGTGTCTTTAATGGGTTTTCGCGGAATTGCTTCATAATAGCTGCGATTTCTTCTGCACCAGCCTTACCCTTACGCACAAGAGAAACACCCTTTTCCTTAGAGTAACCATAAGTCTTGTAGATATCGATGAGCATAGCGTTCATATCCATACCCTTTTCTTTACCCCATGCTGCAATTTCTGCCATCAATGATACTGCTGACACTGCATCCTTATCGCGAACGAAATCTTGAGCCAAGAAACCATAACTTTCTTCACCACCACCGAGGTAGCGTGCCTTACCTTCGTTTTCTCTCATCACTGTTGCAATCCACTTGAATCCAGTGAAGCAGTCATACATCTTGATGTTTTGTTTATCAGCAATCTTCTTGATAGTATCTGTAGTAACGATAGTCTTAACGATGTATTCGTTGCCTGTAAGTTTGCCAAGCTCTTGATTTCTTTGCATTAAGTAATACAAGAAAATCATTACGATTTGGTTACCATTTAGCAATTCGTATTCACCCTTCAAGTTCTTTACCACTACACCAATGCGGTCGGCGTCAGGGTCTGAAGCCATAATTATATCAGCATCTACTTCCTTAGCCTTTTCGATTGCCATTGCCATTGCCGATGGTACTTCTGGGTTTGGTGATTCTACTGTTGGGAAATCGCCACTTTGAACGTCTTGTTCAGGAACGTGAATAATGTTTTCAAATCCCCACAATGCAAGTGAACGAGGGATAAGATTCTTACCTGTACCATGTATTGGAGTGTACACAATCTTCATATCTTTTTGACGAGCGATTACATCTGGACACAATGAAAGAGTCTTGATGCGTTCAAGATAAATCTTGTCAAATTCTTCGCCAAGGATTGTGATAAGTTCTGGGTTACCTTCAAACTTGATTTCACCTACACTTTGAATCTTATTCACATAATCGATTGTATTTGTATCGTGAGGAGCCACCATTTGTGCACCATCTTCCCAGTATGCCTTGTATCCGTTATATTCTTTTGGATTGTGTGAAGCTGTAATTACCACACCACTTTGACAACCAAGTTCACGAATAGCAAATGAGATTTCTGGAGTAGGGCGACAGTCCTCAAACAAATATACCTTAATGCCGTTTGCCGAGAAAATGTTTGCAGTGATTTCGGCAAATTTGCGACTATTGTTGCGTACGTCGTGACCAACTACTACCTTGATTTCTTCCTTATCATTGAAGGCATCCTTTAGGTAGTTAGCAAGGCCTTGAGTTGCTGAACCCACTGTGTAGATGTTCATACGGTTTGAACCTACACCCATAATACCACGCAAACCTCCTGTACCAAATTCAAGGTCCTTGTAGAAACACTCGATTAGTTCGGTTTTGTCTTCGCACGCAAGCATCTTTTCTACTTCTGTGCGAGTTTCTTCATCATAATCTGCGCTTAGCCATGTTTGTGCTTTAGCGGTAACAGATTTAATTAATTCTTCATTTTCCATAATAGTGTATATAATTTGTTTTAATGTTTCCGTTTGTTGTCAACCATCTACAAAATTATATCTTTTTCAGTTAATTAGCAAGTTTTTTGCTTTAGCAACTAAAAAAGTATTTCATTACCTTAATCATATTGCAATGGTCTGTCACCGAAGCCGACTCTCTCACTGAGTGCATTGCCCATAGTGCGTTACCCACATCCACACCTTCAATATCTATTTGTGATGTAAGAATATTGCCAAGTGTTGAGCCTCCAGCCACATCAGAATGATTTACAAAATATTGATATGGTGAGCCAGCTCCTTCGCATAGACTACGGAATATTGCAGTTGAATGAGCATCACTCATATATTTACAATTTGCATTGATTTTTATCACAGGACCACCACCTATCGATGGGTGATTGGTAGGGTCATACTTTTCGGCATAGTTAGGATGGAACGCATGAGCATTGTCGGCTGACACCATAAACGATTTTGCTATTGCACAATAGAAATCCTCGCTATTACCACCAACTGCCATATTCACTCGTTCAAGAATGTTTTTCAATACAGGCGAAGCAGCACCTTGCTTTGTTCCACTACCGGTTTCTTCGTTGTCGAAGATGGCCATTACTTTTGTTGTTTCTTCGTCTGTGCCTTCAATCATTGCCATCAATGCAGCGTGAGCCATACTCAAGTCATCAAGTCTGCCCGATGAGATGAATTCGTTGTGCATACCCACAAGATTTGCTTTTTGTACATCATACACAAGCAAATCAAAATCAAGGATACTATCCATTTCTACACCAAGTTCGTTGGCTACGGTTTTCAAAAGAATATTATCTTTTTCGGCTGCATCATTGAAGATTCCCAAAACTGGTAGCATATCTTTTTGTCTTGAAAGGTGATTTCCATCATTCACAGCACGATTGAAGTGAATTGCTAAATGAGGAATCAATAGAATAGGGCGATCTATTTTGATAATTTTGGTGATAGGATGCAGTGCATCTTCTCCTTTGAGAATCACTCTACCTGCTACTGATAGCGGACGATCAAACCATGTGTATAAGATAGGTCCACCATATACTTCAGTGTTTAATTTTATGATACCTTTTTCGCTCTTTATTTCAGCATTTGGTTTGATTCTGAAACATGGAGAATCGCTATGTGCAGCGATTATTTTAAAACCTGTTTCAGCTGGTAATTTCGTGCCTACATTGAAAGCAAATATAGCTGAATCGTTTTTTGTGGTGTAATATTTACCACCTTTTTCTATAGACCATGCTTCGGCGAGGCTTAGTTCTTGAAAGCCTGCATTGTTCAATTCTTTTTTTATCGTTTCTACAGCGCAGAAATTACACACGCTGCTATCCATAAAATCAATTAGCGATTGTACGTATTTTTCCATATTTATAGGTATTAATGGGTTTATATATCAAAATCTTCTGTATTTTCATTATATTTCACATTGTGGAGTGCTCTCATCACATTTACAAGAGTTTGTCCCCAATAAGAATTGAAATTGTCTCTTTCGGCAAGAACTATTTCGTTGATGTTTTCAGAAGCCGAGTTCTTGATTGTTTGCACTAAATTGTAAAATTCTTGATATAGATCACACAAATTTTCTGAAATGGTGGTAGCAATAGGTGTATCAGAATATTTCATATCATCTTCAAACACTTCAAGATACACATCATCTTCGCCCAATGCTCGGTAAATGTTATTTCTCACTTCGTTATATTCTTCTTCCGATAAATATGGCTCTACACCATAAAAATCTTCTTCATAATCATCTTCAAGCTGCTCTTTCTCTGCAATATCACTCACGGCTATGTATATGCGAGGCAGTTTTTTGAGCATAGTGTCCAAGAATTCTTCTTTTTCTTTATCTAGTACACATTCAATATCTTGACAATATTCATTGGCAAGAGCAATAAATGCTAAAGTATTTCGTGATAGTGTAGTTTCTTTCATTATCTATATAATTTTTTTTCTAAAATATAACGATATACATCTTGAGACAAGAAGAAGTTCATATTCATTCCGTTCTTCAATTGCTCTCTAATGTAAGTAGATGAAATTTCGATAATTGGGGAGTCAAGCCTTTTCACTTTCTCGTTCAATTCATCAGGGATTTTTATTTCATAACCCATTCGTGGATACACCATTATATTGTGCATTTTAAGGATTTCTTGCCAATTTCTCCATTTATCAAAGTGTTGCCAATTGTCTGCGCCTATTATCAACACAAACTCGTGTTGTGGAAATTTATCCCTTAACGCTTTCAATGTGTCCACTGTATACGATGGTTTGGGTAGCGAGAATTCAAATCCCGATGTGATTACATTTTCGCATTTGCTTGCCACAAGTTCTGTCATTGCAAGCCTATGCACATCGTAACTTTGGGGTAACTCCGATTTTAGGGGGTTTTGAGGCGAAACCATAAGCCACAATTGCTCAATATCAGTGTTTTGAGTAATGTAATTTGCTAATATCGCGTGACCTATATGTATCGGGTTGAAAGATCCTCCTAAAATTCCTATTTTCATCTTGATTTATAATACAAAATCGGTTATAATTTGTTCGGTCTCTTTTACTGCCACGTCCAATATGTCATTTACCACTTGACAATCAAATTCTTGAGCAAATGATATTTCATATTCGGCTTTGCCTACTCGTTCTGCTATAGCTTCTTCGCTATCAGTAGCTCTTGATTCCAATCGTTCACGCAATACATCAACACTTGGAGGCATTATAAAGATAGATACAGCTTCACTTCCGTATTGCTTTTTAACATTGATACCACCCTTTACATCAATATCAAGTATTACATTCTTACCCGATTCGCAGATGCGTGTGATTTCGCTCTTTAGTGTGCCGTAGAATCGACCTGGATACACTTCTTCATATTCCACCAATTCGTCATTAGCAATAGCTTGTCTGAACTCATCTTCGCTTAGAAAGTAGTAATTCACTCCGTGCACTTCTTCACCACGAGGAGCGCGAGTTGTTGCAGATACTGAAAACGCAAGATTTAGTTTTTCATTCTTTGTGATTTCGCCTATAATAGTCGATTTTCCACAGCCAGAAGGAGCAGATATGATTATTAGTTTACCTTTTGCCATAGTTAAAATTACATTACATTTAGCACTTGCTCTTTAATTTGCTCCAATTCGTCTTTCATCTTCACTACAATACGTTGCATTTCAGCGTGATTCGACTTAGAACCTAAAGTGTTGATTTCGCGTCCCATTTCTTGTGCTATGAAGCCCAATTTCTTACCTTGTCCCTTACCACTTTCAAGTGTTTCCAAGAAGTAATCAAGGTGATTGGTCAATCGTAGTTTTTCTTCATTGATATCAAGTTTTTCAATGTAGAAAATCATTTCTTGCTCAAATCTGTTTCTATCGTAGTCTACATTGCCAAGTTTTTCCAATGATTCTTGAATGCGATTTTTGATTTTTTCCACGCGTTCCTTTTCGTATGGTTCTACATCAGCAAGCAAACTTCTAATGTTAGCTATTTTTTCGCTAAAGAATTTTGCCAATCTCACACCTTCTTGTTCTCTGAATTCTATCAATGCTTTGATGGCCTCACTCACTGCATTAGTTAGAGCATTTAACTCATCTTCTGTCACTTCATTTGTGCTATCAGATTTTAGTGCGTCTGGCATACGTAGTAGAGTTGAATACCAATCTGCAGGTTGAGGGATTGATAATTCTTCTGCCATCTTTTCGAGTTGAGATTTATATGCTGCTATGATTGGCATATTTATGCTCACTGTAGATGTTCCTTCTATCACTTCTGACGTAACAAACAGTTCCACTTTTCCTCGTTCAAGCTGTTTAGCTACCTCATTTCTCAACTCTAATTCTTTTTCTCTATAGATTTGAGGCATTTTCACCTGCAAATCCATTTGCTTGCTATTTAATGATTTGATTTCAGCCGTAATTTTCTTACCTTCGTAGGCTACTACCGACTTACCAAATCCTGTCATCGATAAAATCATTTCTTATATATATTATTTTTTGCAAATTTAACTCCTAATTTCCAACAAACCTAAAAAAACGCCCAATTTTATATACTAATTTTTTCTACAACAAATCATTTTTTACGTAATTTTGAATGAATTTCAGTGTTTTGATGAAAATTGGTGATTTTGAATTCATGTTAACTTATTACAAAAGTGGTGAGATTTTACATAGATTGATTATCTTTTGATTGATAACACTCATTTATTTCAAAATATTCTTGTAAATTTGCAGATATTTTGAATTCAAAAGAAAATGGCTACAATTTTAAATATAGATACTTCTACCGATGTGTGTTCGGTGGCACTCACTTGTGAGGGCGAAGTGCTGGAGCATCGTGAAGAATATGAAGGACAAAATCATGCTAAGGTGCTTAGTGCCTTCATAAAAGATATGTTTGATTATGCTACTCCACGTGGCATTAAAATCGATGCTGTGGCTGTGACCACAGGACCGGGTTCATACACAGGTCTTAGAATAGGATTGTCTGAAGCTAAAGGTCTTTGTTTTGGCTTGGGTATTCCTCTTATTGGAATTAGTACTCTCGAATTGCTCACAGTTACTGTGCTTTTTAAGGAATTTTGGGATGATGATGTGTTGTTTGTCCCTATGATTGACGCTCGTCGCAAAGAGGTATTTACTGGAGTATACGATAATGGTTTTAATAAAATGATGCAACCCCAACCTCTTATTCTTGAGGAAAACTCTTTTGAGCAGTTCAATGATAAGCAATTGGTGTTTATGGGAAACGGATCTGATAAGGCTGCCGATATTATCAAACATCCGAATGCTCGATTTATCAAAGGTATTCGACCTGAGGCTGTTCATATGATGGCCTTGTCGGAAAGAGCATTTAGAAATAATGATTTTATTGATATTGCTTATTCTACTCCCGACTATTTGAAGGAATTCCAATCTACAACACCTAAAAACAAGGTACTTTAATTCATAACGCTTTATTTTTTTACAATGTTGGAATATAGCAACAAGAAGGCGGCTTTAAAGCTTCCTGAATATGGACGAAACATACAACAGATGGTGGAATTTTGCACTCATATCGAAGATCGTGATGAGCGCAATCGTTGTGCCAAAACTATTATACAATCTATGGGGAACTTATTTCCTCACTTGAGAGATGATCCTGATTTTAAACACAAACTTTGGGATCATATAGCTATTATGTCGGGGTTCACTCTTGATATTGACTATCCTTATGAAGTGATTAAGGAAGAAAATCTTCGCACTATTCCTCAACCAGTAGATTATCAACTCGAACCTATTCGTTTCCGTCACTATGGTAAAATTATTGAGCAAATGATTGTGCGAGCTTGCGATTATCCCGAAGGTGATGAACGTGATGCTTTGGTGATGCTTATTGCCAACCATATGAAAAAGTTAATCTATGGCATCAATAAAGAGGATGTTGAAGATGAAAAGATTTTCAATGATTTATCTATTTATTCTAAGGGTAAAATCAAACTAAATCCTGAAACTCATAAATTGCACGTGTTTAAGGATGGTGTATCTCAACAAAATAATAATAAAAAAAGTTCAAAAAAGAAGAAATGATAACGCGTGACGAAATCATAGAAATAGGAGCTTTCAACAAACCTCATGGTATTAATGGAGAGATTTCTGCTACATTCGACTATGATATAGATGTGATTTCTGGTTTGGAATGTTTTATTACAAGCGTGAATGGTATTTTCGTGCCGTTTTTTGCTGAGTCTATTAGGGCAAAAAATAATAGTACTGCACTCATAAAGTTTGATGGTCTCGACGATGATAAGAGCGTGAAATTTCTTGTAAACCAAAATATCTATGTGCAAAAATCAGTGTTTTCGCCAGCTCAAATCGATGTTGATGCCAATAGTGATGAATTGCCATTGGATTTTTTTATTGGTTTTACAATTAAAACTTCCGAAGATGACACCATTGGTGAGATTACGGCTGTGGATTGTGCTACCGAAAACTATCTGTTCATTGTGAATGAAAATATTTATATACCAGCTACAGATGACTTTATTCTCGATATTGATTTCGATCATAAAGTGCTTGAGATGGACTTGCCTGAAGGAATTTTTGACTTAAATAACAACTAATTACTAAATATATATATAACTATTATGAGCAAAGTTTTTGATGATAATGATGCAATCAAATTTATTCGTGATTTTATTGCTGAAGACATAAAGAATAAATATAGTGATAACGATATTTTGTTGCTTATCGACACTATGTTCGATTTCTTTGAAAGTGAAGACGACGACGATTTTGATGAAGAAAACTTCGACGACGAAGCATATTTGAACAATATTGTCAACTATGTGAAGAAGAACATAAGAAAAGATCCGGATAACGCCATTGAAATGGATGATGTGAAGGCTCTTGTGGTGGCAGAACTTGAATATGAAGCTACTTTAGACGATATTTTCGATATTTAAGGAATCTATATAAATTTGCTTCGTGAGAATGTATAAAAAACTTTTAAGTTTTGCTGTTTCTCTATCCATCTTGTCTTTTGGTGCATTTACATTTGATGCTGATGCTAAAAAGAAAAAAGAGGTGGAAGTGGATATTTACGAATTGTCAATTGATGAAAATATTGCTATTCCTCGTATAGGTAAAAATGCGACACAAATAGTTGCATTGCAGCAGAAAGAGATTGAATCTTTGCAATCGCTTCAGAAGCAAGGTTTCCCTTATGAGGTGGAAGCTATTCGTGATGGGGAGGTGATTATGGTTACTATTCCTATGAGAAATCTTTTCGACGCGAATAGCTCTGTATTGAATAATTCGGCTGAGACTTATTTGAAACCTTTTTTGAAGTATTGTTCTGTCGACTATCATTATAAGGTGGTTTTGGTGGCACATGCCGATAATACAGGCAACGATATTTATGCACAAAATATCACTAATCTTCGTGTCAATAGTGTTTTTGATTGGATTGCTAAGAATGCATCTACTAAATTGGTGGTTCCTTATGGTTTAGGAAATAGCGACCCGATTGTTGATAATAATTCTATTGTTAATCGAGTAAAAAATAGAAGACTTGTAATATATATCATTCCTGAAAAGGCTCTGATATCTAAGACTAAACGAAACAAAATATTGAGATAATACTACTTTCTCAATATAAAGTATTAACTTTGCAAAATAAATAATGGAGACTTCTGGCGATCAGCGAAACGAAAGTAGGCAGAATGTTTCCTATAACTTATGTTTATTAATACGTGGAATTTACTGAAAATTCCCTAATGATTTTATATAAAAATGGCAAAAGAGCTTAAAGACTTAACTAAAAGAGCTGATAATTACTCACAATGGTACAACGACCTTGTGATTAAGGCTGATTTGGCAGAACAATCTGCTGTGAGAGGTTGTATGGTTATCAAACCTTACGGCTATGCTATTTGGGAAAAGATGCAACGTGAATTGGATAATCGTTTCAAGGAAACAGGTCACGTTAATGCTTATTTCCCTCTTCTTATTCCTAAATCTTTCCTAAGTCGTGAGGCTGACCACGTGGAAGGTTTTGCTAAAGAATGTGCTGTGGTAACCCACCATCGTTTGATGAATTCTCCTGAAGGTAAGGGTGTGGTTGTCGATCCTGAAGCTCGTCTCGAAGAAGAACTTATCATTCGTCCTACTTCTGAAACTATCATTTGGAATACATATAAGAATTGGATTACATCTTATCGAGATCTTCCTATTCTTTGTAATCAATGGGCTAATGTGATGCGTTGGGAAATGCGTACTCGTATGTTCCTTCGTACTGCTGAATTCCTATGGCAAGAAGGTCACACTGCTCACGCTACTCGTGAAGAAGCTGTGGAAGAAGCAGAAAAGATGCTTCATGTGTATGCCGATTTTGCTGAAAAGTGTATGGCTGTTCCTGTGGTTAAGGGTGTGAAGACTGCTAACGAACGATTTGCTGGTGCTATTGATACTTACACTATTGAAGCTATGATGCAAGATGGCAAGGCTCTTCAATCTGGTACTTCTCACTTCCTTGGTCAAAACTTTGCTAAGGCTTTTGATGTTAAGTTCATCAATAAGAACAACGAACAAGAATATGTTTGGGCTACTTCATGGGGTGTATCTACTCGTCTTATGGGTGCTTTGATTATGACTCACTCCGATGATAATGGTCTTGTGTTGCCTCCAAAATTGGCTCCAATTCAAGTGGTTATTATTCCTATTTCTAAGAATGAAGAGCAACTTAATGCTATCAATGCAAAGGTTGAACCTATGCTTGCTAAGTTGAAAGCTATGGGTGTTAGTGTTAAGTATGATAATGCTGATAACAAGCGTCCAGGCTTTAAGTTCGCCGATTATGAATTGAAGGGTGTTCCTGTTCGTTTGGTTCTTGGTGCTCGTGATATTGAAAATGGCACTATCGAAGTGATGCGTCGTGATACACTCGAAAAGCATACTGCCCCAATTGAGGGTATTGAAGAATATGTTGTAAATCTTCTTGACGAAATTCAAGAAAATATCTACAATAAGGCATTGAAGCACCGAGAAGAAATGACATATGAAGTGGATACTTGGGAAGATTTCAAAGAAAAGGTAGAACAAGGTGGCTTTATACTTGCTCACTGGGATGGAACTACTGAAACCGAACTTAAGATTAAGGAAGAAACTAAGGCAACTATTCGTTGCATTCCTCTTGATGGCGATAAGACTCCAGGTACTTGTATCTACACTGGTAAGCCTTCTACTCAAAGAGTAGTATTTGCAAAGAATTATTAATTTCTCTTGTTAATGATAACAATAAAAGGACCAAGCGAAAACTTGGTCCTTTTTGTTTATTTTATAGCTTTACGAAACGCATTTGAGCCTTGTATGTTGGGAAATATAGTGTAAGAATTTTAAAGTCTGTAATAGTAGCATAGGTGTCGTCATCTATAATTTCGTTCTTGGAGTCCCACCATATTAGATTGTAGTTATCTTGAAATGAGGTTTTTTCTAATCTACCTTTTATCATTCCACATTTCCAATTTGAAGCATTCACTTTAGCTCCATCATAATATACAATATCATAACCATTTTGATTATTTTTGACAATGGCAATTGTATACTTACCTCCCAATTTGAGAGTCTCTTCATCGATATTACGGTCGAGATATTGCCATTTACCTTCAATTAGATTCAAGTTGGTGCTTGATAAGTAATTGTCGACGGTTTCTTTGCTATATGTGTTATTTATTGTTGAATTTAACGAGTTATCCACTTTATGTACATATCGCTCAAGTGCAACACTTGCACCTGGACCTGAAAAATAGCCAATTTTGAAACTGTCTTCGTAATTGATTGCTAACTCAAAAATCTTTATTGGTTTCTTTTTTCCAATGCTTACTGTAGTGATATTATTCTCGTTTTTAATATGAATAATGTTAAATCCTTTGTCTAAATCAATATTTTTTGACAAGTTATCCTTTTTAAGGAAACATTCTTTCCCATTTTGATGTAACTTTGCAGTGATTGTCATATAGCGTTGGTCGGTTACATCGTGCAAAGACTTGTTGTGGCATTGAATCTCTATAAGATGGAAGTTGTTTTCGTCTTTATAATTCCAAACCAATCCCCATACTGTATTGTGGATTTTATGCTTCTTGCCGTTCTCGTCTAAGACTTTCACTGTTTTACCTTCCTCATTGTTGATGTTGGCAATATTGGCGTAAATTGAGAAATTAGAAGAATTAATTTCAAAATCAGAAATAGTGTATATATTTGAGTTTGTTAAATTCTTTTCGCATAGAAGATTATTCTCAATATAGTTGTTTCCTGTTTTGAAACCCCTGAAATCATTGAGATAAGTGTAGTAGGTTGTTTGTCCACTTACTTTACTTATTGAAATGGTGAGAAATATGTATGTAAGTATAAAATATTTATATGTATTCATAAATGAATAGTTTTTACTTTGTACGTTATGCGTAATATCTTTAAGAATGAGATAAAACCTTTTTATTACGCAAAGATATTACAATATTTTTTATTATCTTTGTTATTTGAAACGTGATTTTAATAAAAATGGAGTTTTTCCTATCGATGATAATAAGTGGACTTGCTATTGGAATATTGGTTTCTGCACCTATGGGACCAATAGGAGTCTTGTGTATTCAACGAACATTAAACAAAGGCAGGTGGTCGGGATTCTTCACTGGATTAGGGGCTGCATTGTCTGATATGATATATTGCTTGCTTACAGCATTGGGACTGTCGTTTGTGATAGATTTCATTGAAACTAATCAAAATATATTGCAAATGGTTGGGAGTGTGGCTCTTATGGTTTATGCCATATATTTGCTGCGCAAAAATCCGGCTGGCAATTTAAAAGCGCCTAAGCAAAAGAAAGCATCTTATCCACAAGATTTTATTACTGGATTTTTATTCACTTTCTCAAATCCGTTGATATTATTCTTGATTATAAGTTTCTTTGCGCGATTTAATTTTTTGTCGCCCGACTATCATTTCTATCATTATTTAGTTGGCTTCTTATTTATATTTTTAGGAGCATTGCTATGGTGGTTTGTAATTACATATTTCGTGAATAAAGTGAGAGCGCATTTTAATGTGCGAAGTATGTGGCTTGTGAATCGCATTATTGGGATAGTGATTTTAGTTATGTCATTGTTTGGGTTTGTAATGGGAATTAAAGATTATATCACAAATATTTTATGAGTAATATAGCTAAGCATATCGTGATGTCATATTGTCCTCAATTGGATGATATGAATTTGGAAGAGGTGAGCAATTTTCTTGAAGAGAGAGAAGTGAAACATCAAATCAAGTGTCGCAATTGGGTGGAAAAATTTCCTTTTCATCCTCTCACAGCTTTTGCTTTGGCTTATTCCGATAAATATATTTATGTAGATTTCTATGTTAGAGGTAATTATCTGAGAGCTGTGAATTATAAAAATAATTCACCGGTAGCTGAGGATAGTTGTGTGGAATTTTTTATGAGTGTACCGGGTAGCAAAGAATATTGGAATTTTGAATTTAATTGCATTGGTACTGTAAATGCTTCGCATCGCGAAACTCGTGAAAATCCTACAAGACTTACTGATGAAGAAATAGCACAAATTAAACGCTACGCTTCGTGTGGAACGCGACCTTTTGAAGAAATGGAAGGTATTTTCTCATGGAATTTGATTATTGCTGTTCCTTTCTCTTTGATTGGTATAGATGGAGAGAATTTACCAGAACTGATTAAAGCTAATTTCTATAAATGTGGTTCTAAAACAAGTGCTCCACATTTGTTGAGTTGGTCGCCTATCGATTATCCAAAACCAGATTTCCATCGTCCAGAATTTTTTGGTACAGTGGAATTTGGAATATAAATATATAGAAAAAATTAGTAACAATAAAACACAACAACACACAAATTATGCAACCATTTGTACACCTACATGTGCATTCACAATTTTCGATACTTGATGGTCAAGCATCGATAAAATCTATTGTGAATAAAGCCAAGGAAAATGGCATGAAAGGTATAGCTCTTACCGACCATGGCAATATGTTTGGGATAAAGGAATTCCATGATTATTGCAATAAGGTTAATGGTGGAGTTAAAGGAGAGATAAAAGATTTAAAGAAAAGTTTGAAAGAACTTGAAGGTGCTGAAAGTCTCGATACAGAAAAGATAGAAGAAGTTAAAGCTGAAATAAAGGCTAAAGAGGCACAGCTCTTTAAGCCTATTTTCGGGTGTGAAATGTATGTGGCCGACAAAAGTTTGTATGAGTCATCAAAAGGCGATACAGGTAGACACCTTGTCGTTTTAGCGAAAAATGAAAAAGGCTACCGAAATCTTATTAAATTGGTGTCGAAAGCATGGACCGATGGGTTTTATTCGCATCCACGCACAGATAAGGAACATCTTGAAAAATATAAAGAAGGATTAATAGTTTGTTCTGCTTGTATTGGAGGTGAAATACCTCGTCTTATTTTGCAAGGTAGAATTGATGAAGCAAAAGAATCGGCTAAATGGTTTAAAAAAGTTTTTGGCGATGATTATTACATCGAACTCCAAAGACATAAAGCCACTGTTCCGGTTGCCAATCACGAAACCTTTCCTTTGCAAGAACAAGCAAATGCTGAATTGATAAAAATAGCAAAAGAACTTGGTATAAAGGTTATTTGCTCTAATGATGTGCATTTTGTGAACGAGAGTGATGCGGAAGCGCACGATAGATTGATTTGCTTATCTACAGGAAAGATTTTGAGTGATGAGAAGAGAATGCTTTATAGTAAGCAAGAGTGGCTCAAAACTCAAGAGGAGATGAATGAGGTGTTTGCTGATATTCCTGAAGCATTGAGCAATACTATTGAAATTATAGATAAGGTAGAAATGTATTCTATCGACCATGATGCTATTCTACCTAACTTCCCACTACCTGAAGGTTTTACCGATAACGATGATTATCTTCGTTATCTCGTGTACGAAGGTGCAAAAAAACGATGGGGTGAGCTTGATGAGGAACATATTGAACGCATCGATTTTGAATTGAATACGGTGAAAAATATGGGTTTTCCTGGATATTTCTTGATTGTACAAGACTTTATTCAGGCTGCTCGTGACTTGGGCGTATCGGTAGGTCCAGGTCGTGGCTCTGCTGCGGGTTCTGCTGTGGCTTATTGCTTGGGTATTACGCAGATCGACCCTATTAAATATGATTTGCTGTTTGAGCGTTTTTTGAATCCTGACCGTATATCATTGCCCGATATTGATATCGACTTCGATGATGATGGTAGAGCAAGTGTATTGAAATATGTGACTCAAAAATATGGTGAAGAAAAAGTGGCACATATTATCACCTATGGCACAATGGCTTCAAAGATGGCTATCAAGGATGTGGCACGCGTTCACAACTTGCCAATCCCCGATAGTGATAGACTTGCGAAGTATATCCCAAGCAAGCCGAACGATATGCCTACTCAAGACAATGGTAAAAAATATGCAGTAACGATTTCAAACTGTCTGAAATGTTTCCCTGAATTTGCTGCCGAAAGAAATAATCCAGATCCATTGGTGGGTACTACTATCGATTTCGCTGAAGCTCTTGAAGGTAATGTGAGAAGTACTGGTGTGCATGCTTGCGGTATTATTATCGGTCGTGATCCTATTACCGATTGGGTACCTGTGAGTACAGCACCCGATAAGGATGGTACCAAGATGCTTGTTACACAATACGAAGGTAGTGTAATTGAGTCTACTGGACTTATTAAGATGGACTTCCTTGGACTTAAAACTTTGTCTATCATTAAGGAAGCTATAGCAAATATAAAGAATACTCACAATGTTGATATTGATATAGAAAATATTCCTATTGATGACAAGGTGACTTATCAATTGTATTGTGAGGGTAGAACTGTAGGTACATTCCAGTTTGAATCGCCAGGTATGCAAAAGTATTTGATAGAATTGCAACCTTCTACTTTTGAGGACTTGATTGCGATGAATGCTTTGTATCGTCCAGGACCGATGGATTATATTCCTGACTTTATCGACCGAAAGCATGGTCGTAAACCTATTGAATATGATATTCCTGTAATGGAAAAGTATCTAAAGGATACTTATGGCATTACAGTCTACCAAGAGCAAGTCATGCTTTTGTCGCGTCTGTTGGGTAACTTTACTCGAGGCGAAAGTGATGCTTTGCGTAAGGCTATGGGTAAGAAACTTCGCGATAAACTTGATCAAATGAAACCTAAGTTTATCGAAGGTGGAAAAAGTAATGGCCATAATCCGGAAGTGCTTGAAAAAATTTGGCAAGACTGGGAAAAGTTTGCATCTTATGCATTTAATAAGTCGCATGCTACTTGCTATTCATGGGTTGCTTATCAGACTGCTTATCTAAAAGCTAACTATCCTCCAGAATATATGGCGGCTGTGCTTAGTCGCAACCTTAACGATATTGAAAAACTTACTAAGTTTATGGATGAATGTAAGTCTATGAATATTCGTGTTAAGGGGCCGGATATTAATGAAAGTTACAGAAACTTTAGTGCAAATAAGAGTGGGGAGATACGCTTCGGTTTGGGCGGTATAAAGACTGTTGGTGTAAATGCAGTTGAAGCTATTATTACCGAAAGGGAGAAGAACGGACCATATAAATCTATATTTGATTTTGTGGAACGCGTAAACCTTTCTTCTTGTAATAAGCGTGCTATGGAAGCTCTTGTTCAGGCTGGATGTTTTGATTGTTTCCCAGAAGTACAAAGAGAAACTTTCTTTACCGAAAATGTTAAAAAAGAAACCTTCTTGGAATTAATAGTTCGTTATGGAAACCGATTCCAAGAAGACAAAAATAATCAAGCTACTTCTCTTTTTGGTGCATTGGTGGAAAATGTGATATTTACCGTAAAACCTGAAATTCCGAAAAGCGAAAGTTGGTCTACAATAGTCAAACTTAATAAAGAGAAGGAGTATGTAGGGATGTATCTTTCAGCGCATCCTCTTGATCCTTTCTTTATGGAGGTTGAATATGGATGCAATGTAAAACTTAAAGATTTCAAAGAAAAAACTTCTGAAATCGATAAGGAAATCGTGCTGAGTGGGCTCGTGGTTGATCGAATTGAACGTCAAACTAAAATGGGTAGCACTTTTGCAATTGTAAAAATAGAGGATTACTCGGGTAGTGAGGAAATCAGGCTATTTGCTGAGAAATATCAGAAATTTAAGCATATGTGTGAAGTTGGTTCTGCTATTTTGGTTACCGGAGCCTACCAAGCACGTCGCAATAAATATGTTCAGGCTCAAGGTACTGTTGATTTTAATATCTTTAATATTGAATTCCTTGAAACTAAACAAGGTACTATGATTAATAGTATCACGATAAAGATGCCTGCTAAGAGGTTAGCAGAAAATCTATTAACTCCTTTGAAGGAATTTATGACGGCTTCTACTCAAAATAGAGGCACTTTGTTCTTTGAAATTATTGATGAAACAAGCGGAAAAAGTATCCTATTGCAGTCAAGGCATAAAATGCCGATTACTATGGAGTTGGTAAACTTCCTAAAAACGAAATGTATTGATTTTGAAATAAATAAAAATTAAAATATATAATTATCAACCTAAATAATATTTATTAATATGGCGTTTATTTTTAATGATGAAAATGCAAAGGCTGAAATCGAATCAGGCAAGCCTGTAGTGATTGATTTTTGGGCTGAATGGTGTGGTCCATGTAAGAAATTAGCTCCGATCGTTGACGAACTTGCTGCAGAATATGATGGTCAAGTTTTAATTGGAAAGTACAATGTAGATGATTATTCTGATATCAGTACTGATTATAGCATCAGAAATATTCCAACAGTGTTGTTCTTTAAGGATGGAGAATTGAAAGAACGTAAAGTTGGTTCTATCAAGCGTGAGGATTTGGAAAATCTTATAAAAGGTTTGCTATAATAACAAGAGCGTTTTTAATCTTGTTAAAAATCTTAATAGACTATAATGGTGGATGTTATTTATTCACCATTATTTTTTTTATAAGAAAAAAATGAATATCTTTGTAGAAAATAATTATATAAAGAATAAACTTTGGGATTCTTTGGGGATCCCTTTTAATAGTTCAAAATATGAACGTAGAAACTACTTCTATTGATTCAGAGAAAGGAAGTATAAAATTATATAAATTGATAAATAACAATGGCGCCTATGTTGAATTATCAAGTATAGGTGCTGGTATTATTTCTATTTGTGTCCCTGATAGAAATGGGAAAATAGAGGATGTAGTCTTAGGTTATCAAAATATAACTGATTATATTTACGATGGTCCATGTGCAGGTAAAACAGCAGGTAGATATGCCAATCGTATTGCTAAGGGCCACCTAATGATAGAGGATAAACTCTATCTTCTTAATTGTAATTGCGGTGGAAATTCATTACATGGAGGACCTGAAGGTTTTCAAAATCAGAATTGGGATTCTGAAATATGCGATAATAAAGTAATATTTACATATCTCAGTAAAGATGGAGAGGGAAACTTTCCTGGAAATGTAAATGTGAAAGTATCATACGAATGGACTGACGAGAATTCATTGAGAATAGATTTTCAAGGTATTACAGACACTCCTACTGTGTTGAATTTAACTAATCATACATACTTTAACTTGAGATGTAACGGAGATATTTTAAGTCACACATTGATACTGAATTGTGATAAATACCTTCCTACCGATGATACATTGGTACCCACTGGTGAATATTTGTCAGTAAAAGGCACTCCAATGGATTTTACCTTTGAAAAAGCTCTTGGTGAAAATATTAATGATGATTTTGAACCTTTACGCATTGGTAAGGGTTATGATCATTGTTGGGTAGTGAATAGATACGAGGATAAGTATTTGAAGGATATAGCAATTCTAAAAGATAATGAAAGTGGAAGAGAATTGCATATATCAAGCACTCAAGTAGGAGTTCAAGTATATACAGGCAATTGGTTGAATGATAGTCCTATAGGAAAGGGAGGAATGAAGCATTTCGATTATTGTGCAGTAGCTATAGAATGTCAAGGATTGCCAGATGCTCCCAATAAGCCTCATTTCCCTTCTCAATTTTTAAATCCTGGTGAAGAATATAAAGAAACGATAATATATACATTTAAAAATACTATTGATAAATAATGAAACCGACTTTATTGCTTTTGGCTGCTGGAATGGGTTCTCGTTATGGTGGTCTGAAACAATTAGATGGGGTAGGACCTAATGGTGAAACTATTATGGACTACTCGATATATGATGCTATTCAAGCTGGTTTTGGTAAGGCTGTGTTTGTTATTCGCAAGGATTTCGAACAAGAGTTTAGAGATAAGATTCTTTCTAAATATGAAGATAAAATCGAAACTGAATTAGTTTTTCAATCGCTTGATGCATTGCCAAATGGATTTTCTTGTCCTAAAGAGCGTGTTAAGCCTTGGGGTACAAATCATGCAATACTTATGGCTCAAAATGTTATCAAGGAACCATTTTGTGTGATAAATTGTGACGATTTCTATAATAGAGATTCTTTTAAGGTGATTGGAGATTACTTGTCTAATTTAAGTCCTGATCAAGAAAATAAATATGCTATGGTAGGCTTTAGAGTAAGTAATACACTTTCAGAGAATGGAACTGTGGCACGAGGTGTGTGTGATAAAGATGAAAATGGATATCTCACTCGCATTGTAGAACGAACCAAGATTAAACGCTTAAATGAGAAGGTTTGTTACCAAGATGAAAATGGTCATTGGGTTGTTATTGAGGAAAATTGTCCAGTGTCAATGAATATGTGGGGTTTTACGCCTGATTATTTCAAGCATAGTAATGACTATTTTGTGGAATTTTTAAGTATTGATGAGAATCTTAATAACATTAA
This sequence comes from Muribaculaceae bacterium, assembly GCA_045656705.1. Lineage (GTDB taxonomy): Bacteria > Bacteroidota > Bacteroidia > Bacteroidales > Muribaculaceae > RGIG4576. The sequence continues at coordinate 43,301 of JAZORR010000047.1, read as the reverse complement.
TACTGAATTTTACATCCCATCGATGGTAGACCATCTTATTAGTAGAAAAAAAGCGGAAGTGAAAGTTCTTGATACAAATGCAAAATGGTTTGGTGTAACATATCACGAGGATCGTCCTAATGTGGTAGCCTGTGTTAAAGAGCTTATTGAAAAAGGAGAATATCCAGAAAAATTATTTAAATAGGTTGAAATGATTGAAAAAAGTTATCTGCATCATTGTAGATAACTTTTTATTTGTGAAAATAGGCGATATATCATAAATAAATTCAATAAAATTTGAGCAATCAATACAAATAAACTATCTTTGTATTGATTGAATGAAAATATGATATGGTAGAAGAAAAAGCGAAAATATCAGCAAAAAATAAATTCACTCTTTATCTTAAAGATAGAGGTATGCGTAACACTCCCGAGCGTTTTGCTATTTTGGATAAAGTGTTTGCGCTGAATGTTCATTTTGATGTTGATTCTTTGTATAATATGCTTGAAGAGGAGTCATATCATGTTAGTAGAGCCACTATTTACAACACTATAAGTCTTCTGGAAGATTGTGGGTTGGTGAGAAAGCATATATTTGATAAGCATCAGGCTAAATATGAAAAAGTAGTTAGTACATCTATTAATCATCACCACCTTATTTGTACGGAATGTGGAAAAGTGAAAGAAGTGAAGGATTTAGAATTTACAGGTTATATGAATGCTAAAAAATACAATGCGTTTACTGTGAATTACTTCCAATTATATGTTTATGGTGTGTGTAATAATTGCGTGAGAAAGAAAAAACGTGATTTGAAAGAAAAAACAAATAAAAAATAATATAACAAACAACTATCATTAGATTATGAAAGTAGATGTTCTTTTAGGATTACAATGGGGTGACGAGGGTAAAGGTAAGGTCGTTGACGTGCTTACTCCTCAGTATGATATTGTTGCTCGTTTCCAAGGTGGACCAAATGCTGGACACACTTTAGAGTTTGAAGGCAAGAAATATGTGTTGCGCTCAATTCCTTCTGGTATTTTTCAACACGGACAGTTAAATATTATTGGTAATGGTGTCGTATTAGATCCAATTCTATTTATGGGTGAAGCTGTAGATTTGGAAAAAAGTGGCATTGATATCAAAAAAGTTCTTAAGATTTCAAAGAAGGTACATTTAATCCTACCTACGCATAGACTTCTTGACGCAGCCTATGAAACTCTAAAGGGTGAAGCTAAGATTGGTACTACAGGCAAAGGTATTGGTCCTACCTACACCGATAAGGTGAGTAGAGATGGTTTAAGACTTGGAGAAAGCCTTGCTTCTACATTTGAAGGTAAATATAATGCAGCTAAGAGTCGCCATTTGCGACTTTTGAAAGCGGTAACTGGTACCGAACCAAATGTTGATGAATTAGAAAAACAATGGTTTGAAGCAATTGAATATATCAAGGGTTTTGACTTGATTGATAGTGAATTTGTAATTAATAAGAATCTTGCCGAAGGAAAGTCTGTTCTTTGTGAAGGTGCTCAAGGTAGTTTGCTCGACGTTGACTTTGGTTCATATCCTTTTGTTACATCTTCTAATACTGTGTGTGCAGGTGCTTGTGCTGGTCTTGGTGTAGCTCCTAATAAGATTGGTGAAGTTTTTGGTATCTTCAAGGCATATTGTACACGTGTAGGTAGTGGCCCGTTCCCAACTGAATTGTTCAATGAAACAGGTGCTAAGATTCGCGATATTGGTCACGAATATGGTGCGGTTACTGGTCGTGAACGTCGTTGTGGTTGGATTGATTTGGTAGCACTCAGATATACAATTATGCTTAATGGTGTTACGCAACTTATTATGATGAAGAGTGATGTGCTTGACGATTTTGAAGAAATTAAAGTATGTAACTCTTATAAGGTAAATGGTGTAGAAACTAAAGATTTCCCATATTCAATTGAAGAAGGTATTGAGCCAGTTTATACTTCAATGCCAGGTTGGAAGACTGATATGACTAAGTTTAAGAGTGAAGATGAATTCCCACAAGAATTCTCTGATTACATCAAGTATCTTGAAAATGAATTGAATGTACCTATTACTATAGTTTCTGTAGGTCCAGATAGAGAGCAAACTATCATTCGTAAAAAGTAAACTATCGTTATATGGCTATCGTTAAACCATTTAAAGGTGTACGTCCTCCAAAGGAATTTGTCACACAAGTGGCATCAAGACCATATGATGTCCTCAATTCAGAGGAAGCAAGAGTGGAGGCCGAAGGAAATGAAAAATCTTTATATCATATAATTAAGCCTGAGATAGATTTTGCTCCTGGTACCGATGAGCATGACCCTATTGTATATGCAAAAGCAGTTGAAAATTTCAATGCATTCCAAGAAAACGGGTGGCTTGTACAAGATGAGAAGGAGCATTATTATATCTATGCTCAAACTATGAATGGTCGCACACAGTATGGTTTTGTTATTGCTGCGTGTGTTGAAGATTATATGCAAGGTAGAATCAAAAAGCATGAACTTACTCGTCGCGATAAAGAAGAAGATAGAATGAAACATGTGCGTATCAATAACGCAAATGTTGAACCTGTTTTCTTTGCTTTTCCTGACAATGATGAACTTGAAGCAATAATTAAAGAGACCATATCTAAGACACCTGAGTATGACTTTATTGCTGAAGATGGTTTTGGTCACCATTTCTGGGTTATTGATAATGATGCTACAATTTCACGCATAACAGAGTTGTTTGCCGCAATCCCTTCATTGTACATTGCAGATGGTCATCATCGTAGTGCAGCGGCAGCTTTAGTTGGTCATGAAAAGGCCTTGTCAAATCCTAATCACACAGGTGACGAGGAGTATAACTACTTCCTTGCAGTGGCATTCCCTTCATCTCATTTGAGAATCATTGATTATAATCGTGTCGTAAAGGATTTGAATGAGCTCTCTGTTGAAGAATTTTTGACTAAGGTAAGTGAGCATTTTGTTGTAGAAAAGATTGGAGAAGATATTTATACTCCAAATAAATTGCACAATTTCTCACTATACTTAGATGGTGAGTGGTATTCTCTTACTGCTAAAGAGGGAACTTATGACGATAATGATCCAATTGGGGTGCTTGATGTAACCATTTCATCGGATTTAATTCTACGCGATATACTAAATATTCAAGACTTGCGTACCGATAAGAGAATTGATTTCGTTGGTGGAATACGTGGGTTAGGAGAATTGAAAAAGCGTGTTGATAGTGGTGAGATGAAGTTGGCATTAGCATTGTATCCAGTAAGTATGAAGCAATTAATTGATATTGCGGATACGGGTAATATTATGCCACCCAAAACCACTTGGTTTGAACCTAAATTACGCTCTGGTTTAGTTATACATAAACTTGAAGATTAGTAGTTTAATTTACATAAATTTAGCGAGATATATCTTTAGTGGTATATCTCGCTAAATGTTTTAATATAATAGTTAATGGTATCTTTTACCTCGAGCAGTTCGTAATCTTGGACGAACTGCATCTTCTATGTGTTCTATTTTGAAATTTTCGGGGTTATCTCCTACTATACATATCACATCTATTTGTACATTATAGTCTCGATCCAAACCTTTTACATAGGCATTGGCAGCTTTAATGAGTTGTGATTGTTTTTTGTTATCTATTGCTTTAAATGCAGTTGACACATCCATCTTTCTCGTTTTAACTTCTATGATGAATATTTTGCAATTTTTTTCTGCAATTATATCTACTTCAAGATGCTCAAGTCTCCAATTTCGTTCCCTTATAATATATCCGTTTGTTATAAGATAATCTGAGGCTGCATCTTCTCCGAGTTTACCGAAAATATTATGTCTTGCCATATCAAATATAATTATAATGCAAATTAAATGATTTAATTTTGATAAATCATTATAATGGTGCAATAAAAAAGGTCGAAAGTTAAATCGACCTTTTTAGATATAAGACATTAATAGCAATTACGCCAATTTTACGCCATTTTCTTCGATAATGATCTCTTTAGATTTGAAAAGTGCTCCAATAGCTTTTTTGAAGTCTTTTTTACTACATTGGAATATCTCTTTAATATCTTCAGGTGAAGAACTATCATTTAGCGTCATTTTTCCTCCATTTTCGTGAAGATAATCAATTATATCTTCAGCAAGGTCATTTACGCGATTACGTTGGCTTTTACCCAAAATAAGGTCTATTTTACCATCTTGACGCACCGATCTGACTGTGGCGTAATGTAATTCTCCTATATTTACATCACAAAATATTTGATTGTGATAAATTAATCCAGAGAATAAGTCATTTACAATAACTTTAAATCCTAAATCAGTTTCTTGATAAATTCGCACTTTCACCTCATCACCAGCTTTTACGTCAGGTATCTTGTTATCTAAGAATTTTTGAAGTTTAGCTGATGCTACAATGCGTTGTGTTTCATCATCAAGAAATACATATACGGTATAGTATCTACCTGGTTTCATTCGCACCTTTTGTTCTCTAAATGGAACAAGAAGATCTTTAGGCAGGCCCCAATCAAGAAAAGCTCCAACGCTATTTGATTCTGTGGCTTGGAGAAATGCAAACTCACCAACCTCTGCATAAGGTTTTTCCGTGGTTGCTATAAGTCTATCTTCTGAATCTCTATAGATAAATACGTCAATAAAGTCGCCTGCTTTCATATCCTTTGATGCATAGCGTAATGGCAACAATATTTCTCCGTATTCTTCACCTCCGTCAAGGTATAACCCGAAGTCTACTCTATGAGTGATTTTAAGATTGTTGGTTTTTCCGATTTCTAGCATAGTGAGAGTCCTTTTTAAAGAATAGATAGGTATGGGATATAGAGTTTTTATCCCACACCTATCTATATTATTTTGCTCCTTCTTTTAAATATTTGTCAAGCCACCCGAAGAATTCTTTTTGCCATATTAGGCTGTTTTGTGGCTTAAGAATCCAGTGGTTTTCGTCTGGATATAGAATCATCTTAGATGGTACACCAAGTAGGGTAGCAGCATTGAATGCCATCTCTGCCTGAGAACTTAGAATACGATAATCAAGTTCTCCTGCTGTGATAAGGATTGGTGCTGTCCAATTCTTTACGTATTTATGAGGTGAGCAAGCAAAGGTGCGTTGAGCTACTTTGTTATCCTTTTCCCAGAATGCGCCACCCATATCCCAATTAGCAAACCACATTTCTTCTGTTTCAAGATATTGTGCTTCCATATTGAAGATACCTGCGTGAGCGATAAGAGCCTTGAAGCGACCTTCGTGGTTACCTGCTAACCAATATACAGAGAAACCTCCATAACTTGCACCCACTGCACCGATGTGTTCTCCATCAATGTATGATTCTTTCTTCATATAGTCTACAGCGGCCAAGTAGTCTTTCATGTTTTGTCCTGGATAGTCGCCTGAGATTTGTTCGTTCCATTCAGTTCCAAATCCTGGCAAACCTCGACGGTTTGGAGCAATTACTACGTAACCTTGTGATGCCATCAAACGTAAATTCCAACGATATGACCAGAATTGACTGACTGGTTGTTGAGGACCACCTTGGCAATATAGGATTGCAGGATATTTCTTTGTTTCATCAAAATTTGGAGGAAGCACCACCCAAGTAGTCATTTTCTTGCCGTCAGTTGTAGGTACAAGCACCTTCTTTACTGTAACATTGTCAACCGACGCAAGCATTGCATCATTTACATTTGACAATTTCTTAACTTCACCTGCTGTCACAGCATATACTTCATTAGGCTCTTGTAATGAGTGACGAAGGGTGATAATTGTATCGTCATTTACTGGTGCAACTGCAGCATAGTCATATTCGCCATCTGCTATTGTTGTTATTTCCAATGATTCTACATCTATCTTAAACATAGGTGCGCAACCAAGATATGGTGCAGTGAAGAAAATAGATTTTTCATTTGGTGACCAAGCCATTTGGTCTACAGCATAATCCCAGTTTGCAGTAAGATGTTTCTTCTCTCCGTTTTCCATATCAAGCACGAAGATACGATTCATATCACTTTCATATCCATCGCGTTCCATTGATAGCCATGCAAGGTAACGACCACTCTTTGAGAATCGAGGATTAGTGTCATATCCCATCATACCTTCTGTGAGATTCTTGGTTTCACCTGTTTCTATATTATATTGATAAAGGTCTGAATTTGTAGAAATAGCTTTTTGCATACCAGTCTTTTTGCGTGATACATATACCACACTCTTTCCATCAGGAGCCCAAGCAAGTGATTCCACACCACCAAATGGTTTCATAGGTGCTTCGTATGGTTCGTCTTTAAGCATGTCCACAATATTTGTTACCTCAGTGCCATTGAAATCAGCCACAAATGAGTGAGGGATTGTCTTTACCCATTCGTCCCAATGTTTGTACATCATATCAGTGATTATGCGCACATTTGCTTTGTCGTGTTCTGGATAGATTTCCTTTGGGTCGTTTCCAGATTTAATTTGTGAAATAAATGCAACTTTTGTTTCATCTGGTGATAGAACGAATCCATCTACGCCATTTTCTACATTGGAAACCACTTTGCGGTCAGTACCATCTGGATTCATTGTCCAAATTTGCATTTTTCCATCTTGAGGATAAAGGAATGCAATTTTGTTGCCTCCATCCATCCATACTGCATTTTGTTCACCCTTTGCAGTTTTTGTGATGCGAGTAGGGTTTGAGCCATCTACACCAACCACCCATAGTTCGCGATTAGATTTGTTTTGCTCAATACTTTCAAACTTTACACCATATAGCACTTTGGTTCCATCTGGTGATACTTGTGGATCGGTTACTGCCCCCATCGACATAAGTGCCTCTGGAGTGAAATGACGATTTTCAATTGTAACTTGTGGCTGCTCAATGATAATCTCTTCTGCCTCTTTTTCACAAGAAGCAAGTCCGGTAAGAGCTAATAGAGATGCCATAGCTGTAACTTTTAATTGATTCATAAATGATGTTTGTTTTAATTATTAATATTTCTTTTTATTTTTTGTCTTAAATGATTTCTTTTTGTCTGTCTTTGTGTTATAATCTTTTGGTTTTGCTTTGTTTGCAACAAAATTTCTTCCTGTACCACCTGGATATAGTTCGTTAATCAGGTCGTTGCGTTTTATGCGTTGCAATGACTGAATAATCTCTTGTTTGTATTCATTGTCATACCAAAAGAAAAATTTTCGTTGAGCAAGTTTTTCTTCTTTGGTCTGTGCTGAAAAAATTGGCTCAAGTGTATACGGATTATAACCTGTATAAAACATTTCGGTAGACATTGTCATTGGGGTAGGGGTGAAATCTTGTACCTGTTCCAAATGGAAATTTAGTTTCTTTGTTTCTACTGCCAATTCTGCCATATCACATTCTGTGCTTCCTGGATGTGATGAAATGAAATAGGGGATAAGTTGTTGTTTAAGTCCCTCTTTTTCGTTTATTTGGTCAAAGAATCGTTTGAATTCCTCAAATAGGCTGAATGATGGTTTGCGCATAAGGCGTAACACATTATCTGATGTGTGCTCTGGTGCCACTTTTAATCGTCCCGAAACGTGATTGCGTATGAGCTCCTCATTATATCTGCGATTGATTTTATTCACCATATCATTATCAATCCTATGCATTGATAAGTCATATCGCACTCCACTACCCACAAATGACTTCTTTACCTGTGGTGTAGCGTCTACATCTTTATAAATATCAAGTAATAATGAATGGTTGTTATTGAGATTTGCACAAGGGTGGGGATGTAAGCACGATGGGCGAGTACATTTTTTGCATTTGTCCAAGTCTTTACCACCAAGTTTGTACATATTTGCAGATGGTCCTCCAAGATCTGAAATATATCCCTTGAAGTCTTCCATTGCACACACTTGTTTAACCTCCTTCATTATGGATTGTTTGCTTCTTGACGCTATAAACTTTCCTTGATGTGCCGAAATTGTGCAGAATGAGCATCCACCGAAACATCCCCTGTGAAGATTTATAGAGTGTCTAATCATTTCATAGGCTGGAATTCTCTTTCCATTATATCTTGGATGTGGAAGGCGTGTATATGGTAAGTCAAACGAAGCGTCTATTTCAGCCTCGGTCATAGGGGGATTCGTTCTATTTACTTTTACTGCTATATTGCCAGTTTTTTGCCAAATGGTGCGACCTTGCCAACGATTGGATTCTATTTCTATATGCTTGAAATTGTCAGCATGTTTTTTCTTATCCTTTTTGCAATCTTCAAATGAGTGTAATATAATTTCGTTATTGTTATCTTGATTTTGTGGTATCTCATTTGTGTTGCATAATAATGCCGTTTGTGGGATATCTTTAAGTTCTTGAATAGTTTTACCTTCATTGAGTGCATTCGCGATTTCAATAATAGGCTTTTCTCCCATTCCATACACAAGTAAGTCTGCCTTACTATCAATAAGAATAGAAGGTTTAAGTGTGTTTTGCCAATAGTCATAATGAGCTAATCTTCGCATTGAAGCTTCAATGCCACCCACCACTACTGGTACATTTGGGAAAAGTTTCTTTAAAGCATTTGTGTATACAATCGTAGGATAGTCAGGACGCATTCCTGCTTTGCCGTTAGGAGTGTAGGCATCATCGCTTCGTTTGCGTCTGTTTGCTGTGTAATGGTTTACCATAGAGTCCATTGCACCGGCTGATACCCCAAAGAATAATCTAGGCTTTCCGAGTTTTGTGAAATCTCGAAGGTCATCGCGCCAATTTGGTTGAGGGACAATTGCCACTCTGTATCCATTGGCTTCTAATACGCGTCCTATAACGGCTGCTCCCATCGATGGATGATCGATGTAAGCATCTCCTGAGAATAGTATCACATCAATATAGTCCCAACCTAAGTGTTCAATTTCTTTCTTAGTGGTTGGCAACCATTGTTTGTTTATATATTGTTTCTTTTCTTGCATAAATTATTCTTCGCTAATTGTTTGTTCGAGTGCGAGTAATTCATCTCTATATTGAGCGGCTTCTATGAAATCCATTCGTTTTGCAGCTTCTATCATTTGCACGCGAAGTCGTTCAATAGCTTTCTTTTTATCGTTTACACTCATAAATTTCACTACGGGATCTGCTGCGATACCAGTAGTGTTGTCGTATTCTTTTTCGAGATAACTTTGAATTACAGGATTAATGTTGCTTCTTTCTATGAGCTTTCCTCTGCTTGTCATCTTTGTGGTAGTTTCTTCGCTGCCTACAATTAAGTTTCTTGATTTCATGATAGCTTGTGGCACTATACCGTTTTCATCATTGTATTTTAATTGTAGAGTGCGTCGGCGTTCGGTTTCATCAATTGTTTTTTGCATTGAATCGGTGATTTTATCAGCGTACATAATCACCATACCGTTTAAGTTGCGAGCAGCACGACCTGCGGTTTGGGTGAGAGAACGGTGATTGCGTAAGAACCCTTCTTTGTCGGCATCAATGATAGCTACTAACGATACTTCGGGTAAGTCAAGACCTTCGCGAAGAAGATTTACACCAATCAGCACATCAATGTCACCACCTCTTAATTGGTCGAGAATCTTAATTCTGTCCATTGTTTCTACGTCTGAATGGATGTAAGCACATCTTACATTGATTTTAGCAAGATATGAAGAAAGTTCCTCAGCCATACGCTTTGTAAGTGTTGTAACCAATGTACGCTCGTTGAATTCTATGCGTCGTTGGATTTCTTCCACAAGGTCGTCAATTTGTCCTTTTGATGGTCTTACCACAATTTGTGGATCGAGCAAGCCTGTTGGACGAATGATTTGTTCGGTCACTACACCTTCGCATTTTTCTAATTCATAGTCAGCAGGAGTAGCACTAACGAAGATGGTTTGCTTCGTTAGTGATTCAAATTCCTCAAATTTAAGGGGGCGATTGTCTATTGCAGCTTGTAATCTGAAACCATAGTTTACGAGATTTGTTTTACGAGATAGATCTCCACCATACATACCTCTAATTTGTGGAACTGTTACATGACTTTCATCTATGAATGTGAGGTAATCTTCGGGGAAGTAGTCCAATAGGCAGAATGGGCGCATACCTGGTTCTCTTCCATCAAAATATCGAGAATAGTTTTCTATGCCAGAACAATATCCTACTTCTCGTATCATCTCTATGTCATAACAAACTCGCTCATATAGTCTGCTTGCTTCGCTTTCGCGTCCTTCGTTTCTGAACATTTCACATTGAGTACCAAGATCTACAGCTATCTTGTCAAGTGCTAATGCTGCTGCTTCTTTGGTTGTAACGAAAATGTTTGCTGGGAATATTTTAAATGCGTCTACATTTTCTGTTGGCATTTGAGTGTCTTTGTCCATAATTTGAATCGACTCTATCTCATCGCCCCAGAATATAACGCGAATGTTTATTTCTTCATATGCTAAGGCTATGTCTACAGTGTCGCCTTTCACACGGAATGTTCCTCTTGCAAGTTCGATTTCGTTTCTTGAGTATAGGGCATCAACAAGAGTGCGAAGAAATCTATCTCTCCCTATAGATTGTCCACATTTTATTTCGATAATGTTTTTATCGAAATCATCGGGATTCCCCATGCCATATATACACGATACAGATGACACTACAATGATATCTCTTCGACCTGAAAGAAGAGCTGCCACAGTGGCAAGGCGTAGCCTTTCTATCTCGTCATTTATGGCTAAATCTTTTTCGATATATTTATCCGTTGAAGGTAGATATGCTTCGGGTTGATAATAATCGTAATAAGACACAAAATAATGTACCGAATTTTCGGGAAAGAATGATTTAAATTCGGCATATAATTGTGCAGCAAGAGTTTTGTTATGTGATAATATAAGGGTAGGGCGATTGGTTCTCGCAATGACATTTGCCATTGTGAATGTTTTACCAGAACCAGTGACTCCAAGCAATGTTTGGAATTGGTTTCCGCTATTCACCCCGTTTGCCAATTCTTCTATGGCATTGGGCTGGTCGCCTGTAGGCTTATATTTTGAATGTAAAACGAAATCTGTCATAACTATACTTTACTTCAATCTACAAAATTAATAAAAAGTTGCCATATATCCGTTTGATTTGCAAAATAATGCTATAAAACCATCTTTTATATTTCGTAAATATTACAGAAATTAGCAAAAAAATGACATTATTGATTAATTATTTTACTTTTTTTAGGGATAAGTAAATTAAATTTAGTAACTTTGCAAATTGAAATGAGTAATAATATGCTTTTGTGAGAGCAAAAGATTAATAAATAATAGAAATTTATATATACAAGCTATGAAGCTATTACAAGCTAAGTTATCTCAATATCAAATACCACAACAAGCTAAGGCTGCTGGTATCTATCCTTATTTTCGTGAAATAGAAAGTGAACAAGATACCGAAGTGGTAATCAATGGTAGAAAAGTGTTGATGTTTGGTTCAAACAGTTATATGGGTTTGACCAATCACCCAAAAGTTAAGGAAGCTGCAATTGAAGCTACTAAGAAATATGGTACAGGTCTTGCTGGTTCTCCTTTCTTGAATGGTACTCTCGACATTCATAAAGAATTGGAAGCGAAACTTGCTGCATTCGTTGGTAAGGAAGATGCTATGCTATTCTCTACTGGTTTCGGTGTAAACCTTGGTGTGGTATCTACTCTTACAGGTAGAAATGATTCTATTATCCTTGACGAACAAGATCACGCTTCTATTATCGAAGGTCGTCGTCTTGCATTCTCTAAGGCACTAAAATATAAGCACAATGATATGCAATCTTTGGAAGAACAATTGAGAAAGTGTTCTCCTGAAGAAGTGAAGCTGATTGTTACTGATGGCGTATTCTCTATGGAAGGTGATGTTGCAAATTTGCCTGAAATCGTTAGATTGGCTAAGCAGTATGATGCTACAGTAATGGTAGACGAAGCTCATGGTATCGGTGTGTTTGGTAAGAATGGTAGAGGTACTTGCGACCATTTCGGTGTTACCGATGATGTTGACCTTATTATGGGTACATTCAGTAAGTCTTTTGCATCATTGGGTGGTTTCATTGCTTGTGATAAGTCTATTACAAACTATTTGCGTCACCACTCTCGTGCTTACATTTTCACAGCAAGTATTACTCCAGCTTCTACAGCTGCTGTAAGTGCTGCTTTGGATATTATGTTGAGCGAGCCTGAAAGATTGGATAACTTGTGGGATATCACCAATTATGCTCTTGAAGGATTTAGAAATATGGGTTGTGAAATCGGTCACACTTCTACTCCTATTATCCCTCTTTATATCAGAGATAATAATCTTACATTTATGATTACTAAGGAGCTTAGCGATGAAGGTGTATTCGTTAATCCTGTGGTTTCTCCGGCTGTTGCTCCACATGATACTTTGATCCGTTTCAGTTTGATGGCTACTCACACTAAGGAACAAGTAACCATTGGTCTTGAAAAGATCCAAAAAGTATTCCGTAAATACAACCTTATCCCATAATTATAATTATAGGATAATGACATAGATATGATTGAGGAGTGGAACAATGTTCTACTCCTCGTTGTTTTATACTACTTATTTTGTGAATATTAACATTTCCCTGTGATTAAGAGATAATTTTTGCGTAAAATGGGGCGTAATCGCTTTTTTTTGAGTAACTTTGTGTGTTAAAATGAAAATATAGATGATAGCAGTAAGTAATTTAGGAATTCAATTTGGAAAAAGAGTGTTGTTTCAAGATGTGAATATGAAATTCACTCCTGGCAACTGTTATGGTATAATCGGTGCTAATGGTGCTGGTAAGAGTACCCTTATGCGTATTCTTAGTGGTGAACTTAATCCTACTCAAGGTACTATTTCTCAAGGACCAGGTGAGCGTATGAGTGTTCTTAGTCAGAACCACTTTGCTTTCGACGAATTTACAGTGCTTGATACTGTTCTTCAAGGTCACACTGTGCTATGGGATGTGATGAAGGAAAAAGAAGCACTTTACGCTAAGGAAGACTTTACCGACGAAGATGGTATTCGTGCTTCTGAACTTGAGGAGAAATTCGCCGAAATGGAAGGCTGGAATGCCGAAAGTGATGCTGCTGCATTGCTTAGCGGTCTTGGTATAAAAGAAGAAAAGCATTACACCTTAATGAAGGATATGAGTGCCAAAGAAAAAGTGCGCGTGCTTCTTGCAAAAGCTCTTTTTGGTAACCCAGACAATCTTTTGCTCGACGAGCCTACCAACGACCTCGATCTTGATACAGTGAGTTGGCTCGAAGATTATTTGACTAAATGTGAAAACACTACAGTACTTGTGGTCTCTCACGACCGTCACTTCCTCGATGCTATCTCTACTCACACTCTTGATATTGACTATAATAAGGTGAGCTTGTTTGCTGGTAACTATAGCTTCTGGTATCAATCAAGCCAATTGGCTCTTCGCCAACAACAACAAGCTAATAAGAAGGCCGAAGAAAAGAAGAAGGAATTGCAAGAATTCATTCGTCGATTCAGTGCCAATGTGGCTAAGTCTAAGCAAACTACAAGTCGAAAGAAGATGCTTGAAAAACTTAATATCGAAGAAATTCAACCATCTTCTCGTCGCTACCCAGGTATCATCTTTACACCAAGCCGTGAACCAGGTAATAAGATTCTTGAAATCCATGGTCTCACCGCATCTGTTGATGGTGAAATTTTGTTCCAAGATTTGAACCTTACTATTGAGAAGGGTGATAAGGCGGTATTCTTGAGTCGCGACCCTCGTGCAATGACTGCATTGTTTGAGATTATTAATGGTAAACGCAAACCAGATGCTGGTACATTTGAGTGGGGACAAACTATCACCACTGCCTATTTGCCTCTTGATAACTCAGATTTTTTCAATACCGATATGAACCTTGTAGATTGGCTATCACAATATAGCAACGACACAAGCGAAATCTATATCAAGGGCTTCCTTGGTAAGATGCTATTCTCAGGTGAAGAAGTATTGAAAAAGGCATCAGTGCTATCGGGTGGTGAAAAGATGCGTTGTATGATTGCCAAGATGATGATGACCGATGCTAATACGCTTATCCTTGATACTCCAACCAACCACCTCGACTTGGAATCAATTCAGGCGTTCAACAACACATTGCAAACATTCAAGGGTAATATCATCATGTCGTCACACGACCATGAGTTTATTCAAACAGTATGTAATCGTATGATTGAGCTCACTCCAAACGGCATCATCGATAAGATTATGGACTACGATGACTATATTACCGACGAAAAGGTACTTGCACTTAAGGAAAAACTTTACACTAAATAAAAAAAAGATAAATTATGGTAAAACATATTGTAAGTTTTAAACTTTCTGGTACTCCAGAAGAACGTATGGAAGTAGCTTTGAAATTCAAGGCTGCACTCGAAGCTCTTCCAGAACAAATTGAAGTGCTTCATAGTATGGAAGTAGGTATCAACCAAAACCCAAATGAAACATGGGACGTAGTGCTTACTGCAGTTGTAGACACAATGGCCGATGTGGAAGTGTATGCAAAGCATCCAGCACATGTAGCTGCAGCAGGATTGCTTGCAGGTCACAAAGATAGCCGTGCCTGCATCGACTACGAATTCTAAAAAAAGTTTGGTTTTTAGTGACTAAAAATCCAACCCTCTAACATACAACAAGCGAAACTATGGTTTCGCTTGTTGTGCGTATATAGTAAGTCTCTTTTTAAATATTGTCTATAGGTTTAATTGACTTTATAGTACATTAAGACCGTATAGCCCTTAAGATTATATTATCATTATAATTCCACACTCTATACCAAAATAAATCTGGTGTGGCGTGGTAGAAATAAAGAATTGTGTGGCTACGGGAGCAAACACCGATGGTAGCGATATCATTCAATATAAGCCAGCCGATTCGTCTGCTATTGTAAAGAAAACCGTTAAGGATGATGGCGAAGGCGACGACGAAGGTGGAGACGATGTAGTGACTGACTTTGAATATGGTTTCGCTGCAAACGACACAGTAACACTTCATGGCAAGACAGAGCAAATGCCAATAAACCTTAACAACGATGGCGACGTGAGTGCATTCCAATTTGACATCTATCTACCAGAAGGTATCACTATTGCAATGAATGAAGATGAAGAATATGAAATGACATTGAATTCAAAGCGTGCTACAAGCTCACACAGTGTGTCTACATACAAGCAACCAAATGGAGCAATCCGTTACACTTGTTACTCAAATAAGTCGGCATCATTCAAGGGCGAAAGTGGAACAGAACTATTCACATTGCCTCTTACAGTAGCTGAAAACATTGAAGGTGAATTTAAGGTAGAAATCAAGAATATCATTCTTTCAAGCTCTGATGCTCAAGGTTACTACAGCCCAAATATGGAATTTGTGGTAACAGTAAAGCCATACGACTTAGGTGACTCAAATGGTGATGGCAGTATCAATATTATCGACGTTGTGAACACAATGAATGTGGTATTGGGTAAGGAATCTGCAAGATTTATCAAAGAAGCAGCCGATATCAATGCTGATACTCAAATCAACATTGTCGACGTAGTGGGTACAATGAACATCGTATTGGGCAATACTCGTTCATCAGCTCCTGCAAAGGGTAAGCAAATGGCAAAGCAAGCAACAGCTTCACAAGAAAGCGTATTTGTGAATGATTTCACAATCTGTGCTACTGAGTCAAAGACTATCGATCTAAATATGACCAATACAAAGGCATATTCAGCTATTCAATTTGATATAGTGATGCCTGCAGGCTTGACAGTAGACTATGACGAAGAAGAGGAAGAATATCTATTTGAAACAACAAGTCGTTTCCATAAATCACATAGCATCAGCACAAACCTAAACGAAGATTGTAGTATCAGTGTAGGTATTTTCTCAAATAAGAGCAAAGACTTCAGTGGAAACGAAGGAGCATTGATTAGTATTCCATTCACAGCAGCAGAAGATATGGCAGCAGGTGAATACAAGGTGGAAATCAAGAACATCGTGCTATCTACAGCAGCTGCCGAAGGTACATACTTGCCAAATACCGAAGCTAAATTGGTGGTATACCCAGCAACTATGACAGGTGTGGAAGAAGTAGCCGCTGACAACGCAGAAATAGAATACTACACTCTACAAGGTGTGAAGGTAGCGAAAGAAAATCTTGAACAATGTATCTACATCAAGAAGCAAGGCAACAAAACTGAAAAAGTAATTTTGTAATACCCCTTGTATAATATTGTGTGTTTTTATAAAAATTAGATATAACAAAAACCACCAGGCTTAAATGAAATGCACCCCATGGGGTGCATTTCATTCGTTCTACGCGGTGGTTTATTTTTTATAGTATTTAATCTTACAAAATATATAGTGAATGTATTGCAGCGTGTGGATCTTCTGCTTTGAATACATAGTTGCCGGCCACAAGGATATCGGCACCTGCATCGCGAAGTTGTTCGCCTGTTTTATCGTTCACACCACCATCCACTTCAATAAGAGCCTTTGAACCACTTTCTTCTATCAAAGCGCGAAGTTCGCGCACTTTGTTAAGAGTTTGAGGAATGAACTTTTGACCACCGAAACCAGGATTTACTGACATAAGTAATACAAGGTCTACTTCGGTAATGATGTCGCGCAATACGCACACTGGAGTGGCAGGATTTAGTGTAACACCAGCCTTCATGCCTACAGCCTTGATTTGTTGCACCACACGGTGTAGGTGAGTACAAGTTTCGTAGTGTACATTCATTATTTCAGCCCCACAATCCTTCACTTCTTGAATGAATTTTTGAGGTTCAACGATCATTAGATGCACATCAAGAGGCTTCTTGCAAGTTTGTTGCACATATTTCAATACAGGAAAGCCAAACGAGATGTTAGGAACGAAAACACCGTCCATAATATCGATGTGAAGCAATTGTGCTTCGCTCGTATTTATCATCTCAAGGTCTTTGTTTAGGTTGCCAAAATCGGCTGAAAGTAATGATGGAGAAACAATCATAATTGATATGTATTAATAGTTAATTTTATTTCTTTTTTAGGCCTTTGTAGGCAAGGAAGATAATTACAAACGCAAATAGTGCGTATCCTGCCATAGACAAGTAGTGATTGTAATACTCAATTTGAGCAAGCAATTCATCTTGAGGCACCGAAAGGCTTAGCATATAGCCAAGTGCAGCAAGAATTATGTTCCAAATACCGGCACCAAGTGTGGTGAATAGGGCAAAGGTGCTGAATTTCATCCTCGCAAGCCCTGCTGGGATTGAGATAAGTTGACGCACAGCAGGAATAAGTCGTCCGATAAGAGTAGACACAGCTCCGTGTTTATCAAAATAGCGTTCGGCATTTTCTACCTTTTCAGCA
This sequence comes from Muribaculaceae bacterium, assembly GCA_045656705.1. GTDB lineage: Bacteria > Bacteroidota > Bacteroidia > Bacteroidales > Muribaculaceae > RGIG4576. Next base: position 26,009 of record JAZORR010000047.1, on the reverse strand, counting down.
TCAAGTAAGCACATATGTCCAATTCTATTGTTTGCGAATTTATACACAATAGGACGACCTACCCATAGTGCAAGATAGTAATTAATCATAGCGCCAAATAGTGCGCCTATAGTGGCAAATAGTACTACTAAATAGATATTGAGGTTGCTACCTTCTTGCATTGCGAAATATGCAGCTGGAGGTACCACAATTTCAGAAGGGAATGGTATGAATGAGCTCTCGATTGTCATCAAGAGCATAATCGTCCAGTAATTCAAATGTGCTTGAAACCATTGAAATATTTGAAGAGCCATATTTGTTTTTTAATAGTTAATAATTTTGGATTAGGTATCGTCTACCTAATTCGTATTATACGATTCAGTTTAATAATACAAAGATAATCATTATTTTGCTATAAATCGTAACCTTCGGCAATGAAAATCTCTCGATATGCATCGGCTTTTTTTCCCAGTGATAGTGGATAGGCACGCGATGATGATGGTGCTCTGTAATGTGTAATATTACGATTTTCAACAGCGAATACCGTATGTTCACCCACTTTAGGCACATTAGAGCCAAAGTGTGTGGCAAGCGTTTCCGTTGCTTTTTCTCCGGCTGTTATTATTGCTGTGATTGTGGGATTCTCTTTGAGTATTTGCTTTATATTTGTAGGTTCCACTATATCTAGAAATTTATCAGAAGCATTATCTTTTAGTCTTCTCACTCGTTTAGCTGTATCATATAAAGCTAAACCTACACTATCTAAAAAAGCCTTAATATCATTAAGAATAAATCTTTTCTCTATGTCATTCCAAAACCGATTTTTATCATTGAAAAATAACACTCCCATTATTCTCCACATATCATTAATCTTATTAGGATAAAAGAAATTCATCGACCATCGTTCTTGCTTTGGTGGAAAAGTTCCGAGCATAAGTATGCGAGCATTTTTGGGAATGTATGGTTCTAATGGGTGACACTCTATTGGTAAATTATTCATATATAAATTTGATTTTAATTGCAAAAATAAGAACATTTTTTAGAATATTGCATTATTAACTAAAACAAGTGATAATTTGCTCGGAGAAATGATAAATAATTTGTATTTTTGTGGGAAATTGAAAAATATTTAAAAGATGAAGTATATAAATATTATATGTTTTGCTCTTGTTGCATTATTTGCCACAAGTTGCGTATCTACAAAGAAGGTACCATATATGGTAGGTGCTGAGACTATTCCTCAGGAAACTCTTGTGCAAGTGGCTCAAAATAACGAGCCTGTGATTATGCCTGGCGATTTGCTTGAAATCCTTGTTACAGCTTCAAATCCAGAAGTTGTGAAACCTTTTAATCGTATGGGAATGGTGTACCAAATGACAGGTACTCTCACCACTTACGGCAATAATATGACTAATAGTTCTGCCTATTACCTTGTGGATAATGATGGAAATATAGAATTCCCTGTTGTAGGCAAACTTAATATAGGTGGTATGAATAAGGCTGAAGCACAAAAAGTGATTTTCGATGCTATTTCGCCTAAATATATTAAGGAAACTCCTGGTATCGATATCAGATTTAAAAACTTTAAAGTTTCTGTGCTTGGTGAAGTTGCAAAACCTGGTGTATACACTGCATCAAATGAGCGTTTTACTATCCTTGAAGCACTCGCTATGGCAGGTGACCTCACTATTATGGGTAAACGTGACGATGTAATGCTTATTCGCACCAATGCAAGCGGTACACGCGAGATTCATCGCATTGACCTAAACGATAAAAATTTGGTATTGTCACCATATTATAATTTGCAACAAAATGACCAGATCTATGTAAGTCCTAATGCATCTAAGGCTCGTAGCTCGTGGACAATTCCACCAGCACTTACTTTAGGTTTAAGCACAATGGGTACACTTATTTCAATTGCAACATTGATAGTTACAATTGTGAAATAAAAATACTGAAATGTTTTAATAAGGAGTTGATTAAATCAACTCCTTATTTTTTTGCATATAAATTAAAACACCGATGATTTCAATATGAAACCATCGGTGTTATTTATTGACAACAATCTATCGATTATTCAGCGTAGCTGTAATCTGCTTGTGCCTCTACATCAAACTTATTGATGAATTCAGAGTGACGAGTCACTTCTGCCTCACCGAAACGCACATAGTTACGTGCCGACTTAGCAAATTCTTCGTTGCGATTTGCGTCACCAAGTAGCAAGTAACCCATTACGATGTGACCAGCCATTTCCACCATACGGCGAGCATGGAAGTCTGTATATGATGTATCCTTTGCATCTGCCACCTTAGCCACTGCTGCTTCATACACAGCTGTCATAGCTTGTAACTTAGCTTGAAGTGGTTTCAATGATTCTGCATATTCCACTGCATCAAGTTCCTTGATGAAATTAGAATAAGTACCAGTTGTGACGTGGCGAATAGCAGCCACTACTTGCAATTGTGTTGTACCTTCGTAGATTGATGTGATACGAGCATCACGATATACGCGTTCGCAAGCATAATCTTTCATGAAACCTGAACCCCCATGGATTTGAATACAATCGTAAGCATTTTGGTTACAGAATTCACTACTCATACCCTTAGCCATTGGAGTACAAGCATCAGCAAGTTTGCTGTAATACTTCATTTCTGCGCGTTCTTCAGGAGTAAGTGCGCGTTCTTTTGCGATGTCTTCGTATATCTTATACATATCCACGAAACGAGCAGTTGCATATAGAAGTGAGCGAGATGCATCAAGCTTCGACTTCATATTAGTAAGGATTTCGCCTACTGCAGGGAAATTGATAATAGATTTACCAAATTGGCAACGATCCTTTGCATAAGATAGGGCTTCGCGATATGCAATTTCACTCACACCCACCGATTGTGCTGCAATACCAAGACGAGCACCATTCATAAGTGCCATCACATACTTGATAAGACCAAGACGACGAGAACCACAAAGTTCTGCCTTTGCATTCTTGTACACAAGTTCGCAAGTAGGAGAACCCTTGATACCCATCTTGTTCTCAATGCGACGCACAGTTACACCACCATCACGCTTATCATAGATAAACATAGATAGACCGCGACCATCCTTTGTGCCTTCTTCAGAGCGAGCAAGCACCAAGTGAATATCGCTATCACCATTAGTAATGAAACGCTTCACGCCATTCAATCTCCATGTACCATCTTCTTGTGGAGTAGCCTTTAGCATTACCGATTGAAGGTCTGAGCCTGCATCTGGTTCGGTAAGATCCATCGACATTGTTTCGCCTGCACACACGCGAGTGATATAGCGTTGTTTTTGGTCTTCATCTGCAAATTCGTAGATTGTTTCTGCACAGTCTTGAAGTCCCCAAAGGTTTTCAAAACCTGTATCTGCACGGCTCACGATATCTGCTGCCATAATATATGGAGTGATAGGGAAGTTAAGACCTCCGTAACGGCGTGGCATTGCCATACCCATTAAGCCAGCTTTGCGGCATAGGTCAATGTTTTCTTGTGTGCCATCAGCATAGATTACACGACCATTTTCCACACGTGGACCTTGGTGGTCAACACTTTCTGCGTTTTCTGCGATAGTAGTACCACATATTTCGCCCACTATTTCAAGTACCTTATCATATGAGTCCATTGCATCTTCAAAGTTGAATGGAGCATAGTCATATTTTTCGGCATCTGTATAATTGCGTTCTTTTAGCTCAACGATTTTACGCATCAATGGATGATTAAGGTGATGCTTCAAATCGGGATTATCTGTATAGAAATTAGCCATGATTCAGTTTACTTAGAGTTCTTTTTGTAATACTTAATAAGTTTTGGAACGATGTCTTCCATATTGCCAGTGATCACATAGTCGGCAATTGTGTTGATTGGTGCGTTAGCATCATTATTGATAGAAATAATGATAGAGCTGTCTTGCATACCTGCCACGTGTTGGATTTGGCCAGAGATACCACAAGCGATGTAAAGTTTTGGACGCACTGTCACACCTGTTTGACCGATTTGGCGTGCGTGTTCTGTGAATCCAGCATCTACTGCTGCACGTGATGCTCCCACTTCGCCACCAAGCACTGCTGCAAGTTCGTGAAGTAGTTCAAAGTTTTCTTTGCTTCCCACACCATAACCACCTGCTACGATGATTGGGGCATTCTTAATGTTGATATCACACTTTTCAATGTGGCGATCGATGATTGATACCACGAAATCGGCATCAGTCACATATTTATTTACGTCAAGGTTCACTACTTCACCTTTGTGATTAGCATCAAAGATTTCTTTCTTCATCACACCTTCGCGCACAGTTGCCATTTGAGGGCGGCACTCTGGGTTAACGATTGTAGCCACAATGTTACCACCAAATGCAGGACGGATTTGGTATAGAAGATTCTTGTATTCTGTACCTGTTTTTGGATCGGTGTGGTCACCGATTTCAAGTGATGTACAGTCTGCTGTCAGACCACTATGCAAGCATGATGATACGCGAGGACCAAGGTCACGACCGATGCAAGTTGCACCCATCAAGCAAATTTGTGGTTCTATTTCTTTGAAAAGGTTGATTAGAATAGAAGAGTGTGGTAGTGATGTGTAAGGATATAGACGAGCATCTTCTACCTTGTACACTACATCAGCTCCATAAGGGTAAAGTTGGTTTTCTATACCTTCAAGTTTGTCGCCAATTACGATAGCTTCAAGTTCCACACCAAGTTCGGTAGCAAGTTTGCGACCTTTTGTGAGAAGTTCAAGGCTCACATCGGCTACTTTACCATCTTCAAATTCACAGTATACTATTAAATTATTAAGTTCTGCCATAATTCTTAAAACTTTGTTTGATAAATTAACCGATTGTGTGATTAGCGATAAGTTCTTGTACAAGTTCTTCAATACCTGCATCATCTGCACCATCGAGTTGCTTGCTTTCCTTAGCTGTAAACACTACATTCACCACAGTTTTCACCTTTGTAGGCGATCCGTTCAATCCTATTTGTGCTGGGTCTGCTTCCACATCGGCTGCACTCCATTCCATAAGATTCAAATAGTCACGACCTTCAAGGCGTGCTGCTTGTTCTTCGTTTAGAGCTGCCTTTTCGCTTGGAGTCACTGCATACTTATATTTTTGAATTAAGCGTGCATTGCGTGGGCGACATGGAGCAGCCGAACCATTCACAGTTACTACGAGTGGTAGAGGAGCCACTACCGTTTCAGAACCGCTTTCAATTCTACGCTTGATAGTAGCTTTACCATCTGCTACTGTCACTTCTTCTGCGTAAGTTACTTGTGGAAGACCAAGTTTTTCAGCAATTTGTGGACCCACTTGAGCTGTGTCACCGTCGATTGCTTGACGACCACCGATGATAATATCAAACTCTTTAAGATGACGCACTGCAGCTGCAAGTGAATATGAAGTTGCAAGTGTATCAGCTCCACCAAGAGCACGGTCAGTTAATACTATTCCTGTATCTGCACCACGATATAGACCTTCACGAATCACTTCTGCAGCACGAGGTAAACCCATTGTTAAGATAGTGATTTTTGAGCCTGGGTGCTCATCTTTTAGTCTCAAGGCTTGTTCCAATGCGTTCAAGTCTTCAGGATTGAAGATTGCTGGAAGAGCTGCACGGTTGATTGTTCCGTCGGCTTTCATCGCATCTTTGCCTACATTACGAGTATCTGGCACTTGTTTTGCCAAAACTACGATATTCAAACTCATAATTTTAAATATAAATGTTTTTAGTTTTTAAAATCTAAGTAAAAGGGCATAATATACCCTTTATTGCACCTTTCAAAGATGCAAAGATAACTAATTGTATTTATTAAACAGCAATTTAAATCTAAAAAAAACTTTAGAGGGCAAAATAGGGGCGAAAATTGTGGCGTAAATATGTTTTATAACATATAATTACACTACAAGCGAGTAGGTTGAGTCTACTCGCTTGTGTTTTACTTTTGTTATTCTTTTTTCCAAAGTATATTCATTCGCTCTTCCATTTTTGCTTCTGATGGATTTTTGCAAGCGTGCCAAAATGTAGGATGATTTGCCTCCAAAGGCATAAATTCTTGCTGAACGAAATTGCCTGGATAGTCGTGTGAATATTTATAATCTTTACTATATCCAAGTTCTTCCATAAGTTTTGTTGGTGCATTGCGTAGGTGAAGTGGTACGGGTAAATTTCCTGTCTGTTCCACAAATTTCAATGCTGCGTTGATAGCATTATATGCCGAATTGCTTTTTGGTGAAGTGGCAAGGTATATTGTGCATTCTGCAAGAGTTATTCTACCTTCTGGCCAACCAATTTTTGCAAGTATATCAAAAGTTGCATTTGCAAGGAGTAGGGCATTCGGATTAGCAAGACCGATGTCTTCACTTGCAAGTATTGCAAGCCTGCGTGCTATAAATTTAGGATCTTCTCCACCAGCAATTAGTCGAGCGAGCCAATAGATGGCTGCATCGGGGTCACTTCCTCTCACACTCTTGATGAACGCAGAGATGATATCATAGTGTAGTTCACCATTTTTGTCAAACGCCATTGGGTTCTGTTGAAGGCGTTGAGTTACAATCTCATCATTTATCACAAATGCCTCGTGAGTAGAAACCGATTGCATTATTAAGTCGAGAATATTGAGAAGTTTGCGTGCATCACCTCCCGAAAAACGCAAGAGTGCTTCGGTGCTTTCTATGCGAACTTCACGATTAGCAAACATTCTATCCGATGAAATAGCACGATCGAGCAAATTGAGTAAATCATCTTTGTCGAGTGGATTTAATACATATACTTGAGCACGCGAAAGCAATGGGCGTATTACCTCAAACGATGGATTCTCTGTGGTAGCTCCTATAAGTGTTACTGTGCCATTTTCCACTGCACCAAGCAATGAATCTTGTTGTGATTTATTGAATCGATGAATTTCATCTATAAATAATATAGGTCTTCCCTTTGTAAATATACTTTGTGTGTCGCGTTTGCATCTATCTATTACATCACGCACCTCTTTCACTCCCGAGGTTACTGCCGAAAGCGTATAGAATGGCACTTGTGCCTGCTCGGCTATAATTCGTGCTAATGTGGTTTTGCCCACACCAGGAGGACCCCACAGTATAAAAGAGGCTATATTTCCTGATTCTATCATGCGACGCAATATAGCGCCTTCACCCACAAGATGCTTTTGCCCGATATATTCGTCGAGCGTCTTAGGCCTTAATCGTTCTGCTAATGGTTCATACATAATATCACAAAATTAGTGTTTTTTTGTGATAAAACATCTATATTATCGATATTTTTCATAGAATATATTGTGAGTGTACAAATATATAAATGCTACACTTTAATGATTTTTCAAATATAAGTTTTTAAAATAATATTTATGTCATAATTTTATAAGAAAATTTCTCAAAACTATAAAAAAAATATGCCAAATTATTTGTTTGAAAAAAAGTTTTGATTTTTGTGTGAAAAAATTGCTTATATATGTGTTTTGTATGTATTAAATTATTAATTTCGCAGTATAAATAAGAAAAAGGAATAAAAAGTATAAAAGAATATGATTTACAAATTTTGTATTGTTTCAGATGAAGTAGATAACTTCAAGTTAGAAATTGCCATTGATTCTGATGATACTTTCTTGAGATTGAGAAATGTTATCCTCGATTCAATTGGTTATACTAAAGACCAATTAGACTCTTTCTACATTTGCGACGATGATTGGTCGAAGAGAAAAGAAATTACATTAGCCGAAATGGATACTGATTCCGATGAAGATATGTGGTTAATGGAAGATACTCTTTTGAGTGATTTGATTGAAGATGAAGGTCAAAAACTTATATATGTATTTGATTATATCACTGATAGATGTTTCTTTATGGAAATGAAGGAACTTCAACCGGGTAAGTCTCTTCGTGATCCATTGTGCCAAAGAAAAGTTGGTGCTGCTCCAAAGCAATTTGTAGATATCGATGAGATGAACGATGCTCTTTCTAAGAAGGTTGTATCTTCTGCATCTATCGAAGATTTGGATGAAGATTTCTACGGTGACGAAGATTTCAATGAAGACGAGTTTGATTTGGAAGGATTTGAAGATTTCAAAGAATAATTCATAATTCACTTTAACAAGCTAAACTAAAATAGGAGTGAGTCTATATTAAGACTTGCTCCTATTTCATTTTATTTTATTTATGGTATTACTTTCCATATTAATTCTATCTGTTATATTCTGAATAACCAATATCTAATTTTCTCCCATTTTGATAATTTCACCTCTTTTATATGAACTTTTATTTCATTTACATCGTTGTTAAGAAACAATACAGAGTTACGTAACACTATTGCTGTGTAATTCTCCACTTGACTTACTCCACCTATATTTTTTATAGGTATAGATGAGAACGGACTATTTGTATCCATAGTTTTAATCCTGAGATTTTCATTTGATATCTCAAGGTCATAAAGATGAATACATTGTTTACTAATTTCTTCAATACTGAAATTCAATAATTTCTTTTCGCTGATTTGATGTCTGTCGTAAAGGTCCTTTATTATTTTCTTTGTAATCATAATTTAATTAACACATAGCATTTACCTTTATAACAATCTTCTTGCGTTTAAGTTCACGCAAATGCAAAAAAAGACTGACAATTTCTTGTCAGTCTTAATTATATAAGGTGTAATTAATATTAACCTAAGAAACCAAGTAGTACACCAGCTGCTACTGCAGAACCGATTACACCTGCTACGTTAGGACCCATAGCGTGCATCAATAGATAATTTGATGGATCATATTTCAAACCTTGGTCGTTTGATATACGTGCTGCCATAGGCACTGCCGATACACCTGCATTACCGATAAGTGGATTGATCTTCTTGCCTTCTGGTAGGAACAAGTTGAAGAACTTAACGAACAATACACCAGATGATGATGCGATGATGAATGCCATTGCACCAAGTGCAAAAATCTTAATTGTGTCAAGAGTCAAGAACTCTGATGCTTGAGTTGAAGCACCCACTGTAAGACCAAGTAGCATTGTCACGATATCTGTAAGTGCGTTGCTTGCAGTCTTTGCAAGGCGAGTAGTTACACCGCTTTCGCGAAGCAAGTTACCAAAGAACAACATACCCAACAATGGAATTGCCGATGGTACGAAGAAGCAAGTTAGCAACAAACCGAAGATAGGGAAGATAATCTTTTCAGTTTGAGATACTGTACGAGCTGGCTTCATCTTGATTAGGCGTTCCTTCTTAGTTGTGAACAACTTCATGATAGGTGGTTGGATAAGTGGTACAAGAGCCATATATGAGTAAGCCGATACCGCAATAGCACCCATCATATTAGGAGCAAGTTTTGAAGAAAGGAAGATAGCTGTTGGACCGTCAGCACCACCGATGATTGCAATACCTGCAGCTTGGTCTGGAGCAAAGCCAAGAGCCAAGGCTACCATATAAGCACCGAAGATACCGAATTGTGCTGCTGCACCCACAAGCATCAACTTAGGATTTGCCAATAGGGCAGAGAAGTCGGTCATTGCACCAATACCTAAAAAGATTAGTGGTGGATACCAACCAGTGCTAACACCACTATAAAGGATGTTAAGCACAGAACCTTCTTCATAAATACCAATCTCATTACCAAGTTGGAATGGGATATTACCAACAAGGATACCAAACCCAATTGGAACAAGCAACATTGGTTCGAATTCGTGCTTTATCGCAAGATAGATAAAGAACAAACCTACAGCCAACATTATTAGGTGTGGTAATGTTGCGTTATAAAATCCGGTAAATTCCCAGAATTGTTGGAAATTTTCACCGAAGAATGATAATAATTCGTTCATAGTGATTATTCAATTACAAGGAGGTCAGTACCTTCAAGTACAGAATCACCCTTATTTACATTAATAGCTTTAACTACGCCGTCCTTACCAGCATTGATGTTGTTTTCCATCTTCATTGCTTCAAGGATAGCAACTACTGTAGAAGGAGTAACTGTGTCACCCACCTTCACTTTGATGTCGATAATAACACCTGGTAGTGGCGATTTAATTGCTGCTTGGCCAGTAGATACTGTTGGTTTGTTGATAACCTTTGCACCAGTTTCAGTGCGAGGAGCTGCTGCTGGCTTCACTGTCTTCACTGTTACAGGAGCAGCTTTTGTTTCTTGAATTTCAACATTATAAGGCACACCATTTACTTCTACATGTGCAATGTTGTTTTCAATATCTCCAATAGAAACTTTGTAGTCGTTTCCATTGATTTTATACTTATAGTCTTTCATTTAATTTTAAGCGTTTAATAGATTAATTTTTTTTAGGTAGTTCGCGTAGTGAGTAAATCTTAGAGCTCCATGGAGAGTAAGCGCGCTTCACCTTATTAATAGTAAGCACTGTTTCTTCGTAGTCGTGAGCATTAAGATGTTGGTAAAGAGCTGTAGAAATAGCTGCAATAACTTCACCGCTATCTTCTTCAACTTCGCTATGGTCAGCGTCTTCAGCCTTGCCTTGTGATACAGCCTTATTCTTGCGAGCAATACCAGCGTTGATTTTACCAAAGATGTAGAAGCAAACGCTAAGAAGGATAAGTGCAGAGAATACGATAAGCATAGCCATAATTGTAAGCATTACACCTGTGCTATCAAGGCGTTGGAACTTTTCGATTTTGTCGTTAAGTTCGATTACTTGGTTGTTTACGCCAGGAGTAATTGCGCTGTCTTTTTCAGTACCATTACGGAATTCCCATTCAGCAGGATTGAAATCGTTGCTTTCAATCTTGTCCCATTGAGCAATTTCCACTGTTCTTGCGAAAGATTGGTCTGCAGGAAGATTAGCAGGAACCACTACTTCATCAAGTTTAGTCAATCCATCGGCATCGTAGATAGCGATGTAGTTTTCTTGACCAGGAACAAGTTCGAAGCTTGCATGGAATGTACCTTTCCAAGGGTCACCATCGGCAAAGAATACAGCTTGTTGAAGGTGTTCAATCTTAGTATTCTTGTCGTTTAGTGGAATTACATACATTTTAGTCTTGTCAGGAGTTTGACCTTCTGGCACGCGTTCATTAGTGATGAATACAGTAGAAATCTGCATTGATTTGCGAGTTGTGTTGTACAATTCAATCCATGCGTGGCGATTTCCGTATTCGTCAGTTATGTTTGTTTGGTTTTCTACCATTACTTCAGTAATACGCAAACCTTTGTGTTGTGCGTATGAAGAGAATGAAAGAAGACAAACAAATAGTAATAAAAATAAACCTTTCTTGTTCATTGCTTATAGAATTACAAAGGAATGTTACCGTGTTTCTTAGCAGGGTTAACCACCTTCTTGGTTTGTAATTGTTGAAGCGCACGAATTACGCGGAAACGAGTGTTACGAGGCTCGATAACATCGTCGATGTATCCGTAGCGAGCTGCATTGTAAGGGTTGCAGAATAGCTTGTTGTATTCGTCTTCCTTTTCTTTGATGAATTTCTTGAATTCGTCCATGATTTGAGCAGCCTTAGCATCGTCGCCAGCTTCCTTAGCAGCCTTGGCAGCTGTCTTAGCATCTTTTGCTTCCTTAGCGTAAAGCACTTCAGCAGCACCCGATGCACCCATTACTGCGATTTCTGCAGTTGGCCATGCGTAGTTCATGTCGCCACGAAGTTGCTTACAGCTCATCACGATGTGACTACCACCGTAGCTCTTGCGTAGAGTAACTGTAACCTTAGGCACAGTAGCTTCGCCAAATGCATAAAGAAGTTTTGCACCGTGAAGGATAACTGCGTTGTATTCTTGACCTGTACCAGGAAGGAAACCAGGAACATCTACAAGAGTTACCAATGGAATATTGAATGCGTCGCAGAAACGAACGAAACGAGCAGCCTTGCGAGATGCGTTGCAGTCAAGCACACCTGCAAGCACCTTAGGCTGGTTAGCAACGATACCTACAGATTGACCATTGAAACGAGCGAAACCTACGATAATGTTGCGTGCATAGTTTGCAGATACTTCAAGGAATTCACCATTATCCACGATAGCACCGATTACTTCATACATATCGTATGCCTTGTTAGCCGATTCTGGGATAATTTCATTCAAGCTGTCTTCAAGACGATCGATTGGGTCATTACATTCCACAAGTGGAGCTTCTTCCAAGTTGTTTTGTGGGATATAGCCCATAAGTTTGCGGATGATGCGGATAGCTTCTTCGCCATCTTCAGCTGCAAAGTGTGCCACACCCGACTTAGTTGCGTGTACGTCAGCACCACCAAGTTCTTCTTGAGTCACATCTTCACCAGTTACAGTCTTCACCACCTTAGGACCTGTCAAGAACATATAAGAGATACCCTTTGCCATAATAGTGAAGTCTGTTAGGGCAGGAGAGTACACTGCACCACCAGCACATGGACCAAGGATAGCAGAGATTTGAGGAATAACACCAGATGCCATAATGTTACGTTGGAAGATTTCTGCGTAACCAGCAAGTGCGTTGATACCTTCCTGGATACGAGCACCACCTGAGTCGTTCAATCCAATCACAGGAGCACCATTCTTCATTGCCATATCCATGATCTTACAGATCTTAAGTGCAAGTGTTTCAGACAATGCACCACCAAACACTGTGAAGTCTTGTGCAAATACGTAAACAAGACGACCTTCGATTGTACCATAACCAGTTACAACACCGTCGCCAAGATATGATTTCTTTTCAAGACCGAAGTTTGTACATCTGTGGCGTACAAACATATCAAGTTCTTCGAAACTACCTTCGTCAAGAAGTTGTGCGATTCTTTCGCGAGCAGTATATTTACCTCTCTCGTGTTGTTTTGCAATCGCCTTTTCACCACCACCGATGCGTGCTTCTTCGCGCAACGCTATCAGTTCTTTTACTTTTTCAAGTTGGTTTGCCATTTTTCTTTTTTTGATATATAGATTATTTATTAGGATCTTCGCAAAGTTCGATTAGTGTACCGCATGTTGATTTTGGGTGCAAGAATGCGATGTTTAGACCTTCAGCGCCTTTGCGTGGAGCTTTGTCGATAAGTGCACAGCCCTTTGATTCAGCTTCTGCAAGTGCATTTGCCACGCCATCTTCCACTGCGAATGCGATGTGTTGGATACCACCACGACCACCATTCTTTTCAATAAATTTTGCGATTGCACTTTCTGGTGCTGTTGCTTCAAGAAGTTCAATCTTTGTTTGACCTACCTTAAAGAATGCAGTTCTTACCTTTTGATCTGCCACTTCTTCAATAGCGAAGCACTTTGTGCCGATAATGTTTTCGTAGAATGGGATAGCTTCTTCAAGACTTGTTACTGCTATACCCACGTGTTCAATGTGAGAAATATTCATAATAAGTAGTTATAAATAAATTATTGTTTAAGTTAATTATCTCTTTGTAGTTTTTTGATTATGCAAAAATAGTGAATTTTACTAATATATGCCATTATTTCCTAAAGAAAAAATATTTTTTACACATTAATTATATGAATTATTCATTTAATGACATCCCTTCTGCCAATAAGTCATATTTTTTGGCACATTTCTATGCCTTTTACCTTACTTTTTTGGCATAAAAACTTTTTTGGCACAACATTTGTTTTTCTTTGTGTCGAGTAGATATTTTTACTCAATAACTAAAATTGAATATAAACAAATAAAAAATATTTAGAACTATGGGAAAAATTATTGGTATTGACTTAGGTACAACCAACTCATGTGTTGCTGTACTCGAAGGTAATGAACCTATCGTAATTCCAAACAGCGAAGGTCGTAACACTACTCCTTCTATCGTAGCATTCGTTGATGGTGGTGAGCGCAAAGTGGGCGATCCTGCTAAGCGTCAAGCTATCACAAATCCTACTCGCACTATCTTCTCTATTAAGAGATTTATGGGCGAAACTTACGATCAAATCGCTAAAGAAACTGAACGCGTTCCTTATAATGTAGTTCGTTCAGCCAACAATCAACCTCGTGTAGAAATCGACGGTCGCGAATATACTCCTCAAGAAATCTCTGCTATGGTACTTCAAAAAATGAAGAAGACTGCCGAAGATTATCTTGGACAATCTGTCACTGAAGCTGTAATCACAGTTCCTGCTTACTTCAACGATGCTCAACGTCAAGCTACTAAAGAAGCTGGTGAAATCGCAGGTCTTACTGTGAAGCGTATCGTAAACGAACCTACTGCTGCAGCCCTTGCTTATGGTCTTGATAAGTCTCAAAGCGATAAGAAAATCGCTGTATTCGACCTTGGTGGCGGTACTTTCGATATCTCTATCCTTGAGCTTGGTGACGGCGTATTCGAAGTGAAGTCTACTAATGGTGACACTCACCTTGGTGGTGACGATTTCGACCATGTTATCATCGATTGGCTTGCAAATGAATTTAAGAACGACGAAGGTGTAGATTTGCGTCAAGATCCTATGGCTCTTCAACGCCTAAAGGAAGCTGCTGAAAAGGCTAAGATAGAATTGTCAAGCACTACTTCAAGCGAAATCAACCTTCCTTACATTATGCCAGTAAATGGTATTCCTAAGCACTTGGTTCGCACTCTTACCCGTGCTAAGTTCGAACAACTTAGCGATGCTCTTATCCAAGCTACTGTAGCTCCTTGTCAAAAGGCTCTTCAAGATGCAGGTTTGAGCGCAAGCGAAATCGACGAAGTTATCCTTGTTGGTGGTTCTACTCGTATTCCTGCCGTTCAAGAAAAGGTACAACAAATCTTCGGTAAAGCTCCTTCTAAGGGCGTAAACCCAGACGAAGTAGTAGCACTTGGTGCAGCTATCCAAGGTGGTGTGTTGAGCGGTGATGTGAAAGACGTTCTTCTTCTCGACGTAGTTCCATTGTCAGTAGGTATCGAAACTCTTGGTAATGTGATGACTAAGCTTATCGAAGCTAACACCACTATCCCTACTCGCAAGAGTGAAGTATTCTCAACTGCAGTCGACAACCAACCTTCAGTAGAAATCCATGTGCTTCAAGGCGAACGCCCAATGGCTAAGGACGATAAGACTCTTGGTCGTTTCCACCTCGATGGCATCGCTCCAGCTCCACGCGGTGTACCTCAAATTGAAGTAACATTCGAAATCGACGCTAATGGTATCCTTAATGTTTCTGCTAAGGATAAAGCCACTGGTAAAGAACAAAGCATCCGTATCGAAGCATCAAGCGGTTTGACCGATGCCGAAATCCAACGTATGAAGGACGAAGCTGCTGCTAATGCTGCTGCCGATGCTAAGGAAAAGGAACGCATTGATAAGATCAACAAGGCCGACTCTATGATTTTCCAAACTGAAAAGAGTTTGAAGGATCTTGGCGACAAACTTCCTGCTGATAAGAAAGCACAAATCGAAGGTGCTCTTGCTAAGTTGAAAGAAGCTCACAGCAAGCAAGATATCGAAGCTATCGATGCTGCAAGTGCAGAACTTGAAAGCGTATTCCATGCTGCTTCTCAAGAAATGTACAATGCTCAGCAACAAGCAGGCGCTCAAGGTGCAGGTTTCCAACAACAAGGACCAACTCCGGGTGCTGAACAAAGTGGAAAGAATGACGGAAAAGATGTAACCGATGTTCCTTTCGAGGAAGTGAAGTAATATAACGGATTTTTATATGAAAAAAGTGACTATGTCGAGAATCGGCTTAGTCACTTTTTTATTGATTTTTGTTTTCTATCAGTTTTCTATTGCAACAATATTCATTTCTTTCCAATAGTCGGCGTTACGATATTTTTCTACCGATTCAGCAGGTACATGAAGCGTAATTTGTGACGGATTTTTGTGTATAGGAGGGATAGCTTGAGGTTCAATAGCCAAATTAAAGATATCCTTTAAGTTTTTACACCCAAAGAATAGATAATCACCTATATTCTTTACATTTTCCGGAATGGTAATTTCTTCAAGAGATTCACAATTATAAAACACACCTCTATCCAAAGTGATTAGAGAGTGGGGGAGTGTAACATCCTTCAATTTACTGCAATTTCCAAATGCGTCTAATCCGATAAAAGTGACATCCTCAGGAATATCAACTTTGCTGATTTGAGCACCGGCTATAAAACCGACCGGTATCTCAGTGATAAAAGGTGGCAATTTAAGATTATATACTTTATTGCAGCCATGAAAAGCATTATTTCCTATGTGTGTAATCGAATTGGGGATACTTATAGTTGAAATGCCGGTGCAACTGTTAAAAGCATATTTCCCAATTGTTTTAATCCCTTCGGGAATATGCACCGACTTAATATATTCCTTACTGTTGAAAGCATTATCGGCGATATGAGTTACTTTATATATTTCGTCATTTATTTTCACCTCATCTTGTATATAAGCATTAGGGACCGAAGATAATCCTGCCACTTCACACAGTTTATGTTCTTTGTCAATAATGCGATAGTAGACATGAACACTTTCTATGTCATAATCAACTTCGGTAGATGTAATTTCAAAACTATCCCACCAAGAATTAAACCGTTCAGTATAAATAATCGATCTATAGGCAAGAAATATAGCCACACATGACAATATGGTAATAATTACCCTTTTTAGTGTATGCTTTCGTCGATTAATAAGTTTTATAATATCGGCTGTATTCTGATATCGTCGATTTGGTTGCTCCTTCAGGCACTTAATCATTATTTTTAAATATACGTTAGGCAAATTGTAGTCGCTATTGTTAGCTATATACTCAATAATTTTACCCACGGCATATATGTCAGTTACTTCATTCAATTTACCTTTGTTTTTCTGTTCGGGAGCAGCAAAGGCACGTGTCATACCGGCAGTATTTGAATAACTGTCGGTGAAACAGAAGCCGAGATCTATGATTTTCACATCATTGTTGATTTGTGTAATCATAATGTTCTGTGGCTTCAAGTCGGAATGTACTATGTGGTTATCGTGTAGGCATTTGAGCCCGGAAAGTAATTGATTGAAAAACTTGTCAAGATTGCTACGACTTTTAAAATAGTTGGGATGTGACGTGATGAATTTATCTAATGTTTCACCGCAAATATTTTCCATCAAAATGTAACAATCATCATCATTATGGTGAAATTGTTCATATTTTACAATATTTGGATGACTTATTGATGCGCCTTTATCATATTCTTTTTTGAAAATAGACAGAAACAACGGTTCCTTGATTAATTCGGGACGAAGTCGCTTCATGAAATACTGTCTGCCATTAACATTAACAATATATGACAAACAACTTTTACTATTATTCTCAATTTGAATATGGTCTTTGTTTGAAATGCTGTCTATTGATGATGTGAAGTTGGAGGTATTCATATCTGTCTAATAGGGTGTAAATCAGTGTTTTACCCCCCCCTATATTTGATTTTTAAAAGATATTTCTATTTCTTATTGTAAAATTCGTAATGTATTCCACCGTCTTTGCCACACACATAATTTGTGGGTTTACAGCCATTGCGCACTAAACACGTGAGATGCAGAGGTTCGTTTTGGATAAAATATCCGCAATGAAAATTGTCTCCAACCATCAGTTTGCTGTTTTTTGATTCCAAGACGGTAAATAGGTCGTGACCTTCATAGCGTATAATAACTTGACGGTCGGGCTTCCATTGTAATTTTACTTCATCACCATATTGTAGAGATATTGTATAAAGAGTAGGAGAATTAATGAAATCACTATCGATATCATTTATTCCGTAAGAAGATTGGCAATAATTATCCCAATCACGATAACCCACAAAACGAGAAAGTATATTGAGAGTGGATAATCTTGGCATCACGTTATTTTCATTCTTTAGGTAACCCCAAAATCGTTTCAGAGTAGTAGGAGAGAGTACACTTTTTGTAGTGTCGAAAATTCTCATCGAGAGATAATCGAAATCTCGAGGTGTTTTCAATTCTCGTCCGGCTGTTTTAGCAACAGCTTCTTTTATTTTAGTGTATAATAGTTCGGTAGATTCCATTATTAGATTATTATAGTGCAAAGGTATCATTTTTAAATGAATCAGTAAAATAAGTCAATAAAATAAGTGTAGTAAGTCTTTAAAAGGACTAAAATGGACTAAAGTAGACACAATGGAATGGCTTAACTTTGTGAAAAATTGTAATTATTATGGATAAAAATATATCAAATATATGAAGAACTTAATATGGAAAAACAAAAATTAAGTAATCAATTATTATCACAATTGCATGAACAATATGCAATTAATGATAATGCAAAAAATCAAAATTTTATAACCTTTTTGATTGCAATATTTGCATTATTAGGTGCTTATGGATATGTCTATGTTCATACATATATAGGAAATAATTTAAATAACACTTTTGAAAATGTAATGATGTCTACTATAGATTGTTGTAATAACAATGAATTATATTTTCACCCTGATATAATAATATATCTAACAGTATTTATTTCATTAGTAATGTTATTTTTATCTATTTTAGTCGTGGTTTTAGGTTATTCCACACGTAGAGACCATATAATGATAAATAGGATACGTGAATTTGCTTTTGAAGGAGAATTAAGAAAATCACTTTTTAAAAATAATTTGTTTATTCCTGATGGTAAAAGTACTTGCGATTTTTTACCGGATTATTATAAATTATTCTTTTGGACTTTTCAAGTAATAAATTGGGGGGTGTTAGGTATAACATATATTTTATTGAGTCCGAACCATTTCAAATTTATATGTTTTTGGATTACGTTAGTTGTGTTTGTAATATCAATATTTATATTGTGTGAGTATTATTGCAAATATTATAAATATATAGAATGTGAAGATAAAGAATCACATACCAAAGAAAATACTAAAAGTAGATGTAAACTACAATTAGGATTTCTATTTTTCTGTTTTAAAAAAGAGTAGTGGAACATATTAACAAATCTAAAATAAGAAGAGAAATGAAACGTAACATTTTTAAGGCTTTGGCATTGAGTGCAGTGTGCTTCATGTCAACGTCTGTGCTGATGAATGCACAGCAGCTCAATCCTGCTGTTTACGGACCGCAGGTGAATAAGTTGAAGAAAGGACAAGGAACAGTTACCGACTATGTGCCTAATCAAGTTATTGTGAAGTTTAAAGACACAAGTGGTGTGCGTGTGCAGTTTGGTTCTAATCGCACAATCCGTACCACTTCGGTAAAAAGTGTCGACAGTAAATTGACTGCTCTTGGTATCAAGAAAGCAGAGCAATTAATGCCACTTACCGGAGCTAAAAAGTTGCGTAAAAGCAATGTTATGTTGAAGTCTTATTCCGGTCGTGAAGTGCCGGAACCCGATATGTCACGATTATATTTGATGAATGTGGATTCCACTAAGAATATGAGTGTTCATGAGGTAATCAAGCAATTGAAAACTGTTGCCGAGGTTGAATATGCCGAACCAAATTACCGCACTTATGCAATGGCTACAAATGAAAGTGCAACATATACAGCAGAGCCTTTGTATACTCAACAATGGGGACCATCGGCAATCAATCTTCCTGCTTTGTGGGACATGCCAAAGATTAACGATAAGCGTCCCGTAATTGCTATTATCGATACCGGTGTGGAAGTCACACACCCCGATCTTGCCGATAATATCTATACTAACGAAACAGAACTTAATGGTGAAGATTATGCCGATGACGACAACAACGGTTTTTACGATGATGTTCATGGTTGGGATTTTATTAAAAACAGAACGGTAGAAAGTGATCCTAACGGACATGGAACCCACTGTGCCGGTATAGCAGCCGCTGTGGGTAATAATGGAAAAGGTATCACAGGAGCCAATCCCGATGCATTGATTCTGCCGGTTACCGTTTTAGGTGCTGATGGCTCTGGCGATATCGCTTCTGCTATCAGAGGTATAGACTATGCTGTTGCCAATGGAGCTGATGTGTTGAGTATGAGTTTTGGTTCTGCTTTTGGGCAATCAATGTATGACGCTTGTAAAAAGGCATTTCAATCGGCAGTTCTTGTTGCAGCTGCAGGAAATGATGGTTTGTCTATTAATGTACTTCCTCGCACTCCGTTGGATCCAAGTGGACGAAGCTTCCCGGGTGCTTTTGATGTAGTACTTGGAGTAATGGCAAGCGATAGTAATGAAAATATAGCCGGTTTCAGTAATTACGATGAAGATGGAGCCTATTATACTGATTACGATAAGCATGGTGATAATTTTTATAACTATGAGGTACTTGCACCGGGTGTTGATATTATGAGTACTTATCCGGGAGGACAATATAAATCGCTTAACGGTACTTCTATGGCTACTCCACTTGTAGCCGGAGCTGTATCGCGTTTGTTGCAAACTAAAGAAGCCGAATTATATCGAGGCTCTTTTGTCGGTGATATAGTTCATGCTACCTATGAAGCATCAGGAGTGCTTGATATTCTAAAAGCCTACAATTTTAATGCAGATAATCGCAGTACTGAATTAGTGATACAGAGTGTTGCATTTGACGATTCTGCTATGGGTGATGGAGATGGTGTGGTAGAATCAGGTGAGATCATTGATATTTATCCTACTATTCGCTGTGTGTGGGGGAATACAAGTAATATTAAGTTGAATATTGCAGTCGATACCGAGTATGAGAATGAAAGTGCTATCGAGATTATTGACACAAATGTCGATTTTGGTTGGAACTTGAGTAGTCAAGTAAGTGGTAAAAGTAAAAATCCATTGAGAGTAAAAATCAATGAAAATATAGTAAATGGATATAACTTAAGATTGTTAGTGTCAATATCAGATGAAAGTAATAATAATGTACAGCAGAAACAAGTCGAAAAGATAATACAACGCTCAGATGTGCTAACCGGAATACTAACTGAGGATCTTACTCTTACTCCCGATAAGCAGCATATAATAAGTGGCAGATTTGGGGCTTCTGCAGGTGTAACACTAACCATTTTACCTGGTACTACAGTTATATTCAATGATGGAGTAGATTTTAATTTTAGTATAGGTAAGATTGTTTGTGATGGTACTGCAGAGAGTCCTATCATTCTTACAACGAACAACCCCAATAATGTTATAGATTTAAATCTTAGAACCTTTAACTTTAGTTATGTCTATTTTGATAGAATAGTCTCTAGTAATGCAAGTAAATTAAAAAATTGTGTTGTACGTAATGGCGTGTCAAACACAGGAGGCACATTAGAACGTTGTAATATTTATAATAATCAACATACTAATCATCAGACAGGAACTTTACTTTATTCAAATTATATTAATAATATGATGTATGCTAATTCTGGTAGAAGTAATTCATCGAATATATTTTCAAATTTTAGTATATATGGTACATTAAGAAATGTGGTATATGATAATTCATCACCTGGAATTTATACCCATGGAAAGCCTTGTTACTTTGGTTCATCTATTGAATCAATAGTGAGAGTAGGTATCCATGATTTTAAAAACCCAATTTCTCCTACAGGTTGGGGCATTTATGATTTATCTAATATGCTGAAGCGACCTGTTGCTGAGGCTCATGGCATAGTGTGGAAGGTAGTGGTGAATGGCTATGATGCACAGGACGAATTTGACTTGCTTCCTCCTCTTGGTGTGGGTAAACATAAGTTTGAAGTTTATTTTAATCGCCCTATGAATACAGCCGTGAAACCGACTCTTGCAATGGGTGCCATAGAACCATACAATCAAATTCCTATCGATGAAGATGGCTCATGGAGTGCTGATAGCTTGGTCTATACTGCATATATTACCATCGATGGAAAATTTGGCAGTAATGGTCTGAATAGAATCTATGTGGCAGAAGCTGAGGATGATGAATATTTCGAGATACCACAGGAAGATAGAAGATTTAATGTAATGGTGCAGTCTGCCGGCTCATTAGCGACACACTTCTTTGCTGAAGCAGGACTAGGCAAGGTAAATCTAACGTGGGAAACTGATGAAGAAGACTTTGAAGATCTTCTCGGATATAATATTATCAGATATACCGAGCATGTGGACTCAATTTACGAAACCGATTATGAAAAATATGGCGATTGGAATCAACATCTTATAATACAAGGTGATACTACCATTATCAACGAAACACTGATAGATAGCAGAGTACAATCGTTTACCGATTACAACGTAGAACCGGGAGTTACTTACTATTATCAAATCAAGCAATTAACCACATCAATGAATAGTCATGATTTAAGTAATGTGGTATCGGCTACACCATTGACAGCATCAAAAGGCGATGCCAATGGTTCGATGAGTGTGGATGTGGCTGACGTGGTTACCGAAGTGGCATATATGACAGGTCAAGAACCGCAACCATTTATATTTGAGGCTGCCGATGTGAATGAAGATGTGGTAGTGAATGTGCTCGATGTTGTGGGAACCGTTAATATTATCAAAAATCCTAATCGAACCGCAACTTCAATGGCTAACAATTCTGCTATTTACACCATAGAAGATGGTGTCCTATATGTGGAAAGTCCGGTGGCTCTTGGTGGTGTTCAATTCCGTTTCAGTGTGACTGAGGGCGCTGTTATTACTCCTCTCGAAGCTCTTAACGGATTTGAAACAGTAAGCGATAATCAAGGTGAAAATGGTTACTTGTTCTTGGCTTTCTCTATGACAGGAAACACTCTTGCTACCGGCAAACATGCTCTATTACATATAGGCGATGCTGAAATCACTGATGTGGTGCTTTGTGATGCTACCGGCAAGAGCATTATTGGTATTGATGGCAATACAAGTGGTGTAGGTACTATAGAGGCTATGCAAATGGAACTTCCTTATCCTAATCCATTCTCTGAAGTGCTTTCTGTACCTTATAAGATAGGTAAAGATGGTATTCACGATGTGAAGATAGTGGTAAGTTCGGTTACTGGTTCTACTGTGGCTATACACACATCAAAGGATGAATATGGCTGCCACACTTGGAATTGGAACGCAAGTGATGCTGATGCCGGTGTGTACTTTATATCGCTTTATATTGATGATAAGTTGATGCAAACAGCCAAAGCAGTGAAGAGATGAAACAGCGATTATTAACGATGCTCAGTATGGTGGTGGGGTTTATACTCACCACCTATGGAGCTAATATATTCACCATATCTCAGGTGCAAGGGCATCCGGGTGATGAAGTGACTGTGACTGTGTCGCTCGATAACACCGATGAAGTGGTAGTTGCCGAATTACAAATACCTTTAGACAATCAACTGATGTATGTCGATGGCTCTTGCGTGCTAAATGCTGATAGAATTAATGGACATCAAGTTACGGCTGGGGTAAAAGATGGTATACTGAACATTGTTATGTATACCATGGATTTGAAACCTTTGAGAGGTAATTCAGGTGAATTGCTTACATTTAAGTTAAATCTTAAAAAAGAGCCTAAATCTTATCCTCTTAGTGCAACTGCATTGCTTGGTAGTGCCGATGGTGATAGGTTTGATTCGGATGTGAATAATGGAGCGGTGACAATATTATCTCCTAAAATTAATATTGTTACTCCTTCAGTAGATTATGGTCATATACCCATTCGTAGTACTTATACGCAAAATATAGTGTTACAGAATGTCGGTAATGAAACGCTTCAAGTTAGTCAAGTGAATTTTTCTGCCAATGAGTTCAGTGTAAGTGATGACTCATTCAGCATTGATGCCGGTGAAACACATTATTTAACAGTAACGTATGCACCGGTAAACAGAGGTGCAGTAAATGAAAAGGTTACTTTTGTTTCTAATTCGGTATACGGAGATAAGAGTGTGTCTTTAATGGCTGACCCATTCTCTGTAAATGAATTGCATGTGGGTAGTGCATTGGGTATCAGTGACGAAGAAGTGATAATATCGCTTACGATGAACAATATGGAACCCATAGTGGGCGTACAGTGTGAATTTACTCTTCCTGAACAATTGGTGTATGTTGCAAATAGTTTTAAGGCTTCTCAACGTGCCAACGGACTTTCGGCAACAAGTTCGATTACAGATGGCAAATTGAAGTTGATATTATATTCGTTTACTGAATCGGAAATTGTCGGTAATGACGGAGAAATCGCTACTTTCAGGGTTAAACTAAATGGTAACACTGGATGGTATGGCTTGAATCCTGAAAACGTGGTGTTGAGTAATGCTTCTGTTGAGAATATGACTTCGGCAACAAGTGGTGGCTCGGTTCAAATAAAGAGTCCATCTATAAATTGCAATGATGAATTGAAGATGGGGGATTGTGCGATAAATGAAACGTCAAAGGCAAAATATACTATAAGTAATTATGGAGAGGTGCCGTTAACTATTAATAAAGTTACATTCCTTACCGATGGATATAGTATAGCAGAACAATTGCCGATGAATATCGCTCCATGGCAATCGAAAGATATTACAATTGAATATACTCCAAGTGTGAAAGGAGAGCATTCCACCATTATGCAGATCTATACCAATGACCCTCAAAACAGAATGAAATCTGTAATTGTCGAAGGTAATATTTATGAACCTAATAGTCTTTTGCTTTCTGGAGAATATACCGATAAAGGTTATGATTTAAGCGTTAGCCTAAACAACTATAATGAGTTGGTTGCTCTTCAAATGGATATTCATTGGCTTAATGGAATGAATGTGTCTAACGATGGTATTAAATTGACAAGTCGCTTAAATGGACTTTCTTCGTCTGTTACTAAAATGGGAAATGATACCTATCGCGTGATATTTTTCTCTCTTAACAATACGCCAATTAGTGGAAATGAGGGCGAAATTTTTACTTTGTCGTATTTTAATGATGGCACAGCTGTGATTGATAATAGTAAAATTACTATTGACAATCTTGTTTTTAGTACAAGTAAGAGTGAAAATGTTTCATCAGAAAGTATATATAATTATAAAGTTCCATCTCGTTTAGCACAAAGCATTGCTCTTGACAAGACCGAGGTAACATTAAAAGCAACCGAAACCACAACACTTTCGGTGACTGTTCTTCCTGAAACCACAACTGTTAAGGATGTGGTTTGGTCATCAAGCGATGAAACCGTTGCTTCAGTTAAAGACGGAGTCGTAACAGCGCATAAAGTTGGCGAGGCTACAATCACAGCGTCCACAACTGACGGAAGCAATCTGAGTGCAATATGTAAAGTAACCGTTGTAGCCACACAGGCACAAAGCATTGCTCTTGACAAGACCGAGGTAACATTAAAAGCAACCGAAAGCACAACACTTTCGGTGACTGTTCTTCCTGAAACCACAACCGTTAAGGATGTGGTTTGGTCATCAAGCGATGAAACCGTTGCTTCAGTTAAAGACGGAGTCGTTACAGCGCATAAGGTCGGTGAAGCAACAATCACAGCAAGTACTACTGATGGAAGTAATCTTTCAGCAAGCTGTAAAGTAACAGTGATGCCAACTCAAGCACAAAGCATTGCCCTTAGTAAGACTGAAGTCACAATGAAAGCTACCGAAACTACAACGCTATCGGTAACTGTATTACCTGAAAATGCTATAGTTAAGGAGATCGTATGGACATCATCAGATGAAAGTGTTGCAAGTGTAAAAGACGGTGTAGTAACAGCGCATAAGGTCGGTGAAGCTAATATTACTGCAACCATGCCTTTGGAAAATAATAATAGTAATGCCAATGAATGGACAGCATATTATGAAGGAACTAATTGGGGTGAGTCTGCTGTTTATGCTTACGCTTGGGATGCTGGAAATGGTAATTATCAACATCTGGGTAGTTGGCCTGGCACAAAGATGACACGTAATGATGAAGGTAAGTGGTATATTAATTTTACTGTTGATAAAACAATGGTTAAACCGATGATTATCTTCAATAATGGACGTGGGGGTAGTAGTAACCAAACAGCAGATTTAGCATTTACAAACAATGGTGTATATAATTATAATGGTTTGGTGTATGTATCGTATGAATCTTTGAAAGCATGTTGTAAAGTAACCGTTGTAGCCACACAGGCGCAAAGTATTGCTCTTGACAAGACCGAGGTAACATTGAAAGCAACCGAAAGCACAACACTTTCTGTGACTGTTCTTCCTGAAACCACAACTGTTAAGGATGTGGTTTGGTCATCAAGCGATGAAACCGTTGCTTCAGTTAAAGACGGAGTTGTAACAGCGCATAAAGTT
>JAZORR010000046.1:0-14181 GCA_045656705.1 Muribaculaceae bacterium | reverse complement strand
ATTACAATGCCAATTAAGAGCTGTTTCGTTTGAAAATAAGGTTTGTTCTATTGTAATAGAAACATTGATTGGTACTTTTGATAACACGAATTCAAACTTTACAGGCAGTATGATTTACTCTTTAAGTTCAGGTAATTTTATTGAAATATATTCATTTAAAAATGGTGAATGCACTGAAATTATCCAGAATGAGTGTGGAAGAAAGATTAATTCTTACAATTATGATAGATTCAAGCCTAACTATAGATATACCGATTTATATCCAAAAACATTACAAAGAGTAAGTAATGAAAAGAATAAACAAAGACCTCTAAATTGGGAAGATGGTGAGCGTCGTATAGTTAAGCAAGAAAATAGAAAATAACACAAGTTTATATGGATTTTGGTATACTTCATCTAAACTTAAAACAAAAGAGATTATGAACACAAGACAATTTTTTTCAATTATGGCGATGTGCGTTGCTTTTATGGCATCGGCACAAGACGCTATTAACAATAGAACACAAGAACAATTTCAACAGGAGTTAACTCAATTCGGAGAGGAAACAAGAGCCATGATGATGCAAGAATACATCTCGGCCGACTCTACAGATATGCTATCGGAAAAACAGAAAAAAACTCTAAAATATACAAAAGAGTTTATTTTTGAAGATAACTCTAAATTAGAACTCCCTCTTGAGGTGAATTATCTATTAGGCGATACTATAAATAAAAAGCATTATAAACTCACACCAATATGGGAGGAAAGTTATTTCGTAAAGTCGGATTCGGTGGTGCTAATAGTGCCTTTGCAATATGATACTCTAAATTTATTACAATGCCAATTACGCGTAGAGAATCCCAATCCTCAGAAAAATAGGCATTATCATCAAATAGAAAGTTTGATTGGCGAATATAACGAAGAAAAAGATGAATTTGATGGATTTATAGTTTATTCTAATGCTGATGGTAACTTTCACGAAATATATAGATTTGAAGCAGGCAATTGTGTAGAAATTATCAAAAATAAAATGACTCATTTAGGCGGTCATATTTATTTGAAAGGTAGAAATAAATCAAGCGTAAGAAGATCGTCAAGAGTTAATAACATATCTCGCCCTGCAATATATAGAAGTGACTGGCGAAGTGCAAATAATAAGGGTTATAGCAGAGGATCTGATGGAATATTGAGATTAAATACAGGTCGCTCGATGCTTGACTGAAGTTAGAAAACACTCCTATCCATAAACAAAAAACGCTATACTCATGAGCATAGCGTTTTTAATAACTGAAAGATGGTGTGATTATTCTTCTTCCTTCATGTTGTGGAATACATTTTGCACGTCATCATCATCTTCAAACTTTTCAAGAAGCTTTTCAAGGATTTCTCTTTGTTCAGCAGTTACTTCCTTCAAGTCGTTAGGGATGCGTACAAATTCAGAACTTTCGATTTCGAAGCCATTATCTTCGAGATACTTTTGAATGTTTGAGTTTTCTTCAAAAGCACCAGAAAGCACAATTGCATCTTCTTCTTGTTCTACTTCGTCTACACCGTAGTCGATAAGTTCAAGTTCAAGATCTTCCACCGATACACCGTCCTTAGCCTTGATACGGAACACACACTTGTGTTCGAACAAGAAAGAAAGGCTACCACTTGTACCCAAGCTACCATTATATTTGTTGAAGTAGCTACGCACGTTTGCTACGGTACGAGTGTTGTTGTCGGTAGCAGCTTCCACAAGGATAGCGATACCGAAAGGACCATATCCTTCGTATACGATTTCCTTGTAATCGCTTGCGTCTTTATCTGTAGCTTTCTTGATAGCACGTTCGATAGTATCCTTTGGCATATTAGCCGCTTTTGCATTGGCAAGAAGTGCACGAAGGCGAGAGTTACCTGCAGGGTCTGGACCACCAGATTTTACACACATAGTGATTTCCTTACCGATGCGGGTGAATGTGCGAGACATATTTCCCCAGCGTTTTAGTTTTCTTGCTTTGCGAAATTCAAATGCTCTTCCCATAAGTTTCTAATTCTTATATATTTTTGTTTTTGTTATTA
This sequence comes from Muribaculaceae bacterium, assembly GCA_045656705.1. Taxonomy (GTDB): domain Bacteria; phylum Bacteroidota; class Bacteroidia; order Bacteroidales; family Muribaculaceae; genus RGIG4576. The sequence goes on along the minus strand of JAZORR010000046.1, from coordinate 12,140 downwards.
TTGTTCTTTGTTTTTATTAGCGTAGTTTAGCTCCTACTTCACGCTCAAGGTTAGCGATAATCTTGTTCATCACGCTATCTATTTGCTTGTCTTGAAGTGTCTTTTCTGCATCTTGAAGAGTTACGCTGATAGCGTATGACTTCTTGCCTGCTTCTAAGTTCTTGCCTTCGTATACATCGAATAGGCTCACACCTTGAAGAAGTTTCTTTTCGCTTGCCTTCACCACCTTCTCGATTTGAGCGAAAGTAACAGCTTGGTCCACAAGAAGAGCAAGGTCGCGCTTCACAGGTTGAGTCTTAGGAAGATCGGTGAAAGTTACTTTCTTCTTCACAGTCATCTTCACAAGAGCGTCCCAATTAAATTCTGCGAAGAATACAGGTTGCTCGATATCCATCTTCTTGAGGATAGAGTATTTCACCACGCCAAGTGCTCCAAGAGTCTTTCCACCGCGATTGGTGATATCAAGTTTAGCCGAGAAAATATCGTTGCTTGATTGAGCGATAACGATTTCGCCTGCACTCACACCCAAACGAGTGAAGATGTTTTCTACGATAGCCTTCAAGTCGAACACAGTGACAGCACTTTCCTTCTTAGCCCAATTGCCTTCGGCATCGTTACCTGTCATCCAAATACCAAGAGCGGTAAATTCTGAATAAGGAGCAAGCACTTTTTCGCTTTGATCGGCTGCAGGGTCGAAGTGGTAAACATTACCAAACTCATACATCTTCAAGTTTGGCATACGGCGATTGATGTTGTGAGCAATGCTTTCAAGACCACCGAAAAGCAATGTTTGACGCATCACATTCAAGTCGTTGCTTAGAGGATTCATCAATCTCACGCAGTTTGCAGCAGGATATGCTTCAAGGTCGGTATAATAACCTTCTGCAGTGAGCGAGTTGTTCATAATTTCGTTGAAACCACAAGCTGTGAGTTGCTCGGCGATAAGTTTTTGAAGGTCGTTCTTCACATCAACGATGCTCTTATATGATAGGTTGCTACGCACGCTTTCGTCGAATTCTACATTGTTGTAGCCATATACGCGAAGGATATCTTCCACTACGTCGCAAGGGCGTTGCACGTCTACGCGATAAGTAGGCACAAGAAGTTCGAGTTCGGTTTCGCTTTCCTTAGCTATTTCTATTTCAAGACTCTTCAAGATGCTCTTGATAGTGTCGGCAGGAATTTCCTTACCGATAAGAGAGTTTACATACTCATATTTTAGAGTCACAGGGAATGCTGGGAATTCTGTAGCTTTAATGTCTACGATTTCGCCGCAGATTTCGCCGCCTGCTATTTCCTTGATGAGCATTGCTGCCACTTTGAGGTTGTAAACTACAGTATTAGGATCGATACCTCTTTCGAAACGGAAAGAAGCGTCGGTATTTAAGCCGAAACGGCGTGCAGTCTTTCTTATCCAAGTAGGATTGAAATAAGCCGCTTCAAGGAAAATATCGGTAGTATTTTCTGTTACACCAGATTCAGCACCACCAAACACACCACCGATGCACATAGGTTCTTCGGCGTTGCAAATCATAAGGTCGCGTTCGGTGAGAGTGCGTTCCACTTCATCGAGAGTTACAAACTTAGTGCCTTCTGCCACAGTTTTCACCACCACCTTGTTGCCTTTCACCTTAGCAAGGTCGAAGCAGTGTAGAGGTTGACCAAGACCAAGAAGGATGTAGTTGGTGATATCCACGATATTGTTGATAGGGCGTTGACCTATGGCATTAAGGTAATTCTTTAACCATTCAGGACTTTCTTGCACTTTCACATTGCGAATAGTCACACCACAATAGCGAGGACAAGCTTCGGCATTTTCCACTACTACTTCAGCAGCACCATCGTTGCGGTCGCTCTTGAAATCGTCAACTGCAGGACGATGAAGGTTGCCTGGAGTGCTGTGCATATCCAACCAAGCAGCAAGGTCGCGAGCCACACCATAGTGTGAACCACCATCTATGCGGTTTGGAGTCAAATCCACTTCAAGCACATAGTCGTCTTTGATATTGTAGTAGTCTTTGGCAAGAGTACCAGCAGGTACATCTTGAGGAAGCACGATGATACCATCGTGAGAGTTGCCTACACCTATTTCGTCTTCGGCGCAAATCATACCAAAAGATTCTACGCCACGAATTTTTGATTTCTTGATAGCAAATTCTTTGTCGCCATCATAAAGCTTAGTGCCTACAGTAGCCACCATCACATGTTGGCCAGCAGCCACATTAGGAGCACCACACACTATTTGAGTAGGATTGCCATCGCCAAGGTTCACAGTAGTGATGTGCAGGTGGTCGCTATCAGGGTGATTTTCGCAAGTTAGCACTTCGCCTACTACGATACCTTCAAGTCCGCCTTTGATGGTTTCTACTTTCTCAATAGTTCCACATTCCAATCCAAGAGAAGTGAGTGCAGCACCAAGCTCCTCTGGTGTGAGGTTGAAATCTACATATTCTTTCAACCAGTTATAAGATATATTCATAGTTTTTGATGTATTTTTCTAATATTAACGACTCATTTTTAGCCAATGAGCAAAATTCGTACAAATTTACAAAGAAAATTTCATATTCCCTTATTAATCTTGCAAATAAGTGAGCAAGCATCAATCAATAAATAAAAAATGAGGCAAAGGAGTATTCCGATGCCTCATAAATTACGCTTATTTACAGTTTAGAAACGATATCCCATAGAGCACACTATTTGGCTGTTGTAGTCTTTTACGGTAGCCGATGGAGCAGGGGTGTATTGGTAACCACTCTCATAAGATGGTCCGGTATTTGAAGGAGAGAATGCACGATATTCGCTTGTGCGTAGTTTTAGCGCGTAAGCAAAATCGGCATAGAATCCGTTCACTTTAAATCCCACACCAGCAGTGATGTATTGGGTTGCCTTGTCGAAAGCATAGGCTGGAGTAGTGCCTGATGTCACTATTTGCATTCTATCTTTGATGGCTTCTTCTCTCACAGGTGAATTTTGATAACTATATCCTGCACGCAAACTCAACGAAGGGAATAGACGATATTCACCACCTAAGCGGAAAATGTTTACGCCTTTGTAGTATTTGGTGATATCGTGGCTGGTATAAGCATCTTCATCGTAAAAACCAAATTCGTTTTCAAATGCTATTTTCATAGAGTTATATTCTATTCTTTCGTAGGTGAGACTAAGAAGACCTTTTTCTCCCACTACAGAGGCTACACTTAGGTTCATTTTCCAAGGTGTCCTGATTCTATATTTCACCATATCGCCATAGCCGTCGTTGGCATTTTCGTAGCCTGTTTTTACAAAGTCGCCAGTTGAATTCACAGTTTCAAAGTTGATAGATGATGTGATTTCATCTTTTAGCGAGTAATGAGTAGGCAAATGGAATGCTAATCCCACTCTTAGTTCGTGGAATGGGCGAGCAATCACGCCAAACTTGAAATTCCAAGCATCACCACTTGTATTCAACCAATTTTCAAGTCCCCACGAAGCAGTACCTTTGTGGTCGAGATCACCCTCTTTATTGCCCATCACAGCAGCATTGTTTATAGCTTCGCCATAATAAGTGTATTTACTGAAGTTGAGGGAGTTATAACCTAATGCTACTCCTAAATGCACCACATTTGAGATGTTTCCACCGAGGTGAATATTGAATTCATTCACGCCACCTTCTTCGATTACCTCGTATTCGCTGAAACCAGAAGATTTACTGTTCATAAGCCCCTTGAAATTGTAGCCGTAGGTGTAATCTTCTTCAGTGTAAGAATCTTTAGGATTAATGAGGTAAGAATTATAAGCCATAATGCTGAGCCAACGTGCATCAGAGTCTTCGTAAGGACTGCTATTGCCGATGTATTCCAAATCGTAGTCGGTGTAACCATCTCGATTGGTCACGTCGGCTATGTAATTGGTAAGCGAGGTTTTAATATCGCTTATCTTACCACCATATCTACGATTATACGATAGTGGACGATTATAGGTTATTCCCACATTTAGAAATGGCAAAATCCCTGAATTACGTTCAAAACTCCACACCAACCCCATTGAGTTGATATTGAACTTCGTTTGACTCATCTTAGTGGTGTTGCCTTTGGCCACACTTTCGGCGGATTGAGCATCAAAGTTTAGAGTGAAACCGGCATCGTTACTGCGATACACACCGATACCCCCTGGATTTAGTTGGATGGCCGATAGATCGCCACCAAGAGCTCCCATTGCCCCTGCCATCGATACAAATCTCGCCGTACCTTTAAGGTCGGTTTGTGTTATAGAATAAGCATCTGTAGCCCCTTGTGCCCACATAAGCATAGGCACCGATATCATTATTGCGCTTAAGATCTTTTTCATAATTCTAAGTTTTTATATGGTTTCTAATGTTTTTAGTCACAAATATAGGTATAGGTATGTCGTCCGTTTATTGTTCCCAATACGAGCATTCTTTCCGAAATGTAAAGGATTTCCAGATTACCAGCCCATATATTGCCGTTGCAAGAGGATATGATGTATCTACCGTTTTGTATTTTCTTTTTGGTGTTTTCAAATACAAATCTATCGATTTTGATATCAGATAGATAGAAATCGTGATAGATAAATTCATCTTTGCCTATATAATTATTGTCGGCAGTCTTTATCCAAGGTCCCACATACTGATTTTCGGTGAAATACTTTGCACCACTATATGATGTGCGATATTGCGTTACTCGGTCGTAGCGATCTTGTTGTCTACGCCATTGCTTACCCACAAGTTTGTCGAGTACCGAAGTGGTGTCGGCAGCATGTTTGGCTACAGATACAAGTTTCATATTCTCACCATCGGCTGGGTGCACACACTTGAGTAGCATTGTGTCGGGAGCAATAGATTTCACTTCGTAGGTGTGGAGATACTTCACTCCATTTTCTTTAATTTGATGCACCAAATACTTACCCGAATTCAATATTTCCTTTTTTGAATATATAAATGTGGTATCGGGTTCGTTGCTGAAATAATATTCGCCGATGAGCCAATAAGGGAAATCTGTGCGTCGGTTTTCGCCCATTACACATTTTTCCATATATCCATCCGATTGGAAATGATATTCATATCGAGTAGGAGCATTAGAGTTTTCGTCCACTTGTAGCCAAGTCTTATTCAATAGCATTTCGCTTGGCAGCATATCTTTGGTTTCGGCCAAATCGTCGGCGTCGGCAATGTAGAACTTCTGTAGTTTGCTATCGCCTATTTCCTCGATAGTGTTCATTTCGCTATCAGAAATAGATCCTATGTTGAGGCATGTGGCACGGGTAGGATTGTCCTTACCTTGCACCACTATATACTTACCTTTATTGGCCACACCCACCTTAGTGCTATCAAACGATGCTTCATATTTATTAGATAAGTAATATTTCTGCATTCGTTCAGATACATTACCATTCTCGTCGATACCCACAATTATGCGATAAGAGGTAGTATAAAAAGTGTAATAGTTAGCGCTTAGTTGCATCGACAGAGGGTTGAACTCATACCATTTTTTGCGTATGAGTTTGTCCATAGTAGAATTTTCTTCAATATTCGATAACATAAGTGCTTGCGACTCTTCTGTAAATTCTCTCAATCTTTTTTGGAATTCTTCGGGAGAAATATTGCTCGCATTCACGACTTCGTTGTTGGGAGCAGATTTTGCAGATTTCTTATAGTTATAGTATATGTCGTCTGCCATCATAGGCAAACAAAACAGTGCACTTGCCACTATCAGAAAAAATACTTTTGCTTTCATAAAACATAATCTTTTGATGTTATTTTCTGCAAATTTAATAGATGAAAACACTAAAATACAAGAAAAATAGTACGCAAAAAGTACGCAAATGTAGTTTCGTGCCCATATTTCCACAAAAAATGCGATAAAATGGGCTTTTTTTATAAAATATGTTGTGTGGTTTCTTTTTATGTGAAAATCGGATTATCTTTGCATTGAATTTAAAGATGAAATATATATGAGCAATAATAAGAATCAAAATAAGGAAACTAAAGATGTGCGTCAAACAGGTTCGTTGAAAGAACGTTTGGCAAGAGTAGCCAAAACACGTTGGATACGCTTTGCTGTGGTATCGGTAATATTTTTTGCATGGGTGGCATGGCTTGGCTCTTGGTGGGTAAGTTTGTTTTGGTTTTTGCTTGTCGATATCTATCTTACTCAATTTATACCCTGGACTTGGTGGAAGCACACCAAAAACGCTTTGGTGCGTACCGTGATGAGTTGGGTAGATGCTATCGTGTATGCCCTTATTTTGGTGTATTTCATCTTCCTTTTTGTAGGGCAAAATTATCAAATTCCATCTTCGTCGCTTGAGAAAACTCTGCTTGTAGGCGATTATCTGTGGGTAAATAAGATGGTGTATGGTCCTCGTGTGCCTAATACCCCTCTACACTTTCCTCTTGCTCAACACACTATCCCATATCTTGATTGCAAATCATATATTGAATATCCTCAATGGGATTATCACCGATTGAAGGGTGTGCGCAAGGTGGAGCGTAACGATATTGTGGTATTTAATTTCCCAGCAGGCGACACAGTGACTCTTAAGGTGTCAAATCCCGACTATTATACACTATGCTCTCTTGTGCCAGGTGGTCGCGAAACTATTCTTCGCAATAAAGGTGAATTTGGTGATGTAGTATATCGTCCGGTAGACCGTCGCGAAAACTATGTGAAGCGTTGTATCGCTCTTCCGGGTGAAACTCTTAAAATAGTGAACGATGTGGTGTATATCAATGGCGAGCCTATTGCCGATCCTAAAGATGTACAATACAACTATTATATCCAAACCGATGGCACTCATTTCACACAATCTATGTGGGATGATTTGGGCGTAAGTGCCGACGATAGAGGATATATTTCTATCGACACTCAAGAGGCTGTGCTTAGTGCTGCAAGTATCGGCTTGAAAGTGAATGAAGATGGCACAGTAAATCCTGTATACACTTGTCCGCTCACCAATGCTATGAGAGATAAGGTGGAGGCTATGCCTTGGGTGAAGGCGGTGATTAAAGTGCCTGCTATGGACCAAACAAATGTGTATCCGATTACTCACAATTATGGTTGGACTCGTGCCAACTATGGCGAAATATGGATTCCTGCAAAGGGTGAATCTATCACTCTTACTCCTGAAAATCTTCCTATCTATGAGCGTTGTATCAAAAACTATGAAGGCAACGACCTCGCAGTGCGTGATGGTAAGATTTTCATCAATGGCACCGAAACCACTGAATACACATTCAAGATGGATTACTACTGGATGATGGGCGATAATCGCGACAATTCTGCCGATTCACGATATTGGGGCTTTGTGCCTGAAGACCATGTTGTGGGTACTCCAATGTTTGTGATAATATCATTCGATAAAGATAAGTCATTGTTTGATGGTGGTATTCGTTGGAATAGAATATTTGCCGACGCTAACCCCGACAAGTGATGAAACGCTTTTCCACAGGACTTTTCAGCCTTGCCTATGCGGGAAGTGTGCGCTATTTTGCCGCTATGCTTGCCTGCGATAGGGTGATTGTGCACACAGGGGAGAAGAAACGCAAAACTCCGTGGTGTGCTCACCATTGTCGTGTGACAGGGGCAAATGATGAACAGATACTTACGCTTCCTCTTGTGAAACCTGCCACGGGAGCCGTGAACACATTAGAAATATCAGAACATGGTGATTGGCGTCGCACTCATTGGGGTGCGGTGTTTTCGGCTTTTGGTAAATCACCTTTCTTTGAATATATAGCCGACGATTTGAAGGCTATATACGAAAATCGTGAAATCACTTCGTTGCTTGAGTTTAACAAGTCCATTAACGACCTTGTAATAGATTTTCTCGACCTCCCACTTTCTATAGAATATCTTGACACATTGCCCGAGGATTGTGACGGCGTAGAGGATTTTAGAGGCAAGGTGGGAATGTCGGCTACCGACAATCTTGATTGGCTCAAGGACCAACAGTATTGGCAAGTGTGGCGTGACAGACACGGCTTTAAGACCGATCAAAGTATTTTAGATCTTCTTATGACCAACGGACGAGAAGCACTCTTCATTTTAGAAAAGATGATCAAGTAAAAGATTTTGACCAATACTCCAAGATTATATCATTTAATATATAAAGAAAATAGGCTCGACGATTTTTCGCCGAGCCTATTTTGTTGGAAACTTATAGCGACTATAAACTTATAATCGCTATAAGCTATTTTTGAGGATTAAAGAACCACCTTTGTAGCCTTCTTACCTTGCTTCTTGATGAAGATACCATTTGATGGGTTTTCTACCTTCACACCTTGCAAGTTGTAGTATTCTACAGGAGCATTTTCATCAGCGTCAACGCGTTCGATTACAGTTGGATCGTCGATAGTAAATGCATACTTGCTTGCAGCCTTAGTAGTAGCAGGTTCAGTGCGAGGAAGTGCGAATGCCTTCATCCATTCACCTGAGTTACCACAGATGTAGATGTTGCCAGCCAAGTCCCAAGCAATATCGTAACAGTTAGTACCGATACCGTGAGTAATGCGAGTTCTTTCTACAAGTTCTACGCCACCATCTTCCAAGTATTCAAGATCGTAGATAGAGAATGTACTCTTAGAAGTTGCGATAGCGATTTGTGTTTCGTCTGGAGATAGACGGATACCACCACCACCGCGTACCATACCGCCAACACCTTCGAAGTAGCGTTGTTCGCCATTAGCATCAACATAAATCAAGGCAGGTTCAGTATTAGATGGAGTACCTCTGTATTGGCAATACCACATACCACCATGGCTATCGTATTCTACGTTTGTAACTTGAGGAGCGATAGTGTAACCAGAAAGAGCAGGGATCATAGTTGGAGTAGGAAGCACTTCAGCAGTACCAAGAGCATATTCGTCTACGCGAGAACCAGAAGCGTTGAATGCCCATACCTTAGCATCAGCAATCACTGTAGCCAACTTCAAGTCTTCACCAGCACCCTTCACGTCGAAACCAACGTTAGGACCAGCAAGGAAGCCATCAGCAGTGTTGTATAGATAAGTTTCAGCATCAAGAGAACCACCAGCAAGAAGTGAGTGGAATTGGTTGTTCTTAACAAGGTCTTCATGACTTGGTGCATACAAGATGTAGTCACCAGCGTTGTTACAACGAGTTACGAAGATACGACCGTCTTCAGCCACGCGAACGCGAGCAAGGTCAGCACCGTAAGAGATGAATGTGTAAGTCAAGTCGCTCATGAATGCATAGTTGCCAGTCTTTTCGTTCTTCACACCATTCATTTGAGGGTCGAAGATGTATAGACCTACACCACCACGAGTAGCTGGATAGTAAGCTACTTTATTAGTGCTCATACCTTCAGTGATGTATACATGACCGAATGCAGGGCTTTCGAAGTTGTTGTCAACATCGACAGCGCGTGGGTGATAGAATTGAGTAGAGAAGAATGTTTCCATCTTAGCCTTTTCAGCACCATCTACTACAACTTCCCAAGTGTAATCGCCATAAGCAAGGTCAGCAAGAGCGATTGTAGCAGTGTGAGCACCCTTAGCAGTTTCACCAGCAGCAGTTGCTACCACTTCTTCGTTAGCATTTAGTACATTGATAGCAACAGCAGTAGCGTTAGCATTCAATGTGTAGTTAACCTTCAAAGTACCTTCAACAACTTCGCTTGAAAGAGCATAAGCGAATGGGTTAGCAGTACCAGAAGTAGCAGGAGTTACATTAGTTGCAGCAGGAGGAGTTTGAGTGAACTTAACTACCTTTTCGCTATTTACAACCATTAGATTGATTTCAGCCTTAGTAAGAACACCAGTAACATCGTTTAGAGTCAACTTCAATTCACCGTGAGCAGCAGCAAAACCAGCAGCAGCGGCGATATCAGCACCCTTAAGAGTGATTTCGTTAGCAGCATCTACACCTTCAGTGATGTCGAACATCTTGATGCCTGTAGTTTGACCTTCAGCATTTACATTAGTAGCCACCATCAAAGACTTACCAGCATACTTGAAGTAAGAAGCATTGTTAGCCTTAGCGTTTACTGTACCTTCAGCCATGTGACCAAGGATAGCAGGAACTGCAGTATCAGCAGCTGCAAGTTGGATTTCGAAAGGAAGAATCTTTTCAGAATCGAAGATAACCTTATCATCAGCATTTGGTGATAGAGTCATGTTGAATGTGTCACCAAGGTAAGTAGTTGCGAGGTAAGTACCATCTTGATTGTTGCGCATATAGCCAAGGTATGCACCGTCAGCAATAGCTGCAATTACAAGACGAGTAGCACGAGAACTACCGGTAGTTGTAGCAGTGTAGATAAGCTTACCATCTTCAAGAGTACCAATGTAAATCATTGATTCACCAGCGTAAGCATTGTTGTAGTTACCACCGAAGTTGTTAGTCCACCAGATTTGAGCATCACCTTCAGGAAGTTTGTCTTCACCATTAGCCCACTTATAAGCAGTTACTTCGTTAGTACCATTATAAGCTTGATTACACTTGTTGATACCTACAAGTACGCCTTCAGCAGTAAGAGCGATATCAGAAAGAGGAAGAATATCACCTACAGCAGTTGTTGCAGTAAGAGTCTTTAGAAGAGCATCCTTTGCAGTATCGTAGATGTAAACTTCACCCTTATTGTTAGCATCAAGAGCAAGGATGTAAAGTTTTTGGTTGCGAAGGATAGTACGACGCACTGTCTTGCCTTCAAGCACTGAAGCCAAACCTGTGCAAGTACCATTGTCATACATATTGTACTTAGTCTTCAAGATGTAAGCAGCCTTGCCTGCAGTTGAGTCAGGATAGTTTTCGTAAACTACAGTAGGAGCCACATAGTTAACATCTTCAAGGAATGCAGTAGGATAGATAGTACCTGCAGCCTTCACAGTAACCTTGATAGCATTAGCCACTTCTTCAGTAGCCTTATCAGAAGTCCAAACTGAATCAGCCTTGTAATCTGGGTGTGCGAATTCGATAGTGTATTCACCTGGTTCCAAGTTACGGAAAGCGAAAATACCATTGTAGTTAACGTCGGTAGTATAAGTAGCTACTTCTGCACCATCTTTCTTAAGGGTTACAGTAGCACCATTAAGAGGTTTGTAAACATCGTAAGTACCAGCCTTAGGATTGTAAAGAGAGTGAGAGAACTTAGTGTGCTTGTCGCGAACAACACCACAAATGTCACCTGTGTTTTCTTTAGTCCAACCGAAGTAGTCAGCCACGCCACGAGCGTAGTCAAGACCTTCAAGACGACACATATCGAAGTTCATATAACGGTGACGAGAAGGTTGGTAAGTGTGGAAGTAACCTTCAACAAGGTAACCAGGAACTGTGTGGTTAAGAACGCCAAGGTTTTGTTGACCAATCTTCACTGTACCTTGACCTACAAGGCAGTCGTAGTGCGACCATTGAGTGTGACGGTCAAGAATGCGTTGGTTCCAACCCTTTTCAGCCATTGCGATACTTAGGTCTCTGATTTGAGTACCGATTTCATCTTTAGGTTGACCACTTGAATTGATGTGCTTGTTGTCCCAAGCGAAATACAAATAGTTAGTAGTGTTACCTTCAGAAGCTGCATTTGAGTGGATAGAAACGAACATATCAAAGTCGTTAGCATCTACTTCGGCAGCGATGGTAGAAAGAGTACGGTTGAAATCGTTGTTTTGGTCTGGATTTACACCGTTGATAGTTTCATAAGGGTAAGGACCACTCTTCACGCGGCTCATTACCACATTTTGAGTCAAGTCGAGAGCCGCACCTACACGATTTGGATTATCGTTAGTTTGGTTCTTAGTGCGATCGAAAGGCATACCATAAGAGATAAGTCTTTCAAGCATTTCAAGACCTTTATAAAGGTTAGTGTTTGATTCGTAGAAGTCGGTAGTATCAGGATTTTCTGAGCTGATAGATTCGTGACCGATAGTAGCCATGTGGCGGTTGTTAGGTCCCCAAGAACCGTGGCCTGGATTGATGTAGATACGTACTTCATCAGGGTTTACTGCGTATGCACTTGCACCTACGCAAAGAGCCATAGCAGCTGTTGCGAATAATTTTCTTAGTTTCATATCTTATCCTCCCTATTATTTGTTAACATTCATAATGAACAATTCACCTGCAGGAGTAACGAAAGAAATCTTTTCACCGTTACCTGCTACTGAAGGATACATTGCCATAGAAGACACT
>JAZORR010000045.1:0-82363 GCA_045656705.1 Muribaculaceae bacterium | reverse complement strand
CAAGAACAAATCCTTGCCGACAAGCAAGATTCGATAAAGGGCAAGACCACACTCGACCGACTTTCGGGCCGCCAATGGCGATTCGCCAAGAAACCATACGCCACAATGTCGAAATGGCACAGATGGTATTTCACCGATAGTCTGTGGGCAGAGGTGGATTTCGTATACGACGAATTTAAGAAAGTGTGGGATGCAAGCATCAAAACACGCTCTTTTTACTTATCAGATTTGGCTCATCTAAATTTTAGTATGGATGCATTAGATAAGAAATATGAAGGAGGAAAGTTTATCAATTTCTATAGAGATGTAATTAGATTGCAAAAGCTACGTTCTCAGCCAGTAATATTATATTCTTCTGAAGGAGGTCAGACAAGATATTATCCCCGAACACCATCATTGAGGTTTTCCGAGAGACTATGTTTTTCCTACGAGATTCGCTATATTACAGATTGGGTGTTTGTGTATCGGGCGACAGGTTCACCAAGAAACAAAAGCTATACATTAGTAAGCGATTAATTTCTTAGTGGCATAACAAAGCCAATAGTCATGCCTTCTTATCAGTGGGTTACACTTTTGGTATCAAGAAATTTTAATAAAACATATATTTGTTAACTTTTTTACGAAAGTGAATTTAATTCACTCAGCATGGAGGGATACACGCATCGTGTGTCCCTTTTCACTTTCCACTCATAACTCCTAACTCCTAACTTTTTTATGTGATTATCCTTTTTAAGGAAACTTTTGCCTCCATTTGGTTGTAACTTTGCACAAAAAATCAAATTAACCTATAATTAATCTAATAAAAAATAAGTATGAATATCAAGAAAATGAAATTGGTGCCTAAGGGTGCTGTGATGAGAGTGAACACAGAATGTGGAGCTCATGGTGAATGTGTAAGCGTGACTAATATGCGTGAGTGTGGCGATGCCTTGATGGGCGTGGGTGCTTGGCGTGAGGTGGGTGGTTTGCTGAGTGGCGAACGACTTCTCGCTGTGGACCGTCGTGCCGAAGGCGATTACTTCGTGGTGGCACGAGGTGGCGAGGTGAATATCTTGGGTAAGCGTGTGAACGGGGTATTTGAGGAAAATCGTAAACCTGTGCTTTCGGTAGATGGCGAGGTGATGTGGGCAGAAAGTATTGGTGAGATGCTTGTGGTGGGTACTTCGGTAGGGTTGAGGTATTTGCGTTGCTATGATGGAGATTACACTCTGCTCGATGTGGCAGATGCGATGCCTGGACTTGTGTTTGGCACAGTGAATGTGGCAGATGTGAGCGAACAAGTGCTTGCCGTGAATTTAGAAGGTGCTTACGATGATTGGGTGCGTCTCACTGCGAAAGACCGAGCATCATTGCAAGATGCTGTGAGCGATGCGAGAAATGCCTTGATGGATGGTGTGAAACGAAAAGGTGGATATGTGCAACCTGTGGCAGTGCGTTATGCCGTGCGTATGTGGAACGACGAATATGCCTGGATAAGTGCTCCAGTGATAGTGGGCAATGGCGTGCAATTGGGCGAAAATACCACTTGCGAGGTGAATGGTGATGTGTGTGCCGAGAGTGTGCTTGAGGCACGGATGTATAATGTGGGCGTGGGTGTGGTGAAATCGCCGTCGCGTGATTGGTTGCCACTGATTAAGGCCATAGATGTGATGGTGAGTGCCGAAATGTTGCCTTTCGATGGCAATAAGGTGGATAGCCGATGCGAAGAAAAGGCATCGAAGAGGTGTGTAAACTATAAATTGGCACAGGTGGACCATTTGGTGCGAACTTCGCAGATGGTAAATCCCGAAAAATGGCAGGTACTTACTTCTATTACCGATCTTAATGCGCTATGCAATGGCGAAGTGAATGTGGCAAATGGTGTGAGCGTGATAGATGGCTCACTTACTGCGTTGGGCAAGGCTGCTACGGCATTGGTGCGCACGGATTTCTTCACTAAAGAATTGAGCAGAGCGAAGGTGGCTGAATTGGCATTCGTTTCGGGACAAGAACTTGTGGCAAATGCTCCAGCGAGCGTAGGTGGCAGATTGTATATGGGTGGAAACAGGTATGTGAAGCGAAATATGTGGCAGAGTGTTCAATATTGGGGCGACGATGTGGTGAAAAAACCGTGTGAGGTGATTGTGAGTGCCTATTTTCACGATGGCGACAGAGAGTGTGTGAATGTGGAGCGTGAATATCACGAGTATACGCCTAAAAGTGTGAATGCTATGGTGGCATATCCTGATAAGAGAGCGGAACGCATAGAGGTGAAGGTGCTGAGCGACGGTCTTGTGAGTGAGTGGAGTGGCCACACGATAAGATGCGAGGAGCAGGAGTGTGCGTGCGCGGTGAGCGAAGATTTCGGAAAGCAGAATTTGGAAGATGGTGTTACATTTTATATGCCTACCGAGGTGAGATGTGATATATGCCGAAGCAACGAACTTGTGGTCACTTCTATCGGCAATCCGTGGACCTATACGCAACGACGATTGGTGGGGCAAGGTGAGGTGATGGCTCTCCGTGCTGTGAAGAAACCATTGTATTCTACAGTGTTTGGCCGATATCCTGTGTATGCCTTCACCAGCGAAGGAGTGTATGCCGTGTCGTATAAGGTGGTGAATGACTACACCGATGCTCAGTTGGTGGGAAATGTGATACTTGCCAATAGGAATGCGATAGCCACAGCCGAGCGAGATGTGTGGATGGTGGACACGAAAGGCGTGCTTCATCTTCTCTCGGGGAAAGATTTGCAAGCAGTGGAGCAGGTGGGCGATGTGGCGTGGATGTGCTGGTCGCGAACATCGCAAGAACTTGTGGTGAGTACAGCCGACCACATAGTGAGAGTGAGAATGAAGAGTGGCCGATGGTACGACCTTACCGATGCCGCACGCTCGGCCTACGATGATGAGTGCGATGCCTTTGTGGTGTCGATGAATAATGGTTTGCTCGATGTGAACGATTTGCTGATGCAAGAGTGTGAAATGGCATTTGATACCTATCCTGTGGAAGTGGAAAAGGGCGATATGGTGGCACCGATGAAAGTGATAGTGAATGTGAGCGGAGTGCTACGCGATGAGGCCAAAATTGAACTCTTGGGCAGCGATGGCGTGGACTGTGAATGGCGAGTGCTGAAGGATGTGAGGCTACAAGGTGATATAAATGTTCCTATAGAGGCTATTGTGTCGGCTTATCCGTACCGACTGATGAAAGTGCGACTCAGTGGCGCATATAGTCATCATCTGATAGTGAGAAATGTGACGGTGGTGTATAATTCGTGACGCGAAATTCTATGATAGTCGTGCCACGCCGAGTGTGGCAAAACTTATTTTCACATTCGGCACATCGGCAATGGTGAGAGCCGCATTGAGTAAGGTGGCTCCAGTGGTGACCACATCGTCTACGATGAGTATGTGCTTACCCTCAATAATGTGGGTGTGCTGAGCGTCAAACACATCTTGAGTGTTTTGCCAGCGTTCGTATATGCCTTTGTGGGTTTGTGTTTCGTGAGGGCGTGTGGCCACAATCACATTGGTGAGTACAGGCAAATTCAGCACTTCAGCCAGCCCATTAGCAATCATTTCGCTCTGATTATATCCACGCTTTATGAGTTTGCTCTTGTGAAGTGGCACAGGAATGATGTAGTCTATATCGCTGAAGTAATTGTAAGGTGCTAATTCTTTAGCGAAAAGCGAAGCAAAGTAACTGCCGAGTTGGGGCAGATTGCGATATTTGAGGTCGTGAAGAATGTTGGAATATGGCGTTTCTTTGTCGTAGAAGAAGAACCCTGTGGCTCTCTCAAAAGCGATTTTGCCTGCAAAGAGTTGCTCCATAGGGTTGAACTTGTGCAAGTGAAACAGGGTGCGAGGTATCGATATCGAACACTTGGTGCAGATATGCTTTTCGTGCGAAGCAAGCACCATACCACACACCGAGCAAGTGCGTGGGAAAATGACATCGAGCAATGCCGAAGCAAGTGTTTTAATCGAAATATTCATCATCATCGTCGTCGTCGTTGGATATTAGGGGCAAGCATTTATAGATGAGGTTTGGCTCAAATCCACGCGATAAAGCAAAACGCACAAGCGATGCCTTAGCTTGTAAAGGTTCTTTCGACGAGAGCATAAACATCTTATTTGAGAGAATGTGTTTGAGTTTGTCGAAGTATTCCTCTTCGTCGATGAGAGTGAGAGCATTGTCGATGATTTCGCTTGAGATGGCTTTGGTGCGTAGTTGGTAAGCAATTTTTATGCGTCCCCAACCTTCGAAATGGAATTTGTCGTGAACGAAAGCCGATGCAAATCGTTTCTCGTCGAGAAATTGCTCATCGATGAGGCACTGAATCACCTCGTCGGTTTCGGCAGAAGGTAATCCCCACGAAAGAAGTTTTCGGCGAATATCGCTCTCGGCCTGTTCGCAAACTACACAAAGGGCCGCCGCACGAGTCAAAGCCCTTTCGGCTGTAATGGTTCTTTTTGCTTTCATAATGGGATTACAATTTTGTGGCTACTACAAATCGGTCGCAAGCATACATATCTTTCACTACACGAGCATCGGTGAAACCATTCTCGGTGAGTAATTGGGCAGTTTCTTTGCCAAAACTACGATTTATCTCGAAATAAATGCGTCCGCCTGCCACAAGTGCCTTAGAAGCGTAAATGGCTATCGCACGATAAAATAGCAGAGGATCGGCGTCGGGTACGAAAAGTGCTGTGTGAGGTTCGTAGTCGAGAACATTGGCCTCCATTTCGGCGCGTTCGCTATCGGTGACATAAGGAGGATTGCTCACTATGATGTCGTAGCAAGGAGCAGGTGGAAGGGGGGTGGTGAGAATGTCGGTGAGGCTGAAATTTACCTTAGCCTTGAGGTTTGTGGCATTCTCTTTAGCCACTTCGAGTGCCTCTGCCGAAATATCGAAGGCATCTACCATAGGAAACTTCAACGCGCGTGCCAATGCAATGGCGATGGCTCCACTGCCAGTGCCAATGTCGAGCACACGAAGGTCGGACGATGAAGAATTTTCTTCGACGATAATATCCACGAGTTGCTCGGTTTCGGGGCGAGGAATGAGCGTGTGGGGAGTAACTTTGAGATGGAACCCTTGAAAATAGGCATCGTTGAAAATGTATTGGATGGGTTCGTGTCGGAGAATACGCTCAAGCACTCGCTCGATTTTATCTTTGATGAAAGGACTCAGCGTGTCGGCATCGTGCATGATGATATCCACTTGAGAATATCCCATAAGATGCTCAAAAATGATTTTGGTGATGCTTCGCACTTCGCCTTGCGAAAAATGAGGCGAAAGGGTGTCCTTAATATGTAGTAACGACTGTTTCATAGGTGTAAAGTTAAGTAAAAATGTTGAAAATTGGTGTTGCCAATGTGAAAATTAATGAAATAAGGGTGAAAAGGTGCTTAATATTCATAATCATATAAGATGAATAAAGTATTTTTATTACTTTTGTAAGTTGAAAAATTAGTGTTAAAACAAAGCAGATAGTGTGAACAATATTAAAAAATGGGCAGTTAACCGATTTTTTAGAAAAAATGTTACTAAATTTGCATTTTGAAAATAATTTAAAGAAAATGAACAAAAAATTTCCTATATGCCTATTGTTGGGCGCAATATTGACTACGTTGTTATTCTCTTGCAATAAAAATGATGAAGAAGGCGAAGTGTTGCTAAGTAATAGTGTGGTGATTACAGAATTTTCATTGCAACCAAATGAAGAGTTGCTTGATAATCTGGATAGCGTATTCTTTACTATCGATTTGGACAAGGGATTGATTTACAATGCCGATTCATTGCCAAAGGGTACAAGAATTTCGGGCTTGAAGGTGAAAATGACTCACACTGCTTGTTCGGCATCAGAATTTCATGTGACAGGTGGTACTTGGATGAAGGACACCGTGTTTGCATACAAAAGTGAAGACTCAATCGACTTTACAGGTGATGTGAAGTATACAATTCACTCGGTGGACTTGACCAATGTGAAGACTTACACTATAAAGGTGAACGTGCATCAAGTGGATCCTGATACTCTATACTGGAGTGAAATGGCGCGTCGCAGCTTGCCTTCTTACACTACTCCATTGGAGCAAAAGACAGTGCAATTTAATGATGCATTTTACTGCTTGATTAAGGACTTGAAAGGCTATGTGATGTCGGTGACTAATGATGTGGCTGCTAATCGTTGGCAAAAGAATCGTAAGGAATTTGATTTTGTGCCAAATATCAGCTCGTTCACAGCTACCGATGATGCTCTATATATCCTCGACGAAAATAATGCACTATATACTTCGCAAGATGGTCTTGAATGGAGTGAATGTGGTACTACAATGTATTCACTTATTGGTGCTTATGGCTCTACATTGCTCGGTATTACCTACGACGGAAATGTGTATAAGCACGCTCAATATCCTATGAAGTCAGATTTCGTGGCTACTGAAATACCTGCAGGTTTCCCAGTTTCGGGAATGTCGCAATTGGTGAAGGTGGAATCGAGATGGGCAGTGAGCGACCAAGTGGTGATGATAGGTGGTACTCTTCCTAATGGCGAATGTACTCAATATGTGTGGGGATATGATGGCACACAATGGGGCATCGTAAACCGCGATGGTATTCACATCGGATATCTTACAGGTGTGACATTGATTTCGTATTACGCAGTGTATTTCGACCACGATAGAATGGTAGGTTTTACAGAACCTGTGCTATTGGCTATGGGAGGTTCGCTCTCTGATGGTACAGTTATCAAAGAAGTGTCGATGTCAAACGATAAGGGCTTGACTTGGATTCCTGCAAACGATAATTTGCAATTGCCTGAATATATCGAACCATTCTACGATGCTCAAGCATTTGTGGTGAATAGCACTTTGACCGAATCTCGCAGTAGCGCGGGTAGCGATGAGTGGACTATGATGCAAACAAGTCTTCCTGCATCGATGCGTGTGAAGTCGAGAGCAACCGAAGCTATCACATCGTGGGAATGTCCGTATATATATATATTCGGTGGAAAGGGCGAAAGAGTAGAACTTTACGATAATATATGGAGAGGTGTAATCAATAGATTGACCTTTAAACCATTGTATTGATTGTGAAGTGAGGTGGCGGCCGATATACTTTTTGTAGCAAATCATCGTTTTATCTAAAAAAGAATAGAAGATAGAAAGAGGTTATGAAAAGAGTGTTGACCACTATATTGATGCTTGTGAGCGTGACTCTGATGATGAGCGCGCAAGAATATCGCTATGAGATGGGTGCTGGCTTGGGCTTGAGTGGTTATCTTGGCGATGTGAATAAAAGCAGTGTACTTAAAAAACAAGGTTTGGCAGGAGGAGTGATATATCGCTATCTCCCTTCTACGCGATGGGCTGTGAAAGCCAATTTGGCAGTGGCTAATTTGAGTGGAAACAGCGCCGAGAACAATATGGTGTTTCCAGAGGGAAATAACTATGATTTCAGTTCTACCTTGTGTGATATAGGAGCTCAAATAGAATTTAACTTCTTGAATTACGGAATAGGAGCTTCTTATTTGAAATTGAAACGAATAACACCATATCTCACAGTGGGATTGGGCGCAAATGTGGCGTGGGCCGAAGGTAATACCTCTTTTGCGATGAACATACCGATGGGTGTGGGTGTGAAATATAAATTGAAAGAACGCTTAAACATAGGCTTTGAGTTTACGATGCGTAAGTGCTTCGGCGACAAAGTGGATGGATTAAGCGATTTGAATGGCATAAAGCATTCGTTTGCAAAAAATACCGATTGGTATTCGCTTGCACTTGTGAGTGTGACCTACGAATTTGGGAAACGATGCAAGACTTGCCATTATGTAGAGTGAAAGTGAATAATTTATCAATGCAATATTAATATGTCATTGGCAAATAACATAGATAAGAGTCGCTTGCCGAAGCATGTGGCAGTGATTATGGACGGAAATGGTCGATGGGCCAAGCAACGCAACCTCGACAGGTCGATGGGCCATGTGGAGGGTGTGAATACTGTGCGTCAAATCACCGAAGCTGCGTCGGAAGTGGGTGTGAAATATCTCACACTCTACACATTCTCTACCGAGAATTGGAGCAGACCGAAAGAAGAAGTGGATGCACTTATGAATCTTATCGTGGTGGCTATCGAACGCGAAACACCCGATTTGATAAAAAATAATGTGCGTTTAGATATGATAGGAGATATTGAGCGCATGCCAGAATTTGCGTCGACAAGATTGCGTAAGTGTATGATGGATACTTCACACTGCAACGGCTTGACACTCGTATTGGCATTGAGCTACTCATCTCGTTGGGAAATACTTGAGGCATGTAAAACCATTGCGACAAAGGCTAAGAATGGTGAAATAGATGTTGACGACATTGATGGTGAACTCTTCGATGCTTCATTGGCAACAAAGAATATGCCCGACCCTGATTTGCTGATACGCACAGGTGGAGATTTGCGCATCAGCAACTATCTGTTATGGCAAATTGCTTATTCTGAATTGTATTTCTCAGAAAAATATTGGCCTGATTTCTCGAAAGAAGATTTCTATGCAGCAATCTTGGAATATCAACACAGAGAACGCCGATATGGAAAGACAAGCGAACAGGTGAGCGAAAATAAGTAATACAGAACGAAACTTAACTACAGAATATATTATATAAAAGATATGCGATATAAGTTACTACTTGCATTTTTTGCAATGATAGCCAGCACAGTGAGCACTGTGGCAACTGCGCAAACGCAAAACGATACTATCTATAACCCTAAAATAGTGTATACCGGAATGCCTCAAAAGTATGAGATTGCTGGTATCAAAGTGAGTGGTGTAGATAATTATGAAGATTATATTATCATTGGCTACTCTGGTTTATCAGTTGGTCAAGTGATAGAAATTCCAGGCGATGAAATTAAGGCAGCGGCTAAACGCTTCTGGCGTCAAGGTTTGTTTTCAAAGGTGCAAATTAAGGTAGATAAGATATGTGGCAATAAGGCGTGGCTCGAATTTGCTATGCGTCCACAACCTCGTATCTCGGATATCAATTATAACGGTATGAAAAAAGGCGAGCGTGATGAAATCAAGCAACGCTTAGGATTGATGAAGGGTAACCAATTTACTCCTAATATTGCAAAGCGTGCCGAACAAATCATCGAAAAGTATTACGATGATAAGGGTTTCAAAAACGCCGAAGTACATGTGTCACAACGCGAAGACCTCAGCAATGAAAATGAGGTGATTGTGGATATCAATGTGAATAGAAACGAAAAGGTGAAGGTGCATAAGATTTATATCGATGGCAACGAAGTGCTAAGCGATAGCAAAATCAAGCGCACAATGAAAAAGACCAATGAAAAGACTAATATTTGGAAAATTTTCAGCCAAAAGAAGTTCGTTCCGTCAGATTACGAAGTGGATAAGAATTTGATTATCCAAAAATATAATGAGCTTGGTTATCGCGATGCTCGAATCGTGTCGGATAGCGTGGTGAATTTTGATGAAAAGACTGTGGATGTGTACCTAAAAGTGGAAGAAGGTAATCAATACTTTATTTCAGATATTAAGTGGGTGGGTAACACATTGTACAACTCGGCAGTGCTTGATGAAGTGCTCGGCATGAAGAAGGGTGATGTGTATAACCAAAAACTTCTCAACAAGCGTGTGACTGAAGATGATGATGCGGTGTCAAACCTATATATGAACCGTGGTTATCTATTCTTCCATCTTTTGCCTATCGAAAATAATATCCAAAAAGACTCTGTGGCACTTGAAATGCGTGTGATGGAAGGCCCACAAGCGCGTATTAATAAGGTGGTGATTAATGGTAACGACCGTCTGTATGAAAAGGTGGTGCGTCGCGAACTTCGCGTGAAGCCAGGTCAGTTGTTCTCAAAGAATGACTTGATGCGTTCAGCTCGTGAAATCGCTCAAACCGGTCACTTCGATCCTGAAAAGATGGATATCCGTCCTGAACCAAATGAAGAAAGTGGTACTGTAGATATTTTGTTCAATCTTGAATCAAAGGCAAACGACCAAATCGAATTCTCGGCAGGTTGGGGACAAACAGGTATCATCGGTAAGTTGAGTTTGAAGTTTACTAACTTCTCAATGAAGAACTTGTTCAATCCTTCGTCATATAAGGGTATTATTCCACAAGGTGAGGGTCAAACATTCACTATCAGCGCGCAAACCAATGCTAAGTATTACCAAGCATATAGCGTGTCGTTCTTCGATCCATGGTTTGGCGGAAAGCGTCCTAACTCGTTGTCGGTATCGGCTTTCTATTCTCGCCAAACAGGTATCAACTCATCTTACTATAATAGCAACTATACTAACTATATGTATAACTATGGTTATGGCTATGGATACGGTTATGGTAATAACTATGGTTATGGTAACAGTTATTCTTACGAAAGTGCTTACGACCCTAATAAATACTTGCAAATGGGTGGTTTGACAGTGGGATTCGGTAAACGTTTGAATTGGCCAGATGACTACTTCACTTTGAGTGCCGAATTGAGTTACCAATGGTATAGCTTGAAGAATTGGGACTACTTGTACTATATGAATAATGGTGTGTCTAACTCAATGATTCTTGGTTTGACACTTGCTCGTAATAGTATCGACAATCCATTGTATACTCGTAGTGGTAGTGATTTTACATTGAGTATGCATATGACTCCTCCTGCTTCGCTATTCGGAAAGAAGAATTGGCAAGCATTGTCGCAAGCAAATACAGTGGAATCAAAGAAGGAAATGTATAAGTGGATTGAATATTGGAAACTTAAATTCAAATCTCGCACATATACTCCACTTACCGACGTTGACGGTCAATGGACACTTGTGTTGATGACTCGTGCCGATATTGGTTTGCTTGGCAGCTATAACAAGTATTTGAAGTCGCCATTCGAAACATTCTACGTAGGTGGTGATGGTATGTCGGGAAGTTACACATACGCATCAGAAACTATCGCATTGCGTGGTTATGACAATGGTGCATTCACACCATACTCAAAGGAAGGTTATGCTTATACTCGCTACTGTGTTGAGTTACACTTCCCATTCATGTTGCAACCAAGCACCACAATCTATGGTCTTGCATTCGTGGAAGGTGGTAATGCATGGACAAGCGTGAGCGAATTCCAACCATTCAACCTTAAGCGTTCGGCAGGTGCTGGTGTGCGTATCTTCTTACCAATGGTGGGTATGATGGGTATCGACTGGGCTTACGGTTTTGATAAGGTTTATGGTAAGAAGGGTGGTGGTCACTTCCACTTCGTTCTTGGTCAAGAATTCTAATCATTATCAGCTAAAAGAATATAGAAAAGAAGTCCTTAATGCACTTGTAATGCGTTAAGGACTTTTAAATTTAGGAAATATTCCTCAAAAATGTGGTGAATGTATTAAACTATACTTAAATTCGCACGTCAAATTAATAGATTTAACTTAAAAAGGAAATTAATATGAAAAAAGCATTATTCATAATTATCGCAGTGTTGGCAATGGCCGTGAGCGCGAATGCTCAAAAATTTGCATTGGTAGATATGGAATATATCTTGAAAAATATTCCTGCTTACGAAATGGCAAACGAACAACTGAATCAAGTGTCGCTACGCTGGGAAAAGGAAGTGGAAAACCTCGCAAAGGAAGCTGAAACATTATATAAGAATTTCCAAAGTGATATGGTGTTCCTTACTGATGAGCAAAAAAAGAATAAAGAACAAGAAATCGTGGCAAAGGAAAAGGAAGCAAGCGATTTGAGATATAAGTATTTCGGTCCACAAGGTGAACTTTTCAAGAAGCGCGAATCGCTTATAAAACCAATACAAGATGATGTGTATGAAGCTATCAAGAAAGTGAGTGAAGAACGAGGTTATCAAGCTATCTTCGACCGTGCATCGTCGCAAAGTATAATTTTTGCATCACCTCGTATAGATGTGAGCAACTTGGTACTTGAGAAATTGGGTTACGCAAAATAATATAAATGAAACTAATCGTAAGATAGTGATAATAGGTGAAAAAAAGGTGCTTTTATTTTGTTAATGCGCTCTATTTGCACTATCTTTGTGACTGTTTTTGAAATCAATAGAATTATTAAATTAAACATTATAAAGAGATGATTAAGAAATTATTATTAGCTGTGCTTTTGGCAGCTCCAATGTGCCTATCGGCTCAAACTTTGAAATTTGGTACAGTAAATACTCAAGAAGTTTTCAACATGATGCCAGAAAAGGCTACTGCTGAAAATACATTGAAGGAAACCGGAGCAAAATATGATGCAGAAGGTAAGAAACTTCAAGAACTATTTATGCAAATGCAAGCTGAATACGAAAAACTTGAAGCAGATGCTGCTACTCCAAAGGCAATCAAGGATCGTCGTATGCAAGAATTGCAAGAAACTTACCAAAAGATTCAAAATTTCCAACAAACAGCAGGTCAAGAACTACAACGCACTCAAGAATCTCTTCTTGCTCCAATTATGGAAAAATTGCAAGCTGCAATCAAGGCAGTAGGTGCAGAAGGTGGTTATACATTTATCTATGATATGTCGATGGGTGTAGTGCTTTACACAGGTGTTGGTGCTGAAGATGTGACTCCACTTGTTAAGGCTAAACTTGGTATCAAGTAATCAATAATCAAAAAAACGATAAAAACTAAAGTCGGGTTTCTAAAAGATGAAACTCGGCTTTTTTGTTTCAAATAGGGTGATTGTTGTTTAATTTAAAATAATATAGTAATTTTGTGGAGCGAAAATAAATAAAACTACATAGATATGATTAAGAAATTAATGTTAGTGGCATTGACATTTGTGATGCCATTGTGCGTGATGGCACAAAAGATTGGTGTTGTGGATAGCAAGGCTATCTTTGAAGTAATGCCTGAAAAGGTAGCAGCAGAAAAGGTGATCAACGACCTTCTTGCTCAATATCAAGCAGAGAACGAAAAATTGGAAAAGGAATTCAATCAAAAGTATGCCGATTTCCAAGCATTGGCTCCAACAACTGCAAAAACTATCAAGGAACGTCGTATCCAAGAAATCCAAGACAATCGTCAAAAGATTGTAAGCTACCAAGAAATGGTGAAGAAGGATGTGGATGCAAAGAAGGCTGAATTGATGGATCCAATTAAGGCTAAATTGCAAGCTGCTATTGACTCTGTAAGTACTGAAGGTGCGTATATGCTTGTTCTTGATATTTCAAGCACTCCAGTAGCGTTTAAAAGTGCTGAGGTGGTGGATATCACACCACTTGTGAAGGTTAATCTTGGCATTGTGGAATAAGAGGATAGAAAATAATTGATATAGTGAGGAGATGTGTCGATGAGATGCATCTCCTCATTTTTTGTTTGGAGAGATAGTGGTTTTGGTAATTATATAAGCTAAAATTGGTTATGAGGTGAGAAACTGTTGTTGTGGCTTCAGTGTGTAAAGTAGTATAGAAGAATAAAGCCCGGCAAAAGGAGTGCCGAGCTTTATTTATGTAAAAGAGAAATTTGTGTTTAGGAACAAGTTCCTTTATAGTCCTTATTGGTCTTTGGTTTGTTAATCATAAATGCCAATAAGGTGTTTGTTTATAGATTTCTTTGTTTATTGCAAAGGAACATCTTTCTTGCTATATTCAAAGCGAATCTTAGCCTTATCTAATCTTAGTTTACCAATCATTGGGCGAGATACTGCAGGCGTTACAGCAGTGATTGTAGTGCTTGTTTGGTAGTAACTGTTA
Organism: Muribaculaceae bacterium; assembly: GCA_045656705.1. Lineage (GTDB taxonomy): Bacteria > Bacteroidota > Bacteroidia > Bacteroidales > Muribaculaceae > RGIG4576. The sequence continues at coordinate 68,664 of JAZORR010000045.1, read as the reverse complement.
TTAGTTTCGCTGACTACATCCACAGGAACAAGCATCAAATTACTTGCATCTTTAATATCTTCTTCGCTACCATTGTTGATCAAGTCTACAATGAATTGACGCATGTTTTCAAATTTATAAGTCTTTGAAGTAACATCGAAATGAGCGTAGAATGTGTTGATATCGTCAGGCAATTTATTGTTGGCAAAGAATTTATCTTTTTCAGATTCTTTTACGAGCAATACATATTGTGGAATGTAAATATTGTAATCGTTTTTCACTACTTCAGCAGGGATTGTGAAAGATAGAGAGTTTACCACCTTCAATCCATTTACATCACTCTTGTATTGATTGATAAGCTCTTCTATAGGGAACTTGATTTTTGCTTCATATCCGAGAGGAGCTTGAAGGATTACGTCGCCGTTGGCTACCATTTCCATCACCTTAGGGTCTACCTTCATAGTGATATTGTTGTTGGTAATCACTTCTGGAGCTGCAGTAGCATAACTTGAACTGTCTTTCACGATAGTGTCCTTACCAGCTTCGGTTTTAGAATGACGCTTGTAGTTGGTGAGAAGGAATGTTTTATCGATCATAGTGATGCGACCACTACCATAAGAGTTTGCAACATAAATGCCAGGGAAGAACTCGTTGAACTTTTCGGTAGATTTGAAAGTGGCAGGATTATTCTTGTATTCGTTGAAAATCTTTTTTGCCATTTCCTTAGGAAGGTTTACGACGATTGTTCTGTAACTACCTTTTTGCACAGTAGAGTGAGTGAGGTTTTCCGAACCACTATAAGTAGCATTGTAAGAAGTAGAACCTAAGAGGTTTTCAGTGCTGAAGTAACCTTCAGGGTTGAAATTGCTATTGATAGGTGCACTTAGTTGCTTGCTTAGTTGATAAACATTAGTGCGCATAGGCATAACTGAGTCGCCCACATATCCACCGATAGGTGAACGCATAATGAGTTTCATTGATTCTATCATATCGACAGTTAAATTAGTGGTGTCGATAGCCGATGAAGGTAGTAATTGGCACACGAAATCCGATTTCAATTCGCCGAAATTTTCAACCTTGATTTCACCTAAAAGTTGAGTCATAGTGCGAGTGAGAATAGTTTCGTTTCTTACAGAGTTACCGCTTACTGTGTAAGAAGAGTCGGCAATGATAGAAAGGTTGCTCTCAACGAGAGACGAACCGATAGTATCCTCGAAGCACGAACTTAAACTGCCCGCTATGATAATGCTTATGAAAATATGAAATAGTTTATTCATGACGATTTTACTTAAATAGTCTTATAGAATTCGGCATATCGTTGTATATAGTTGCTTTCGTCTTCTTGATAAGGAAGGAAAGGAATGCCAAGTTCTTTGATATATTCAATAATTTCTAGTTTCACATTAGGCGAGTATTGGATAACACCTTGTGAGTGTTGGATAGCCAATTTGGTGAGAGCTGTGTGGTCTACTGGTTTGCCTTGTATAGGAGCCACATCTTCAGGGATGATGCCATCCATAACCATCTTTTCGGCAAGTCGTTCGTCGAAAGGAACAGGATATTCATCATCATAAAGCGAGTACACTACTTTTGAGTTAGCAAAAATAGGGTTTTCGTTGTACATGTGCTTCAAGTAAAGAGGGGTGAGAGCAGTGATCCATCCGTGGCAGTGGATGATATCAGGTTCCCAACGAAGTTTCTTTACTGTTTCCATCACACCACGAATGAAGAAGATACTTCTTTCGTCGTTATCTTCAGGCGAAGACACAGTCTCAAGGTCTTTCGCTACGTTATGCACGAAATAGTCATCGTTGTAGATGAAATAGATTTGCATGCGTGCAGGTTGAAGTGTAGCCACTTTGATGATAAGAGGGTGGTCGCAATCGTCGATAACGATATTCATACCCGATAGACGAATTACTTCGTGAAGTTGCTTAGTGCGATCGTTGATGCATCCATACTTAGGCATGAAAGTGCGCACATCGAAACCTGCTTCTTGAATGCCTGCAGGCAAATCTCTACCAACATTTGCGATAGTAGAGTCAGGCATATATGGTGAAATTTCTTGAGAAATAAAAAGTATTTTCTTTGCGTCCATAGTTATAATTTATATTTAGACTGCAAAGTTACAAAAAAATATTCAGTCTGAGCCTTATATAAGGTGTGAAAGTGGCTGATTTAATGAAATAAAAGGTAATTTGAGGGTTATTTAACAAAAAACAAAGCCTTTTTAAGATGTTTTTTCTTGTGTTATGAGTGGATTGTGTGTCATTTGATTTGTGTAATTGATAATTTAATGCTTATTTTGCAAAGATTTTCGCAAGAGTGTGCTAACTCTTGCCCGCTTTTTATGTAAAATAATAAAAATAGATATACTACAATGTTTGAAAGTTTAGTAGAGAAATTAGAACATTCATTTAAGATTCTAAAAGGTCAAGGTAAGATTACCGAAATCAATGTTGCAGAAACGTTGAAAGATGTGCGTCGCGCATTGCTTGATGCCGACGTGAACTATAAGGTGGCAAAACAATTCACCGATACAGTGAAGGCAAAGGCTATGGGACAAGATGTGATAAATGCTCTTGAACCAAAGCAATTGATGATAAAGATTGTGCATGACGAACTTACCGAAATGATGGGTGGCGAACAAGCACCTTTCAATATTGAGGGTAAGCCTGCTGTGATTTTGATGTCAGGTCTTCAAGGTTCGGGTAAGACCACATTCTCAGGTAAACTTGCAAACCGCTTGAAGGCCGATAAGCGCAAGAAACCATTGCTTGTGGCTTGTGACGTGTATCGTCCTGCAGCGATTGAACAGTTGAAGGTGCTTGGTGCACAAATCAATGTGCCTGTATACTCTGAACCAGATAGCAAGAATCCTGTAGAAATCGCTACTAATGCTATAGCTTATGCAAAGGCTAATGGTCACGACCTTGTGATTGTGGATACCGCTGGTCGTCTTGCAGTAGACGAGGAAATGATGAACGAAATCGAGGCTGTAAAGAAGGCTATCAATCCTACAGAAACATTGTTTGTCGTAGACTCAATGACTGGTCAAGATGCAGTGAACACTGCTAAGGAATTCAACGATCGTCTTGATTTTGATGGTGTGGTATTGACTAAGCTCGATGGTGATACTCGTGGTGGTGCGGCTCTTTCTATCCGCGCCGTTGTGAATAAGCCTATCAAGTTTGTGGGTACTGGCGAAAAACTTGAAGCTATCGATGCTTTCCGTCCTAAAGGTATGGCCGACCGTATCTTGGGTATGGGTGACGTGGTGTCGCTTGTGGAACGTATGCAACGCGAATATGACGAAAAGAAGGCTATCGAACTTCAAAAGAAGATTGCAAAGAACCAATTTGACTTCAACGATTTCCTTGCTCAAATCAACCAAATCAAGAAGATGGGTAACTTGAAGGACCTTGCTTCTATGATTCCAGGTGTGGGCAAAGCTATTAAGGATGTAGAAATAGGTGATGATGCATTCAAGGGTATTGAAGCTATTATCTATTCTATGACACCTCAAGAACGTGCTAATCCTGAAATTATCAATGGTAGTCGTCGTCAACGCATAGCCAAGGGTAGTGGTACTTCATTGCAAGATGTGAATCGCCTATTGAAGCAATTTGAGGAAACTCGCAAGATGATGCGTATGGCTACTCAAATGAAGAATCCTATGAACTTGATGCGCAATATGCGTCGCAGATAATAATAAATCTCTGAGTAATAATTTATGGAATTGATTGACGGAAAGAAGATATCAAGCGATATCAAGAAAGAAATTGCTGCTGAAGTGGCTGAAATGATGGCTGCAGGCAAGAAACAACCTCATCTTGCCGCTGTGCTTGTGGGACACGATGGTGGTAGCGAAACTTATGTGGCAGCTAAGGTGAAGGCGTGTGAGGAATGTGGATTTAAGTCTACCCTTATTCGCTTTGAAGATGATGTCACCGAAGACGAATTGCTTGCTACTGTAGAAAAGTTGAACAATGATGCAGATATCGATGGCTTTATTGTGCAATTGCCTTTGCCAAAGCACATTTCAGAGCAAAAAGTGATTGAGGCTATCGACTATCGCAAGGATGTGGATGGTTTTCATCCTATCAATGTGGGCAGAATGTCGATAGGTTTGCCTTGCTTCGTGTCGGCTACTCCTGCAGGTATTGTGGAACTTCTTCGTCGTTACAATATCAATACCAATGGTGCAAATTGTGTGGTGCTCGGTCGTAGTAATATCGTGGGTAAGCCAGTGGCTACACTCATGATGCAAAAGGGCAATCCTGGCAATGCTACAGTGACTGTGTGTCATAGTGCTACAAAAAATATCAAGGAAATATGTCGCGAAGCCGATATTATCATTGCGGCTCTTGGTTCGCCTGAATTTGTGAAAGAAGATATGGTGAAAGAAGGTGCTGTGATAGTGGATGTGGGCACTACTCGAGTGCCTTCTACACTCACTAAAAGTGGCTGGAAGCTAAAAGGTGATGTGGATTTTGAAAATGTAGCACCTAAGTGCTCGTTTATCACTCCAGTGCCTGGTGGTGTGGGCCCTATGACTATCGTTTCTTTGATGAAGAATACTCTTCTTGCAGCAAAGAAGGAGATTTATAACTGAAAATTGATAAAATCTATAAATTAATAGAAAATAAAAGTTGTTTATTTTCTACGATATGAGTAATTTTGGGTGCTACTTTTAAGTAGTGCCCATTTTTTATAGAATATAGCGTATGGAATTACTCACAATAATGATGCTTTCGCTGCTCGGATTGCTGCAGATGAACGACACTACAGAGGTGGTGTTTGTGGGTGATGCTATGCAACACGGTCCGCAGTTGAAAGCTGCTCTTCAATCGGATGGCTCGTATGATTACACAGATTGCTTTACGATGCTTGAGGAGGATATAAAAAGTGCCGATTTTGCTGTGGCAAACCTTGAATGTCCTCTCGGAGGCAAACCATATAAGGGTTATCCTGTGTTTAGTTGTCCCGATGATTTTGCCTTGCAATTGCAAAAGAGTGGTTTTGATTTGCTGCTTACTGCCAATAATCATTGTATGGATTCGGGCAAGAGTGGAGCTGAACGCACTGTAAAAGCTCTCGATGATATGGGAATTAATCACATAGGAGTGTATCTCAACGCTACTGAGCGTGGCAAGCGATTGCCTTACATTGCCGATGTGAATGGCATAAAGATGGCGTTTCTTACCTATACTTACGGCACTAATGGTATGCCAGTGAAAGCTCCTCTTGTGGTGGATTTGATAGATGAGAAGCAGATAGAAGCCGATGTGAGGAAAGCTCGTGCAGAGGGTGCCGAGATGGTGTGCGTGTGTATGCATTGGGGCAATGAATATGAGAAAATGCCGAGTAAGCGACAACGCGAACTCCGTGAGGTGATGAAGAACGCAGGAGTGGACCTGATAATAGGCAGTCATCCGCATGTGGTGCAACCGATGGAAGTGGATTTCTCGGGAAATAGAGGAGTGGGACTTGCTACTGTGTATTCGCTTGGCAATTTTATCTCTAATCAGAATGATTTGGATAGCCGAGGTGGGGCAATGGCAAGAGTGACGATAACTCGCTACAACGACCGCCCCGTGATTCTGGGTGTGAAACCTACTCTCTTTTTCTGTCAAAAGCCTCTGAATGGAAAGGGCAATTACACGCTTATTCCACAAAACCTTGGAGATAGGGTGCGAGTAGATTCTAAAAGCACTTTTGAGCAATTTATGAACAACGCAACACAATTATTTGAGAAATATAATAAGAATATAGAATAAACAATTAAAACGAAACATAAAGATGAAAAATTTGAAACAAATTATCAATGGTAAGGTTCACACATCTCTTGGATGGGTGAATGGTGGTTCGGTGGTGTATGCCGATGGTAAAATCGTTGAAGTGAAGAATGATAGCACTATCGTGGAAGGTGCTGAAGTAATTGATGCCGAAGGTGGCTATGTGGTGCCTGGTGGTGTGGAACTTCACGTGCATGGTGGTGGTGGCCACGACTTCACAGAAGGCGACGAAGATGATTATCGCAAGGCTGTGTATGCTCACCTGATTCATGGTACTACAAGTATCTATCCTACTTTGATGTCTACTACACCTGAAAATATACGTCGCACAGCCGAGATCTGTACTAAACTTATGGAAGAAGAAGGTAGCCCTATCCTTGGCCTACACCTTGAAGGTCACTATCTAAGTCCTAAGAAGGCTGGTGCTCAACTTCCAGATGCTATTAAAAATCCTAAGCCAGAAGAATATAAGCCTTTGATTGAAGATTTCCCATGTATCAAGCGTTGGGATATCGCTCCAGAACTTGATGGTGCACTCGAACTTGGTGCATATCTCACAAGCAAGGGTGTACTTCCTTCTATCGCTCACACTGCAGCCGTATACGACGATGTAGTGAAGGGTTACGAGGTGGGTTATCGCCACGTTACACACTTCTACAATGCGATGAGTGGTTTCCATAACGTACGCGAATACAAGCAAGAAGGTACTGTGGAAAGCGTATATTTGATTGATGGCATGACTGTGGAAGTGATTGCTGATGGTATCCATGTGCCAATTCCACTATTGAAACTTGTTTACAAGATTAAGGGTGTGGAAGGTACAGCATTGTGTACCGACGGTCTATCTTGCTCGGCAGGTGATGAAAATATGTATCTTGACCCTCGTTTTATCATCGAAAATGGTGTGTGCAAACTTGCTGACCGTTCGGCTCTTGCTGGTAGTGTGGCTACTATGGACCGCCTAATCCGTACTATGGTGAACGAAGTGGGTGTGACACTATTTGATGCAGTGCGTATGTCAAGCGAAACTCCTGCACGCATTATGGGTGTGTTTGATCGTAAGGGTTCAATCAAGGCTGGTAAGGATGCTGATATGTGTATCTACGATGCCGATTTGACTTTAAAATCAGTAATCGCTTACGGCAAGAAAGTGGTGTAAGGAGATTGATATTCTAATAAAAATGTGCGGGGAATTTGGTTTTCTTCGCACATTTTTGCGTATTGGAGGAGCTGGGGAAGTGTTGTTTGTTGGGAGAAATGAACTTTTTTTGAGAAAAAATGCGATAATGCTTGCACGAATCAAAAAAAGGTTGTACCTTTGCACTCGTTAAATCAACATGGTGGTTTTAGCTCAGTTGGTTAGAGCGTCGGATTGTGGTTCCGAAGGTCGTGGGTTCGAGCCCCATACTCCACCCTTCATAAGCGGAAACTCTTAGGAGTTTTCGCTTTTTTTGTGTCTGTTTTTCTGAAAATTGGCATTGGTGGTGTGGAATCTCCTGTATGGGGTTGTTTTTCTGATGGATTATCACTAATTTTGTCTAATTTATAAGCACGATGATATGAAAATAGCAGTAGTAGGTACAGGATATGTGGGAATGAGTATCGCCATCTTGTTGGCTCAGCACAACGAGGTGGTGGCTGTGGATATTGTACCCGAAAAGGTGGATATGATTAATAGCCGAAAATCGCCTATACAAGACGAGTATATCGAAAAATATCTCCAGGAAAAGACTCTAAATCTCAAGGCTACGCTCAACGCAGATGAGGCTTACGAAGGTGCCGATTTTGTGGTGATAGCTGCTCCTACCAATTACGATAGCAAACGCAACTTTTTCGACACTTCGGCAGTGGAATCGGTGATTGCGGCTGTGAAGCGTGTGAATGCCGATGCTATTATGGTGATAAAGAGCACAGTGCCTGTGGGGTACACCGAGAGTGTGCGTGAAAAGATGGGTAGCGAAAACATTATCTTCTCTCCTGAATTTTTGCGTGAGAGCAAGGCTCTATACGACAATCTGTATCCAAGTCGCATCATTGTGGGCCGTCCTGAAGGTGATGAACGCCTCGATGCAGAGGCTCGCCGATTTGCCTCGTTGCTGAGGGAGGGTGCTTTGGCCGAAAATGTGGATATGCTCTTTATGGGACTCACCGAGGCCGAGGCTGTGAAACTATTTGCTAATACATATCTGGCTTTGCGAGTAAGTTTTTTCAACGAATTAGATACTTACGCCGAAATTAAGGGGCTCGATTCTCGTCAGGTGATAGAGGGTGTGGGACTGGATCCACGCATAGGATCGCATTACAATAATCCATCGTTTGGTTACGGAGGATATTGTTTGCCAAAAGATACCAAGCAATTGCTTGCCAACTATCAAGATGTGCCTCAAAATATGATTTCGGCTATCGTGGAGAGCAATCGCACTCGTAAGGATTTCATTGCCGACCAAGTGCTGAATATGGCAGGTTACTACGACTATTGCAACTGTGGTGACTACGATGCAAAGGCCGAACATAAGTGTGTGATAGGGGTGTATCGCTTGACAATGAAAACCAATAGCGATAACTTCCGCCAATCGTCGATTCAAGGCGTGATGAAACGCATCAAGGCTAAAGGAGCCGAAGTGATAATCTACGAACCTACTCTCGAAGATGGTTCTACATTCTTCGGTAGCAGAGTGGTGAACGATTTGGAAGAGTTTAAAAGCCAATCGCAAGCCATCATTGCCAACCGCTACGACACTATCCTCGACGATGTGAAAGAAAAAGTGTACACTCGCGACATCTTCCGCCGCGACTGAAATGATCTACAAAAAATAAAAAGAACGAAATAACTATGATGATGAAAGTGAAAAAAGTAATATGTTTAATTTTATATTACGGAATAGCATATTATTTACCAAATAGTTATAGACCTTGGTGGCTTGGAGGCAAAATCTCAAATGCTTTTAGGGTTTTCCTTTGTAAACATATATTCAAAAAAGCAGGAAAGATTAGTACAATAAATCGTTGTGTAAACTTTGGTAGTGGAAAAGGTATAGAGATGGGCGATTATAGTGGTATAGGCGAGCATACTGAAATCCCAAGCGATACAATAATAGGTAAAAATGTGATTATAAGTAGATATGTTTTTATACTTAATCGGAATCATGAATTTTCGTCTACTGATGTGCCGATAAATGAGCAAGGATTTTCACAAGCAAAGCAAACCATCATTGAGGATGATTGTTGGATTGGTTTGCGGTCATTACTTACCCCTGGTCGTCATATAAAGAAAGGTTCTATAGTGGCTATGGGTAGCGTGTTGACAAAAGATTTCCCAAAATATTCTATAGTGGGAGGTGCGCCTGCTAAATTGATTAGATCACGATTATTAGATTGAAATAAATGACTCATTCAAGAAAAGTTTTAGTAAATACAATCGCTGTATATATAAAGATAATTATAAACACGATTATTACGCTTATCTCAACAAGAATTGTGTTGAGATGTCTTGGTGTGAATGATTTTGGTTTATATAGTTTGATATCAAGTGTGATTGTTTTGTTGTCATTCTTAAATGGGGCTTTAATGGTATCTACTCAGCGATATTTATCGATAGCAATAGGAGAGAAAAACAAAGAGAAGTTGAGTCAATATTTCAATTCAAGTTTTTTGATACATACCATTCTTGCGATGTGCTTAATATTGGTGCTTTTGCTACTGCAACCACTACTAATCAACCACATCCTGAATATCCCAATAGAATCGCATATGACATCGCATGTCATTTATGATATTATGATAGTATCATCGGCTTTCACATTGTTTCAAGTACCATATTCAGCTGCAATGAACGCGCATGAGGATATATATGTATGGGCGGTAACTGAGGTCTTGAACTGCTTGTTGCGATTAGGTGCTTCGATAGCTTTATTGTTTATTGTTGACAATAAACTTGAAATATACACGGCACTGATATTGCTTGCATTGCTGGTTAGTGCTGGGATGAAATACTGGTGGTGCAGAGTGAAGTATGCTGAAAGTCGCCTAATTATAGAAAAAATGAAAAATAAGGTTATGCTGAAAGAAATGTTTGGCTTTGTAGGTTGGAATACATTGGGTTCTTCAGCTGTGCTAATTAGAAATCAAGGTGTGGCTGTGCTATTGAATGTGTTTTTTGGAGTGTTGGTGAATGCTGCATATGGAATTGCTAACCAAGTAAATGGATTGGTAATGACATTGGCATCGACAATAACAACTGTGTTCTCGCCTTCAATAATGCAAGCGTATGGAGCTGGTGATAGTGATAAGATGATAAGAGTAGCGATTATATCTTCAAAGTTATCGTTTTTAATATCTTCAATTACAGCGATACCACTGATGGTGTTTATGCCTGAAATATTTAAAATATGGTTGGGAGATATACCACAATACTCCGTAGAGTTTTGTTCGTTGATGATGTATGTGTTTGTAATTATGCAATTGACATCTGGTTTGAATAGAGTGATTTATGCGGTGGGTGAAATTAAGTGGTATCAAATAACATTATCAATGATCTTATTTGCTATAATCCCAGCTGGGTATATTCTCTTTAATGTAGGGTATCATGTAAATGTGGTGTTTTATGTGATGATAGTAGCTCAGTTGCTTATGTTGATTGTTAACATATATTTTTCATATAAAAGTGTAAAATATGATGTAGTGAGATTTAGTGTACAATCAATACTATTGCCAATGTTGTTATTTGTGGGCATAGTAGAGGGAACTATATATTGCTACGGTATATTAGAATTCGGTATTTTGACAAAAATAGCACAAATGGCAGTAGTGGTAATTTTATACCTTTTTCTATATGTGAATGTGGTATTTGCTTCGAATGAACGAGATCAAATTTTAAAATTTATAAGAAAATAAAAATATGTATATGAAAGGCTTTATAATAAAAATATTGACATACTTTAAAGTGAGTGCAATGAAGAAGAAAATTACATTTGGTAAGAATTGTATTTTTCAATATCATTCACTCGTGAGTCTGCTTAGAGGTAGTACAAAAGACGATATAGTTTTGGGTGACCGAGTAATAATGGAAGGACATTTAATAAGCTCGTATAACGGAAAAATAGAAATGAGGGATTTTTCTAAAATTGGAGAAAATTCTAAAGTGCTATGTGTTAATAAAGTGATTATAGGTGAATATTCTGCAATTGCAGAGAATGTTACAATATGTGATAATAATAATCATCCAGTCAATCCATTGGATCGATTAATTATGAGAAAAACATTGCCTGGATCAATTGAACGAAGTTGGATATATTCTGATAATGCACCAATTATTATAGGTGTAAACTGTTGGATTGGTGCAAATAGTAGAATTTGTAAAGGTGTGACAATAGGTGATGGTAGTGTTGTGGCAGCTAATTCTGTGGTCACAAAGGATGTACCTGCAAATTGTATCGTTGCAGGAAATCCTGCGAGAGTGGTCAAGACTGATATCGATAAACTTCCTCGTTATTTTGAAGATAAATAACTTGAAAAATAATATGTTACGACAAAATAAGTTATTTACAATCATCATTATGATGCTGCTATTTTTTGCAGCATCAGTTTCCTTGAATGAGGTATTAAATCCTATATCGTTGTATATAGCTCTTCCTGTTGCATTTATGATTACCTTTTTACATCAATGTAAGATAAAGGTGAATGAGTATATGGGGCTATTGCTGTTGTTATATTGTTGGGTGTTGTTTGTTACTCCGTTTTCGGTAAATATTGCAAATTCAGCAGAACAATTGAAGCAGATATTAGGATGTATACTTTTGTGTTATATATTTGCTTCACAAGCCAAGAATCCAAAAATGATAGTATGGTTGTATCTATTGTATATTGTTTTATATATTGGAACAATGGATTATGCAATCAATAATATTATGTTGTTTATGGATAAAATTGGTGGGCGCGAACGTGTGGGTGATGAAAAATTGAATGCTAATACATTGGCATATTATACTTTCTTCCTGACATTTAGCGTGTTTATAATGGGTGAAATCATACAAAAGAAGTGGTTGAAAAAGGTGTTTAATATGGCATTCTTTTTAGTGGTACCATTGTCATTATGGATTTCAATTATCACAGCATCACGTCAGGTATTGTTATTGCAAGTTCCACTTATCACTATTCTTATATATTTGAGATATGTGAAATTTGGCAATTGGAAAACAATATTGCTGTTATTGTGTTTGGTCATATGTATAGTAATATATTTTTATGACTATATCATGTTGCAATATGGGGAAAGTTACTTGGCGGAGCGTTCGCAACGTTCGTTTACTGAGGACTCACGTTTTGTGCTTATTAAGGAAAGTGTAGAATTAGGGTTGAATAATATGTTTGTAGGAGTGGGCCCAAGTTGTGTGAGACTGTTTACATATGAGAAGGCTTTTTCTCATAACACATTCCTTGAATTATGGGCTGGTACAGGATTGATAGGTATGTTAATATATACGTATATAGTATACTTATTCTTTAAGCGTCAAATGAAAAGATACAAACATACAAAAGATAAGATGTTTTTATATTTCACAGTCTTTGGGTGTTTTTATTTATTGGACCAAATGTTTTATGTGTTTTATGCATCCTTATGGCTGATAGGCTTTTTTATCCTTGTAGCATCTCATAGTGAAACATACTTTAATTTTAAATATAGAAATTTAAAACATATCAAATAATGAAAGTATTGCATATACATCCATCAATGTCGGGAGGTGGTATTGAATCTATGATCTGTGGTTTGGCAAATGAAATGTCAAAGTCACACGATGTGACAGTGTGTAGTATTTTCACACCAATTGAGTCGGATTTGTTTTGGTTTAAACTATCTTCGGAGGTGAAGAGAGTTACATTAGGCAAAGTAAATAAAGGTTTCTCTTTAAAAGAGATTTACAATGTGTATAAGTTTATTGCCGAAAATAAATTTGATGTGGTGTATATGCATGGGGCAATCCAATATTATGTAATGGCAATAATACTATTGCATAAAAAAGTAAAGTTTTGTTATACAATACACACTGATGCGCGAAAGGAGAATATAGGATGGAGTGGAAGATTATATAGATTTAAAAAATATATATTTGACCAGAATTGGGTAACACCTATCTCCATTTCATTGCCATCACAACAGTCATTTGTTGAATTGTATCAATGTAACTCTAAACTGATATATAACGGAGTACCACGGCCTGAAGTGAATGAATCGATAAATGATTTCATAAAAAAATATAGGATAACGCAGCATACAAAGATTTTTGTGCATCCAGGTAGAATAACTGAGGCTAAGAATCAAGAAGTGTTATGTAAAGTATTTAAGCAAATAATTGATGAAGGAGTTGATGTTGTGTTATTAATTGTAGGGCCTAACGATGATAATGATATATATAATAAAATTAATTACTATTTTTGTGAAAGAATTGTATATTTGGGGCAGTGTAACGATATTCCTTCAATGCTTGCATACTCGGATGCTATGTGTCTTCCAAGTATATGGGAAGGGATGCCGATGACTTTGCTTGAAACACTATCGGTAGGATGTATTCCGATTTGTTCACCTGTGGGAGGTATCGTAGATGTGATAAAGTCAGGGGTGAATGGTGTGTTATCGGCAAGTAGTTCTGCCGAAGACTATTATAAAGCAGTGAAGGAGTTTTTGAGTTATACGGTTGATGATATTAATAAAATGAAGCAATGTAGTAGAGATTCATTTGATAAATATGATATCGTAAATGCTTCAAACGAATATATACTATTGGCATTATGAAAATATCTGTAATCATACCTACATATAAACCTGCTAATTATATTTGGGAATGTTTGGACTCAATAGAGAAACAAACGTTTCCGAAAAAAGATTTTGAGGTAATACTTGTGCTGAATGGTTGCAAAGAGCCTTATGAAAGCAAAATAAAGGAATACATATCAAATAGCGATGTGAATTTTAATTTTATACAATGCGACGAAGGGGGAGTGTCGAAAGCACGTAATATTGCTCTTGATAATGCTCAAGGTGAATATATTACATTTATTGATGATGATGATTTTGTGTCGGAATTTTACCTTGAAGAATTATATGCTATGTCATCAGCAAACACGATAGCATTGTGTTATCCTTATGCATTTTTAGATGGTAATATGAAGCAAATTTCATATTCTATCACTGATCAGTATAATGATAGAGTAAAGAATGGAAGACAAAATTATCAAAGAGCTCGAAAATATTTTTCAGGTCCATGTATGAAACTTATTCCTTTGAGTTTTATTGAAAATAGAAGATTTGATAATCGTTTTAAAAATGGAGAGGATAGTTTGTTTATGTTTCTTATATCTGATAAATTTGAATGGGTAGATTTTACATCTGAGAAAGCAGTGTATTATCGGCGTGTGAGAGAAAATAGTGCAGTTACAACAAAACGTTCTCTGCTAAATAAGGTGATAAATGCCACTAAAATAATTGTGGAATATGTGAAAGTTTACACCTTAAGAAATCGTAATTATCAATTTAAGTTTCTAATGACAAGAATTTTAGGAACTATAAAGAGCTGCTTTTATTAAAGAGAGGGGAGACTGATAAATATAGTGATATAACATTAGATATTTCGAAGTGAAGGATAAATTGGTATCGATAATAATGCCGTGCTACAATGCAGGTAATGTGATAGCAGAAGCGATTGAATCTGTTATCTCACAGACGTATTCCAACTGGGAGTTGTTAATATGTGATGATTGCTCTACAGACAATACAAAGGATATAATCATGAGTTATGTGGAGATGGACAATCGCATAAGATTATTTTCTACTTCATACAATACAGGGGGGCCAGCTATACCAAGAAATATATCATTAGATAATGCCAAAGGATTTTGTATAGCATTTTTAGATGCCGATGATATTTGGCTACCTAAGATGCTTGAGAAAAGCATATCCTTTATGGTTGATAATAACTATGATATAGTATATTCTGACTACGAGAAAATATCGTGGAACGGTGAGCGTTCTAATAGAGTGGTACATTATAAGAAGAAAGCGGATTATAATGATATGCTTAAAATATGTTCTGTACCAGCATGTATAACAACTATTGTTAAAACAACAATAGTTGGATGCACAAGATTTAGGAATGTGCCAATAGAAGACTATGCTTTCTGGCTTGAAATATTTAGAAGTGGAAATGTTGCATATAATACAAATACTACGCAAGGATTATATAGACAATCTAAGAATAGCCGTTCTTCTAATAAATTTGATATGATATCTAAGCACTGGTATATTTTGAGACATTGTGAGAATATAGGTTGGTTAAAATCATTATATTATATGATAACATACGGTGTGATTGGACTTAAAAAATATTTGAAGTAAAAGATAGAATATTGTTAATATTAGAATTGATTATTTCAATAAAATGAATAGAAAAGAAGTTGAAATCAACGAAAAAAATAACAATAGCGATAAGATGTATCTTTATCGCAATGCTGTGAGCGGTCAGTGGGTGGCTTATGGCAAGAGTGCTTATGCGTTGCGACTGTGGGCTAAGGAGCAGAGTCGCGACAGTTTGCGCTGTTTTTGTTATGAGATGGATATGCCGAGCGTGATCGTGAGCCGTTTTGCTGTAGATGATATGCATAAATCGCTCAAGACTATCTCCGAAAATGATGATATGGTGGTGTTTGAATTGAACCACAATTTCATCGACGGCGACTATTTGCGATGGGTGAAGAAATTGCGTAACGAGGATAATGCCGAAAATAACGTGGATACCGGTTTCGTGAAAGATGGAATGAACTCTTTCGAGCGTAATGTGAAGCGTTTGTGTGATTTTCTTGTGTCGTCGGTGGCATTGATAGTAGCATTGCCGTTGTTTATTATCTGCTATATCCTAATCAAACTTGATGATGGAGGTCCTGCCATTTATGCTCAGGAGCGTATTGGCCGATTTGGTCGTCCGTTCTATATCTATAAGTTCCGTTCGATGCGTGTAGATTCCGAGAAGAATGGTCCGCAATTGAGTAGTCAGGGAGGTGCCAACGACAACCGACTTACTAAGATTGGTAGCTTCTTGCGAGCACATCACTTAGATGAATTGCCACAATTGTGGAATGTGTTTTGCGGTGACATGAGTTTTGTAGGTCCTCGTCCCGAAAGAAAGTATTTTATCGACCAAATCCTTGAGCACGATACGCGTTACACTTGCTTGTATCAGATACGCCCAGGAGTGACAAGTTATGCCACTATCTACAATGGCTACACCGACACTATGGAGAAGATGTTGCGCCGATTGGAATATGATCTTTACTACTTGCACCATCGCACCTGGTGGCTTGATATTAAGATATTGTGGCTCACTTTCTGGGGCGTAGTGTCGGGAAGAAAGCTTTAAAACGAAAAAAAATAATGGCGAGTTTCTGAAGTGGAAGCTCGCCATTTGGTTTCATATATGCATATCACATTACAACGTCAAACCTGTGAGTAGGGTGGTGTAGAGTTGAATGGCAGTGCGTATCTCATCGGCAATGATATATTCGTCGGCAGTGTGAGAGCGAGCCGAATCGCCAGGACCGAGTTTGAGCGAAGGGAATGGCATAAGTGCTTGGTCGCTTAATGTAGGCGAGCCAAATGGTTTACGGCCCAAAGTAACAAGACGCTTCACTATAGGATGTTCCGTGCTTATTCCCGATGGGTTGAGACGAGTAGAACGAGGTGTGAGTGTACACCATTCCTCTTGCACACTATTACGTATTATGGCGAGGGTTTCCTCGTTGGAATAAGCATCGGTAGAACGCACATCCACCACTATTTTGCACATATCAGGCACCACATTGTGTTGTGTACCTGCATTTATTTGCGATACAGTGATTTTCACGGGGCCGAGCATCGACGATTCCTTTTCAAATGTGAGATTGCGAAGTTTGTCCACCACCTCCATAGCACGATATATGGCATTTATGCCTTCGTTGCGAGCAGCGTGTCCCGATACGCCACAGATTTCGCCATCGAGCACCATAAGCCCCTTCTCAGCTATGGCAGGATGCATACCAGTAGGCTCTCCTACTATAGCCACATCTATCTTAGGCAATAGTGGAAGAACAGATTCTATGCCATTGCGTCCACTCACTTCCTCTTCGCACGAAAGTAGGAGAATTAGGTTGTAACTACGCTCTATTTCACTCAGATAACGAAATGCTGCCGTGAGCGACACCACCGAAGCTCCTGCGTCGTTGCTACCAAGTCCGTAGATGCGTGCTTCCTCATCTTCGGTAGGCGTGAAAGGGTTGAATGTCCATCCATTCGCAGGTTTCACTGTGTCGATATGGCTATTGAGCAACAAGGTGGGCTTGTCGCACGAATATTCAGGGGCAATGCACCACAAGTTATTTCCTTGTCGTGAAGGATTAAGCCCGAAAGCCTTGAGCTGTGCCTCAACAAAATCGGACACGTCCTTTTCTTCTCTGCTTATTGAAGGAATGCTTATCATCCCTTTAAGCATATCTATTGCATCGTAAAATAGTTCGTCCATAGTGCAAAGATACTGTTAAATTTGGAATTAAGAGTTTGTAATTAGGAGTTTTCTACGAAATATCGTATCTTTGTATATTTTTAAAGAGATATTATGGCAAATAAGCTTGTTGAAATGGTGAGTACACAATGTGCCCGCAAGGGAGATAAGGAAGTGTATCGCCAAAAGGATAATGTTACAGGAGAATGGAAGGTTACCACATGGAACGAGTATCGTGCTGGTGTGGAGAAGGTGGCTCACGCCTTGCAAACCTTAGGAATAGGGGTGCAAGAGAATGTGGGTGTGTTCTCTGCTAATACCTACCACATATTTATGACCGATTATGGTTTGTTTTATAATCGTGCTGTGCCGGTGCATATCTATGCCACATCATCACGCGAGGAAGTGCGTTATATTGTGGAAGATGCATCACTCACTACAGTTTTTGTGGGTGACCAACCACAATACGACATTGCACGTAAGGTACAAAAGACCAATCCCGAACTAAAACAAATCATCACCTACAAAGACTCTATCACACTCGATGCCGACGACAACACTACTATGCGTTGGGCCGATGTATTGAAACTTGGTGAGAATGCAACCGATGCCTGTCGTGAGGCTGTAGAATCACGCCGTAGCTCAGGTGTGGAAGATGATTTGATATATTTGATATATACTTCAGGCACTACAGGAGTGTCGAAAGGCGTGATGCTTACACATAGCAATATGGACGAGGCTATGACACGCCACTTGGAACGCCTCGACACCATCGAGGAAGACCAAATGTCGATGTGTTTCTTGCCACTGTCGCATGTGTTTGAGTGTGCTTGGTGTCACTACTGCTTCACTAAGGGATTGCGTATTGCCATCAACGAAAATGCAAAGGAAATTTCAGAAACGTTGAAGGAAGTGCATCCCGACATTATGTGTAGCGTACCTCGTTTCTGGGAAAAAGTATACACAGGTGTGCAAAATAAGTTTGCTTCGATGGGATGGATAGGCAAGGTTCTATTGCATCGTGCAGTGAAGATAGGACGCCTACGCAATTTGCACTATCGTCGTCGTGGACAAAAGGCTACATTATATGTGGATTTGCAATATCGCTTGTTCGATAAGATTGTATTCAAGGCTATTCGCAAGGCCATCGGTATGGAGAACGGTAAGTTCTTCCCTACAGCAGGTGCGCCGTTGAGCGAAAATATTGTGCGATTCTTGCATTGTTGTGGTATCAATATAGTTATGGGTTACGGATTGTCCGAAACCACTGCTACTGTCACTTGTTTCCCACGCAAGAATTTCAAGATTGGCTCGGCAGGTACAACTCTTCCTGGTGTGCAAGTGAAGATTGGCGAAAATAGCGAAATCTTGGTGAAAGGAAAAACAGTGATGAAGGGATATTACAACAAGCCCGAAGAAACAGCTGCCGTTTTCACCGAAGATGGTTGGTTCCGCACAGGCGATGCAGGTTATATCAATGAAGATGGTTCGCTTGTTATCACCGAACGCATTAAGGACTTGTATAAGACATCAAATGGTAAATATATTGCTCCACAAGCTCTTGAAAGCGTGCTTAGCGAAGATCAATACATTGAGCAAGTGGCTGTGATTGGCGACCAACGCAAGTATGTGACAGCACTCATCATTCCGGCCTTTGATGCACTGAAGGATTATGCCGAGAAGAAGAAAATCCAATTCAATAGCATCGAAGAATTGGTGAAGAATGCCGAAATTGTGAAGATGATGTCGGAGCGTGTTGATGCTTTGCAAGCCGATTTTGCTTCTTGGCAACAAGTGAAAAAGTTTATCATTTTGCCTAAACCATTCAGTATGGAAACTGGCGAACTCACCAACACCTTAAAGGTGCGTCGCTCTATGATAAACAAACTTTACACTAAGCAAATCGAAGAGATGTACTCTTGATTCAGTTAGAATTTTGAATTTAAAACTTATATAAAAATGATTACATTAGAACAACTTAAAGAGACACAAGAACGCCGTGACGCGTTGAGGAGGTATCTTTGACATCGATAGCAAGAAAATCGAAGTTGAAGAAGAAGAATTGAGAACACATGTGCCTGATTTTTGGAACGACCAAAAGGCTGCTGAGGCACAAATGAAGAAAGTGAAGTCGTTGCGATTCTGGATCGAAGGATACGAAGAAGTAAACAAGATTGTAGAAGAACTTGTGCTTGCCTTCGACTTTGTGAAGGAAGAACTTATCACCGAAGCCGAACTCGATGATATCTATGCCCAAACTATGGCTAAGATTGAAAATCTTGAGCTTCGCAATATGCTTCGACTTGAAGAAGATAAGATGAGTGTGGTGCTTCGCATCAACTCGGGTGCTGGTGGTACTGAAAGCCAAGATTGGGCTTCTATGCTTATGCGTATGTACATCCGTTGGAGCGAACGCAATAATTACAAGACCACTATCTCGCAACTTCTTGAGGCTGAAGATGCAGGTATCAAGTCGGTAACTATCAAAATCGAGGGCGATTTTGCTTATGGATACTTGAAGAGCGAAAATGGTGTGCATCGCCTTGTGCGCGTGTCGCCTTACAATGCTCAAGGTAAGCGTATGACATCGTTTGCATCGGTGTTTGTCACTCCACTTGTCGACGACACTATCGAGGTGAATATCGAGCAAGCACGCATCTCTTGGGATACATTCCGAAGTGGTGGTGCTGGTGGTCAGAACGTGAACAAGGTGGAATCGGGTGTGCGTCTTCGTTATCAATATAAGGACCCTTATACAGGTGAAGAAGAAGAAATCCTTATCGAAAACACCGAAACTCGCGACCAACCAAAGAACCGCGAGAATGCTCTTCGCCACTTGCGCTCTATCCTGTACGACAAGGAAATGCAACACCGTCGTGCTGAGCAACGCAAGATCGAAGATAGCAAGATGAAGATTGAATGGGGTTCGCAAATCCGTAGTTATGTGTTTGACGACCGTCGTGTTAAAGACCACCGTACCAATCACCAAACTTCCGACGTGGGTGGCGTGATGGATGGCGATATCGACGGATTCATCAAGGCTTTCCTTATGGAATTTGCAGGAACTGAAAATTAATACGCGTAATGGATAAGATTACAGTAGTAAAAGTGGGCGGTAAGATTGTAGAGGATGAACTTTCTCTCAATCAGCTGCTCACTGATTTTAATAAGATTGAGGGTAATAAAATCCTCGTGCATGGTGGTGGACGCTCTGCCACTAAACTTGCCGAACGACTTGGTGTGGAAACCAAGATGGTCGATGGCCGTCGCATCACCGATGATGCTATGCTTGAAGTGGTAACAATGGTGTATGGTGGATTGGTGAACAAACGCATCGTGGCTGCACTGCAGGCTCGTGGCATCAATGCACTTGGTATGACAGGTGCCGATATGAATATCCTCTTGAGCGATAAGCGACCTGTGAAAACCGTAGATTATGGTTGGGTAGGCGATGTGAAGCAAGCCAATGGTGGTGCTATAGCTAAACTAATTGGCGAAGGTGTGGTGCCTGTGATTGCTCCTCTCACTCACGATGGAATGGGACACATCCTCAATACCAATGCCGACACTATGGCTGGCGAAACAGCTAAAGCGTTGGCTGAATATTTTGATGTCACACTCGTGTATTGTTTCGAGAAAGAAGGCGTCTTGCGCGACGAAAACGACGATAATAGCGTAATTCCTGCTATCGATCGCGAATTGTATGCTACATTAAAAGAAGATGGCATAGTAGTGGGCGGAATGATACCAAAACTTGACAATTCATTCGCAACACTCGACGCAGGCGTGAAGGAAGTTATCATCACCAAAGCTTCCAACCTTTGCGACCTCACCCGAGGCACCCATGTAAAGTAATTAGCGTTATTACGATAATAAATAAGGCGAAGTGAATTAATCACTTCGCCTTATTTTATGCTTATTTGTGAATGTCTTCTATGTTCACCAATTTGTTGGCAATGGCATAGATTATAAGTCCTGCTGTACTATGTATTTGCAATTTATTGGAGATATTGCGTCGATGCGTCGTTACCGTGTGAACAGAGAGGAATAGGTAATCGGCTATTTCTTTGTTATTCATGCCTTTAGTTATGCATATGATAATATCCTTTTCGCGATCACTAAGGATATCAGATTTATCTTTATTAGCTGAATCGCTATCAGAATCATCGGAATATATAACTTGATTGCTCATTTTCAACTGTTGCTCTACATGCTTCACTGCAGGAACGAATAGATTGTCCTCAATCATGCAGTGAGATGTTAGATCCTGCTCGCAAAGAATGATTTCCAGTAGCACTTGATTTAAAAGATAGTTGTTCTTTTCGGGATAATAACGAATAATGATATCTTTTAATTCGTTGAGTTTGTAACTTATAGGATTGTGCTTGCCTATAAATGATGATATATTGAAATTGCGATTTAGAAAGCCTTCGTTCAATTGTTCAACATAAGAGAATACAATTTCATTTTCGTATTCCATGTGTTTGCGTACTTCATCCACATATTCATCGTAGAACTTTAAGATGAGTAAAGCAATTTCGTTTTTCCCAGAGCAGTCAATAGCTTCAATGAGTTTGCGACGAATATTCGGTAAGTTGAAGTCTAAATAGAACTCGTGAGCCTTTTTTAAATAGCCAATAAGAGAAGGCAATGATATGTCAAGATAGTTGTAATCCTTGCCAGAAACGAAATTCACGACTTCAAGGAATGTGCGTTCGTTTACATTATGCATTTTACACACATCTCTTACAGACTTGTCGCCAAATCCTAATGATATGCCGAAACGCCCCATTACAAGAATAAGTACGCTATTGTCTTTGACTAAATTACGCATTTTATCGGTCGGTCTGTAGCTCATAGAAAATATACTCTTTAATTGTGATTACAAAAATACATACATATTTATAAATAGACAATACCAAAAAATAGTGAGTAAGGAGGCGAGATGCATTTAAAAATACCAAAAATATAGTATTGTCCACCCTAAATCTTGCAAGTAATTTTGCAGTCGTAAAAAAGAGATGAAATGAGAAGTATTTTTTTGATAATTATGCTGGTTGTTGCTTTGCCTATTGTGAGTGCAAAGGATGTGGTGGCAGTAGGTAGCGAAATGTTGAATAGAGGAGAAGGTACAATTTATGGTAAATTGATATCTGATGAGGATAGTCCAGTTGATTATGCAACAATTACTTTGAAGGGAACACGCTATGGTTGTGTCTCGGATGAAAAAGGTGTTTTTGAATTAACTGCGCCTAAGGGCGAATACACTTTGATGGTGACTGCAATAGGGTACAAACCAACCGAACAATTGATAAGAGTAACGGAAGGTCGTGCGACTAAAATTGAGGTCGTGGTGCCTGCCGATGCAGTGAAGTTGGATGAGGTGGTGATAACAGCATCGGGTGTGGAACGAGTACAAAAGTCGGCATATAATGCAGTGGCAGTTGATACTAAGGGCTTGCTAAATAGTACTAAGAACTTGAGTGATGCAATGATGAAATTGCCAGGAATGAAACTTCGTGAGAGTGGAGGTGTGGGCTCTGATATGCAATTGATGCTCGATGGCTTTAGTGGTAAGCATGTGAAGGTTTTCATAGATGGAATGCCTCAAGAAGGAGCAGGAACAGCGTTTGGATTGAATAATATACCAGTGAACTATGCCGATCGCATAGAAGTGTACAAAGGTGTAGTTCCAGTGCAATTTGGTTCCGATGCATTGGGTGGTGTTGTTAATGTGGTAACAAGAAAAAGATTGCGTGGATGGTGGCTTGATGCATCATATTCGTATGGCTCGTTTAATACCCACAAAAGTTATGTAAATTTTGGTCAAACACTAAAAAAAGGATTTACTTATGAGATAAATGCATTCCAGAATTATTCCGACAATGATTATCATATACACACTTGGGTGCGTGAGTTTGAGGTGCGTGAAGATGGAAGTGTACGATTTCCACCGATTGATAAAACTGATATTCGAAGAGTAAAACGATTTAATGATATGTACCACAATGAGGCTGTAATAGGGAAGATTGGATTTGTGGGTAAATCATGGGCTGATCGGTTGATGTTGAATTTAACCTATTCTCAATTCTTTAAGCAGATTCAAACGGGTGTATATCAAGAAACAGTTTTTGGCGATAAGCATAAGAAGGGGTATTCATTGATGCCATCGTTAGAATACAGAAAGCGTGATCTGATTGTAAAGAACTTAGATTTGTCTTTAGCAACCAATTATAATCACAATGTAACTCACAATATTGATGTGTCTTCGTTGTCGTATAATTGGGCAGGTGAGTCCTACGATAAAGGCAGTAAAGGCGAACAGTCGTACCAACAAAGCGAATCAGTGAATAAGAATTGGAACGCAACGATGAACGCTAATTATCGCATAGGAGACTATCACTCATTTACTCTTAATCATGTGTTTAGCAGTTTTATGCGCACAAGTCGTAGAACAGAGGGCTCTGAGTCGGTTTTGACCAATTTTGATATACCAAAGGTTACTCGCAAGAATATAAGTGGACTATCTTATCGCTTTATGCCTTCAAACAAATGGAATATTTCAGTATTTGGTAAATATTACAATCAATATAATCAAGGCCCTGTGTCAACAAGTGCCGATGGAGTAGGAAATTATATTGAATTGGCTAAATCGGTAGGCGCTTGGGGATATGGTGCTGCTGGAACATATTATATTATTGATGGTTTACAAGCCAAACTGTCATATGAAAAGGCGTTGAGATTGCCTACAACCGATGAGCTCTTTGGTGATGAAGATTTAGAAGCTGGTAAGACTGATTTGAAACCTGAAAATAGTAATAATTTTAATCTAAATCTAAATTATAGCCATAAATTCGAAAAGCATGGAATTTATGTGGAAGGCAGTCTAATTTATCGTGATATTAAGGACTATATTAAGCGTGGTATAGGTAAGCATGGTGCATTCGAATATGGAATGTACGAAAACCATGGTCATGTGAAAACTAAGGGCTATAATATTAGTGTGAGATATAATTATATGCATTGGTTAAATGTGGGAGGTACATTTAATAGTATTGATACTCGCGACTTTGAAAAGTATATAGCTGGTGGAACCCAACAAGAAAGTATGCACTATAAGGTGCGATTGCCAAATGTGCCTTATCTTTTTGCCAATCTTGATGCAACATTTACTTATCTCAACCTTTTTGCTAAGGGTAATCACTTAAGTGTAACTTATGACAATTTTTGGCAACATGAATTTCCACTATATTGGGAAAATATAGGTGATAAGGAAAGTAAGGCAATGGTGCCCGAGCAATTTGCGCATAATATAGGACTTACTTATTCAATCAGGAATGGAAAGTATAATGTTTCGCTCGAATGTAAGAATGTTACTGATGCAAGACTATATGATAATTATAGTTTGCAAAAAGCAGGGCGAGCTTTCTATGCAAAAGTGAGAGTGTATTTAAGTAATAAATAATTAAATAGAATATATGAAGAAGAATTTTAAAGTATTGGTCATAATGGCAAGTGCGTTGTCAATGACTATGATGACGGCGTGCAACAATGACATTGACGATTTTGAACCAACCCCATCGCCTAATAAGGGTGAAACTCGGTATGTAATTCCTGCTGTGGTGGGTGGAGCGAGCTATTTGCTCACTACTGAATCTCTGGATAAGGGAGAGGTGAGTGTGGCAGGTAATGGTACAGAGGTCATTAATGCATCTTATTGGGTGTATAAAGGTCAAGAATATGTTTTTGCCTTAGTTTATAACAAAGGAGGTGTAGGAACAGGTGCCTCATATTATTTAGATGCCAATGGTAAACCGTCTGAGAAGTTTGCTTATACTTATAATCGTGTTACTACTTATGGTACATGGGGCAATAATGTAATAACTGCATCTACAGGGAATGCTTCTGTAGCAGATGAAAATGGCAATTATCCTCAAGTGCTGTTGTTCAATTATTTGAATGCATTGGATGGTAGCCAAGAGGAGGCTACTGTAAATGCGGAAAATTTCTTGGGAAATGGAGAGCAAGTGCATTTTGCTGGTATACTTGAGGCAAATAATAGATTATATACTTCGGTTATACCTGGTGGAATGAGTCTATATGGTATAAATAAATGGCCAGAGATGGTTACCGATGAATCGTTAATAACTACGCAAGCCGGTGGTAGTGGCAGTGGTGCTTATACTGCGGGAATAATACCAAGTACACAATATCCCGATAAAGCTTATATAGCTATATATAGTGGTAATAGCTTTGAAGAAAAACCGACAATTGCCGAAACCGATAAGATTGGTTTTGCATGTGGTCGTTTTCGCTCGCAATATTATCAAACCATCTGGGCTACTAAGAATGGAGATGTGTATGCATTTTCTCCTGGATATGGTCGTAGTTTTGTATCTACTGATGAGTTGAAAAAGACTACGGGTAAACTTCCTTCGGGTGTGGTGCGTATAAAGGCTGGTGAAACTAAATTTGACGATGACTATTATGTAAATATTGAGGAATTGGGCAATAATAATCCAATGTTTAGATGTTGGTATATCGATGATAGTTATTTCCTATTGCAACTATATAAGAATGGAGTGCAAAGTATGATTAATGATGGTAAAGATGCCGATGTGAGTGAGTTGGCTATCTTTGATGCTGAAAACAAGACGCTGAAGATGATTAGTGGCTTGCCTGCAAATATGTTAGTGGGGGGTGAACCATTTGGAGAGAATGGAGCTGTATATATTCCAATAAATGTGACTACAGGCGACTATCCTGCATTTTATAAAGTAGATGCTAAGACCGGTGTAGCTGTAAAAGGCTTGACAGTGAAAGCTGAATCAATCCAAACTGTAGGTAAATTAAATGTGGCACTATAAGAAAAAGCTATAAAAACTGAACATGCGACAAATATTTCGTCAAATACATCTTTGGACTTCACTTCCTTTTGGAATTGTGATAACGCTAATTTGTTTCTCGGGGGCAATGCTTGTCTTTGAAAAGGAGATTATGGAAACATCCAATCCTAATCTTTATTATGTAAAGAATGTTGGTGATAAAGTTCTTCCACTCGAAGTGTTGGCACAAAAGGCAAAAGCAGAGTTGCCCGATAGTGTACAGGTTACAGGAATTACGGTATTTTCTGATCCTAAGCGTACTTATCAAGTGAATTTATCGAAACCACGCCGTGCATCGATGTTTATTGACCCTTACTCTGGAGAGATAACAGGTAAGTATCAGCGAGCACCATTCTTTGCTACGATGTTTAAGATGCATAGATGGATGATGGGAAGTGCTCGAGCCGATGATGGAAGTATGGGTTGGGGAAAACTGGTTGTAGGTATAAGCACTCTTATGTTTGTTATAATCTTGATTACTGGAGTTGTGGTGTGGTGGCCTCGAAATAAAGTAAATCTTAAAAATAGATTTACTATTAATACGAAAAAAGGTTGGCGACGATTTTGGTATGATATGCATGTGGCTGGTGGAATTTATGCTATAGTTTTTTTGTTGGCAATGGCATTGACTGGACTCACTTGGTCATTTCAATGGTATCGTAATGGATTTTATGCAGTATTTGGAGTTGAAACTACACAAGGAGGAGGGCAGAATTCCCCACAGTCGAAATCTGTAAAAGATGGTAAACGCAAAGATGTATCGCCTTATTTGAATTGGCAGAAGGTGTGTGAAGAATTGATTGTAGCTAACCCTGATTTCAAGCAAATTACAATATCAAAAGGAAGTGCAAATGTTTCTTTCGACCGTTGGGGTAATCAACGAGCTACCGATAAGTATACATTTGATTTGCTAACGGGCAATATTACCGATGTGTCATTATATAATGAAGCGCACAATTCTAATAAAATACGAGGATGGATTAATTCAGTCCATGTGGGAAATTGGGGAGGTATAATTACGCGCATCCTTTCGTTTTTAGCCGCTTTATTTGGCGCTACTATGCCTCTTACGGGGTATTATTTGTGGATTAAGCGTATGTTTGTAAAGTACAAATCTAAGTAAAAACCATAGTAAATTAAACATAGTAGTAATTAAAAGCGATAGTGGTGATAAATTATCTCTATCGCTTTTATTTGTTAGGGAAATCAGAAAAGGCGAAGTGAACCGATCACTTCGCCTTTTTTGTGTTATGATTTATGATTACTTTTTGTGTTTGATCATGTATTGAGCGATTTGCACTGCGTTGAGGGCTGCACCCTTCTTTATTTGGTCTCCTACAAGCCAGAATGTCAAGCCGTTTTCGTTAGCCAAGTCCTTACGGATACGACCTATATACACAGGATCTTGGTTTGCTACGAATAGAGGCATTGGATATTCCTTTTCGGCAGGATTGTCAACAAGAACAATACCTTCGGCCTTGCTGAATACTTCGCGAGCTTGTTCAGGAGAGATGGGCTCTTCGGTTTCGATCCAGATAGCCTCGCTATGAGCACGAAGTACAGGCACACGCACACAAGTTGCGCTCACGCTGATTTCTGGTTCGTGCATGATCTTGCGAGTTTCGTGGAACATCTTCATTTCTTCCTTAGTGTAGTCGTTGTCTTGGAAAACATCGATATGAGGAATAAGGTTGTAAGCAAGTTGATAAGCAAACTTGTTCACTGTAGGTTCCTTACCTTCAGCGATTTCCTTATATTGTTCCACAAGTTCGTCCATAGCCACAGCACCTGCACCACTTGCAGCTTGATAAGTAGCTACATGCACGCGCTTAATCTTCGAAATGTCGTTAAGAGGCTTAAGAGCTACTACCATTTGGATAGTAGTACAGTTAGGGTTGGCAATGATGTTGCGAGGAGTGTTGAACGCATCTTCGCCATTCACTTCAGGCACCACCAAAGGCACATCTTCGTCCATACGAAATGCACTTGAGTTGTCAATCATAATTGCACCGTGCTTGGTGATTGTTTCGGCAAATTCCTTAGAAGTACCAGCTCCTGCCGATGTGAAAGCGATATCCACGCCTTTGAAATCGTCGTTGTGTTGAAGTTCTTTCACCGTGATTTCTTGGCCACGGAATGTATAAGTTGTTCCGGCACTACGCTTCGAACCGAAAAGCAAAAGTTCTGAGATAGGGAAATTTTGTTCGTCGAGAACTCGTAGGAATTCTTGTCCCACTGCGCCACTTGCGCCCACGATAGCTACTTTCATATTTCGTTTTTCTTTTTGTTCGCACAAAATGAAATCTTGAGGCTCGAGCACCTTCACCGGTTTTTGTCCTGCTTGATTGTTCACACCTGCCAAGTATATTTTCATTTTGATTGATATTAGTTAAAATATTGCTACAAATTTAAATGCAAAGATATGATTTTTTTGTGGGATTTTCGCAATGTGGGGCATATTTAGTTTGCTTGGGTGATTATTTTGTGCATTAAAAGTGAATATATGCGTTCTTATGGGGTTTTTGATTGAAAAGTAAAACTTTTTTATTAATTTTGTGGAAATTAATCGAGAATAGATATACTGATGGAAACTAATATAAGCCAAGCTCTGATCACCAATCCAGTGCTGATATTCTTCACAGTACTTATGATATTGGTGTTGGCACCTTTGATTTTTAAGAAAATAAAGATTCCGCACATAGTGGGGTTGATACTCGCTGGTGTGGCAGTGGGACCTTATGGGCTGCATCTTCTCGATAGAGACAGCAGTTTTCAGATTTTTGGCCAAGTGGGATTGCTCTATCTTATGTTTTTGGCGGGGTTGGAAATCGACCTTTTTAATATGCGTAAGAATATGAACAAGGGGCTGGTGAATGGTTTGTACACCACTATCATCCCTTTGGTACTCGGCACATTGCTTTCGGTGTTGTTTCTTGATGTGAGTTGGTCGGTAGCTGTGCTGATAGCTTGTATGTATGCCTCTCACACGTTGATTTCTTATCCCATAGTGTCGCGTTTCGGATTGTCTAAAAGTCCTGTGGTGCTTATATCCATTGTGGGCACTATTGTGGCTATTCTTGGGGCATTGCTTGCACTTGCCATCACTGTAGATGTGCAGCGCTCGGGTGGATTCTCGTCCGTGGGCATAGCATTGCTTTTGGCGCGTCTTGTGGCATATTGTGCCGTTGTGTTATTCCTATTTCCGAAGGTTACAAAATGGTTTTTCCGCACTTTTAGCGACCAAGTCACACAGTATGTGTTTGTACTTGCTATGGTGTTTTTCTCATCGTGGTTGGCACAAGTGATTGGCCTTGAGGCTGTGCTTGGAGCTTTCCTTGCTGGCTTGGCTATGAATAAATATGTGCCAAGCTCTTCTCCATTGATGAGCCGTATTGAGTTTGTGGGCAATGCTATATTCATCCCTTATTTCCTTATAGGAGTGGGGATGATGATAAATATTCGTGCCATTTCCAATTGGGACACACTATGGGTGTCGCTCAATATGATAGTGGTGTCGTTGCTCGTGAAATGGATTGCCGCTTGGGCCACCCAAAAGACCTATCGCATGAGCGTGGTGGAGCGTGATATGATGTTCGGATTGTCATCGGCTCACACTGCTGTGGCTCTTGCAGTGGTGATGATTGGTTATCAGATTATCTTGCCCGATGGCAGTCATTTGCTCAGCGAATCCATTATGAATGGCGTGGTGTTGATGATCCTTGTTACTTGTGCTGTATCGCCTATCGTCACCTCACAAGCATCGGCTAAGCTGAAGGTGGAAATGATGGCTAAGGGCGATGCCGAGGAAGAGGAAGATATTAATAAGGTGCGTAGCCTACGCACTCTCATTCCTGTGAGCAATCCTATTACTGCAGCTCAATTGGTGAATGTGGCTCTGATGATGAAACGCCGACCTAACAACGAGTCGCTCATCGCTTTACATGTGCGAAACGACAATTCTCAAGGTTCGGTTGAGATAGGGCGAAATGCTCTGAAACTTGCTACTGAGCCCACCAAGGCAGTGAATCTGTATATGCAAACTGTAGAGCGTTACGACCTAAACACGGTGGCTGGTATTGTGAATACTGTGAAAGAACGCAATATTACCGATGTGGTGGTGGGTATCCACGCTCGAAATACTGTGATGGATTCGTTTTTTGGCTCGAAAATTGATGAGCTCCTCACCAAACTCAACAAGATGGTGCTTATCACTCGTTGCTACATACCTATCAACACTGTGACTCGTATAGTAGTGGCGGTGCCAGCAAAGGCCGAATATGAAACGGGCTTTGAATTGTGGGTGATGCGAATTTCTAATATCGCACGCAAATTGGGTTGTAGATTGCGTTTCTATGCATCTACCTCCACCATTCCTTATATAAAGGGGGTGATACATAAGCATCAGTTTGATGTGAGGGTAGATTACAATAGTATGAACGATTGGGGCGACTTGCTGATGCTCACAAGTGAGGTGAAAGATGAAGACCTTTTTGTAGTGGTGAGTGCTCGTCGTACTTCTATCTCATTTAGCTCTGAATTGGAAGAAACTCCTAATCTTCTGTCGAGATATTTTGGGCATAGCAATCTCCTTGTGGTGTTTCCTGAACAATTTGGTGAAGCTCCTAACCTTGAGTCGTTTAGCGATCCTATTGCTACCGACTTGAATGTGCCATCGTCTGAAATTGTACTCGGTGTGCGCACTTGGTATCGTGTGATGAAGAGCAAGTGGAATGCTCTGCGTCGCAAGGTCGTCGATATGTTTAGGAGATAGCACTTTAAAGGGTGTATTTAGGTGGGTGTTTTATGTTTTAAAACATATTTGTTTAAAAAGTTGGAAATAAAGTTGTTTTAATAGCTTTTATATATTTATTTTGTCAGAAAATTATGTGATTATGGCATTATCTAAACGAAACCAAATTATAATAAGCGTACTTGCGGGTATAATTGTGGGCAGTGGATTGTATTTCCTCTATCTTTTGAGAGCGCATACTTATGTCGGTGACGACCCTGCTGCTTGTGTCAATTGTCACGTAATGTCGCCTTATTATGCTACATGGAAACATAGTTCACATGGTAGAGATGCTACTTGCAACGATTGCCATGTACCTCACGAAAATTTTGTGAAGAAATGGGCCTTCAAAGGTACCGATGGCGTGAAGCACGTGGCGGCTTTTGTGGCGGGTGAAGAGAAAGATGTGATACATCCTCAATCGGCAAGTTCGCAAGTGATTATGAACAATTGTATCCGTTGCCACGAACAACTCAATACCGAGTTTGTAAAAACGGGTAGAATCGACTATATGACTTCTATGCAAGGTGCAGGACACGCTTGCTGGGATTGCCATAGAGATGTTCCTCACGGCGAAAATGGCCTGTCAAGCACTCCTGCTGCGATTGTGCCTTATCCTGAATCGCCTGTACCTGAATGGTTGAGAAAAATGACTAAATAAGAATATAAATCTAATTAAGAATACATATGAGCAAGAATTTGAAAACTTGGAAAGGATGGCTATTGTTTGGTGCAACAATGGTTATCGTGTTTTGTTTAGGCTTGGCAGTTTCTGCTTTGTCGGAACGTAGAGCTGAAGTTGTAAGTATTTTCAACAATAGAAAAGTTCCGATGAAGGGAATCGTTTCGGTTAACGAAGAATATAAGAGCGATTACCCAAGAGAATACCAAACATGGTCGGAAACAGCAAATTGCGATTTCCAAAGTGAATTCAATGGTAATATAGCAGTGGACGCGCTTGAGCAACGTCCTGAGATGGTGATTCTTTGGGCTGGTTATGCTTTTGCTAAGGATTACTCTACTCCTCGTGGTCACATGTATGCTGTGGAAGATATACGTGCTTCGTTGAGAACTGGTGCTCCTATGACTGCAAACGATGGCCCTATGTCGGCTAACTGTTGGACTTGTAAGAGCCCTGATGTGCCTCGTTTGATGCAAGAGCTTGGCGTAGGCGAGTTCTATAAGGGTAAATGGGCCGCTTTAGGTGCTGAAGTGGTGAATCCTATCGGTTGTGCCGATTGCCACGATTCTGAAACTATGGATTTGAAGATCAGCCGTCCTGCTTTGATAGAAGCTTTCGAACGTCAAGGTAAAGACATTACTAAGGCCACTCCTCAAGAAATGCGTTCTTTGGTTTGTGCTCAATGTCACGTCGAATACTATTTCAAGGGCGAAGAAAAATATGTTACTTTCCCATGGGATAAGGGTATGACAGTTGAAGATATGGAACGCTATTACGATGAAGTTAATTATGCCGATTACACTCATAAGTTGAGCAAAACTCCTATCCTTAAGGCTCAACACCCAGGTTATGAAGTGGCAATGCTTGGTATTCACGGACAAAGAGGCGTTTCTTGTGCTGATTGTCACATGCCTTATAAGAGCGAAGGTGGTGTGAAGTATAGCGACCACCACATCCAAAGCCCATTGGCTATGATCGATCGCACTTGTCAAGTGTGTCACCGTGAAAGTGAAGAAACTTTGAAGAATAATGTATACGATCGTCAACGCAAGGCCAACGAAATTCGCAATCGTTTGGAAAAAGAACTTGCTGCTGCTCACATCGAAGCTAAGTTTGCTTGGGAAAAGGGTGCTACTGAAGCCGAAATGAAGCCTGTGTTGGATTTGATTCGTCAATCTCAATGGCGTTGGGACTTTGCTGTAGCTTCTCACGGTGGTTCTTTCCACGCTCCTCAAGAAATTCAAAGAATCCTTTCTCATGGTCTTGATCGTGCATTGCAAGCTCGCATGGCTGTGGCTAAGGTTCTTGTAAAGCATGGCTACACTAAGGATGTTCCTATGCCTGATATCACTACTAAAGAAAAAGCTCAAAAATATATAGGTCTTGATATCCCTGCTGAAAAGGATGCAAAGGAAAAATTCCTAAAGGAAGTGGAACCTGAATGGTTGAAGCAAGCAAAGGCTAACGGACGAATGATTTGATTAGGCCTATGTGGAAAAGACCTTGGGGGGTAGTAGAAGGTGTATCTATTTGTGTCGGTTTGGTGATTGTTGGTATTGTACTTCAACTCACTAATGGCAACATAAATTGGGACTTTTTTGCGATGCCCCTCAATATAGCGATTTTAGCTATATATGTATTCATACTTTGTGTATTATATGCATTGCGCCAACGAATATATTTTATTCGTTGGGCAATGTCTTTTTATGCAGCCATACCATCGTTTATTGCTGTAGTAGTCATGACTTTCCTTATGGGCATTATCCGTCAGGTGCCACATAATGTAGATAATGGCGACGTGCTTGGATTCTCAAAGATGGTATCGTGCTGGCCGTTTGTTCTCGTATATTGGTGGGCTGCTACTATTTTAGGGCTTGTGTCTATTCGCAGTATTTGCCGATTTAGTCTGAAGCAAATTCCTTTCTTGTGCAATCACTTGGGTATGTTCATTGTATTGGTGTGTGCCGTGCTTGGTAGTGCCGATATGAATAGAGTGACTATGCACACCAAGGTGGGGCAAACCGAATGGCGTGTGATGGATAAGAGAGGTGAGGTGATGGAATTGCCGTTGGCTATCGAATTGAAGGATTTCACTATCGATGAATATCCCCCTAAACTTATGATCATCAACAACACCACAGGCGCGCAGCTTGCCGAAGATAAGTCTGAACAATTCTTGGTGGAAGATTCTGCTTCGCAAGGCATCTTGAGTGGATGGAAAATTCAAGTGCTTGAGGTGCTTGATATGGCTGCCTCTATGGTGGAAGGTGATTCTATTCGTTTCGTAGAATGGCATAGCACAGGTGCTGCATCTGCTGTAAAGGTGAAAGTCACATCGCCCGATGGTAATGTGGTGCGAGAAGGATGGGTGAGCTGTGGTAGTTTTGCCTTTCCTTATCATTCCCTCCGTTTGAATGATGAATGGAGTCTTGTTATGATTCCTCGCGAGCCAAAACGCTTCGCATCTACTGTGCAGATGTATTCGCAAAGTGGTGTTAAGTTCGACACTATTATTGAGGTGAACAAACCCGTAGAGATTGAAGGCTGGAAAGTGTACCAATTAAGTTACGACGAGCAGAAAGGCCGTTGGAGCGATATCAGTATCTTCGAACTTGTGTCCGATCCATGGTTACCATGGGTATACGCAGGTATCTATATGATGGTCATTGGAGCCTTGTTTATGTTTGTTTTTCCAAGTAGAAACCTAAAGAAGACAAAAGAATGATAAGTTGGGACGATTTTATATATTTTGCATTGCCTTCAGTTCTATTGTGGATTTTCGGAGCGTATAAGGCATTCAAAGGCCGTGAAAAGGTGTCTTGCATTGTCACTACACTCGGTTTAATAATATTTGGCTCGTTTATCGCAATGATGTGGGCATCGTTGGAGCGTCCGCCATTACGCACTATGGGCGAAACTCGCCTATGGTACTCCTTCTTCCTTCCATTGGTAGGGGTGATAGTGTATTCGAGATGGAAATACAAATGGATTCTATCGTTTAGCACCATATTGTCGTTAGTCTTTGTGTGTGTCAATATTTTCAATCCCGAGATACACAACAAAACCCTTATGCCAGCCTTGCAGAGTCCATGGTTTGCGCCACATGTCATAGTATATATGTTTGCCTATGCCATATTAGGAGCATCGGCAGTGATGAGTATCTATTTGTTGTGGACCAAGAAATACAACAAGTCTGATAAAGAAATTGCCATTTGCGACAATTTGGTGAATGTGGGTGTATCATTTATGACCTTGGGGATGCTTGCAGGAGCATTATGGGCAAAAGAAGCGTGGGGACACTATTGGTCGTGGGATCCAAAGGAGACTTGGGCAGCTATTTCGTGGTTCTCTTACCTTACTTATATCCATGTGAGAGTAGGATTCCCGAAGCACACAAAAGTGTCGCTGTGGATGTTAGTTATTTCGTTTGTATTGTTGCAAATGTGTTGGTGGGGTATAAACTATCTGCCATCAGCAGCAGGCACAAGTGTCCACACCTACAATCTTAATTAATCTACCTTAATATGAGTTGTAGGTAATCAATGAATTTCAAAAATGATGATTATAATAAAAATGGGACGCACTTGAGCGTCCCATTTTTATTATCTTAGCCTCTGCTTATTTATAGTTATCGGCAAATGAGAAGATGCTTTCAAACATATCCCTGTCGGTTTCAGTAAGCACCACATTGCGGCGTGCCATTGCACGCTCGGCTATAGAGAAAAATTTCACTAATGATACGTCGGTAAATCCAGCACTCGAACCCTCCGAAAAACTTGGTACAAAATTTCTTGGGAAACCTGTGCCATGGATGTTTACGCCCACACCTATCACAGTAGCGGTATTGAAAATGCTATTCACACCAGCCTTTGAGTGGTCGCCCATGATTAGTCCGCAGAATTGTAAACCGGTACGTAGGAAGCGGTGAGAAGGGTAGTTCCAAAGTTTTATTTCGGTGTAATCATTCTTAAGGTTTGAAGCCGTGCATCCAGCACCAAGGTTACACCATTCGCCTATAACGGCATTCCCGAGGAAGCCATCGTGAGCCTTATTGCTATAGCCTATCATCACCACATTATTCAGTTCGCCACCCACTTTGCAATACGGACCGAGAGTGGTAGCACCATATATTTTGCTGCACATATTCACCACCGAATGATCGCAAGCTGCAAAAGGACCTCTCACGCAGCTGCCCTCCATTATTTCACAATCCTTACCTATATATATAGGACCTTTGCTCACATTAAGAAATGCACCCTCCACCGATGCACCCTCTTCGATGAAGATTTTTGGCGTTCCATCCTCAAAAAAAGGATTACCTATTATTGTATTGGTTTCGCTCAGTGGTTGAGAAGTCTTGCCCACTGTGATAGCACGGAAATCTTCATTCAGCACATCGTCATTTTTAGAGAATATATCGTAAAGCCATTGGATAGATGTGAAGTTATATTCATATCTTATTATGGCTGATTGTACTTGTTGCTCAAAGTCATTAAGGCTTCCTCTGAATGCGATGGTTTCACCTCCATCTACACTTGTTAGCAATTCGCCCTTATCCAATTTCTTAATAGCATTCACTATATTGTTGTCGGGGATAATGTGTCCAGCAATGAAGATATTATCCTCGTCGGCAACTGTTGCAAACTTTTTATTTAGGTATTCTGCTGTCCAATATGAAAACTGCATATCGCTAAAGTGTAGTTCCCATTTTTCTCTGATAGTAGTGATACCTATTCTTATATCTGCAATAGGTCGCGTAAAAGTGAGAGGAAGTAGATTCTCTCTCACATTAGATATATCAAATAAGATAATATTTTTCATAAAGTTTCCGATTTTGGTGCAAAGTTAGTATTTTTGTGATAAATAAAGTAACTATATTATGGAATTTGAAGAACAATACATAAAAGGTGTTTTTGTGATTACTCCTAAACGCTTCGGCGACGCAAGAGGTTATTTCTCTGAAGTGTGGAAACAAGAAGAATTTGAAAAGCATATCCCAGGTGTGAAATTTGTGCAAGACAACGAGAGCATGTCATCTTATGGCGTGCTTCGTGGGTTGCATTTTCAAGAAGGCGAATTTGCACAAGCCAAACTTGTAAGAGTGTCGCGTGGAGCGGTCCTCGATGTTATCGTCGACCTTCGTGGCGATTCGCCTACATTCGGAAAATATGTGGCTGTGGAATTGAGTGCCGAAAATGGAAAACAGCTGTTCGTGCCTCGTGGATTTGCTCACGGATTTGTGGTGCTGAGCGATGTGGCTCAGTTTCAATATAAGGTGGACAACTTCTATGCTCCTCAGGCTGAAAAAACTCTTCGTTTCGACGACGAAACGGTTGCCATCAATTGGCCACTAAAAAAGGAAGAATTGCTACTTTCCGACAAAGATTTGAAAGGTATAGAGTTAAAGTATGTTAAACCTTTCTAAAAGTGGTGTAGGGTGTAAAACGCCGAAAACCCTTATAAAATGGGGCTTCAGAACCTCTATATATAAATAATGTGTAGCTGATTGCTTATTTGCTACTCTGAGAATGTTTGGTGATTCGGAAATAAGTGATTATCTTTGCAAAGTTTTTCGTGCGTAGTGTGCGTAAATGTGAGCTAAACCCAAAAGTGAGGCAAGCAATGAGCGTGAAAATGTGCGAAAAATAAAAGATGAAATTTACATATTTTATTTAATAATTAATAAAGCAAAAAAAAGAACAAAATGCCTACAATTCAACAATTGGTTAGAAAGGGCCGAGTAGCTTTGGAAGACAAGAGTAAGTCTCCTGCTTTGGATTCTTGCCCACAACGCCGTGGCGTGTGCGTGAGAGTATATACAACTACTCCAAAGAAGCCTAACTCTGCAATGCGTAAAGTTGCTCGTGTGAGATTGACTAATGGTAAGGAAGTTAACTCTTACATTCCAGGAGAAGGACACAACTTGCAAGAACACTCTATCGTGATGGTACGTGGTGGTCGTGTTAAGGACCTTCCAGGTGTTCGCTACCACATCGTTAGAGGTACATTGGATACTGCAGGTGTAGCTGGTAGAACACAACGCCGCTCTAAGTACGGTGCTAAGCGTCCAAAGGACAAAAAGTAAGATTATCTGACTAAGAAAAACAAAAAGTCGAAATCATTCCCTGATTAACAGAGAAAAAAGAAACAAAGTGTTAAACTGAGTTTTTGATTTATTGGATTGATTATTTTACGGTTGAGTAAACGGCATAAGAGAATGTCGTTGAAGAAAGTAAGGAAAAAAACAACCAAGCAAGCAAAAACGAAATTTTTGTAAAAATTAAAAAATGAGAAAGGCTAAGCCAAAGAAAAGGGTCGTATTGCCAGACCCAGTATTCGGTGACGTAAGAGTATCAAAATTCGTCAACCATTTGATGTATGACGGTAAGAAGAATACCGCATATACTATTTTCTATACAGCACTTGAAACTGTGAAGAACAAGTTGCCTAACGAAGAAAAGGAAGCGCTTGATATTTGGAAGAAGGCGCTTGAAAACATTACTCCTCAAGTGGAAGTAAAGTCTCGCCGTATCGGTGGTGCTACTTTCCAAGTTCCTACTGAAATCCGTCCGGATCGCAAGGAGTCTATCTCTATGAAGAATCTTATTCTATATGCACGCAAGCGTGGTGGTAAGACTATGGCTGATAAGTTGGCTGCTGAAATCGTTGATGCTTTCAACGAACAAGGTGGTGCTTACAAGCGTAAGGAAGATATGCACCGCATGGCAGAAGCAAACCGCGCATTCGCTCACTTCAGATTTTAATAATATACCACTATGAGCAAGTTAGACGAAAAACTAATTTTTACGCGTAATCTTGGTATCATGGCTCACATCGATGCCGGTAAGACTACAACTTCTGAACGTATCCTTTATTTCACAGGTCTTACTCACAAGATTGGTGAAGTACACGAAGGTGGTGCTACAATGGACTGGATGGAGCAAGAGCAAGAACGTGGTATCACTATCACATCTGCTGCTACTACTGCATTCTGGAACTACGACAATCAACAATACAAAGTAAACTTGATTGACACTCCTGGACACGTGGACTTTACTGTGGAAGTAGAACGTTCTTTGCGTGTACTTGACGGTGCTGTTGCTACTTACTGTGCAGTAGGTGGTGTACAACCTCAATCTGAAACTGTATGGCGTCAAGCCGACAAATATAATGTACCTCGTATTGGTTATGTAAATAAGATGGACCGCTCTGGTGCAAACTTCTTCGAAGTAGTTCGCCAAATGCGCGATGTTCTTGGTGCTAATCCATGTCCAATCGAATTGCCAATCGGTGCAGAAGAAACTTTCAAGGGTGTTGTCGACCTTGTAAAGATGAAAGCATATTTCTGGCCAGAATCTGACGAAAGCCACGGTTATGTAGTAGAAGAAATTCCTGCAAATATGTTGGCTGAATGTGAAGAATGGCGCGATAAGATGCTTGAAACTATCGCAGAATTCGACGATGAATTGATGGAAAAATATTTCGATGATCCATCTACTATCGAAGAAGCTGAAATCAAGCGTGCAATCCGCAACGCTACATTGAAGATGCAAATCGTTCCAATGCTTTGCGGTAGCTCATTTAAGAATAAGGGTGTACAACCTCTTCTTGATGCAGTTTGTGCTTATTTGCCAAGCCCTGCTGATTGCGTTCAAATCGTAGGTCACTCAGTAGACAACTCTGAAGAAGAAATCATCCGTAAGCCTTCTTACGACGAACCAACTGCAGCTCTTGCGTTCAAGATTGCAACTGACCCATATGTAGGACGTCTTGTATTCTTCCGCGTTTACTCTGGTTCTGTTGCTGCTGGTAGCTATGTGTTCAACACTCGCTCAGGCAAGAAGGAACGTGTATCTCGCTTGTTCCAAATGCACTCAAACAAGCAAAACCCAATGGAAGCTATCGGTTGTGGTGATATCGGTGCTGGTGTTGGTTTCAAGGATATTCGCACAGGTGACACACTTTGTGCTGAAGATGCTCCAATCGTTCTTGAATCAATGGAATTCCCAGATCCAGTTATTGGTATCGCAGTTGAGCCTAAGACTCAAAAAGACCTTGATAAGCTTGGTGTTGGTCTACAAAAGCTTGCTGAAGAAGACCCTACATTTACAGTTCAAACTAACGAAGAAACTGGTCAAACAGTTATCAGCGGTATGGGTGAGCTTCACTTGGATATCATTATCGACCGTCTACGTCCCGAATTCAAGGTAGAATGTAACCAAGGTCGTCCTCAAGTTACTTATAAGGAATCTATCACAGCTCCAGTGGAACTTCGTGAAGTATTCAAGAAGCAAACTGGTGGTCGCGGTAAGTTCGCTGATATCATCGTTCGCATTGAACCAGTTGACGAAGGTTTCGAAGGTAACCTACAATTCATTGACGAAGTGAAGGGTGGTAACGTACCTAAGGAATTTATCCCTTCTGTACAAAAAGGTTTTGCTACTGCAATGAAGAATGGTGTACTTGCAGGTTACCCAATCGAACAATTGAAGGTTACTTTGCTTGACGGTTCTTTCCACCCAGTAGACTCTGACCAATTGTCATTCGAATTGTGTGCTATCCAAGCATTTAAGAAGGGTTGCGAAAAGGCTGGTCCAGTTCTTTTGGAACCAATCATGAAGGTTGAAGTAGTTACTCCAGAAGAAAGCATGGGTGACGTTATCGGTGACTTGAATAAGCGTCGTGGTCAAGTAGAAGGTATGGAATCAAGCCGCTCTGGTGCTCGCATCGTTAAGGCTAAGACTCCTCTTGCTGAAATGTTCGGTTATGTAACTGCGTTGCGTACTATCACTTCAGGTCGTGCAACTTCTACTATGGTATTCTCTCACTATGCTGAAGTAAGCACTTCTATTGCTAAGGCTGTGTTGACTGAATGCAATGGACGCGTAGATTTATTGAAATAATATTTTATTATAAAATACAATGAGCCAAAAAATCAGAATTAAATTAAAATCTTACGATCACAACTTGGTTGATAAATCGGCTGAGAGAATTGTTAAGACTGTGAAGGCAACAGGTGCAGTAGTAAGCGGTCCAATTCCACTTCCTACTCACAAGAGAATCTTTACTGTGAACCGTTCGACTTTCGTTAACAAGAAGTCACGCGAACAGTTCCAATTGTCTTCTTTTAAGAGATTGATCGACATCTACAGCTCAACTGCTAAGACTGTTGACGCTTTGATGAAGCTTGAATTGCCAAGTGGCGTTGAAGTAGAAATCAAGGTGTAATCCAATCTAAAATCGAGTTATTCAACAAAAAAAAGTGATTAAGAAAATTAAAAATTAAGAGAAATGCCAGGATTATTAGGAAAGAAAATCGGAATGACATCCGTATTCAGTGCCGACGGTAAGAATATTCCGTGCACTGTTATCGAAGTGGGTCCTTGTGTTGTTACTCAAGTTAAAACAATTGAAAACGACGGTTATGAAGCTATTCAGCTTGGCTTTGTTGAAAAGAAAGACAAGCACACTACAGCTCCTATGGCTGGTCACTTCAAGAAAGCTGGTGTAGCTCCACAAAGATACTTGGCCGAGTTCAAAAATTTTGAAGCAGAGTACAAATTAGGCGATGTTATCACAGTTGACCTTTTTGAAGGTGTAGAATTCGTTGATATCGCAGGTACATCTAAGGGTAAAGGTTACCAAGGTGTTGTTAAGCGTCACGGATTTGGTGGTGTAGGTCAATCTACTCACGGTCAACACAACCGTCTTCGCGCTCCAGGTTCTATCGGTGCTTGTTCTTACCCTGCTAAGGTATTCAAGGGAATGCGCATGGCTGGTCAAATGGGTAATGAGCGTGTGACTGTTCAAAATCTACAAGTGATTAAGGTTATGCCTGAGAACAATCTTCTTTTGATTAAGGGTTCAGTTCCAGGATGTAAAGGTTCAATCGTATTAATTGAAAAGTAATAATGGAACTCGCAGTATATAACATCAAAGGTGAAGACACAGGTAAGAAGGTCGTGCTTAACGATGAAGTGTTTGGTATCACTCCAAACGAGCACGTCGTTTATCTTGCTGTGAAGCAATACTTGGCTAACCAACGCCAAGGTACTCATAAGGCTAAAGAAAGAAGCGAAGTTGCAGGTTCTACTCGTAAGCTTGGTAAGCAAAAAGGTGGTGGTGGCGCTCGTCGCGGTGACATCAACTCTCCACTTCTTGTAGGTGGTGGTCGTGTTTTCGGTCCACGTCCTCGTGACTATCGTTTCAAACTTAACAAGAAAGTTAAGGATTTGGCTCGTAAATCAGCATTGTCGGCAAAGGCTGCTAACAATCAAATTTTGGTAGTAGAAGATTTCAATTTTGAGGCTCCAAAAACTAAAGATTTCGTAAACTTTACTAAAAATGTTAAATTAGAAGGCGTGAAAATGCTTTTGGTTTTAGCATCTCAAAATAATAACGTATATTTGTCGGCGAAAAATATTCAAAGTGCTAATGTAATTACTGCTGCTCAGGTAAATACTTACAATGTTCTTGACAATAAGGCGTTGGTGTTGACTGAGAGCAGTGTTGATGTGTTGAACCAACTATAATTAAAGGAGGTATATAATGAAAATAATGATTAAACCAATCGTAACCGAAAAGGCTACAGCGTTGAGCGAAAAGCTTAACCGCTATACTTTCTGCGTATCTCCAGACGCTAATAAGTACCAAATCAAAAGCTTGGTGGAAGAACTTTACGGCGTAAAGGTAGTTTCGGTTAACACAATGAATTACGAAGGTAAGACAAAACAACGTTACACTAAGGCTGGTATTATCCGCGGTAAAAAACCTGCGTTTAAGAAAGCTGTTGTAACTCTCAAAGAAGGAGAAACTATAGATTTTTATAGCAATATTTAATTTAAAAGATGGCAGTAAGAAAATTCAAGCCCACAACACCGGGGCAAAGACACAAAGTTATTGGTGTGTTTGACGATATCACTACTCGCACACCAGAGAAATCTCTTACAGTCGGAAAGCGTTCTACCGGTGGCCGTAACAACGAAGGCCACCGTACAACACGCTATGTAGGTGGCGGACACAAACGTAAGTTCCGTATCATTGACTTTAAGAGAAATAAAGACGGTGTGCCAGCAACTGTAAAGACTATCGAGTACGATCCAAACCGTTCTGCTCGTATTGCATTGCTTTACTATGTTGATGGCTCTAAAGCTTACATGATTGCACCTAACGGTCTAAAGGTTGGTGCTACAGTCGTAAGTGGAGCAGAAGCAGCACCTGAGGTAGGTAACGCGCTTCCGCTTAACAAAATACCTGTTGGTACATTAATTCATAACATTGAATTGCGACCAGGTCAAGGTGCAATGATGGCTAGAAGTGCTGGTACATTCGCACAATTGACTTCACGCGACGGTGATTATGCTATTGTCAAATTGCCTTCGGGAGAAACTCGTAAGATTCTTGCTACTTGCAAGGCTACAGTAGGTGTAGTAGGTAACTCAGACCACGCATTGGAACGCTCAGGTAAAGCAGGTCGTTCTCGTTGGTTAGGTCGTCGTCCTCACAACCGTGGTGTTGTTATGAACCCAGTTGATCACCCAATGGGTGGTGGTGAAGGTCGTCAATCAGGAGGTCACCCACGCTCTCGCAATGGTCAATACTGTAAGGGTCTTAAGACTCGTGCTCCGAAGAAGCATTCTTCAAAGTACATTATTGAAAGAAGAAAGAAGTAATTTGATTAATTAGTAAATTATGAGTCGTTCATTAAAGAAAGGTCCATTTATCAGCGTGAAACTTGAAAAGAAAGTTGCTGCTATGGAAGAAAGCGGAAAGAAAGCGGTAATCAAGACTTGGTCTCGTGCATCGATGATCTCTCCAGATTTCGTAGGTCACACTTTCGCAGTACACAATGGTAATAAGTTTATTCCCGTTTATGTTACTGAAAATATGGTAGGTCACAAGTTGGGCGAATTCGCTCTTACTCGTACTTTCCGTGGACACGGTGGTAACAAGAAAAAATAATTAGGACCCGGGATATAACAATTTTTGATAAAAAAAAGAATTAATAATACAATGGGTAAAAGAAAAAGAGAATCGGCTGAGAAAATCAAGGAAGCTAAGAAGACGGTTTCTTTCGCTAAGTTGAAGAATGTGCCAACTTCTCCTCGCAAAATGCGCTTAGTCGCTGATATGGTGCGTGGTAAAGAAGTGTTCCAAGCTTTGGGTCTGCTTAAATTCTCAAATAAAGAAGCCGCTGCAAGAGTAGAAAAACTTCTTCGCTCTGCTATCGCGAACTGGGAACA
Organism: Muribaculaceae bacterium; assembly: GCA_045656705.1. Lineage (GTDB taxonomy): Bacteria > Bacteroidota > Bacteroidia > Bacteroidales > Muribaculaceae > RGIG4576. The sequence continues at coordinate 24,767 of JAZORR010000045.1, read as the reverse complement.
AAAGAATGAAAGAAAAGCTGAAAACGGAGAATTGTTCATCACTACTATCTTCGTTGATTGCGCTCCAATGTTGAAGCGTCTTCGCACAGCTCCTCAAGGTCGTGGATATAGAATTCGCAAACGTTCAAACCATGTAACATTGTTCGTGGGTACTAAAGAAACTACTAACGCATAAATTTAGCTTAAGATATGGGACAAAAAGTAAATCCGATAAGTAATCGCTTAGGTATCGTAAGAGGTTGGGATTCTAACTGGTACGGTGGAGACAATTATGGCGATACTTTGCTTGAAGATAGCAAAATCCGCAAGTATCTTAATGCGAGATTGGCAAAAGCAAGTGTTTCACGTATTGTAATTGAAAGAACTCTTAAACTTGTCACTATTACAGTGTGTACATCTCGTCCAGGTCTTATCATCGGTAAGGGTGGTCAAGAAGTTGACAAGTTGAAAGAAGAATTGAAGTCAATCACTGATCGCGACGTTCAAATCAATATCTTTGAAGTAAAACGTCCAGAACTTGATGCGCAAATCGTGGCTAGTAACATCGCGCGTCAAATCGAAGGTAAGATCGCTTACCGTCGTGCAGTGAAGATGGCTATCGCATCTACTATGCGTATGGGCGCAGAAGGTATCAAGGTGCAAGTAAGTGGCCGTTTGAATGGTGCTGAAATGGCTCGTTCAGAAATGTTTAAGGAAGGCCGTACTCCACTTCACACTCTTCGCGCAGACATCGACTACGCTTTGGTTGAAGCTTTGACAAAGGTGGGTATCATCGGCGTTAAGGTTTGGATTTGTAAGGGTGAAGTTTACGGTAAGCGTGACCTTGCTCCTCAATTCTCAAACAACACAAAGGAAGGTCGTGGAAATAACAACGGAGCACCACGTAGAGGTGGCTTCAGAAAGCAAAAGAACAATCGTTAATCGACTGAAATTACAGAACAATGTTACAACCAAAGAAAACAAAGTTCAGAAGAGTACAACATGGAACTCAAAAGGGTTTTGCTCACCGTGGTACAACTCTAGCGTTCGGCTCTTTTGGTATAAAGACTCTTGAGACCAAGTGGATTACAGGTCGTCAAATCGAGGCTGCTCGTATCGCTGTAACCCGTTATATGCAACGTCAAGGTCAAATTTGGATTAGAATTTTCCCTGATAAACCTATTACTCGCAAGCCAGCTGACGTGCGTATGGGTAAGGGTAAGGGTGCTCCAGAAGGTTTTGTGGCACCAGTTACCCCAGGTAGAGTGTTAATTGAAGTAGAAGGCGTTAGCTACGATATCGCTAAGGAAGCATTGCGTTTGGCTGCTCAAAAGCTTCCAGTTGCTACTAAGTTTATCGTACGCCGCGACTACGACGAATCTCAAAATGTGTAATACTTTAAGGATATGAAACAAGCTGAAATTAAAGAATTAAGCGACAAGGAACTTTTGGAAAGACTTGATGCGGCTGAAAAGGCTTATTTGCAAACTAAAATCAACCACGCAATCTCTCCTCTTGACAATCCTTCAAAGATTACTAAGGATAGAAAAGAGATTGCTCGTATGAAAACCGAGATTAGAGCTCGCGAATTACAATCAAAATAATCCCCGAATAAATGGAAACTAGAAATTTAAGAAAAGAAAGAATTGGGATTGTTTCTAGCAACAAGGGTGACAAGACTATCACTGTAACAATCAAGTGGAAAGAGAAGCACCCAATTTATGGTAAGTTTGTCAACAAGACAAAGAAATACCATGCTCACGACGAAAAGAACGAATGTAGCGTAGGCGACAAGGTTCGTTTGATGGAAACTCGTCCTTTGAGCAAGACTAAGAGATGGAGATTGGTAGAAATAATTGAAAAAGTGAAGTAATAATATGATACAGACTGAGAGCCGATTGACAGTTGCAGATAACAGTGGTGCTAAAGAAGTACTATGTATCCGCGTTCTTGGAGGTACAGGCCGCCGTTATGCATCGGTTGGTGATGTAATTGTAGTGACTGTGAAGCATGCAATTCCAGCTTCTGATGTAAAGAAAGGTACTGTATCAAAAGCAGTTATCGTAAGAACTAAAAAGGAAATCCGTCGCGCTGATGGTTCTTACATCCGTTTCGACGATAACGCATGTGTGTTGTTGAATAATGCAGGTGAACTTCGTGGAACTCGTATCTTCGGCCCTGTAGCTCGTGAATTGCGTGCTACTAACATGAAGATCGTTTCATTAGCACCTGAAGTACTCTAATTGATAATTAATCTATAGATAATGGCTAAATTACATATCAAAAAGGGTGACACAGTTTACGTAAACGCTGGTGATGACAAAGGCAAAACAGGTCGCGTATTGAGCGTTCTTGTTAGCAAAGGTAAGGCAGTTGTAGAAGGTGTCAATATGGTATCAAAGAGTACCAAGCCTAGTGCTAAGCACCCACAAGGTGGCATTGTGAAAATGGAAGCTCCTATCAATGTGTCTAACCTTAACTTGGTTGACCCTAAGACCGGCAAGCCAACTCGCGTTGGTCACCGCGTTAACGAAAATGGAGTGAAAGTACGTTATTCAAAGAAATCAGGAGAGGAGATTAAGTAATGGCAACATTGAAAAATGAATACAAAGAAAGAATATTGCCTGCTCTAATGAAGAAATTCAATTATAGCACTGTGATGCAAGCTCCTAAGCTTCTTAAGATCGTTCTTAACGAAGGTTTGGGTGATGCTACTCAAGATAAGAAAATTATCGAGACTGCAATCAACGAATTGACTGCTATCACAGGTCAAAAGGCAGTAGCTACCTTGTCTAAGAAGGACATTTCTAACTTCAAGGTACGTAAAAAGATGCCTATCGGTGCTCGCGTTACTTTGCGTGGCGAACGCATGTACGAATTCATGGAGCGCTTCATTCGCATCGCATTGCCTCGTATTCGCGACTTCAAGGGTATCCCTGGAAAGCTTGACGGACGCGGTAACTATACTGTAGGTATCACTGAACAAATTATTTTCCCTGAAATCAATATCGATTCTGTTAACAAGATGACTGGTATGAACATCACTTTCGTGACTACTGCCAAGACCGACGAAGAAGGATACGAATTGATGAAGGAATTTGGTTTACCATTCACAAAATAAATAGACACTAAAGTATGGCAAAAGAATCAATGAAAGCTCGCGAAGTGAAGCGTGCAAAGCTAGTGGCTAAGTATGCAGCTAAGAAAGCTGCGCTTAAGGCTGCTGGTGATTATGAAGGCTTGCAAGCTCTTCCAAAGAATGCTTCTGCAGTGCGTTTGCATAATCGTTGCAAAATCACAGGTCGTCCTAAGGGTTATATGCGTCAATTTGGTATTTCACGTATCCAATTCCGCGAAATGGCTTCTGCAGGTTTGATACCTGGCGTTAAGAAAGCGAGCTGGTAAACTGAGAATTTTTTAACAAGCTAAAAGAGAGTATTAAATATTGTTCGGAAATTCCGAATCAATTTAAACAATTTTTTTATGACTGATCCAATAGCAGATTATCTAACAAGATTGAGGAATGCGATCAAGGCTCAACACAGAGTCGTTGAAATCCCTTCCTCTAAGATGAAAAAGGAAATCACAAAAATCCTTTTCGAAAAGGGATACATCCTTAACTACAAGTTTGTAGAAGATGGTACCCCTTCTGGCGCAATCAAAATTGCGTTGAAGTATGATCCAGTGGACAAAGTAAACGCTATCAAGAGCTTGACTCGCGTTTCTCGTCCAGGTCTTCGTCAATACACTGGCTACAAAGATATGCCAAGAGTATTGAATGGTTTAGGAATCGCAATCATCTCTACTTCAAGAGGTGTTATGACCAATAAGGAAGCTAAGGCTCAACAAATTGGTGGCGAAGTATTGTGTTACGTTTATTAATAGGAGGGTATTGTAATGTCAAGAATAGGTAAATTACCAATCGCGGTACCTGCTGGAGTAACCGTAACTGTGAATGAAGAAAATGTTGTAACTGTAAAGGGTCCTAAGGGTACTTTGACTCAAAAAGTTCACGCAGACATCATGTTGGAACAAGAAGGTAATGTGTTGACACTTACTCGCCCAACTGATGGTATCGAACACCGTTCTCAACACGGTCTTTTCCGTGCTTTGATCAACAACATGGTAGTAGGTGTGAGCGAAGGTTACAAGAAGGAGTTGGAATTGGTTGGTGTGGGTTACCGTGCAACATCAACAGGTCAAGTGCTTGAACTTGCATTAGGTTATTCACATGCTATATATCTTCAACTTCCACCTGAAGTGAAGGTTGAAGCTAAGACTGAAAGAAATAAGAATCCACTTATCATTCTTGAGTCTATTGACAAGCAGTTGTTAGGTCAAGTATGTGCTAAGATTCGCACATTCCGCAAGCCTGAACCATATAAGGGTAAGGGTATTAAGTTTGTTGGCGAGGTTATTCGTCGTAAGTCAGGTAAATCGGCATCTGCCAAATAATAAATAGACAATCGTATGGTAACTAAGATACAGAGAAGAAATAAAATCAAGGCTCGTATTCGTGGTAGAGTGTCTGGTAATGCAGTGCGTCCTCGTATGAGTGTTTTTAGAAGTAATAAGGCTATCTATGTTCAGCTAATCGACGATTTGGCTGGTAAGACATTGGTTGCAGCTTCTTCTAAGGGTATTGAAGAAGGAACAAAGAGCGAAATCGCTGCTAAGGTTGGCGAACTTGTTGCAAAGAAGGCTTTGGAAGCTGGAATTGAATCTGTAGTGTTCGACCGTAACGGCTATTTGTTCCACGGTAGAGTGAAATCATTGGCTGATGGTGCTCGTAAGGGCGGACTTAAATTTTAATAGAAATTATGGCAATTAAGAATAATAGAGTTAAAACAGCTGGCGATATCGAACTAAAGGATCGTTTGGTAGCTATCAACCGCGTTACTAAGGTAACTAAGGGTGGTCGCACATTTACCTTCGCTGCAATCGTAGTAGTAGGTAACGAAGATGGTATCGTAGGTTATGGTCTTGGAAAGGCAAATGAAGTAACTACAGCAATTGCTAAGGGTGTTGAAGCTGCGAAGAAGAACCTTATCAGAGTACCTCTACACAAGGGTACTATTCCTCACGGCCAAGAAGCTAAGTTTGGCGGTTCTCGCGTAATGTTGAAGCCTGCATCTCAAGGTACTGGAGTTAAGGCCGGTGGTGCGATGCGTGCAGTATTCGAAAGTGTGGGTATCACCGACGTGCTTGCAAAGTCTAAGGGTTCATCAAACCCTCACAACCTTGTGAAGGCTACAATTGCAGCTTTGAGTGAAATGAGAAGTCCTATGACTGTGGCTCAAAATCGCGGTATCTCATTGGAACAAGTGTTTAACGGATAATAATTTGTTACGAGATGGCTACAATTAAGATAAAGCAAGTAAAGAGCAAAATCAAATGTCCAGCAGTTCAAAAAAGAACTTTGGAAGCTCTTGGTTTGAGAAAAATGAATCAAGTGGTAGTTAAGGAAGAAAATCCAGCTATCCTTGGAATGGTTAACAAAGTTCGTCACCTTGTAGAAGTGACTAACGCTTAAAATATTTGAAACATATGAATTTAAGTAATTTGCAACCTGCTGTTGGTTCTAACAAGAAGGGTAAGAGAATAGGTCGTGGTGCCGGTTCTGGCAAAGGTGGAACTTCTACACGTGGTCACAAGGGTGCAAAGTCTCGCTCTGGTTATAGTGCTAAGGTGGGATTTGAAGGTGGTCAAATGCCTCTTCAACGCCGTGTACCTAAGTTTGGTTTCAAGAACAATAACCGCGTAGAATACAAGGCTATCAATTTGGTTGATTTGCAAGCTTATGCTGAAGCAAACAATGTTGAAACAATCACAGTTGCTGATTTGGTAGCTGCAGGTCTAGTAGGTAAGAAGAAGCTTGTTAAGGTTCTTGGTAATGGTACTTTGACTGCTAAACTTACAGTAGAAGCTAACGCTTTCTCTAAGAAGGCTGAAGAAGCTATTACAGCTGCTGGAGGTTCTATCCAAAAAATTTAAAGTAGATGAAACTGATTGAAACTACAAAAAACATTTGGAAGATTGATGATTTGAGGAAGCGAATCACAATGACTATTCTTTTGGTAGTTATCTACCGAATCGGTTGTCATGTGGTTCTTCCTGGAATCTCTCCAAGTGAGATCGATGCTTTGAGAAATTTCGCAAGTAGCGGATTGATGCAACTTCTTGATATGTTCTCAGGGGGTGCATTTGCTCAAGCGTCTATCTTTGCGTTGGGTATTATGCCATACATCACCGCTTCTATCGTAATCCAATTGCTTGGAATGGTGTTACCACAATTCCAAAAAATGCAACGCGAAGGCGAAAGTGGACGTATGAAAATAAACCAATATACGCGCTATTTGACTGTAGTGATATTGCTTTTGCAAGGTCCAGCTTATTTGGTAAACTTGCAAGTGCAAGTAAGTGCCGCTGGAGGCGAAGCTAACTTCGGATTTTGGACTACTGCATTCCTTACAATTATCTTAGCTGCTGGTAGTATGTTTGTACTATGGCTTGGTGAAAAAATTACAGATAAGGGTATTGGTAATGGTATTTCGTTCATTATCTTGGTGGGTATTATTGCACGATTCCCAGGTGCTATCGCACAAGAATTTACAAGCCGTCTTACAACTGCTCAAGGTGGTCTTGTGATGTTCTTGGTAGAAATTGTAATGCTATTCGCTGTAATCGCAGGTGCAATTCTTTTGGTGCAAGGTACACGCAAAGTTCCAGTACAATATGCAAAGCGTATTATCGGTAACAAGCAATACGGTGGTGCTCGTCAGTACATTCCTTTGAAGGTGAATGCTGCTAACGTTATGCCAATCATCTTTGCGCAAGCAATTATGTTCATCCCTGTTGCTTTGGCAGGATTCAGCAATGGTCAAAGCTCGTTCACTCGTGCATTGACCGATATGAACGGAATCTGGTACAACGCTATTTACTTCGTGATGATTGTAGCGTTTACATATTTCTACACAGCTATCACAGTGCGTCCAGCACAAATGGCTGAAGATATGAAGCGCAACAATGGTTTCATTCCTGGTGTAAAACCAGGTAAGAAAACCGAAGAATATCTTGATTCAATTATGTCACGCATCACATTGCCAGGAGCATTGTTCTTGGGCGTAGTGGCAATTTTGCCAGCTTTCGCAAACGTATGTGGTGTGAACCAAAGCTTCGCTCAATTCTTCGGAGGTACTTCACTATTGATTATGGTGGGTGTCGTTCTTGACACATTGCAACAAATCGAGAGCCACTTGATGATGCACCACTATGATGGATTGATGAAGAGCGGCAAGCTTAAGGGACGTACAACAGGTAGCGGATATTAAGAGATATTGTTGAAAAATGATTTATCTTAAAACTGCAGAACAAATAGAATTGCTTCGACAAGCCAATCTTGTAGTGGCAAAAACACTCGGAGAATTGGCAAAATGGGTGAAGCCGGGTATAACAACTCTCAAGCTCGATCAAATAGCCGAAGAATTCATACGTTCGCAAGGTGCTGTTCCTGGATTTAAAGGACTATATGGTTTCCCAAACACATTATGCATCTCAGTAAATGAGAACGTAGTGCACGGAATACCTTCAAACTATGTGCTTTCAGAAGGCGATATCGTATCGGTGGACTGTGGCGCAGTAATAAACGGCTTTAACGGAGACTCCGCCTATACATTCTGTGTAGGCGAAGTCACACCGGAAGTCAGAAATCTGCTCAAGACTACAAAAGAATCGCTCTATGTGGGTATTGAAAAAGCCGTCGAAGGCAATCGTATTGGAGATATAGCAAGTGCTATCCAAGAATATTGCGAAAAACGCGGTTACACTGTGGTGAGAGAACTTACAGGTCACGGAATCGGAAAGAAATGCCATGAGGATCCAGAGGTCCCAAATTATGGCCGACGAGGTACCGGTCCTCTTATCAAGAACGGAATGACATTCTGCATCGAACCAATGATTAATATGGGAAGCAAGAATGTAGTTTTTGAAAAAGACGGATGGACCTGTCGCACTCGCGATCGCAAACCATCAGCTCACTACGAGCATGCTATTGCTATAGTAGATGGTAAGGCCGACATTCTTTCATCGTTTGAATATATAGAAGAAGTACTTGGAGATAAATCAATATAAGAAATAATATGGCAAAACAAACCGCTATTGAACAAGATGGAACAATCGTAGAAGCATTGTCAAATGCAATGTTTAAGGTAGAACTTGAAAACGGTCATGAAATCACTGCTCACATTTCGGGCAAGATGAGAATGCACTACATTAAGATACTACCTGGTGACAAAGTGAAAGTTGAAATGTCACCTTACGATTTAACCAAAGGAAGAATTGCTTTTAGATACAAATAAAAAATTAAGAATATGAAAGTAAGAGCATCAATTAAGAAGCGTACCCCAGAGTGCAAGATCGTAAGACGCAAAGGTCGCTTGTATGTGATTAACAAAAAGAATCCTAAGTATAAACAACGTCAAGGATAATATTTATTATTATTTGCGAAATAAATATTTTATAAGAATATGGCTGTAAGAATAGTAGGGGTAGACCTACCCCAAAACAAGAGAGGTGAAATAGCCTTGACTTACATCTACGGTATTGGCCGTAGCGCTGCTAAGACAATTCTGGAAAAAGCTGGAATTGACGTGAACATTAAGGTAATGGACTGGACTGACGCGCAAGCTGCAAAAGTGCGTGAAGTTATCAGCGAAAATTACAAAGTAGAAGGTGACTTGCGTACCGAAATCCAAATGAACATCAAGCGTTTGATGGACATCGGTTGCTACCGTGGTATTCGTCATCGTATCGGTCTTCCAGTTAGAGGACAAAGTACTAAGAATAACGCGCGTACTCGTAAGGGTCGCAAGAAAACTGTTGCTAACAAGAAAAAAGCTACTAAATAATAATTAAGTATGGCAAAGAAAACAGTCGCAGCGAAGAAGCGTAATGTAAAGATTGACGGTATCGGTCAACTTCATGTACATTCTTCTTTCAACAACATTATTGTGTGCCTTGCTAACGGCGAGGGTCAAGTTATCTCATGGTCAAGTGCTGGTAAGATGGGCTTTAGAGGTTCTAAGAAGAACACTCCTTATGCAGCTCAAATGGCAGCAGAAGATTGTGCAAAGGTAGCATTCGACCTTGGCTTGAGAAAAGTTAAGGCTTATGTTAAGGGACCTGGTAATGGTCGTGAATCTGCTATCCGTGCTACTCACGGTGCAGGCATCGAGGTTGTAGAAATCGTAGATGTTACTCCACTTCCACACAACGGTTGTCGTCCTCCTAAGAGAAGAAGAGTTTAATAGATAAATCGAGAGAACTCTTAATACATTTATTTACGAGTCCGAGTAGTGAATGGATTGCAATTATTCAACCTCTCTGCAATCGCGGCTGCACTCCGAGGATTCATCAACTTTAATTATTTAAAAGAAAAATGGCTAGATATACCGGACCTAAATCAAGAATCGCTCGTAAGTTTGGCGAACCTATTTTCGGTGAAGATAAAGTTCTTGCTAAGAGAAATTTCCCACCAGGACAACACGGTAACAATAAGAGAAGAAAGTTGTCTGAGTACGGTACTCAATTGAAGGAAAAGCAAAAAGCTAAATACACTTATGGTGTTTTGGAAAAGCAATTCCGCAACTTGTTCAACAAGGCATCTCGTAAAGAAGGTGTTACAGGTGAAGTATTGCTTCAATTGCTTGAATGCCGTCTTGACAATGTAGTGTATCGTCTTGGTATTGCTCGCACTCGTGCAGCTGCTCGTCAACTTGTTCTTCACCGTCACATCACTGTAAACGGTAGCGTTGTTAACATCGCTTCTTACTCAGTGAAGCCAGGTGAAGTAGTTGCAGTACGTGAAAAGAGTAAGTCACTTGAAGTGATTGAAGATTCACTTGCAGGTTTCAACCACAGCAAATATCCTTGGATTGAGTGGGACGAAAGTGTGAAGGGTGGTAAGATGCTTCACATCCCACAAAGAGAAGATATTCCTGAAAATATCAAGGAACAGTTGATCGTCGAGTTGTATTCTAAACAATAATATTAAATAAGAGATCCTATGGCAATTTTAGCATTCCAGAAGCCTGATAAGGTGTTGATGTTGGAAGCCGACAATTTCTTTGGAAAATTCGAGTTCCGACCATTGGAGCCTGGATATGGTGTTACTATAGGTAATGCATTGCGTCGCATTTTACTTTCTTCTCTTGAAGGTTATGCTATCGCAAATATCCGTATCGATGGCGTAAAGCATGAATTTGACACTATCGCGGGCGTGAAAGAAGATGTTACTAACATCATCTTGAACTTGAAAAAAGTACGCTTTAAGAGAGTCGTTGAAGATGCCGAAACCGAAAAGGCTACAGTGAAAGTTTCGGGTCAGGAAGTGTTCAAAGCCGGTGACATTAACAAAGCTTTGTCGGGATTTGAAGTACTTAATCCAGACTTAGTTATATGTAATTTGGATCCAAGCGCTAGTTTCAATCTTGAATTGACAATCATCAAGGGACGTGGTTACTTGCCAAGCGAAGAAAATAAGAATCCTAATGATGCTATCGATGTGATTGCTATTGATTCTATCTTCACTCCTATTGTCAATGTTAAATATGCGATTGAAAACTATCGCGTAGAGCAGAAGACTGACTACGAGAAACTTATACTTGAAATTACTACTGATGGCTCAATCCTTCCTAAGGATGCTTTGAAGGAAGCTGCTAAGATACTTATACATCACTTTATGTTGTTCTCTGACGAAAAGATCGCGTTGGAAACTACTGAATGCGAAGGCATCGAAGAATTTGATGAAGAAGTGTTGCATATGCGTCAACTTTTGAAGACCAAACTTGTGGATATGGATCTTTCAGTACGCGCGCTTAACTGCTTGAAGTCGGCTGAAGTTGAAACTTTGGGCGAATTGGTAGTCTTCAATAAAACTGACTTGTTGAAGTTCCGTAACTTCGGTAAGAAGTCTTTGACTGAACTTGATGAGTTGCTTGCTAATCTGAACCTTTCGTTCGGAATGGATATTTCAAAGTATAAATTAGATAAAGAATAATAACGATGAGACATAATAAAAAATTCAATCACCTTGGTCGTACTAAATCTCACCGCGATGCGCTTTTGGCTAATATGACTGTGTCTCTTATCATGCACAAGAGAATCGTCACTACTTTGGCTAAGGCAAAGGCTTTGCGTATTTACGCTGAACCACTTATCAATCGTGCTAAGACTGATGATACTGCCAATCGTCGTGTAGTTTTCCGTTACCTTCAAAACAAGGAAGCTGTAACTGAACTATTCCAAAACATTTCACAAAAGATCGCTGACCGTCCAGGTGGCTACACTCGCATTCTTAAGCTTGGTAACCGTCTTGGTGACAACGCGAAGACTTGCTTCATTGAGCTTGTTGACTACAACGAAAACATGCTTAAAACTGCGAAAGACGCAAAGAAGGCTACTCGCACTCGTCGTAGCAAGGCAAAGAAAGCAGACGAAGCAGCTCCAGCAGCTGAATCTGCAGAATAATCAGTTGAAATATTACAGATTATATAACGAAAGAGATACCCAATTTGGGTATCTCTTTTTCTTTTTTGTCAACTGTAAGGGCTGAGAATACTGTATTTAAACAAAAATGAGACGCAAATCACGAATTTGCGCCTCATTTTGAGTTTATGTTGTAGTATAGAATTACTTCTTACCCACCATTTCAAGGATTTTCACTAAGTGGTTCCAGAATTTTTCTACTGCAGGGATGTGCATACGTTCCTTTGGAGAGTGTACATCTTGAAGAGTAGGACCAAATGACACCATATCCAAGTTTTCATATTTAGCACGGAATAGGGCACATTCAAGACCAGCGTGGATAGCCTTCACTGCAGGAGTGATACCATAAAGTTCTTCGTAAGCCTTGATAGAAATCTTCAAAATTTCAGAATCTACATTAGCTGGCCATGCTGGGTAACCATCACCATGAGTAGCTTCAGCACCAGCAAGCACAAATACCGATTCCACTTGACGGCAGATATCGATCTTTGAGCTTTCGATCAAGCTGCGTTGAGAAGTAGTAACCACGATAGTGTTGTCTTCTTTCATCTTCACCGAAGCAAGGTTAGTAGAAGTTTCAGTCAAACCTTCAATATTTTGGTTCATTGCAATCACACCGTGAGGAGCGCAGTAAAGAGCGTAGATAAGGTTCTTAGCAGTCTTAGCGTCGATAACGGTAGCAGGTGCTTCTGCGCTTGCAATTTCAAATGTCATATTTGGTTCGATACCCTTGAACTCAAATTCCACATCAGCGATGAATTGGTTAAGGTCTGCCACAAGAGTGTGCTTATCGGCAGCAGGAACACCCACCACAAATTCACCTTCGTGAGCAATAGCATTGCGTAGGTTACCACCAGAGATTGAAGCAAGAGCCACTGGGAACTTCTTCATTTCTGCCCAAATGAAGCGAGCCATCAACTTATTGGCACATGCACGACCGCGGTGGATATCACAACCTGAGTGACCACCAAGTAGGCGGCTGATATTTACCTTGATATATTCATAGCCAGCAGGAGCAGCTTCATCTTCATATTTGAAGAATGCAGTAGTGTCGATACCACCAGCACAACCGATAAATACTTCAGCTTCGTCTTCTGAGTCAAGGTTAAGGATAATGTTGCCTTGAATCATACCTTCGCCAAGGTTGTTAGCACCAGTCATACCTGTTTCTTCGTCTACAGTGAATAGAGCTTCCACAGGACCATGTACAAGAGTATTGTCGATCATTACAGCAAGACCTGCTGCCATACCTATACCATTGTCGGCACCAAGAGTAGTCTTGTTGGCATATAGCCATTCACCATCAATATGAGTTTCGATAGGATCTGTTTCAAAATTGTGAGTGCTATCGCTGGCCTTCTCACACACCATATCCATGTGTGATTGAAGCACCACTGCAGGAGCGTTTTCGCAACCAGGAGTAGCTGGCTTAAACATTGCCACATTACCCACACCATCCACCTTATATTCGATGTTGTGTTCCTTTGCAAAGTTCACCAAATATTCAATAATTTTTTCTTCTTTCTTAGAAGGACGAGGCACTTTTGTGATTTGGTCAAAGATTTCCCAAACCATAGCTGGTTTTAAGTCTTTAAGTGTCATAATACAGTTTTTTAAATTGTAAATATATTGTTAATAGTATCTCAAATTGGAAAATTATGTTAAAATAATCCTTATTTGCCCTCTAAGTTACAAAAAATAATTTGAGTAGAGCAAATAATCGGTATATTTGCAGTAAAATTTAGCATAAGTGTGAAAATATTGACAAAAACAAGCCCTTTTTAGGGCGAAAATGCAATAAATCCACTTCGTGCGAATCTTAATAAAACGAAATAATAATTGAAAAAATCATAAAAGATAAAGAAATGAAAATTATGGTAAAACTTTTTAGTTTTGTACTAATGTTTATGGGTATTGCGATGTTTACATCGTGTGGCGAAAAGAAAGTAGAAGCTGCTAATGCAACTGAAGTGAAGGCTGAAGAACCTGCTATGGTCATCAGATACATCGACGAAGATTCGTTGCTTTCGCAATACAATCTCGCTAAAGATATCAATGAAGCTATGCTTCGCCGTACTAACCAATTTGATAACGAGCAACAACGCCGTGCGCGCGAAATGCAAAAGTTTGCTGCCGATATGGAAACTAAGTACAAAAACAATAGTTACCTATCGCAAGAGCAATTTGCTGCCGACCAAAACAAGCTTGCAAAGATGCAAAGCGATGCCGAAAACTATCTTGCACGCCTACAACGCGACATTCAAACTGAAATGGTGCAAAGCCAACTCCAACTCAACGACTCTATCAACAACTACCTAAAGGCTTATTGCCAAGAAAAAGGTTTCAATGCAGTGTTGAGAAAGACAGCGACTTTCTATATGGACCAAAAATATGAAGTTACTAAGGAAGTAGTAGACGGATTGAACAAGCGTTACAACCGAGTGAAGAAGTAAAAAATTAGCAACTATATTATTACCATGGCGGAAGGTGAATGCAACTATTTCCCTTCCGCTTTTTTAATAAATGTAATTCCTCAAACAAATATATGGAAAAGAAATATAAAGTAGCAGGAATGGCTTGCGGAGGATGCTCGGCAAGCGTAGAGCGCGCCCTCAAGGCACTCCCTGGAGTAGAAATGGCAAAAGCCGACCACATCACAGGCATAGCCATCGTAGTGGGCGAAGCCGACGATGCCACAATAGCAGCCACTATCGAAAATCTTGGCTTCGACTATCTTGGAGTATTAGAAGATTAACATTCTTGCTCCCCACGATTAAAACCTACAAAAGCCAACTTATCCCATTACGGATAGGTTGGCTTTTGCTACTCAGTTAAATAGATTGAAATTCTATGAATTGTGGCTTATTTGTGAATAAAATCTTAAAAAATATCAAAACTGTGTTCGGTTAGTAAATCTCTTCCATTTTTTTGATATATATAGGTAGAAACTCATAATATATTTACTATACATTTAGATTAAAACTTTAAAATATGGCAAACCACTGTTATACCACTTATAAGATTACTGGCACACACGAGGCTGTGAAGAATTTGTGGGACACTCTTGAGTCTATGAATGTGAATTCAGAAGAAGTTTGGCTCGACGAATTAGCCGAACGCTATGGAATAGACTATCGTGAACGACAAATTTCAGTAAGAGGCCATATCAACTATGCAGAGCTTGAATCTGACGAGAACGCAGATGTGTATTTGCTTACATTGCACACTTGCACGGCTTGGGTGGGATGTCACGATTTATTCTATGTCATCAATGAGACTCTTGGCGATGCACTTAGCATTAGTTATCGTGAGATAGAACCGGGGTGCCTCGTATTCCGCGTTCATGACGAGGGCGACTTTTTCCCCGAAAAGTGTTATGTATTATCTTCGGGAGAAGAACCGTTTGAGAATTTATCTGATGGCATTTATGATACCGTAGAAGATGTAATACAAGAATGGTGCTCTAAGATGGGAGTGGAGAGAGGTGATAAATCTGAGGACGAAATGATGGACTTCATCAATAAATATGAATATGATGATCCATACACCTACTTTGGCATCATTAAGTTCACTTTTGAGTAGCAATTCCCAACTATGATTTCCGAATGATGAAGGTCGTTCGGAAATCATTTCATTCTCAATCTCAGCAAATTCTGATTGCTTTCGTGTCGAGATAGTTTCAGGTAGTGAGTATTACACAAAAAAGAAAAAAGGAGTCACATTTCTGTAACTCCTTTTCGTTGTCGGGGTACCAGGATTCGAACCTGGGACCCCCTGCTCCCAAAGCAGGTGCGCTAACCGGACTGCGCTACACCCCGATTGCATTCATTTCTGAATTGCGATGCAAAGGTAGGCACTTTTTTTGAATTGTGCAATAGGTTGACCATTTTTTTACGAAAAAAAGTAAAAAATATTTTCATTTCAGCCTTTTTTGCTTCTAAAATGTGAGAAATCTCGTGATATTGTTGTATTTTTGCATATTGTAGTGCCAAGTAGGCATCAATGAATTTGAAAATAATTAAAATCTATATAAAACAGTAGTATGTACAGAAGTAAAACTTGTGGCGAATTGCGCATAGCTAATGTGGGCGAAAAGGTTACGCTTGCAGGATGGGTGCAACGCTTGAGAAAGATGGGTGCAATGACGTTTGTGGATTTGCGCGACCGTTATGGTATCACTCAAATAGTGTTTAACAACGAGGTGAATGAGGCTCTTTGCGATGCTGCCAATGGTCTTGGTCGTGAATATGTGATTCAATTGACTGGGGTAGTGGCTGAGCGTTCGAGCAAGAATGCCAATCTTCCTACTGGCGACATCGAAATCATTGCCGAAGAATTAAATGTGTTGAACAAGAGTGAAGTACCTCCTTTCACTATCGAAGATAATAGCGATGGTGGCGACGACTTGCGTATGCAATACCGTTACCTCGATTTGCGTCGTAATGCAGTGCGAAAGAATCTTGAATTGCGTTCGCAAATCTGCTTCGAACTTCGTCGTTACCTCAACGACCACAATTTCCTCGAAGTAGAAACTCCAATCCTTACAAAATCTACTCCAGAGGGTGCTCGTGACTTCGTGGTACCTTCTCGTATGAATCCAGGACAATTCTATGCTTTGCCACAATCTCCACAGTTGTACAAGCAATTGTTGATGGTGGGTGGTTTCGACCGTTATTTCCAAATTGCAAAATGTTTCCGCGATGAAGACTTGCGTGCCGACCGTCAACCAGAATTTACTCAAATAGACTGCGAAATGTCGTTTGTCGACCAAGAAGATGTATTGAACCTATTTGAAGGTCTTGTGAAGCACATTTTCAAGGCTACTCGTGGTCTTGAATTCACTGAACCATTCCCTCGCATGCCATGGGCCGATGCTATGAAGTATTATGGTAGCGATAAGCCAGATATTCGCTTCGGAATGAAGTTTGTAGAATTGAAGGATTTGACCGAAGGTCACGATTTCGTGGTATTTGATAGCGCTGAATATGTGGGTGGTATCTGCTGCGAAGGTTGCGCAGGCTACACTCGTAAGCAAATCGATGCGTTGACCGACTTCGTTAAGCGTCCTCAAATTGGTGCTAAAGGCCTTGTTTGGATTAAGGTTGAAGCTGATGGTGCTATCAAGAGTAGCATTGGTAAGTTCTATACCGACGAAGACCTTAAGAAGATGACCGACCGTTGTGGTGCTAAACCTGGCGATATGGTGCTTATCCTTTGCGGTAAGACTGCTCAAACTCGCAAGCAACTCAACGAACTTCGCCTTGAAATGGGTAATCAACTTGGCTTACGCGACAAGGATACATTTGCTCCACTTTGGGTGGTTGACTTCCCAATGTTTGAATGGGACGAAGAAACTCAACGCTACTATGCTATGCACCACCCATTCACTATGCCTAACAAGGAAGATATCGCACTTTTGAAGACCGATACAGGTGCTGTGCGTGCTTACGCTTATGATATGGTGATGAATGGTGTAGAACTTGGTGGTGGTAGTATCCGTATCCACGAACCAGAATTGCAAAACCTTATGTTCGAACTTCTTGGTTTCACTCCAGAGCGTGCCAACGAAAAGTTTGGCTTCCTAATGAGTGCATTCAAGTATGGAGCACCTCCTCACGCAGGTTTGGCATTTGGTCTCGACCGCTTCGTGTCTATGATTGCTGGTTTGGATAGTATTCGCGATACTATTGCGTTCCCTAAGAATAACTCAGGTCGCGATATGATGAACGATTCGCCTGCCGAAATCGAACCAGAACAACTTGAAGAACTTTTCATCAAGCTCGACGAAGAAAAACTTGCTGCAAAGAAGTAATTACCTATTAAGGGAATATTAAAAATATGAAGATAGCTGAAGTTACACGATTGATAGAAGAAATGGCACCTCTCTCACTCCAAGAGAGTTGGGACAATTGTGGTTTGCAAGTGGGCGATGCCGATGCAGAGGCCACAGGTGCACTGCTATGCTTGGATGTAACCGAGGCTATTCTCGACGAAGCAATTGCAAAGGGACTCAATCTTATTATCACTCATCATCCACTCATTTTCAGAGGGCTGAAGAGTCTCACAGGCAAGAGCCACATAGAACGCATAGTGATGCGTGCTATTAAAAGCGACATTGCCATCTACTCGGCACACACCAATATGGACAGTGCTTGGGGTGGGGTGTCGCATCTCATTGCCCGTAAGATGGGGCTTGAACACATCACAGTGCTTTGTCCGCAAGCAGATGCCCAATCAGGTCTCGGCGTGGTGGGCGATCTCCCTTCACACCAAGATGCTCTCGCTTTTCTTGCAAGAGTGAAAGAAATATTCGGTGTGGGAGCAGTACGCTATGCTGGTGATGCCACAAAGAAAGTGAAAAGAGTGGCTATATGTGGTGGTGCTGGTGCCGAATTTGTGAACGATGCAATAGCACACCATGCCGATGTTTATGTCACAGGTGATGTGAAATATCACGAATTTCAAGGCGTGAGTGAGCGCATTCTTATAGCCGATATCGGACATTATGAGAGCGAACATTTCACAAAAGAGATTTTTAGTGAGATTTTTACAAAAAAAATTCCTAACTTTGCAGTTCAATACGCTGAATTAGAAAAAAATCCGATAAATTATTTGTAAGCTATGGCTACTGATAAAAAACAAGAAAAAGAAATGACAGTAGAGGAAAAGTTGAAGGCCGTATACGAACTTCAAACCATATTGTCTGAAGTGGATAGAATCAAGACCATCAGAGGAGAACTACCTTTGGAAGTTCAAGACTTAGAAGATGAAGTAGCTCGTCTTGAAACTCGCATCCAAAAATTTAAAACTGAAATTGATGAGTTGGGCAACGAAATCAACAACCAAAACCGCGAAATTGGCGAAGCTAAATTGTTGATTGAAAAATATACTGCTCAACAAGGTAACGTGCAAAACAATAAAGAATATGACTTCTTGACTAAAGAAATCGAATTCAAAACTTTGGAAATTGAACACGCAAATAAGAAAATCAACGATTTCAAGGTTAAGATCGACAACAAAAATAAAGAAGTGCTTGCTACACAAGAACACCTTGCCGACGTAAATCACATCCTCGACGAAAAGAAGAACGAATTAGAGCAAATCGTTTCTGAAACTAAGCAAGATGAAGAAAAACTACGCGATAAGGCTAAAAAACTTGAAAACAAGATCGAAGAACGCCTTCTTCAAGCTTTCAAGCGCATTCGCAAAAACGCACGCAATGGTCTTGGTGTAGTTTATGTACAACGTAACGCTTGTGGTGGTTGCTTCAACCGTATCCCAGCACAACGCCAAGCTGAAATCAAGATGCGTAAGAAAATCATCGTATGCGAATACTGTGGACGCATCATGATCGACCCTGAACTTGCAGGCGTAAAAGAATAACCCACATACTTCTTTATAGAAACCCAAAAACACCGAGAGATTCCCATCTCTCGGTGTTTTTTCTCTCTCATATAGTGTATGCCGAATTTTTATAAATAGTTTTTCCATAGAATCATAATTTTATTTGTAAATTTACACTATCGTAAAGGCTGAATTACGATACATTTAGTTAATTGATTGAATTTTATGCTCGCATACACATACATAGAAAAAGGAAAGTTCGCTTTGGTCGAAAAACCGAAGCCCACGCTCATCGAACCCACCGATGCCATTGTACGCATCACTATGGGTAGCATTTGCTCCAGCGATTTGCATATCAAGCACGGAAGTGTGCCTCGTGCCGTTCTGGGCATTACCGTAGGACACGAAATGGTGGGTATTGTTGAGGAAGTAGGGGTGGAAGTCACCAATGTGAAACTGGGCGACCGAGTCACCGTAAATGTTGAAACCTTTTGTGGAGAATGCTTTTTCTGCAAAAATGGTTATGTGAACAATTGCACCCACCCCAACGGAGGTTGGGCATTGGGATGTCGCATCGATGGTGGTCAGACTGAATATGTGCGTGTGCCACTTGCCCACCAAGGACTGAATCGCATTCCCGATAGTGTTTCCGATGAACAAGCCCTGCTTGTGGGCGATGTCCTTGCCACAGGCTTTTGGGCGGCACGCATATCTGAGATTTCCGAAGAAGATACCGTTCTTATCATAGGAGCAGGGCCTACAGGCATCTGCACATTGCTTTGCGTGATGTTGAAGAAACCGAAACGCATCATCATTTGTGAGAAGTCCGATGAAAGAAGACGCTTCATTCAAACACATTACCCCGATGTGTTGATCACCACTCCCGAAGCGTGTAACGACTTTGTATCGAAGCATAGCGATCACGGAGGAGCCGACCGAGTGCTCGAAGTGGCTGGAGCCGAAGATACCTTCCGTCTTGCTTGGGAATGTGCTCGCCCAAATGCCATCGTTACGGTGGTGGCCCTTTACGACCAACCTCAAGTTCTTCCTCTCCCCGAAATGTATGGCAAAAATCTCACTTTCAAAACGGGTGGCGTAGATGGTTGCGATTGCGAAGAAGTCCTTCGCCTTATTGAAGCTGGTAAGATCGACACCACACCACTCATCACTCATCGTTTCCCATTGAGTGAAATAGAAGAAGCCTACCACATCTTTGAGAACAAACAAGATGGAGTAATTAAAGTAGCGATAGTGAATAATTAACCACAACTTTGATATCGCAATGGGAAGAATAGATTATTTTGAGAAAGGCTATGAACTTTACAATAATAAAAGGTACGAGGAGGCTGCTGAGAACTTTCTGTTGAGCATAGTCAAAGAACACTCAAGCATCTCGCAGGTTTGGCTTGCAAGTTGTTATGAGTATGGTTTAGGTGTGAAAAAAGACCTAATCTTGGCAAAAGACTTGTATGAAGTTGCTTATAATCGTATAGCATACTCCGAAAGAAACTCTTGGGCGTGGGTGCAAGAGCGTTTGGAGCAGCTTAACGATGTCTCCATTCCCGACAGTATGAGTTGCTTCATCAATGGCATTGGTAATGTGAAGGCTAAAAAGAATATCAATGGTCCCGAGAGACCACAGTTAAGATACAACATAAACGAATCTGTTGTGACTGGCGAAATGAAAGATACATTTGTTGAATTGTTCCATTTTGCTAAAGAAACCATTGAGCATATCAACAAAGATTGGACTTGCGACGGCAAAACAAGGTTTTACGATGGCTACACACTCGACACTCACCATTTCAAACTATTGGTCACAAGAGGCAATAGCGATAGTTACCACACTCGCCTCGATGGTCGCGATTGTTACGTCTCTTTTCCGCAAAGTGCAGACCTCAATTACATCTATGTTCAAGAAACTATACTTAAAAAGGTGAGAGAGGTTATCTATCAGTGTGCGCAGATAGTAATACCTCCAATATTGCAAAGAGTGTCGGAACGCATAAATGTCCCATATCGAAATTGTGTTGTCGTTAAGACACTAAAGAATTGCTCGGCTTTTTACTACTTTGTTACCCAAGATGTTACATTCAGTGCAAGGTGCGTGCAACTGCCCGAAAAGAGTCTTGAGGCACTATGTATCCACGAACTTACACATAGTTTCGTTCGCGACCACAATAAAGATTTCTATGCCAAGATGCTCTCACTTGGTGGCGAGGAAATATGCGACCTTGATCGAAATCTTTGGAATGAAAACTTATGGCCATATCTTAATATTTAATTGAAGGAATAATATATATCTTGGTTTATAATCTTAGCATAAAATTTGTAACTTTGCAGAAGTAATAGAAAACTCATCACATTTATGGCAAAAAAGAAGACTCGAAATAAACAAAAAACAAGTAACGGCTGGCGTGTGCTTGCCTTTCTGCTCATTGCTTTGATTGTGGTGGGCTTTGTCCATCTAAAGGCTAATAGTTGCACCTCTCCTACGCACTACAATGACCTCGAGCAGGTGAATATACCAGGCAATATTTCACATGAAATCATCGATTACGAAGGTTTCACTGTCTATTTCGTGCCTGAATGGCATATTCCATACTGCACCGTTCACGAACTCACCGACGACGAAACCGATGGTCCTACTCCTCGCGAGAAAAATTTCTATGAAGATGTGATGGTGAAAGGATGCTCGTCGCTCGACGATTATAAGTATAGTGGATTCGACCGCGGACATATGGTTCCAGCTGGAGATATGAAATGGAGTGCCAAGGCTATGCACGACTGTTTCTATCTCACAAATATGGTACCTCAAAATGGTTCGCTTAATTCGGGTGCGTGGAACAAACTCGAACAAAAACTGCGCGATTGGGCGAAACGCGATAAGTCACTTGTGGTGGTCACTGGAGTGATTGTCACCGAGCAAGATATCAACACCACCATTGGCGAAAATGATGTGGTGGTACCGGGACAAATGTATAAGGCCATTCTCGCTCCTTATGCCACCCCTATGCGTGCCATAGCATTCTTATATCCCAATAAGAAAGCACAAGGCAGCCTCAAGCAACATGCTGTGAGCATTGATGTGATAGAGCAACTCACAGGCATCGACTTCTTCTATTCACTCCCCGACGATATGGAGGAGAGCATAGAATCTACATGCGATTTCAATCGTTGGAATGTAGTAAAATCAAAGAAAAAGTAACATTGGCAGATGTCAGCATAAGATACATTCAATAAATTATGATAAATCAATTAGAGGATACAATATGTGCCATTTCCACAGCACCAGGCGTGGGAGGTATTGCAGTGATACGCGTAAGTGGTAACGATGCCATCAGCATTGTGAGTCGATGTTGGAAAGGGGCCAACCTTGAAGATATGAAGAGTCACACAGCCCACTTTGGTCGTATTATCGATAAAAACCAATACACACTCGATGAGGTAGTGCTCACCCTTTTCCGCAATCCTCGCTCGTTCACAGGCGAGGATGTGATAGAAATCGCATGCCACGGTTCCACTTGGATACAGCAACAAATCGTGAACACACTTATCGATTGTGGTTGCCGTCCTGCCACTGGTGGCGAATTCACGCGTCGTGCCTACACCAATGGCCGTCTTGACCTATCGCAAGCCGAAGCCATTGCCGACCTCATAGCATCATCATCGCGTGCTGCGCATCGCATTGCACTCAATCAAATGCGTGGAGCATTCAGTCGCGAACTATCGGCATTGCGCGAAAAATTGCTCGAATTTGTATCACTCATCGAACTCGAACTCGATTTCACCGAAGAAGATGTGGAATTTGCCGATCGCAGTCGCCTCACCGACCTTGCCACATACATCAAAACTAAGGTCGACACACTTGCAGGCTCTTTTGCCACAGGCAATGCCATCAAAAACGGCGTACCTTGTGCCATCGTGGGCGAAACCAATGCTGGTAAATCCACTCTGCTCAATCATCTCCTACGCGACGAGCGAGCACTCGTGAGCGATATTCACGGCACCACTCGCGATGTTATCGAAGACACCATCACACTCAATGGCACACTATTTCGATTCATCGACACTGCCGGAATTCGCGAAACCGACGACACCATTGAGTCAATGGGTATCGAACGCACCTTCAAGAAACTCGATGAGGCACAAATCGTGCTTTGGGTGATTGATGCCAACACCCATTTCGATGCTATCCGAGAGCTAAGCACACGCATCTTGGTACGCACCATAGGCAAATCGCTCATCACCATCGTCAATAAGACCGATACACTTAGCGAAGACCGTCAAAACGAGATCGCAACCGTTATGCGTTCACTCATAGGCGATAGAGGCGAAGTAGCATTCATTTCGGCAAAAAACAGCATCGGAATCGAGCACCTCGAAAGCACATTAGTAAAATGTGCAGCCTTGCCCGACACCGACAATGCCAACGAACTCATTGTCACCAACGCTCGCCATTACGAAGCACTCATTCACGCAAGCGAATCCATCACACGCGCCATCGAAGGCCTGCAAATGGGCATCAGTGGCGACTTCGTGAGCCAAGACATACGCGAATGCATGCACTACCTCGGCGAAATCACAGGCGAAATCTCCACCGACGACATACTCGGCTCCATCTTCACCCGCTTCTGCATCGGCAAATGATTTGTTGTAAACAACTGTAACTAATTAGAGTCAACTATAAGGAAGTCGCTGAATTTCAGCGGCTTTTTTGTTGTCTATATTCCAGATAACAGCGGTTAAGACCCGTTTTTCACCATATTTTTCTACCGTATTTCTACCGCGGAACATTTACCGCAATATGGCCGATGTCACACTAAGGCATTTGATGACATGTGTGTACAATGGTTTACGTAGAGAGACAAAAAGCGAAATTAAAACTTTATGGTTTCATTAAAAATATGGAGAAAATAACATGGAAGTAAAAAGAATTTGTCAATGGTGTGGTAAGCCCTTTATAGCGCAAAAGACCACCACTAATTATTGCAGTCATCAATGCTCAAGCCGAGGTTACAAACATCGGATGAAAGAGCGAAGAATGGAACTCATCCACAGTCAGGAATTGTTGGAAGTAAAGAAGCGATTAGAGAGCCAAGAGTACTTTACTTTTTCACAAGCAGCCAAAGTAATGGGTGTATCTCGTCAATACATCTACAAATTAGTCAAGGAAGAAAAGTTAAGAGCATCAAGAATCAGTTCAAGAATGTCTTTTATACGCAGAGCTGATATTGAGTTAATGTTAAAATCCAAGCCTTATGAACGAGTAGTAACAAAAGTCGAATTTGATATTGCCGAGTACTACACTGCAGAGGAAATAGCAGAAAAGTACAAGGTAAACCCTAAATGGGTATGGACATACACTCGTGAGCATAACATCCCAAAAGTAAAAATCCGTCAGTTCAATTATTACAGCAAGAAGCATATCGATGCTGCTTTTGCTAAGTATAAGGTTGATAATGACCTTACCGAATGGTACACTCCCGAAGAGATTCAGGAGAAGTACGGCATGACCCGTGTAGCCATCCGTTCGCAAGTCTATCGGAATAACATACCATCTAAGAAAGAACACGGACAAATATTCTATTCAAAATTGCATTTCGACTTATCCAAATCTTCCGGCCAAGAAAAAGAAGCTGAATACTACACAGTACAAGAAGCAATGAAGAAATTCAACCTTACCAGAGAGTCCGTTTATAACACTCTCCGCTTCCACGAAATCAAAAGAGAGAAGAAAGGACGCTTTGTTAAGTTCCTGAAAGTGGACTTTGACCGCGTAATGGGAGTGAAAAAATAGCAGAAATTCCAAATGACTACAGAAATTATAAAATTATTTCATGCTGAATGATTTCTGCATGTTTTCATTATTCACCTTTGCGACAGAAACAAACAGAAAA